>SHVK01000026.1 GCA_009694285.1 Candidatus Nanopelagicaceae bacterium | reverse complement strand
TTATTGCTTGGACCAGATGGCAAACCTTTAACGACTGCACCAGTTATTAAATCTGGAAATCTTGTTTTCGTTGATGGTAATGGAACTCCAATTATGGTTAAACCAGTTCTTGGACCAAACGGTCAACCAGTTTTACACGATGGCAAAATTTTGATGACGCAGTTGTTAACCAGCGGGTCAAATGAGGCACTACTAGATTCATCGGGCGCTCCCTTGATGACCGTCCCACTTTTGGATGCGAATGGCGTTCCGGTAAAAGCCGGCAATGGAAAAGTAGTTTACGTGCCACCAGTTTTAAATTCAAAAGGTGTGGTGATTTTAGAAGCAAATGGTTCACCAAAATTAGCTCAACCTTTAGCAGATAATGTTGGAAGCATTGCTTTAACTCCAGATGGACGACCATTTGTTGGTCAGCCTCTAATAACAGATTCAGGCGAAGAGATTAAATTTAAGGGTGCAAATGTATTTGTAGGTGCAGTCGGTATGCCGGTCGTGAGTATGGCGGGCAATTCTGTAAAAAGTGTTGAGGGATCAAATCTGCAATTTAGTTACAACGGCACGATTGCCGATCAAGATGGAAAGAAGTTACAAGGTACTGATGGACGAAAAATTTTAGTAAATAGTCGTGGTCTGCTGCTGAATTCAGCAGGCGATCTTCTCTTAGATCGAAAAGGTAAAGGTGTCCGTATTCCCGAAAATGGGAAAATCGTCGATGGGAACAGTACAGAAATTCTATCTTTAACAGGTAAAGCTTTGACCATTAGTTCGACCAACAAAACGATCGCCATTAAAATTGGTGGAAAAGAAATTTTGGCACCCAATGGAAAAGCAGTAAGAGTTGCCTTGAATGGCCAGTTGTTTGATTCAAGTGGTTTGCAAATCTTGACAGAGAATGGAAATCCAATATTCGTGGACTCAATTGAGAAATTATTGGTAGATAGTGCTGGCGGCGCAATCAAGGTAGGGGGCGGACAGAAAATTGTTGACAAGATTCGACCAATTTCGACACCGAAAATTCCCGATGGAATATTTTCTACAATTTGTGCCCGGTTTATCTAGTAACTTTTAATCACTTGGCCTTCGGATCACTTAACCCGATAACCGGCAGGACACTTAGGGGTCGTTCCACTTACTTTCTTAATTAACTTGCCTTTTGTACAAATAATTGTCTTCTTTGCTACTGGGTTGAGAACTTTGGCCGCTTCGGGTTGCTTGGCCTCTTTCACTTCGGCAACTGGTACGGGTTGTTTATCTTCTTTTGCTACTGCAAC
Organism: Candidatus Nanopelagicaceae bacterium; assembly: GCA_009694285.1. Lineage (GTDB taxonomy): Bacteria > Actinomycetota > Actinomycetes > Nanopelagicales > Nanopelagicaceae > UBA3012. The sequence goes on along the minus strand of SHVK01000026.1, from coordinate 13,768 downwards.
GGGTGCATCCTTTGAAATGGGTGCAATCTTTGAAATGGGTGCATCTTGAGAAAGCTTTATCCTGATGGTCGGTGCGGAAAAAGTAAAGTTCTTTGCGCTTAGAGTTAGCCAGCCATTTTTCTCATTTACTAATTCGGTAGCGATATTTTGCACTTCACCAGTAGAAGATGTAACTGAGATCGTTGCCCTTATAGGTGCACTACTAAAGTTATAGAGACATCTGGCAACTTCAGAACTCATGACTAAATCATATGAACCTTTAAATACCTTTCCATCGTAACCTTCATGTGCTCCTGCGACATCGTAGATAAGGGAATCATCTTCAAACCTTGCTGGGCTGGTAGTTGGTAGCAGATTGATTCCATTAAAAAAACAATCAAGGAGTAAGTCCAAATCGGATTCTCCTTGAGGTAAAAATGCAGTTTTGGCGCAGCATTTTTTGGTCTCTGTGAGATGCTTTGCTCATGAACAATTAATAAGTTGAGTACTATTATTTTCCGTAAAGGAGAGATTATGAAGCCAGAGACAAAGTTGGGCAGAAAGTTACAACTACTAAATAGATTAGCGGGATTCACACATCTCATTCAGGCTGTGGTGCTCTTCTTGATTTTAAATAAAGAGACCAAAATTCCAGTCGTAACTAGATTCTTCACCGAGACACCAGATGGAATACGCCCCGAGAGCGAAATACTCTTTGAGTTTCCGATTGCACTCATCGGACCGATTTTTCTCCTGCTCTCAGCAGTTGCTCATCTTTGCATCTCCTCACCTTTTTATGTGCGTCGATACGAAGAGAATATTGCGGCCGGAATCAATCCAGCACGTTGGTGGGAATATGCAATCAGTTCCTCACTAATGCTTGTGGTTCTTCTCATGCTCGGTGGCTTGATTGAACTCTCTAGCGTTGTTTTCATCTTTACGCTCAACTTCATCATGAACCTGATGGGTTTGATGATGGAGAAGTACAACCAGCTCACTGAGAAGACAAACTGGCTCGCCTTCAATATCGGAGTCCTCGCCGGAATTGTCCCTTGGATCATGGGCGGCCTCTACTTCTGGGTATCAACCAACAACATCGCTGATTCAATTCCGGTTTACGCACGATTTGGATTTCTGCTTACCTTCTTATTTTTTAATAGTTTTGCAATCAACATGTGGCTGCAATACAAGAAGATCGGTAAGTGGAGCGAGTATGCATACGGTGAAAAGTCTTACATTTTTCTAAGTCTTTTATCCAAGTCAGCCCTTGGTTGGATCATTGTGCTTGGGACATTAGGCATCTAGTTGGGGATCAGCGCTATCCAGGAGTGCTGACTCAACCCCAAGAGTAGATTCCTTTACCGAGAGTGTGTAAGTCAGATTAGTTAGCCCACTCTTACATTTGACTCCAACCTGCTGGGTACAAGAAAAAGTACTTACTTCCTCTTATATCCAGCAGGACATTTAGGCTTTATGCCACTGACTTTCTTGGAAGATTTACCATTAGTACATGTAATTATTGATTTAGGTGCCGACTTTCGAGACAGTGACGGAGTGGCTATTTGCGTCGTGGAAGGAGGTGGTGCAGGTGAAGGCGTAGGTGATACTTTCTCCAGCACAAGTTTTAATTTGATTGTTACACTTTCGATATGACACGACTTAGGGGTCTTACTTTGGCAATCATTATGGTCGTCCTGGCCTCCTTAAATTCGATACCGCAAGCCCAAGCTAAAAATGGGGCTTGTAGCCAGCAGCAGAGATTGATGCTAAAAAAACACATAACTAAACAGATTAATGCCATTGCAAAATCTGATTGGGAAAGCGCCTACAGTTATGCTGCTCAAACTTTTCAAAGTGCAGTTCCGATTGATGTATTCGAAGAAATTATTAAGGGCCAATATGAGTTCCTAATTTATAATGATGGCTTTGGTTTTGGATCGTGTAAAAATTCTAAAAATAATTTTAATCAGGTTGTTAATGTTGATTTCCAGGGAGAAAAACGCATAATCTCCTATGGCCTGACCTTGGTTGGCAAACGCCTTGGTGTTGTTGCTGCTAGTGAAATTAAACCCTCTAATAGCACCGTCGTTTAGAATCGAGTTCATAACCAATTGTTGCTGGTTGCTGAGCAATAAGAGCTTGGACTGTTTCGGGGAAGGCTACTCAAGCATGTAAAGGTGAAAATAATCTACGTATATGTAGAGAAACATAAAACTGGTCCACAACGCTGCGATCTTCAGTTTTACATTAACCTTGGCGTCCTCTAATGTATTCAACGCAAGCTTTCCCTAAGTTAGATTCAGAATTTCATTAAACATAAAGAATTACGCCCTTGATTAGCGACTGGATTCTTACAGCGCAGCATCTTAGATAGAACTACTAAGCCGTCGGATTCAACCAGAAGATAGGTTTAGCACTTCGTGCAAGGAAAATCTCAGTCATAACTTCCTTAGAATGTCATATTTAGGCGAACAACACCTAAAGCCAAGATTACAAAAGATGAACAATGCTCAAGAAAGTGGGATGATTTAGCGGTGACAAGGCAAATAGTGATTATGGGATCTGGTGAAACCAGTCCAACTATGGTCACCCCGCATCAACAAATTTTGGCGGGTCTGGGCAGATCAGATCAGCTAAAACTAAGCATCGTGGACACGCCATTTGGCTTTCAAGAAAATGCGGATGATTTAACGCAAAAGTTAGTTGATTTTTTTGCCCAATCTGTAGGAGCTCACGCGCAAGTTGTCTCGCTTCGAAACACAATGGTCAAAGGCGCTGCCCTTGGTGAGGCAGTCAATGCGATCCGAGAATCTAATTGGATTTTTGCCGGTCCAGGAAGCCCTTCGTATGCCTTAAAAGTTTGGCAAGAAATGGGCGTGAGTCGGCATTTCGATAAAGTACTTGTTGACGGAGTGATAGTTCTAGCTTCTGCAGCAGCTTTGACTGTTGGCTCGCACACCATTCCAGTTTACGAAATGTATAAAGCGGGCGAAGATCCGCACTGGCTTCCAGGTTTAAATTTGATTGAGCGACACACTGGAATGCCAGCATCCATTATTCCGCATTACAACAATGCAGATGGCGCTAATCACGATACGCGATTCTGTTACGTGGGCGAGGCTCGACTTCGTACTCTTGAATCGTTACTGCCTTCGCAGATATTCATAATTGGCGTAGATGAACACACTGGCATTCGGTTTGATTTAGATGATCGCGTTGCATATGTGTTTGGTAGAGGCAGTATGACGATTCGTCATCATGGGAAATCTTGGACAGTTGCAGCTGGTGAGTCTGCAACATTTAAAGAAATCATTGCACACACCGGCAGCGCAATTGTCCTTGGTGAACCAGCACCGCTATTCAAGGTGAACCCACATAAAGTCGAAGAGTTACTTGATTCGGGAAACGTAACTGCTGCTGTTGATGCGTTACTTAACCTTGATGAGTTGGATCGAGATGTGGAAACTCGCGCTGCAGTACATTCCCTTGTTGCACGGTTGGGGCACATTGCCACCAGCCCGAAAGTCGACATCATGTCAGTCGTTGGTCCTTACATTGAAGCGCTCTTGCAAGCTCGCCAAGCAGCTCGCGCAGGTGGTCGTTGGGATGATGCGGATGCGATTCGCGATCGCCTAATGGAATTTAAAGTAACCATCAAAGATTCCAAAGACGGATCGAGTTGGGAAATCGAGTCCAAATGACGCCAGGTCCAATCGCACTTGTTGGCTCGGGAGAATATTTACCAGTAATGCTAGAAGTAGAATCAAGTTTGATTGCAGGTCGCAATCCGATTTATGTCCAGATCCCAACTGCCGCCGCCCCGGAAGGCGAAAGTTCGTTGTCACGTTGGATTGAGTTGGGCAAAGCCCAAGCGAGTCGCATGAGAGTTACCGCCGTCTCGGTTGTCGCACACGATCGCAATGACGCGCAAGATCCACGCATTGCTGAATTAGTTCGTGATGCTGGTTTAATTTATCTTTCAGGTGGTAACCCATCGTTTTTAGCAAATACCCTGCGCGATACTTTACTTTGGCAGGAGATTGAAACGGCTTGGCGGAATGGTGCTGCACTGGCAGGCTGTAGCGCAGGCGCAATGGCTCTTGCTGATCAAATTCCAGCATTGAGATTGCCAACGCACTCGGCAACCCGTGGCGTTGGACTACTGCCACACCTTCGAGTTCTGCCACACTTTGACCAATTATTTGCGCGCTTACCTGATTTCTTAACTCGATTCATGAAAGTCCCTGATGGTATGAGCATCGTGGGGATAGACGAGGAGACTGCAATTGTTGGTGGACCATTTGAATGGGAAGTTAAAGGACGCCAATCCGCTTGGCTATTTGTGGATGGACATCGCAAAGAATTTAAGTCTGGTGAGACTTTAGTTACACCAGCGATTTCCTAAACATTACGTCAGTATCCCAGTGCGCAAACCCAAGTCATTCATAGAGGGAAATCCCCGCTTAGTTATTGCCGTCAACATAGAGCATGGCCGCTGGTAAACCTACCGCGTTGTTCTGGTGCTATTCCGAGCACGTAAATCTCACCCATTTCGGAATGTAAATTTCCGCCAGCACCGCCATGGATTTTGGTCCAGTGGTAACCAACCATCTGCCTCTTTTGCCAACTCAGGGTGAGTTACTGAAAGAGGTTTCTTCGACTCTTTCTTCTCAGGCTTACTAGTTGGCATACCTACATTCTCCACCTTGCCACTAAACTTGTAACTGAAATAACAGAAATTTTTCGGCTAGTTTTGGCACTAACCGCTCACCCAACCACCCCGGTTTGGGCAAGCTGATAAGTATTTTAAGGAGCAAATTTAGTTGAATCTTTTTGACTTCAATATGACTCAAGCACCGGTTGCACTCCAGCAAGAAAGATTTATTGCCAAGCAAATTAAGCGGCTCGTAAATGGACCAGCACTTGAATCTTTTAAATACATTGACAAAGGCTCAATTGCAACTATTGGGCGCAACAAGATTGGCACCGTGGCCGACTGGACGTGGAACTACCTCGCCTTTGATCGTGGCAATAGACAGATCATGGACTCGGTTTAATGCCACAATATATCCAGCTGCGCGGCCACCAGACTTATTGCTACGAATGGGATAACGATGGTGAGGCTGTTGTTTTATTACACGGTGGCTTGAGTAAAACCTCAAGCTGGGACTACCTCATGGTCCCGCCCCTGGAGGATAATTTCCATATCTTTGCCTATGACCGCACCGCCCATGGTTTTACTGGAGATCAAGGCGGCAGTCTGCACTTTGATTTTCAGACGCGTGAGGCGATTGCATATTTAGAAGATGTTGTTAAAGCCCCCGCACACTTAATTGGCTGGAGCGATGGTGGAAATATCGCTCTGATGGTTGCGATTCAACGCCCTGATCTTGTTAAAACGATTGTGGCAATTGGTGCGAACTTTCATTTCAGCGGTGTAGGCCAGACCTTTGGCGAGGTTGTTATCTCACCTGAAGATCAGGCTGAGTACAACTTGATCTCCCCCGATGCACCCCATACGCTGCTTGAAAAAAACATACGTATGAATGCTATTTGGAGCAGCGAACCAACACTTACTGTGGCAGAAATCGCAACCATCCAGTGCCCAGTGCTTGTTCTAGCTGGAGATGATGATGTTATTAACCACCACCACACCATCGAACTATTTGAGGCGCTTCCACTTGGTCAGTTAGCAATTATTCCTGGTACTTCTCATTTCGTAATGAAGGAAAAACCCGACCTTATGAACGCTGTGATTGTGCAGTTTCTGGAGGATTTAACTTATCCTGTTACTAAAATGCCAATACGGCGAACTAGCAATCTACCGGAGTAAGTTTTCCAGTCGCAACATCATGAACCGGTCCCGTCTAATTCAAAGAAGAGTCACCCTATAAGTCGGAGAAGTAGCAACGCGAGCAGAGGTTTTGCTGCTTATCAAGCCACTATGGGTGTGAGCGCAACTGTTAGGGCGGTAGTCAAAGCGCAAAACAACGCCTTGTAAAATCTAATTAATTCCGCCTTATCTGCGTTATCACATCTTTACGTAGCAAAATCGAAATACTCACCTTAAGACGCTAAGTGCAGCGATTGCGCTGTCAAATCCCTTATCTTCAAAACTGTCAGGGAATCCAGCACGGGCTTTTGCTTGTTCGATCGTGTCGCACATCAGGACACCAAAACCAATTGGCTTAGATCGACTTAGTGCAACTTCCATGATTCCTGAAGTCACCCCTTGGCAGATGTAATCAAAATGTGGAGTCTCACCGCGAAGAACAAGGCCGACAACAACTGCAATATCAAATCCAGAATCAAATGCCAGTTGGGTTGCGAGTGGAAGTTCAAAAGAGCCGGCTACTTTGCGGATTTCAAAATTGAAAATTCCAGAACTCTCAAAACCCCTGACCGCGCCATCTAAAAGAGATTGGCAAATATCTGGGTGCCACGATGCGCTAATCACAATCGCTTTCAAGTTTGGTGATTTCTTGATTTGAACTTCTGGTGATTTCCCGGCCATTAGATCTCCCCTAACGTGTGATTTAACAAATCCCGCTTACTCTGCAAATACTTTCTATTGAACTCATTAACTCCAACTTGAAGCTTGCGCTTCTTGAGATTAATTCCTGATCCGTCAAATGCGGCTAACTTCTCTGGATTATTGGTTAGTAATTCAACATCTGAAATGCCAAGTGCGTTAAAAATTAAGATCGCGTCTTTGTAAGATCTCTCATCAACATCGTGACCCAGAGAGATATTCGCCTCGACAGTATTTTGTCCGGAATCTTGCAACGCATATGCGCGTATTTTTTCCCCTAGTCCAATCCCCCGACCTTCATGATCACGCAAGTAAATAATCAACCCAGAGCCGTGCTCTTCAATTTCGTAGATGGCCTGCATTAATTGCGGTCCACAATCACAGCGCAGAGAACCAAAGGCATCTCCTGTCAAGCACTCTGAATGTATTCGACTCAAGAGATTCTCCTGCTGCAAATTCCCAAGCGCTAATACCGCATGCTCTACTCCACTTCGTGACGTAAATGTGGTGACCTTCCATTCGCCTTCTCCGATTGGCAATTTAGACCACTCAAAATCAACCTTGATATTTGGATCTTTCTTTTCTGCATGCGCTTTGATCTCTGCAATAGATATCTTCTTAATTGAATTCTTGATCGCAAACTCATCCAGATTGGCACCGCGCATCATTGAGCCGTCATCATTCACTAACTCTGAAATCACTGCGACTGGATATGAATTTGTTAACTCACATAAAGCAGCGCCAGCCTCGGTATGCCCGCCTCTTAGATGAACACCACCGTCAACTGCCACTAGTGGGAAAATATGACCCGGGCGCAAGAATTGCGCAGCTTTTGCATTTGGATCAGCCAGGGCCCGCAATGTATTTGCCCGCTCCTGCGCACTGATTCCAGTTGTGCGTCCGTCAATTAAATCAACTGAGACGGTAAATGCAGTCTCGTGGCTATCTTCATTTCGGGCAACCATCATTGGAAGTTTAAGTTTTTTAGCAATTTTGTTATTGATCACGCCGCAGATAACACCTGCAGTATGTCGCACCATAAAACCTATTTGTTCAGTGGTGGCCGCTTTTGCAAGCAAAATTAAATCGCCTTCATTTTCGCGATCAGAATCATCGGTCACAATTAAGAACTTCCCATTCTTGAAATCTTCTAGAGCCGCTGCGAAATGACTCATTACTTCACATCCTTCTTGGCTAGAAGGCGCTCTACATACTTGGCAAGGACATCTACTTCAACATTTACTAGGTCTCTTGGTTTTTTGGATGACAAATTTGTCCGCTCTAAAGTTTCTGGAATTAGCCAGACAGTGAGGACGTTGTTTGTGTCATTTATTTCACCAACCGTTAATGAGACACCATCAAGGCAAATTGATCCTTGATTCACAATATATTTACTTAAATGGGCCGGCACTTGAAGATCAAATTGGGCCCACTTATCCCCTGAAGTTAAGCCAATTACATGTGCGACCCCATCGACATGGCCTTGAACGATGTGACCACCCATGCGCGAGTTAACTTGTGCAGCAAGTTCTAGATTCACCGGTGAGTCCACAACCGCTTGCGAGAGTGATGTCAGGGCCAGAGTTTGGATCATTACATCAGCGGTGAACTCTGTGCCTGAGACAGAGGTGGCAGTTAAACAGACGCCACTAACCGCGACTGAATCTCCCTCTTTGATCTCTGCAATAAGAACTGGAGCTTTGATAGTAAATACGGCAGAAGTTTCACCTTTGTTGATTGCGGTGATGGTTCCAAGTTCAGCAACAAGTCCAGTAAACATCATTCACCATTCCTAATGCGATAGACCGATTTAACATCCCCATCTAGAACCACGGTACTGATGTGATCTAGTCGCATTTGATTGCTAATTGTTGATGGGTAGTCAAAAGTGAAAAATGGTTTGCCAGAGCCCAGTAATGAAGGTGCTTGATAGATCACTAGTTCATCCATTAGACAGTGATCCACCATCGCACTGGCCAACGTCATTCCAGCTTCTACAAATACCTGATTGATTTCTAATTTATTTAACTTTTCAACCAACAGATCTAAATCCTTTGATTTCACAACAACGGTCTGCGCCGCTGAGTCAAACACTTTTGCATCTGCAGGCAAATCTTGTTCTCCGCAAATGACCCGAATTGGATTATGGGAATATCCAGCGAAATCACCACGTGGAATCAAATGTGGATCATCAGTAATCACAGTGTTTGTTCCAACCAATATTGCATCTGCCCGGCGGCGCAATATCTGCACATCAGCACGCGAGGTTTCGTTAGTAATCCATTTAGAAGTGCCATCTGTTGCGGCTATCTTGGCATCAAGTGTTGTTGCGACTTTCCAAGTAAAAAATGGTCGATTCTTTTTTATCTTCATTAACCATGCGCGATTGGCATAAGCGGCTTCCGCTTTTAAAACTCCTTCGACAACTTTGATTCCGGCAGCTCGCAATACCTCTCCCCCACCAGATGCAACTGAGTTAGGGTCGCTAACTGCAAATACCACAGTTGAGATTCCGGCATCAATGATCGCTTGCGTGCATGGACCAGTAATTCCAGCGTGATTGCATGGTTCTAATGTCACAACAATAGTTGCGCCTTTAATTTTGTTACCACTCTGCGTCGCATTAGTGATCGCAACTACTTCAGCATGATCTTTGCTGTTCATTCGATCATGAAAACCTTCGCCGATTACATTTCCAGCATCATCAATGATCACAGTGCCAACAATTGGATTTGGTGAAGTCTTGCCTAGACCTTCTTCTGACAGGGTAATGGCACGTTGCATTGCAACTGTGTAATCCATATCTACCCCCACTCAAATAACGAGTCGCCGGGGTGGGTGCATGAAAGCACAAAGAGAGTAGGCAAAAATGCCTACCTTTTGTTGGTTCCTCTCATCCGGACTTTAACCGTCGGTCTCAGAATTTCACTGAGTCAACCGGTACCTGGCTGGCATCGGGTCGCGGACTATAACCGCCGGTTCGAAATTACATCGACCCCGGAAACAACATTGCGATTCTACCGCGTGGTCTGCCGATATGACGATTTCCGGCTTATTTCAGGGCCAATACACTTACAACGTGAGAGTTGTGGCTTCGGGCATTGGGATTGGCCTGGTCTTTGTCTATGCCATCGGTTCGGGCCTATGGGTCAACACCAGAGATGGCTGGTACCGCGGATTAAATGCGCCGCTTTGGCAGCCGCCCGATTTTATTTTCGGATTGATCTGGCCCTATAACTTTGTGGTTTTAGGAATTGCATCGATTGTTATTTCTAATCGGTTAAGTGCAGTTTCGGTGATCTCGTACTTAACTGTTTTTGCACTCAGTGTTGCTGCAGCTTTGACGTGGGCTTTTCAGTTTTACCGACCACACAATCTTGAAGCGGCTTCTATCGCTTTGTCACTAGTTGCGGCGTTAACTGTTGTATTGCTCGTGATTGCAGCACGTGCATCATTACCGATGTTAATTGCTTTATTGCCGTATCAAATCTGGGTAATCATTGCGAGCTTTTTAAGTTGGAGTTACGCAAGATTAAATTGATTAATCTTTCAATTTCCCGATTTTGTAGGAATCTAATTGGCTAATTGGTCCGGCACGACCAGTATGTTGTGCTTTAAAGGCACTAGTTCCATCTTTGCCACATAAAGACAAAATTGCATTAGATCCACCAGGATGAGAATTAATCCACGTTGTTAAGTTATAAACATTCTCATCAACGATAGTCCAACAATTTGTGGCGTTGTCGTTCTTCTTAACATCCGCCAATGTAAATGTAGGACCACTAGAACCTTGTGAAGCTGCTGGAGATTTTGATGGAGTCGCAGATTGTGACGGTTCTGGGGATTGTGATGGAGTTGCAGATTGTGACGGTGCTGGCAATTGTGATGGAGTTGCAGATTGTGATGGTGCTGGGGCTGCGCCACGCACCACTTCACCTCGAACCTCTCTATCACCTACGGCAACTGTAATTCCGGCTTTGCCTTTTGAAGTAATGGTAAAGTTGTAAATACCAGCTTCTGCTACTGAGCTATAACGTGCGAGGTATAAATAATTTGCTTTGCCAAAAGGCTCATAAAACTTAGTTCGTTCTGTGAACTTTAGAGTCATAGATGATCCTGTGGGCGCGGTAATGACAAATGACGGTAAAGCTGTTGTCTTTAATTTGTTTTCAGGTTTCTTATCTACAATTAAATATTGAACAGAGAGTGCATCTCCGGCCTTAAATCGCGCACGAAATGCTTTCTTTTGTCCGGCCTTGGTAAAAGATGCTCTGATCGCAAATGAAACAGTTCCATCTACTAACAATGGTCCTTCCGCGGCGGTTGTATCTGAATCTAACAAGAGAACAGGTTGATGGGCATAGGCAACGCTATTGCCTAAAAAAACCAGCGCTAATACAACGGCTAAAAACTTTTTCATGGCAAAACATTACCTGAGTCCTCCTATTTTTGCATTTCTAAAAGACTTAAATAAATTAACCCTGCCCTCCCATGCCCCCGTTGACCACAACGCCCAGATCACTAGCAGGGGTTGGAAAAGCAGGCGGGTTAATCGCGCACGATCACTATCCAAACCAAATGCATCTACTTGATTAATATATTGTGAGATATTTCCAGGGAAGATAAGGACGAAAAAGGTTGCAACTATCCAACCGATTCGCGCACGATATTTCCATAGCGCCAAAAGAGATAGTCCAAGCGCAATCTCAAAAACTCCAGATGCAAGCACCACAAAATCTGCATAATCTTTTAGCAAAGTTGGAACTTGTGCTTGAAATTCCAAGCGGCTAGTTGTTAAGTGAGTGAAGCCGGCATACGCAAGTGCCAGACCTAGAACTACTTGGCCAACTCTTTGCACAATCCTCATGCGAGTATTTAACACTTAATCTCCGTAGTTGCATTCTAATGCTGAGAAAACACTTAGAATCCTGTTATTTTCCATTTTGTTGCCCATTGTTAACCATTTCAAGTTGCCCGCCTCTTGCCGGAAATCTAGGCTTTTGTGTGAAAGTAACCCAAAATAAAGGAGAGCGGAATGAAGGCTAAGCGTTCTGGTGTATTCGCAGCTGTTGCTGTTGTATTAGCGCTGACATTGTCAGCATGCGGAAGCGACAAAGAAGAAACTATGGAAGCAGTAGCAGAGGAAACAACAGAGGCAACGACTGTAGGAACAATTGTTGATGTTGCTAGCGGAGCTGGCAATTTCGGAACACTTGTAGCTGCAGTAACAGCCGCAGAACTAGTCGAAACTTTAAGTGGAGAGGGTCCATTTACAGTATTCGCACCAACCGATGAGGCTTTCGCAGCTCTTCCTGCCGGAGTAGTTGATGCACTCCTATTGCCTGAAAACAAGGCAGTGCTCGTAAAGATTCTTACCTATCACGTTGTCTCCGGAAAAGTTATGGCTGCTGACGTAACAGATAGCGATGTTGCTACTGTTGAAGGACAGACAGTCAAGCTTTCAACTGCAGACGGTGTAACCGTTAACGGTGCAAAAGTTGTTGCAGCAGATGTTGCAGCGTCAAATGGTGTCATTCATGCGATCGATGCAGTAATTCTTCCTCCAGGAGTAGATGTATCTACTTTGGTAAAGAAGTAATTCTGTAACTGCTCAATTCTTCCCTGGCGGCCCCTTAACGCCGAAATGTAAAGGCCACCTCATCTCTTGGGGTGGCCTTCATTTACTATAGGAATAGGATTTATTTATGATCCGTCGAATCATCCTGGTATCTGCTCTGTGTTTGGCTGCTACCCCATCAGCCAAAGCCGCTGATTTTGCAGATGATTCCATATCGCTAACTTTCTCATCAAAATCAATTGCTAATTCTGTGACTGAAGGCGGAAACTCTCGAGGTCCGGCACTCGCACTCATGAAAGATGACACTGTTTTGTTAGGTGGCGGGCGAAGCGGTGGAGAAATCCTGACTTGGAACAAAAAGAAAACCGCTCTACGCAGTTTGGGAAGTTTCATCCCATCTAACAGAAGAGAAATAGATTCACGTTTTGCAATTAACGATATAGCCATTTTGTCTGAGAGTTCTTCTTCGGCGAAATTGTTGATCTCCTACCCCCGATTAGGAAGTAACCGTTCATGCGTTGAGATCGCAGTTGATGAGTTGGCTTATGATCGCAAGGCCCAACGAGTTAAATTCGTAGCTAACTGGTTTGTTTCCAAACCCTGTGTTCCGATATCTGCGGTGCAACATACCGCCGGACGCTTTGCAGTAATCGATAAGAATTCGGTCTACGTAACTATTGGCGATCTAGGATTTAGTGAGATAAACAATCGCAACAAACGTGGTGATTTAGGTTCCATCTTTAAGTTAAGCAAAAAATCAGTGGAGCGAATTTCGCAAGGCCATCGAAACCCACAAGGCATTGTCATGTTCAACAATGAAACCTTGATAGCAGCAGAGCATGGACCGCGTGGTGGTGATGAAGTTAATGTGATCGAATCCGGCGGAGATTATGGATGGCCTTTTGTTACTCATGGACAGCCATACGGTTTTGGAGATTACGTGCGACCAAGTAAAACTGGCACTCACGAGGGATATATCGAGCCAATTAAGTATTGGGTTCCATCTATTGCGCCGACTGAGTTGGTGCAATTACCGATTAAAGGGTGGGGCACCTGGGGCGGAGCGCTAGTGCTGGGAACTTTGCGTGAACAAGTTCTGGTATTTATGAAGGTAAGTGAGAAATTTGAAGTTCTAGAAACCGTTCAATTAGATGTCGGAGAACGCATTCGCGATCTAGAGTTGTTAAGTAGTGGCGCACTAATCGCAACAACTGATTCTGGGAAATTGCTTACCGTTAAAAACTTGTAATTAGATCCCAGCGGCTTGACCTGCCGACCTTGGGTCTGATCCAAATGCCATCGTGCCGTTTGGATATCGCTGCATAAGTTGAACGCGCGAGGCATGATCCCAAGGTTCAAGTTCTTTGACGATATGTCCACGACTCTTTAGCTCAACGAACGTCTCGGAATTTACGCGATTCTCGATTTCTAGAGTTCCGAAAGTTGCTTCTTCAGCGCCAGCTTGGCCGGTTTCACTCAAGTGCTGCCAGCGGGGGGCTTCAATAGCCTCTTGCACATTCATTTTAAGATCAACAAGATTTACGATGACTTGCAAATTAGTTTGTACTTGAACGTGACCACCTGGAGTTCCGCCAACGTAAGCAAGCGAATCATCTTCATTTGTTGCTAACCAAGCATTGAGAGTGTGGGCAGGGCGTTTTCCTGGTTCGATGATGTTT
>SHVK01000025.1 GCA_009694285.1 Candidatus Nanopelagicaceae bacterium | reverse complement strand
ACTGCACGTTCCCATGCATTCTCAGGAGCATTGGTATCAAAGCGCACATTAAAATGTGAAAGCTGCGCAACTACATTTCCAGTTTTTGCGATCTGTAAAAATTCAGACATGGAAGAGAAAATTTCAGAGTCGCGGTTACGGACATGGCTGGTGTAAACCCCACCATACTTTCCAACTACTTTTGCCAAATGCTCAATCTCTTCAGTTTTAGCAAACTTTCCTGGCAAAAATTCAAGTCCAGTAGATAAACCTAATGCTCCGGCTTCCATTGACTCTGCGACCAAATCAGACATGATCTTTAGATGTTCATCTGTAACAGTTTCATCGCCGTTGAGTCCCGCAGCATGACGCAAAGAGTTATGCCCAATAAAAAATGCAAAATTCGCCGAAACGCCATCTGCTTCGATATGTGAAAAATACTCATCCATAGTGCGCCATGCAGGATCACCTTCAAAACCATATCCATTTAATCGGCCCGCGATTTGTTTTACTGATTTTGGGGTGATTGGCGCGCTAGAAAATCCACAGTTGCCAACAATTTCAGTAGTAACGCCTTGACGAACAGTGCTTTGAGCTAATGGGTTCACATGCATTGTAAAATCTGAATGACTATGTGGATCAACAAATCCTGGTGAAACAATTAAACCGGTGGCATCAATCTCACGGTTAGCCGCAGATACGCGACCTATCTCAACAATCTGGTCATTTAAAATTCCTACGTCAGCTTGATAACGCTGTGAGCCTGTCCCATCAATTACCAAACCACCACGAATTGCGATATCGATCATTGGGGAAAATTACCAGAGCCCAATTGAACTTGCTAGCCTAGATCAAAAATCAAACTATTGAGTCGCCACTTTCTTGGTCAAGGATTGGGTCAGGAAGCGTCCCGGAGTTATGCTCAATTAAACGCCAACTTCCATTGCTTTTCCCGCTCTCATCTAAAATTGACCATGAAGCATTTGCTAGTCCGCCTAATGATGCCCACTCACTTACTGGCAATCCCATCAATGTTCCGATCACACTTCGAGCCGCACCTCCATGGGTAACAATCACCAAACTTTGCCCTGATTCGATCTCACTTAGCCCGCGATAAATAGCTGAAATTGCCCGTGCGGCAACTTCACTTCGCCGTTCTCCACTTCCACCCGCTGGAATATCTTCTCCACCGAGCCATGCGGTGAATTCGGCATCTGAATTTTTCCTAATTTCAAGACCGGTTTTTCCTTCCCAATCTGCGCCATATGTTTCGCGCAAATCTGGATCGATCGTTACCGTCAATCCACATCTTTTTGCAATAGCTGCTGCGGTTTCACGAGCACGTAGTAAATCACTGGTCACTAAACGATTTGGGCGCAAAGAAGCCAGCACTAATGCGGATTTTTCAACTTGAGCTTGCCCTGTATCGTTTAATGGAATATTGGTATGACCTTGAAATCTATTTTCTACATTCCAATCCGTTTGTCCATGTCTGACAATAATTATTTTTCGCATCTTAATTATTTATCTCTCAGTTCAACCTGCGGAAGAGAGATAATTGGGCAATCCCCCCACAGTCGATCAAGTGCGTAATAAGTTCGCATTTCTTTGGTTTGAATATGGACAATTAAATCACCGTAATCCAACAGCAACCATTGTGAAGAGTCTCCGCCACCTTCACGGTGAATAACTTTTTCCCCTACAAAAGAAAGTTGACGTTCAATTTCATCAGATATGGCTTTGAGTTGTCGATCATTTGCGCCAGATACAAGCAAGAAAACATCTGAGAGTATCAATTGATTAGATAAATCCAGCGCTACTATTTCACTTCCAGACTTTTCGTCAGCAGCACGGGCGGCGACAGCTGCAGCTTTGATCGTCTGAGTACTAAGCGCCATAAATCTCTTTCACTAATTTTAAAATTTTCGAATCTACTAATTCAGAAACATCTCCATTTTTCGCAACCTTTTCGCGAATCACGGTCGATGAAACATCTAACATGGCCCCTTGGACGACTTTTAGATTAATCCCTATTGGAAGATCGGCCACTTTAACGGTCTCATTGATTCTTAATAGTTGTAAAACTTCAACCTTCTTGATTAATTCATTTACTCGATGCCACGTCGTAATATTTTTCAAAGCATCAGTTCCAAGTACAAGTGAGAATTCGAATTCTGGAAAATTTTTCTCAAGTTGTAATACTGTTTCAATTGAATAAGTTGGTCCACTTCGATTAATTTCGATATCTGACACTTCAATTTTGGGATTATCAGAAGTTGCTAATCTACACATCTCTAAACGCTGTGCTGAAGTCGCAACTAATTGACCTTCTTTTTGCCATGGATTTCCGGCTGGAATCATAAAAATTTTGGAAACTAAACCCTGCTCTAAAATTACTTCAGCAGCGTGTAGATGACCTCGGTGAATTGGATCAAAAGTTCCGCCGAAAATTGCAATTTTTGGAATTAGTGATCCTTGTCTATCCGCATCGCTAAATAAAGCAGTAGTGAAAGAATTCCAAAACCGATTAATCCAAATGCAAGGGGTGGGGCAGGTAATTCGCGACCCTCAGAAAATAAAATCATGTTCGTATCCTATTCCCCAAGCCCGGCTTTTCCGCCCGCTAACAACTTTACAAACTCTGCTTCATCAAGGACTGGCACCCCTAGCTCTTGGGCTTTGGCATATTTCGAGCCCGGTGCATCTCCCACAACTACAAAATCAGTCTTGGCTGAAACCGAACTGGTGGCCTTGCCACCCCGATCGGTTATTGCCTGACTCACTCCATCTCGGGTAAATCCAGTCAGCGAACCAGTCACCACAATCGAAAGACCGCTAATAGTTTGGGCGAGTTCACTACTTTGATGATCTTGCCCAATTCCTGAAGTTCGCCACATTTTTACTATCTCGCGATGCCAATCCTCTTTAAACCAATCCACGATCGCTGCTGCAATAGTTGGGCCAACTCCATCTATCTCTGCTAACTTTTCAATGGAGGCTGCTTCAATCGCTTCCAGTGAACCAAACTCGCGCGCTAATGATTGAGCTGCCGTAGGGCCAACATGTCTGATTGACAAAGCAACGATTACCCGCCAAAGCGGTTTGGATTTAGCTTCTGCAAGTGCAGTGATAAAGCGTTCAGCAATTGCACCTAGCGTTCCATCTTTCTTCGTAAAAAATTCTGAAGTTGAAAGGTTCGCAGGAATTATTGCGAAAAGCCCACTCTCATCTTTTAAGATCCCGTCAGCAAGTAACGCGCTGGCAGCTTCATATCCAAGAACATCAATATCAAGTGCAGAGCGTGAGCCAATATAGAAAAGTCGCTCACGGAGTTGAGCTGGACAACTTCGGCTATTCACACACCTGATATCTACATCTCCATCTGAGATCGCTTTTAATTTACTTCCGCAATCTGGACAGATATTAGGCATTACAAATACTCGTTCAGATCCATCACGTTTAGCAAGAACTGGACCTAATACTTCTGGAATCACATCTCCAGCTTTTCGAATAACTACATAATCTCCAATTAAAATTCCTTTTCTAATCACCTCTTCTTGATTATGTAACGTAGCTTGTGAAACTGTCGAACCAGCAACTTTTACTGGTTCCATAAATGCAAATGGCGTTATTCGACCCGTTCGTCCAACACTTACTCGGATATCTAGCAATTTAGTGACAACTTCTTCAGGTGCATACTTATACGCAATCGCCCATCTAGGAGCGCGAGAAGTAAATCCAAGCTTATTTTGGATTTCAACTTGATTAACTTTAATTACGACGCCATCAATCTCATGTTGCAAGTCGTGGCGATGATCAAGATGTCCATTAATGTATTTCTTAATCTCTGCTACTTTATTGAAAACTCTAACTTGATCACTTGTTGGCAATCCCCACTCTTTGAACGCGGCGTAGGCCTCACTTTGAGTCGAGAACTCAACGCCATTAACTTCTCCAAAACCGTGTACCAACATTCGCAAAGGCCTAGCAGCACTGACTTTTGGATCTTTCTGCCGCAGCGATCCAGCAGCAGCATTGCGAGGATTAGCAAATGGAGTTTTCCCTGATTCTTCGATACTCGCATTTAACTCAGCAAACTCCTTCAATGGAAAATAAACCTCTCCCCTAACTTCTAATACCTTCGGAAAGTTCTTTCCACTTAATTGATGTGGCACTCCCTTGATAGTCTTAACGTTGAGAGTTACATCTTCGCCAGTTGTTCCATTACCTCTGGTTAATCCACGAATTAATTTTCCCTCTTCATAAAGTAAATTAACTGCAAGACCATCTATTTTTAATTCACAAAGCCAATTGATCTCATTTTTTTCAAAATCTCGCTCTGTTTTCGTTAGCCATGAATCCAACTCTTCAGTATCAAATACATTGTCAAGACTCATCATCGGTTTCAAATGATCAACTTGGACGAATTGAGTTGAAAAGCCTCCACCAACTGCAACAGTCGGCGAACTCTCACTCCTTAGTTCAGGATTGGCTTCTTCTAGTTTTAATAATTCATTCCAAAGCAGGTCAAAATCTGCATCTTTAATTTTTGGATTATTCATTACGTAATATAAAAATTGGTGTTCACTAATTTCTACTCTTAATTGTTCGATACGATGCCTTGCTGAGTTATTAGTGTTATTAACTGCCATTACTTGAACCAATGGCCTGATCGGTATGGTCAATTGTTGCAGAACCTACAACTCGATCTCCATCATAAATAACCAGGGCTTGACCTGCTGCTAATCCATAAAGTGGTTCATCTAAAATTGCAGTCAAATTCACACCATCAAATTTATACGAACAAGGTAGCGCTTGACCATGTGCCCTAACTTGGGCAAATCCGCGAAGTGCTTCATTTCCTGGGACTGGACCGCACCATTTGATTTCACTTCCTGAAATTTTACTTACTGCAAGTTTTTCATGTGAACCAACAACTACAGTGTTTGAGAGCGGTTCAATTTTTAAAACATATCTTGGTGAACCATCATTTGCTGGAACGGTTAGGTTTAGTCCTTTGCGTTGGCCAATCGTGTAGGTGTAAGCCCCTTTATGCGAACCTAATTTTTTTCCATGCTCATCTAGAATCGATCCGGATTCGCTACCAAGTCGCTCTCGCAACCACCCGGCATTATCTCCAGAAGGAACAAAACAGATGTCATGGCTATCTGGTTTCTGGGCTAAAGCAAAACCACGCGCTTGTGCTTCAGCACGAACATCAACTTTGTGAGTATCGCCGAGTGGAAACATGGCACCAGCAATTTGATCTTGAGTAAGAACTGCCAGAACATAAGATTGATCTTTTTCCGGATCATTAGCACGGTTTAACATTGGCCCAGTTGGTGAATCTACAACTTTTGCATAATGGCCAGTAACAACTTTTTCATACCCCATTGCACGTGCCCGATTTAATACAGCGGCAAATTTTATTTTTTCATTGCAGCGAAGACACGGATTTGGTGTGCGCCCAATTGAATACTCAGAGATGAAATTATCAACAACTGCCTCATGAAATTCACTGGCCATATCCCAAATGTAAAAAGGGATTCCGATTATGTCTGCCACTCGTCTGGCATCATGGGAATCTTCAACTGTGCAACACCCTCGTGCACCTGATCGATATTTTTGTGGATTTGCTGAAAGTGCTAAATGGACGCCGATTACTTCATGTCCGGCTTCGACAGCACGTGCTGCAGCAACTGCAGAATCAACTCCACCACTCATGGCTGCGATTACTTTCATACTAAACCTGCCGCTCTAGCGCGTTCAACAACTGGTGCGATTACTGAAATTACTAAATCAATATCCGCCTCTGTTGTTGATGGGCCAATTGAGAAACGAAGTGAAGATTTAGCCCGCTTATCATTCATTCCCATGGCAAGTAATACATGGCTTGGTCTAGGCACGCCGGCGCTACAGGCTGAACCTGTTGAACATTGCACACCTTGGGCATCTAGTAAAAGAAGTAGTGCATCTCCTTCGGCACCTTCGAAAGTGAAATGTGCAATTCCCGGTAAATGATCTTTTGCGCTGTTTACAGAGGTATTTTCAACTTTAGCGAGCACTCCTGAAATTAATCGCTCCCGTAACTTACGTACTCTGGCAGCTCTCGAGTTAAGTTCGGCAATTGCAATGGTTGCAGCAGCAGCAAACCCAGCGATTGCTGGAGTGTCAAGAGTTCCACTTCGCAAATCTCGTTCTTGTCCGCCGCCATGTAAGACTGGAGTTAGGTCTAATCCTTTTTTTAATACTAAAGCACCTATGCCAAGTGGTCCGCCGATTTTATGTGCGCTCAAACTCATAGCAGTAACATTTAATTCTCTAAAACTTAATGGAATTTTTCCAAAACTTTGAACTGCATCTGTGTGAATCGGGAGATCTAATTCCCCAGCGATAGCAGCAATCTCGCCGACATGTTGAACCGAACCAACTTCATTATTTGAATGCATGATTGATATCAAAGATATTGAATTTGCCACTTCTTTAATTTTCTTTTCAGCACCTTCAATTAAAACTTGACCATTTTGATCCACATCAAGTTCAAGCCATTTTGCATTTTCATGATCTACTAGCCATTCGAGTGGATCAAGAATTGCATGGTGTTCGATTGGAGAGGTAGCGATTACATTCCTACCTTCTGCAAGCCGATGCCAATAAAAACCTTTTAACGCTAAATTATTTGCCTCTGTTCCAGATGCAGTAAAAATCACCTCACTTGGCGACGCTCCAACTGCATCTGCGATAGCTTCTCGTGATTCCTCAACAACTTTTCGCGCACTGCGCCCTGCCGCATGCAAACTTGAAGCATTCCCAACTTTGCTTAACTGTTGGCTCATAGCTAGCACGGCTTCGGGAACCATCGCCGTTGTGGCTGCATTATCTAGATATGCAGTCGCGCTGTTAATGGCCATTTGGCAATTCTAGAGCGTTAACCCTTTCGAGCAGCGATTGCGCTGGTGGCTTGCGGAAGTACCGCAAAAAGATCGCCAACTACGCCAAAATCAGTTACTTCAAATATCGGCGCCTCTGGATCCTTGTTGATTGCCACAATCACTTTGCTGGTCTGCATTCCAGCACGATGTTGGATCGCACCTGAAATTCCACAGGCAATGTAGAGAGAAGGAGAGACCGTTTTGCCAGTTTGACCAACTTGATGTGAGTGCGGATACCAGCCGGCATCGGTTGCAGCACGTGAGGCGCCAACGGCTGCGCCAAGCAGATCAGCCAAAGCTTCAACTGGAGCAAAATCGCCATTTGTACCGCGTCCGCCGGAAACCACAATCGCCGCTTCAGTTAACTCTGGTCGGCCACCTTTTTTTGCTGGCTCGCGATTGCTGATCACAACTTTTGTTGGATTCAATTTAGGTGAAATAACTTCAACCTCACAGGTGGAAGGTTGGCTTTCTGGTTCAACCGAATTTGGTCGAACAGTAATTATGGCGATCCCCTTGCTTACCTTGGAATGCACAACGGCAGATCCGCCAAAAATAGATTGCGTGGCAGTTGAATCAGCTGTTACATCAACTGCATCCGTAATAATTCCAGAATTAGTACGGACTGCAACTCTTGCGGCAATTTCTTTTCCGCGAGCGGTAGAAGGAATCAACAAAGTAGTAGCGCCTTTTTCCAAAAGTAAGTCAGCTAGTGCTTGGGCAGCAAGGGCACTTGGATGATCGTTGATGGTGCTATCTTCGATCGCAATTATTTTATTTGCGCCAAAAGAATTTATTGCAGCGGCGGCTTTTGCACCATCGCCGGGAATTCCAACTATTACAGCGGTAACTTCGCCGGCTCGTCTAGCGATTGTTAACAACTCCCCCGCAGTTTTTGTAATCACTCCGTCTATATGATCAATAAAAACAAAAGTACTCATGCCAACCTCTTTTCAGCCAAAAATTCACTAAGGGCATTTCCGCCCGCACCCTCATCTACTACTTTCACACCAGCACTTCTAGCAGCTTGTTCATTAAAATCATTAACCAAACTCCATGCACCAGCACCACCTACTTCAGCAGCACTTACTCCAAGATCGGCAAGTGATAAAACTTCAATACTTTTTTTCTTTGCAGCCATGATGCCTTTAAATGATGGATAACGTGGTTCATTTATTTTTTCAATTACGCTTACAATTACTGGCATTGGAGCGCTCATTGAATCAACACCTTCATCAGTAACTCTTTTAATACTTACTTGATCTGCACTCACATTAACTTCCCCAGCGAATGAAAGCTGTGGTAACTCAAGACGCTCTGAAAGCATCGAAGGAATAACACTCATTCGTGCATCAGTTGATTCAGTGCCACATAAAATTAGATCTGGCTTAACTCTTTCAATCACTTTAGCCAAAATCAATGATGTAGCAAGTGCGTCAGATCCGGCGAGCGCAGCGTCGCTAATGAGTATTGCATCATCAGCACCCATTGAAAGTCCCTTGCGAAGTGCTTCTGTTGCTCGCTCTGGTCCCATACTAATTAGCGTTACGGAATGTCCGGCTTCTGCTCCACCATTTGCTTCAACAATTTGCAACGCAGCTTCAATTGCGTACTCATCTAAATCATTTAGCACTGCATCAACACCTTCGCGATCTATCAACTTAGTACTGGCATTTAATTTCTTCTCAGCCCATGAATCTGGGACTTGTTTTACGCAGACAGCAATCTTCACTAATCACTCCTAAGCCGGATTTCATTATGAGGCGGATACGGCCCTATGTTACCGGTCGGTAACTAAAATGTGCGCGTGTAATAGCGTGTACTTAGGAGTAACCCGAAGGTGGTCGTAAAGTGAAGGGGTGCTCGCCATTATCGCTCCCGGACAAGGCGCCCAAACCCCAGGATTCTTAAACCCTTGGCTGGAATCGGCCCGAGTCAAAGATTTATTGACCTGGTGGTCGGCTGTTGCCAATTTAGATCTCCTTCACCTAGGCACGAACGCCGATGCAGATGAGATCCGAGACACCGCAAATGCTCAACCCTTGATCGTGGCCGCTGGATTAGTTGGCGCGCTGTCACTCTTCCCACATCCATCAGATGCATTTGGCAAAGTCGGAGTTGTGGCTGGCCACTCTGTTGGCGAATTCACCGCTGCTGCTGGGGCTAGGGCAATAACTGCTGAATCTGCAATTACATTGGTACGCGAACGTGGATTAGCGATGGCAGCTGCAAGTGCCACAACTCCCACTGGAATGTCAGCGATATTAGGTGGAGATCGAGCTGATGTTTTAGCCGCGATTGCTAAATTTAATTTAACTGCTGCAAATGAAAATGGTGGTGGGCAGATTGTCGCTGCTGGTGAGTTAGCCGCACTTGCTGCGCTCGCCGAAAATCCACCTGAAGGTGCGCGGGTGCGACCGCTCTCAGTTGCTGGCGCCTTTCATACCTCTTATATGCAACCGGCAGTGGCACGGATGAAATCTCTTTCAACTTCAGTGACTGTTCATGATCCGCGCACCAGAGTAATTTCAAATCGAGATGGCGCAGTTGTTCATAGTGGCCGGAGTTTGCTTGATCGGATGATCGATCAGATTGCTAACCCAGTTCGCTGGGATCTATGCATGGAAACTCTTAACGAGTTAGGCGTAACCGCTGTAATAGAGATGCCACCTGCGGGAACTTTGGTGGGTTTGATTAAACGAGCCCTTCCTAATGTTGAAACACTCGCGCTAAAAACTCCTGATGACATTCCAGCCGCACTTGATTTAATTGGCCGGCATGGTTCTGCCAGCGCCATTGATAATCAACCAACATGGCGAATGATCGTTGCTCCGTTTGCCGGCTACTTCACATCCGCGGGAATCGAAGTAGGTACACAACTAGCAGCAGGGGCGGTAATCGGAACCGTTTCCAATAAACGTGAAAGTGCTGAACTTAAAAGCACGCATGCCGGAACTCTGATTGAAATTATTGTTGAAGAAGGCGATCCAGTTGCTCCAGGTCAACCGATTGCTCGCTTGCATCCAGAAGGTCAAAACTAATGAGCAAAATTTCCGAACCATTAGCAACTCGTCACTCACAAATTTTGGGCGTCGGTGATTACCGACCATCTCGCGTTGTCCCTAACTCGGAAATCGTAGATTTAATTGATTCAAGTGATGAATGGATTCGCGAAAGATCAGGAATTGAGTCACGGCGTTATGCATCTGCCGATGAAAGTGTTGTTGATATGTCTGTTGCGGCTGGGCAAAAAGCATTGACTGCTGCCGGAATTACCGCCGATCAATTAAGTGCGGTAATTGTTGCAACAGTTACTTATCCGTTTCAGACGCCAAGTGCTGCTACCGATGTAACTTTACGTTTAGGAAATCCAAATGCTGCTGCATTTGATATCTCTGCAGCCTGCGCCGGATTTTGTTATGGCGTTGGAATGGCGAGCGACATGGTGCGTACCCATAGCGCTGAATATGTTTTATTGATTGGTGTTGAAAAACTCTCTGATTTCACCGATCCAACTGATCGCGGAACTGCTTTTATTTTTGCAGATGGTGCTGGAGCAATTGTGATTGGTCCAAGTGATCGACCAAAAATTGGTCCGCTGATTTGGGGATCTGATGCAACCGCTCGCGAAGCGATCGTCATGCAACCTTCATGGCTGGAGTTACGAAATCCAAATGGTCTCGGAAATATTGGTTGGCCTGATATCAAAATGCAAGGACAAACAGTATTTCGCTGGGCGGTTTATCAGATGGCCCCAATCGGATTGAAAGCAATTGAAGCTGCCGGAATCACCGTGGATCAACTAGATGTTTTTATCCCCCATCAAGCAAATATCAGAATCATTGATGCGATGACCAAGGCGATGAAATTACCTGAAGAAGTCATTATTGCGCGTGATGTGCGCGTATCGGGAAATACCTCTGCTGCTTCAATTCCATTAGCAATGGCCGCACTTTATGACTCAGGTGAAGTAAAATCTGGTCAGTTGGCACTACTTATTGGTTTTGGAGCGGGTTTGGTTTACGCCGCCCAAGTAGTTGAACTTCCGTAATCAATCAACACAAACGAAGGAGAAAGCATGGCGATAACAGAGCAAGAAGTACTAGCAGGAATCAAAGAGATCGTTGAAGAAGTTGCTGGCGTTCCAGGTAGCGATATTGAAATGTCAAAAAACTTCACCGATGATCTTGATGTTGATTCATTAAGCATGGTTGAAGTTGTTGTTGCCGCTGAAGAACGTTTTGGAATCAAAATTCCAGATGACCAAGTTGCCGGAATGCTTACAGTTGGCGATGCAGTTAACTTCATCGTTAAGGCAGCAAATTAGTGTCATTAAAAAATGATCGAAATGATCGAGTTGTAATCACCGGCCTCGGTACTTTGTCACCACTTGGCCGTGATGTTGCATCTACATGGGAAGGCTTGCTAGCCGGAAAAAGTGGCGTATCTCGTCTTCCGGAGGATTGGTCGCCTGACATGCCAACTCAAATTGCGGCGAAAGTTGCAGTTGAACCGGCAGAGTTAATGGACCGAGTAGAGATGCGCAGACTTGATCGCTCGGAACAGTTCGCACTTATCGCAGCCCGCGAAGCATGGGCTGATGCTGGTTCACCTGAAGTTGATCCAACTCGTTTAGGAGTTGTCATCGCTTCAGGAATTGGTGGAGTTTTAACATTACTAAATTCTTACGATGTACTAAAAGAAAAAGGTGTTCGTTCGGTTAGCCCACACACAGTTCCAATGTTGATGCCTAATGGACCTGCTGCACATGTTGGGTTGGAATTTGGCGCAAAAGCTGGAGTACATACTCCGGTTAGTGCTTGCGCATCTGGCGCTGAAGCACTTGGTTATGCATTAAATATGATCCGTTCCGGCCGCGCAGATGTAGTTATCGCCGGCGGAACAGAGGCAGCGATTCATCCACTGCCGATGGCTGGCTTTGCGAATATGAAAGCTTTATCTACCCGAAATGATGACCCAACTCGTGCCTCACGTCCATACGATAAAGATCGCGATGGATTTGTTTTAGGTGAAGGTGCTGGAGTGCTTGTAATCGAAACTTTAGAACATGCAAAAGCTCGTGGTGCCAAAATTTATGCAGAAGTAGCGGGCCAAGGTTTATCTTCAGATGGTTTCCACATCGCCGCGCCAGATCCGGAAGGAACAGGTGCAACACGAGCGATGTTGGCAGCTCTCACTGATGCAAAAATTTCTGCCGATGAAATTGTTCATCTAAATGCACATGCAACATCAACTCCTGCAGGAGATATCGCTGAGGCCGGAGCAATTACCGGTGCATTTAAATCTCATCTTGATCAGATTGCGGTTTCTGCAACAAAATCTATGACTGGCCATTTGTTAGGTGGCGCTGGAGCAATTGAAGCTATTTTTGTGACTCTTGCTCTGCATCACCGCATCGCACCACCAACAATTAATATTGAAAATCTTGATGATGCAATTCATTTAAATGTTGTCCGTGACAAGCCCCGTGCATTACCAAGTGGAGATATCGCAGCATTAAACAACTCCTTTGGTTTTGGTGGCCACAATGTTGCGATTGCTTTCCGGTCTATTTAATGAGTGAGCAACCAGCCCAGCCAGTACAGCCTGATCAACGTGACCCCCAACTACGGATGGAACGATTGGTTGATGCTGGTTCCCTTGTTGCATTAACAGAGCGTGATACTTCTGGAATGTTTGCCGCTTACGGAAATATAAATGGATCTAGAGTTTCAATCTTTGCAACTGATGCCACTATCCAAGGTGGTGCCATGGGTGAAGCCGGAGCGTATGTAATTCTTAAAGCTTATGAAGATGCAATGGCGCATAAAAATCCAGTAATTGGAATTTGGCATTCAGGTGGCGCACGTTTACGTGAAGGCGTTGCTTCCTTGCATGCTTTCGGATTGGTCTTTCATGCAATCACCCAAGCAAGTGGAAAAATTCCGCAACTATCTTTAGTTGTTGGACCAGCAGCAGGTGGCGGTGCATACGGCCCAGCATTAACTGATGTAATTGTTTTAGGACCAGAAGGTCGAATCTTTGTTACCGGCCCCGATGTAGTTAAAAGTGTTACTGGTGAATCAGTTGATATGGCTCGTCTTGGTGGACCAGAACCTCATGGTCGTCGAAGTGGTGTAGTTCATGTTGTTGCTGAAACCGAAGATCAAGCTTATGAATCAATTAAAACAGTTGCAGATTTGTTAGGTGCCCAAGGTGTGCTGGCCGCTAAATTGCCTGAGGTAAATCTTGCAGGCTTACTTCCTGAATCAAGTAAACGTGCTTATGACGTTCATCCATTAATTGAGGGAATTCTTGATGCCGATAGTCAGCTGCAAGAGTTACATCCAAAGTGGGCACCAAATATTGTGACCACTCTTGGTCGTTTTGGTGGACGCACAGTTGGTGTAGTTGCTAATAATCCATTACGGCTTGGTGGATGTTTAGATTCATCGTCTGCTGAGAAAGCCGCACGGTTTGTGCGTATGTGCGATTCATTTGGAGTTCCACTGCTGGTAATTGTTGATGTGCCTGGGTATTTGCCAGGAGTTGGGCAAGAGTGGGATGGGGTTGTGCGCCGCGGCGCAAAGTTATTACATGCATTTAGTGAAGCAGTTGTTCCGCGCGTAACTCTTATTACTCGCAAAGCTTATGGTGGTGCATATATTGCAATGAACTCACGTTCACTTGGTGCCACTAAAGTTTTTGCCTGGCCAGGTGCTGAAGTTGCAGTGATGGGTGCAGTAGCTGCTATTCGAGTATTACACAGACGAATTTTGGCTGATATTCCTGATGATCAACGAGTTGCCATGGAGTTAGAGCTTGCTGCTGAGCATGAAAAAATCTCAGGTGGTGTCGCAAGGGCCATTGAAATTGGTGTAGTTGATGAAATATTAGAACCAACAGTTACCCGCACTGCTTTGGCACAAGCAATTTTGCAAGCTCCAGCAAATCGTGGCCAGCACGGAAACATTCCGCTTTAATAATTTAGC
The DNA here is from genome assembly GCA_009694285.1 of Candidatus Nanopelagicaceae bacterium. Taxonomy (GTDB): domain Bacteria; phylum Actinomycetota; class Actinomycetes; order Nanopelagicales; family Nanopelagicaceae; genus UBA3012. Next base: position 3,531 of record SHVK01000025.1, on the reverse strand, counting down.
CAGTTGCGTGTAACCAACGCATACTTTCTTGACCTTGGCGATACGGAGCAAGCTCTGCTTCCCATTCGACGCCTAAGGCTTTAGCAAACTCCTCTTCAAAATCCAATCCGCGCTTGTAACAACTTTCCAAAATTGCACCGATCTGATTTTCAGAGATTAAAACGTCACCATTTTTTCCAACAGTTGCATGATGCAAGCCAAGTGATGGAGTTCCTAAATATCTAGCGCCATCACTATCTCGTCCACCCATTTCACAAACATCAAACCGTAAATAATTCCATCCGGCGAGCGCTGTTGCGATCTCACCTGCCCGACCAGTTGGTGCGCTAAAACGTAAACGTGTTTGAAAACTTCCCGGAGTTAAAGGTTGAGCGCTCCACGTTAATTGCAACTTGCAATCCAATGCACGCTCTAGTGACCATTCGACATGAGCCAGCAATGCTTTGGGTGCGGCAAATATTTCTATCCAGCCCGAAATAAAATGCTGATTTAATTTAGCGCGTGCATTATTTGCACTTGCCATGGTTCCTCCTGGCCTTGCATGCGGCGCACTTGCCTCTCAGGTGCGACCTTCCCCAGTCCACCTACGAACTTCCTACCGCATTAACTACTGACCAGTATTTATTTAGGAGGGGGCAAATGATGCTCCTTTTTCCGCAAAATAACCAGATCAGCCAAATTAACAACTTCCGCTGAGCCTAAAAAACGCTGGCCAAGATCTAGACACCCCCTAAACCTCAGGTAGACTTCCGGACAGTCCAACGCTTGGCAGTACCCGTTTCTTGGCTCGGCCGGTTAATCCCCGGAAGACGGCTTTGTTCGGTATCGCTGTGAAAGAGAAAGACTGGCGCCTGTGGAATTCACAGGAGTCCCCACATACCGAAGGATAAAGCTCAATGGCAACAGGAACAGTTAAGTGGTTCAACTCAGAAAAGGGATTTGGTTTCATTGCAGTTGATGGTGGCGGAGCAGATGTTTTCGTTCACTACTCAACCATTCAAGGAAACGGTTACAAGTCACTTAATGAAGGTCAGGCAGTAACTTTTGACATCGTCCAGGGACCAAAAGGTCCACAGGCAGATCAAGTAGTGCCTAGCTAATTAACCGCTAGTTTCTTGCAAGAAGAGTCTTGGATTTATCCAAGGCTCTTCTTCTTTTTAGCAACAGCTTTAACTGGAGATAAATTCTCTCCCACTTTCCACGCATCTAAATAAGGCCATGGATAAAGCGTGCCTCGTCTGATCTTCCAATCCCCTGCTTTTGTTGGCCAAGAAATTCCAAAATGTAAATGTGGCGATGTCCCACGCGCAGAACCAGAAGATCCGACTTTTCCTAATATATCTCCAGCCATCACGCTAACTCCTGGAACAATTCCTTCTGCAACGTTTAATAAATGTGAACCGTAATAACGCACACCATCGATGCCAATAATTGAAACTGATACTCCACCACGATCTTGGCCTCTATTGTTTTTACTGCTCCAGATATCCTTTGAATTTACATCTTCAACAACACCATCTATAGGTGCAACAAAAGCACAACCTTTTTTAGCCAAAATATCAGTAGCTGGATAATCGTGATGAGCGCGTGCGTACTTCACTGTGCAATCAGCGACTGGGAACACATAGGTGAAATCTTCCGCCTTTGCTGAAACGGTGCCCAGCCCGAGCAGGGCAAAGGTGAGGAAAATTGCGATTGATTTGCGCATAATCACTAAGTATTCCTGCTCGCGAGTACATATCTATGGAGGTGAACCTCTAAGATTTAGCGTGGGGGCGACTCACTCAGGGCGTTCTTAACAAAGTATTCTTTCAGCGTTAACATATATCAAGATATAAACAGATGTGTTTAAACTTGCTAAAGCATGGCCTCAATTGCTTCTCCGACCCGTTGAATTAATTCTTCGAGCGCTCCAGGACCTAGCAAGGTTTGCCAAACTTGGTATCGCCCTCGTTCGTAGGATTCAGCAGTCGGTACATAAACATAACCTGGGCCATTAGTGCAGTTGAGAACAAAAATGACTCGGTCAGGAAAACGCGATCTGAGCTCAATTTGAAATTTAGAGTATGCCTCGCCCGGATGTGCGACAAATACCGCTTTACCAAATCTCCAAATCCAAACTGGATGCGTCGTTCCAGCCTCGCGGAGATATCCCTCTCGCAATTTCTTTGCTCGCTTAATTCTTACGCTTCGAGCATTCGGATCTATGTTCTTCCAAAGTTCTTCAAGCTGCTCGATGCTAGGAATAACTTTAAGCGGTACTTTCAAATCTAAACGTTGAAATGAATCCGTTCTCTCTGGAATAAACTTCTCTTCACCCCATTCACCTAATAGCGCTCCTGACTCAACAGTCTTCAAGAACTTAAGCCGAGTAGACGATGGGAGCATATTTTCGATTACCGACAAAGTTGCAAATCCCAAAACTCGACCATTCTTATCCGCCACTCGCGTATCTCCGGTAAAACCATCACGAGGTGCAAGATCTCCCGATGCGCCTTGCAAAAAAAGCACTGGTGCATCGTGTTTGCTTTCAATTAAATCCCTAGCTGCCCCAACGAAATCAGGAGATGCTAAGGAGTTATCCCAAGCCAGTGTTGTCGGGTGACATGCGTAGTTAATAATAATTCCAATAGTTTTGGAATTTAAGTCAGATATTCGTGCAACAGCAAGGGTGTCATCTGCCGGCTGGTTTGGATTAAATGCCACGACATCTTCTGATCCACATGGTAGATCGCGATTAACTGCAAGGGCACACTTGCCGTATCCCCAGGTAACATCTACTAAAACGCTCTCCGCTAATGCTTGTCGACAAGCCGAAACAATCTCTCCAATTGCAACGCCGTGATATTCGATCGCAGTTTGCCCTCCCTCTAACTCCCCTACATCGGAGGAAGTCGTTGGGCCAGCATGGGTGTGCGTTAAATGTAATAGCAGTTGGTTTTCGTTTATCCCGAGCTCTCGAATTATTGCACCTCTTATTAGCAAGTCATCTGTTATGCCTTGCCACCAACCCCAATCAATCGAGACGATAAAATGTGACTCTCCATTTTCCGAAAGAATTGCCATTGCAGTGGCAGTGATGTGATTGTGTACCCCTGTCGTCACATGAACCTTCGATGCTCCCCAATTTTCTGTGCGAGTCCCTATTGGAGGATCAATGATTCTTCGAGTGCAACCAGCTCTCATCCTGGTAACCTTTGGAGTCCACGTTGGCTCTTGCGGGAATATCTGTCTTTGAACCATTACTTTAACCAGTAACCCTTCTCAAATAGCTCGTTATATTCCAACAACGAGTCCCAGGTGTTTGCCAATTCATCTCTTCACCCTACTCAACTCTTCTACCTTTGAGGAGCAAACAAATTAAGCAGATTACCGGGATTACCCCAAAAAATGTCCGACTGGATTAAGGAAGAAATAGTTCTAGTTAGGTAAGGTTTGAACATGATAGATCTCTACTCTGACCCCATTGGTATGGCAGAAAGTGCAGCGTTAGCCATTAAAAATAAGACTGGAAAGCCTTCTCACGATGTC
>SHVK01000024.1 GCA_009694285.1 Candidatus Nanopelagicaceae bacterium | reverse complement strand
GCTGCCCGCGGTTGTACTGTCCAATTGATTGAAACCGGAGCGAGTGCAATCAAGGATGCAAAAGTTAATTTTGCAAATACCGGATCAGTTTCGATTCATCAAGGTGATGTCGCAAAATATTTACCGCGTTTAAATAAAGTTGATTTAATCGTTCTAGACCCACCGCGCGCCGGTGCCGGTAATGATGTTGTGGTTCAGATGGCTAAATTAGCTCCGCGAGCGATCTGTTATGTTTCTTGCGATCCTGCCTCTTTGGCCCGAGACACTGCCTATCTTGCCGATGTCGGGTACAAATTAAGCTCTATCGCGGCTTTTGATGCCTTTCCAATGACCGCTCACGTCGAGTGCATTGCTACCTATATTCCGGTAATATCTTGATATCAAGATAGATTTGGAAGGCGCAAAATGAGCGAAGATTCCTTAAAAAGCAAAAGTGTATTAAAGGTGAATGCAACGGATTATGAGATCTTTGATATCACTCGAGTGGCCGGTGCAAACAATCTGCCATTTAGCTTAAAAATCTTGCTTGAGAATCTTTTGCGCCATGAAGATGGTGCAAATATCACCGCTGAACAGATCAAAGCACTTGCTGCGTGGAATCCAACCGCAGATATTGAAACTGAAATTCAATTCACTCCAGCTCGAGTAATTATGCAAGATTTTACTGGAGTCCCATGCATAGTTGATTTAGCAACTATGCGTGAGGCGATTGTAGAACTTGGGGGAGACCCAACAAAGGTAAATCCACTCGCGCCTGCTGAATTAGTTATTGATCACTCAGTTATCGCAGATTTTTTTGGAACTAATACCTCTTTTGAACAAAATACCGATGTTGAATATGAGCGTAATCGTGAGCGCTACCGTTTCTTGCGTTGGGGGCAAGGTGCTTTTGATGAATTCAAAGTTGTGCCACCCGGAACTGGAATTGTCCACCAAGTAAATATTGAATTTTTAGCAAGAGTAGTTATGACCAGAAATATTTCTGGAGTATTGCAGGCCTATCCAGATACTGTTGTTGGTACTGATTCACACACCACCATGGTTAATGGTTTAGGTGTGCTTGGTTGGGGCGTTGGCGGAATTGAAGCCGAAGCAGCATTGCTTGGCCAACCAGTATCGATGTTGATTCCAAGAGTTGTTGGATTTAAGTTAACTGGAAAATTGCCAACTGGAACAACTGCAACAGATTTAGCACTAACAATTACCCAGATATTGCGAAAACATGGAGTTGTTGGAAAGTTTGTCGAGTTTTACGGTCCAGGTGTTGCTGAGATTCCAATGGCAAATCGGGCGACTATTGGAAATATGAGTCCTGAGTACGGATCAACATGTGCGATCTTCCCAATTGATGAAGAGACATTGCGCTACATGCGATTAACTGGTCGCAGTGAAAGCCAAGTTGAATTGATTTCAACTTATGCGAAGTTGCAAGGTCTGTGGCATGACCCAACAGTTGAGCCACGTTTCTCTGAAGTTGTAGAACTTGATTTAGGAACAGTGGTGCCGTCAATTGCTGGTCCAAAACGTCCGCAAGATCGAATCTCACTAACTGATTCAAAAACGGAGTTTGCCAAGGTACTTCCGACGTACTTCACCGAAAAAACCGGGAAAGCTCCAATTGCAGTCGGAGTAAATGGGAAAGCAACCACAATTAAAAATGGGGATGTAGTTATCGCCTCAATCACATCCTGTACAAACACTTCAAATCCTTCAGTGATGCTCGGCGCTGCACTTCTAGCAAAAAAAGCGGTTGAAAAAGGATTAACTTCAAAACCTTGGGTGAAAACAACGCTTGCTCCAGGTTCAAAAGTTGTCATGGATTATTACGAGCGCGCAGGGTTAATGCCATATATGGAAAAACTTGGGTTTAACTTGGTCGGTTATGGATGCGTTACCTGCATTGGAAACTCGGGACCGCTTCCCGTGGAAATTAGCAAAGCGGTTAATGAACAGGATTTGGCAGTTGCGGCCGTTTTATCCGGAAATCGTAATTTCGAAGGCCGGATTAGCCCAGATGTGAAGATGAACTACTTGGCTTCACCTCCACTTGTTGTTGCATACGCTATTGCAGGAACTATGGATCATGATTTTGAAAAAGATTCACTTGGTAATGACGTAAATGGTGCACCAATTTTCTTGCGAGATATTTGGCCATCAGCTCAAGAGATCGCAGCTGTTGTCGAATCATCAATAACATCAGCAATGTTTACTAAAGATTACGCTGGAGTTTTTGATGGCGATCATCGGTGGAAAGCACTTGATACCCCAACTGGAAAAACTTTTGCTTGGGATGCAGATTCAACTTATGTGCGCAAACCTCCTTACTTTGACGGAATGCCACGGAATCCAGTTCCAGTTAAAGACATTAAGGATGCCCGCGTATTAGCAAAACTAGGAGATTCAGTTACAACAGATCACATCTCACCTGCCGGAAATATCAAAGCAGATTCACCTGCTGGTAAATATTTAGCAGAACATGGTGTTGATCGTAAAGATTTCAATTCATACGGTTCACGACGCGGAAATCATGAAGTTATGATTCGGGGAACATTTGCAAATATTCGTTTAAAGAATCAATTATTAGATGGTGTTGAAGGCGGTTTCACTCGGAATTACTTAAGTGGCGGTGTACAAGCCACAATTTATGATGCTTCAGTGCATTATCAAAGCAGCGGCGTACCATTAATAATCCTTGCTGGTAAAGAGTATGGCTCAGGTTCATCACGTGACTGGGCTGCAAAAGGGACGGCGCTTCTTGGAGTCAAAGCCGTAATTGCGCAATCTTATGAACGGATCCATCGTTCAAATTTGATTGGTATGGGAGTGCTGCCTCTTCAATATCTTGAGGGTCAAAGTGCGCAATCATTAAACTTATCGGGTGATGAACTGTTTTCGATTGCCGGTATTGAGGAACTCAATTCGGGAAGCACACCTCGAGAGGTAACTGTTTCTTACGGGGATAAATCCTTCCGCGCTCTGGTGCGAATTGATACTCCAGGTGAAGCCGATTACTACCGTCATGGTGGCATCATGCAGTTCGTGCTCAGATCTCTTCTGCCGAGCGGAAAGTAGCCCAGCAAGTAGAATAAGAGCCTTATCTTTTACGGGGGGCGATATGAGTGAGTTACTAAACTCCATAAATAGCCCTGCGGATTTGCAAGGTTTGAGCCAAGAGCAATTGGATCAACTCTCTCAAGAGATCCGCACCTTTTTAATTAAATCGGTAAGTAAGACCGGCGGCCATCTGGGCCCAAATCTTGGTGTTGTCGAATTAAGCATCGCCATTCACCGAATCTTTGAATCTCCTAAAGATGTAATTTTGTTTGATACCGGACATCAATCTTACGTACATAAAATCTTAACTGGACGTGCAGATGGCTTTGAAAAACTTCGCCAACGTGGTGGATTATCTGGTTATCCAAATCGGGCTGAGAGCGTGCATGATGTAATTGAAAATTCACATGCTTCAGCTGCTCTTTCATGGGGAGATGGAATCTCGCGCGCATTCTCGTTGCAAGGAGCCACAGATCGAAGTGTTGTTGTGGTTGTTGGCGATGGTGCCCTCACTGGTGGAATGTCTTGGGAGGCGTTAAACAATATTGCCGCAGCCGAAAAGCGTTCACTTGTAATTGTAGTTAATGACAATGAACGCTCTTACAGTCCAACTATTGGTGGAATTTCAAATTACTTGAGTACGTTGCGAACTACACAAGGTTATGAGAAATTTTTGGATTGGGGCAAGAACGTTTTAGAGAAGACCCCAGTTGTAGGTGGGCCTATTTTTGAAACGTTGCATGGAATGAAAAAGGGAATTAAAGACATCATCGCTCCACAAGGAATGTTTGAAGATTTAGGAATTAAATATGTAGGGCCAGTAGATGGCCATGATATTTCAGCCCTTGAGCGCGCACTCGAGCAAGCAAAACATTTTGGCGCGCCAGTGATTGTGCACGCCATTACTGAAAAAGGTCGCGGTCATACACCTGCTGAAAAAAATGAAGCGGATAAATTCCACTCAGTTGGGGTTATCGATCCCGAAACTGGCGAACCAGTAAATCCCTCTTTAACAAGTTGGACTTCGGTATTCTCAAGTGAATTAATTGAGATTGCACGTAAGCGTGAAGATATCGTGGCACTAACCGCAGCGATGCTCGGACCTACCGGCCTGGATAAATTCCAAGCAGAGTTTCCATCCCGCACAATTGATGTTGGTATCGCCGAGCAGCACGCCACCGCAAGTGCGGCAGGAATGGCATTTGCCGGTTTGCACCCGGTGGTTGCGGTTTACTCAACATTTTTAAATCGTGCCTTTGATCAACTGCTCCTAGATGTTGCGCTGCATGGTGCAGGAGTGACCTTTGTTTTAGATCGTTCTGGAGTTACCGGTGATGATGGACCTTCTCATCATGGAATTTGGGATTTAGCGGTTGCTGGAATAGTTCCAACGCTGCAAATTGGTGCACCGCGTGATGGAACTCAACTTCGCGAATTATTAAATGAAGCAGTTAATATCAATGATCGCCCTACATTGATCCGCTTTCCAAAGGGATCTGTAGGAGTGGACTTGCCAGCATTTGAACGGCGCGATGGGATCGATGTTTTGTACCGTGGCGAAAGTGCTGATCTTTTAATTGTTAGCGTTGGTGCAATGGCGGCAATCTGCGTTGAAGCTGCAGGTCAGGCATACCGTGAAGGTGTTGGAGTAACAGTTGTAGATCCACGTTGGGTTAAGCCTTTACCAGCAGCCCTTCTTACGATGGCACAAAGATATAGCGCAGTTGTTGTGGTTGAAGATGGAATCCGTCATTCCGGCATTGGTAGCAGTGTTGCTGAAATGTTCCGTGATGCTGGATTAAATATTCCAGTTCATTCAATTGGCGTTCCACTTACCTTTATTGAACACGCAAAACGTGGTGAAATCCTGAGTGATCTAGGAATCACTGCACAAAGAATTGCACGATCACTTGTTGAGTTGCGCAGTACTGGTGAACTTGGGCTTATGGAAGAGATGCAACGCCACGTTGATGAAAACGCTGACCAGTCACAGCCTCGCTAATTCCTTCACGATCCAAGTAAGGCAATATCCCGCCTAGATGTAATGGCCAACCAGTTCCCAAAATCATACATAGATCAATTTCCGCAGCTGTAGCGATAACACCCTCATCAAGCATCATTCGAGCCTCACTTGCTAACGCGGTCAATGCCCGCAACCTCACCTGTTCGGCAGTTGCTGGTTTATCACCTGGTTGCAAACAAGCCGCTGCCTCTGGATTAATTTTCTGATTGCCTTTTTCATCTTTGAGATAGAAAGTTTTAACGCCTGCTTTTACTAAGCGCTCTATTGTTGGGCTGACGCGATAACGCTCACCAAGAGAGTTGTTTAATGATTGACCGACATGCAGTGCAACACCTGGCCCAACTAAACCAAGTAATTCAAATGAGGTCATTGGTAAACCAAGTGGATCCATCGCGCTATCTGCAATCTCTGGAGGAGTTCCCTCATCAAGAGCATCGGTAATCTCGCCCATAAAACGCATTAATAGTCGGTTGACCACAAATGCCGGAGCATCTTTGACGATCACCATTGTCTTCTTTAGGTCTTTGCCAACAGAAACTGCAGTAGCGGTGGTGGCATCATCTGTTTTTTCAGTACGTGCAATCTCAAGCAGTGGCATTATCGCCACCGGATTAAAGAAATGGAAACCAATAACCCGTTCTGGATTCGCAAGACCTTCAGACATCTTGGTGACTGAAAGCGATGAGGTGTTGGTCGCCAAAATGCACTCCGGCGTAACAATTGCCTCAAGTTCCTTAAAGAGTTTTTGCTTGATCGACAACTCCTCAAAGACTGCTTCAATAATAAAATCACATTTTGCAAAAATCGCTTTATCAACTGAACCGGAAAGTAGAGATTTCAATCGCGCCGCTTCATCTGGACGGACCCGCTTTTTTGAAACCAAGGTATCAATCTCATTGTTAATCCAGGCAATTCCCTGATCGACCCGTTCTTGATCAAGATCGGTAATCGCCACTGGTACTTTTAAGTTACGGATAATTAAAAGTGCTAATTGTGAGGCCATCAACCCAGCACCCACCACTCCAGCACGGGTGACTTTACGTCCAAGCGCAGGTTTTGGCGCTCCTTCAATCTTCTTCTTACCTTTTTGAATTAAATTAAAAGCGTACAAAGAAGCCCGCAGAGGATCATTCATTACCAATTCAGTGAGAGCTTCATCCTCTGCGGTAAAGCCTGAATCATGGGTAGCAGTACGGGCATCTGCAATTAATTGCAAAGCGGCTTTAGGAGATGCGATATCTGCACGACCAAACTTTTTAGCAACTGCGGCAGCACCAATCTTGGCAGCATTTTCCCAAGATGCATCAACTTTAGTGTGATCTGCACGAGTGATTTTCTTGGCACCACTTAAAATATGGCTAGCAAAAGTCATTGATTGCTCAAGAAAATCTGTTGGCTCAAAAACTGCATCTACTACGCCAATTTCCAAAGCTTCGGGAGATTTGAGCATAGTGTTGTTATTTAATGCGTTGACGATAATCACTCGAGTTGCTAACTCTGGTCCAATTAATTTTGGCAACAAAGTTGCCCCGCCCCAACCTGGAACTAAACCTAGAAACACTTCAGGCAATCCGACCATCGCAGTAGTTGCAAGGGTGCGATATTGACAGTGCAATCCAATTTCAAGTCCGCCACCAAGTGCTAATCCATTGATAAAAGCAAAGGTAGGTTTGCCACATTCGCCAAGACGCCGAAAAACATCATGACCTAATTTGGTAAATGCATGTGCAAGTTTCCGATCTGCAACGCCGGCAACACCACTTAAATCAGCACCCGCAGCAAAGATAAAAGGTTTTCCAGTTACTCCGATGGCATCAGCATTTGTGGCAATGGCGGTATCTATTGCCACATTAAGCGATTGCAAGCCTTGTACACCAAGAGTGTTTGGACGGTTGTGGTCATATCCATTTTCTAAAGTAATTAAAGCCATCTTTCCGTTGTATCCAAATGGCGTTAGATCAACTTCACGAACAATTGCATTTGTGACGACCTCTTCAGGTGCTTGTGGAGTCGAAACCGGTGTACTCATTGCTTGCCAAAATTCCAATTTGGATTTTCCCAAATCACGGTGCCACCCATTCCTAGACCGATGCACATCGTCGTTAATCCATAACGGATCTCCGGATGTTCTTCAAAGGTGCGCGCAAGATTTAGGGCTAAGCGAATTCCAGAAGATGCAAGTGGGTGACCAACGGCAATTGCTCCGCCGTAAGGATTTACACGTGGATCATCATCTGCGATTGCAAAGTAATCCAGGAAAGCCAGAACTTGAATTGCAAAGGCTTCATTAACTTCAAATGCACCAATCTCATCAATTGTTAATCCGGCTTTTGCCAATGCCTTAACTGTTGCTGGCACTGGTCCGTATCCCATGATCTCTGGTTCTACGCCGGCGAAAGCAAAAGTTACCAATCGAGCTTTTGGTTTTAAACCTAGTTCTTCAGTGCGTTTGCCACTAGCAAGCAATGCTGCCGTTGCGCCATCATTTAATCCGGCAGCATTGCCAGGAGTAACGCGACCTGCGGGACGAAATGGAGTTTTCAAACCAGCAAGTGCTTCCAATGTTGTTCCTGGACGTGGTGGTTCATCAACAGTTGCAATACCCCAACCAAGTTCCTCACTACGGACTGCAACTGGAATTAAATCTCTTTGAATTTTTCCGTCCGCATACGCTTTCGCAGTTTTAAGTTGACTATTTAATGCATATTTGTCAGCCCTTTCTCGTGTCAAATGGGGGAGCATGTCATGCAAACGCTCTGCAGTAGCACCCATTGCAAGCGCATCTTGGTCGACAAGTTTTTCGGCGATGTATCTTGGATTTGGATCCATCAATTCACCCATTGGGTGGTTGCCCATATGTTCGACACCACCAGCAAGTGCTAAGTCATAACTTCCCATTGCAATTCCGCCAGCAAGTGTGGTCATTGATGTCATCGCACCTGCACACCAACGATCAATCGAATAACCTGGAACTGTTTTTGGAATTCCGGCTAATAATGCAGCGCTGCGACCAATGTTCATTCCTTGGTCACCTGTTTGTGAAGCAGCTGCAATTGCAACTTCATCAATAGTGGCGCTATCAATACTTGGGTTGCGCTCTAATAATCCGCGGATACAACGAACCATGATGTCATCAGCACGAGTTCCGGCGTATAAGGATCCGGCTTTTCCAAATGGAGTGCGAACTGCATCAATTAAATAGACATCACTTACTGATTTACTTGAAGGAGCCATTTGCTCGCCTTTTCTCTAGTGCTTAAATTCAAAAGCGGTTAAGGCAGATGTTACCAGCCGGTAACTTAAACTAGAAGTTGCCGATAGGTTAAAGCGCGACGCTTTTGCGTGCCGGGGCGAGGTAAGCCTTGAGGGTGATCAGTAAATAGAGGCCCCAAAAGCCAAATTGCCACCAAGAGGTGGTGGTATCAAAGCCGATGGTGCCGGCCAGGATGGAACCCGGGATTGATTCTTTGCTCATCCATGAGGTCGTATCCCAAATAAATAGATCGGCGCCTGGAATCCAACCTAACTCTTGAAATTCATGAACTCCGTAAGACAAAACTCCGGCGGCAATCACAATTAATGCCACGCCAGTAATTTTGAAAAAAGTTGCCAAATTTAAAGTGATCGCCCGACGATAAATAGCCCAACCTAAAAATACGGCAACAGCCAAACCAACAGTTAATCCAATCGCTGGTCCAGCGCCGACACCTTCACCATTAATAGAACGAAAATTTGCATAAACGAAAAGTGATGTTTCTAAACCTTCGCGCAAGACTGCAAAAAATGCAGCTGCAGCAAGAGTTATTGGTCCTGAGGATAAAGCGGTAGCTACTTTTCCATGTAAATCTTCACGCAATGATCGTGCTGTGCGTTTCATCCAGAAGACCATCCAAGTTACCAAACCTACTGCTAAAAATGAGGTGCTTCCGGCGAAAAATTCTTCACCACGTGGAGTTAATTCGGCGGAGGTAAATGATAAAAATCCGCCGAGCGCAAGACTTGCACTGATTGCAATTGCTACGCCACTCCATACGGCAGTCAAAAGTTCACGTTTGCTTGGTTGATTTGTTTTAACGATATAGGCAACCAAAATTCCGACAATTAACGCCGCTTCAAGACCTTCGCGCAGCCCGATTAGAAAATTACTCAACATGGTTAAAAGTTACTTGCTAGGGGGTATTTACGCAACTTTTTCGTTGCGTAAATCAGAGTTACCTTTATCACCTTTATCACTCCGGTTGAGCAGGCTCACCCCCTTCGCCCCCCTCGGCAGCAATTACTACTGGCTCAGTTTCAAATTGGATTTCGGTCAATGTCGGCCCAATTAATTCAATCTGCCACTTCCGAGCGCCAGCTTTAAGCAACGCTGCTTCGACCTGGGCTAAATCTGGCAGCGGCGCGTACCAACACAATTTTCGGACCAGATCAGGGGAGGCCATATTTTCAACTGGAATCGAGTTGGCCTCGGCCACCTCTTTCAACCTGGCTTTGGCATGAGTTAGCCGGGCATAAGCCACAGGTTCGCGCTCTCGCCAAACTCGCATCTGAGTTGGGGGAGCATCACTTGGCGGTCCTTTAATTTTCAACTCTGGATTAGCACTAGCAATTGCAATTGCATCCCACCATTTTTTTAATAACTCTGGGGGCTGGCGAGTGAATGCCGAGATTCCTTTCAACTCATTAATATTTTTTGGCACTGTTGCCGCAGCAGCAACAATCGCATATTCACTTAGGATCCGCCCGCCCGCAATATCTTTCTCGCGTCCAATCTCATCACGAACCCGCCAAAGTTCGCGAACAATTGCAAGTTGATCCGGACGCTTAACTTTGTGGATACCTGAAGTTTTTTTCCATCGATCAGTTTTAGGTTGAGGATTGGGGGATGCCAATATGGCGGCAAACTCTTCATTAACCCAGGCTAACTTCTTGTTTTTAATTAATTTTGCTTCCACCGCATCTCTTAATTCAAGTAGAACATCAACATCAAGTGCAGCGTAAATTAACCAATCTTGCCGCAATGGTCGGATTGACCAATCAACGGCTGAATGTTCTTTCGCTAAACGAAAGCCCAACAATTCTTCGGTTAATGGACCAAGACCAACTTTGGCCATTCCAGCAATTCGTGCACCAAGTTCAGTATCAAATAATGAGGTTGGGTTTAAGCCAATCTCGCGCATACAAGGAAGATCTTGAGTGCTCGCGTGAATAATTGTTTCGCAGCTTTGTAATATTTCATTCAATGGCGCAAAATCTTCCAATTTAAATGGAACCGGATCGATCAGATGCAAGCCGCCATCTTTACGGTGAACCTGAATTAAATATGCTCGTTGCGAATACTTGTAACCCGAGGCCCGTTCAGCATCGATCGCTATCGAACCGGTACCTTTTGCCAATTGAGCACATGCATTTTTTAATCCCGTTAAATCGGTAATTAATTCAGACATCCCTGCGACGGGCTGATCACGAAGTGGTAACTCAACTACCTCTGATTCCTCTAAAGACTCTTCAGGAACGATTTCGGGCAATTGATGCGACCCCATCAGCCAATCTTATAGGTGCTAAGCCAGCGCACTGCGCTAGTAATTCACACCACGCTGCAAAATGCGCAGCAATTTCATTTGGATTTTTTGCTGAAATTATCGCTGTCCATGATGCGCGGATCTCAATCTCAGAGTCACTACCACGTTCCTCTAATTGACCGAAAGATGCACTTGTTGCTTGCGTAACCGTTCCACTTGTTGCGGTCACTTCAAGTCCAGTTAGTGCATCCTTAAACCAAGACCAGCCAACTTCAGGAAGAAGTGGATCTACACCCATCTGCAACTCCATTTGGGCCCGAATAAAAGTTACACATCTAAAATTTCCATCCCAAGTCTCATGTCCTTCTGGTTCGTAAAGTAAAACAAATCTTCCAGATGCCAACTCTTCATCATCGACAATACATTCAGCAGACAATGCCAAAGCATGAGTAGCTAACTTTGCAGGTGCTGGAGTTTCTTCAACTTCAATTTCCATGCGAGGCGTGAAACTTCGTAATGCTGCAGCGGCTGCTGGAAAATCATTGATTCCAACTGCATTAACCATCCTCTAAGGGTAAAGATAACCCCTTGAAATTTAGGGTAGGCGCGCCTCTTTTAATGCTTCAGATAGCGAGCCAGCACCGCAGAACTACTTGCCAGGAGCATTTTGTTGGTTAGATCTGTATCGAAAAAATCACTGTCGCCGGCCAGCGTGGAACGTGATAGAAAAAGTTGATCTAATAGATTTGCTTCAATTAGTAAGCTGATCAATGTAGGGCCACCTTCACACAAAATCTTTGCACTTCCACCAAAAGCATTTTGCAACTTTGCAATAATATCGCCAAGATCTCCGCTGACTACTCGCGCAACTGGATTTGATTTGAGATCAACTAAATTATTAGTTACATAAATCGCGATTGGCACTGGAGTGTGGCGGTACGGCTCTGCAGTGAATGTCTTACCACCGACTAAGATCAGATCAGCTTGCGAACGTAAAGTTCTAAAAAATTCTCGATCTGATTGAGCACCTGCCCGTAATGGATGAGAGCGGCCGGCGATTGTGGTGGCCAGATTTGTCGCAACTAGGAGACAGCCATTCACTCCGGGGATCAACTTGGCGCTCATGGCGGCAAATCTAACTTGCCCGAACTGCGACTCCCACCCGAATCAACCACACCACTCTCACCAGCGTAAACGCACTTTGGGTTTGAGTCGGCCCCCTTGAGCGAGTTAACCTAGCCAACATGTTTACCCGTATTGGACTCTATTTGGCTGGTGCTGCCATGTTGCTCGGGAGCCTGAGCGTTCCAGCCAACGCGGCTCCATCGTCACGGCTGTTGCAGATCCAAGCCAAGGTCAACTACCTGCGTGAAGCTGCCGCTTCTGCGGCTGAGGGAGCTCAGGAAGCAAAGCTTAAATTAGCCCAATTAAATCAAGAGTTAAATGGAGTACAGAAAAAAGCCGCCACACAAAAGCGGGAACTTAGCGCTATTCAAAAAAGTTTAGGTGCGATCGCGGTTGATCAATATATAAATGGTGGATATAGCGCATCACTGCAATTACTTTTTGCTGCGGATCCGAAAGCTTATTTAGCATCAGCTGGAGATTTGGATTCTTTAACTCGGCGAAAATCAGTAGAACTTCGCCGATATTCAGCAGCATCGCAAAAATTACAACAAACCACTTTAGTAGTTACTGATCGCGTGCAATTAGTGCGTGCGACTCAAGCAAAATTTGTCCTTCAAGCACAAGCAGCGCAAAAAAACTTAGCTGATGCAGAAAAAATTCTTAAATCACTTAAAGCTTCAGAACGTAAAGCATTACTAGCGGCACAAAAACGTGCAGAAGCAAACGACTACGCTAAATCAAAGAGTGCGGCAAAAAGTTATAAAGGTATTAGTGGGCGCTCAGGTAAAGCAATCAAATATGCTCTTTCTCAAATTGGTGATCGATATGTTTTTGGTGCAGCTGGAATGCAAACTTGGGATTGCTCTGGCTTGACTATGCGCGCTTTTGCATCTGCCGGAGTTGCAATTCCGCACTCATCACGGGCTCAATTTAGATATGGGCGAAAAATCTCGCGTTCACAACTACAACCAGGAGATTTAGTATTTTTCAAGAGCCCAATCAGTCACGTTGGAATTTACCTAGGTGGCGGAAGAATGGTTCACGCACCACGACCTGGATCGCGAGTAAAGATTGCACCTATTAACCAGATGAGATTCGCAGGAGCGGTTCGGCTATAACGTGATTACCACCCTTGTTGTGACAAATGATTTTGGACCACGCTCGGGCGGGATTGAAACCTTTATTCATGGCTTACTTTCTCAAGCAAGTAAAAATCAACAAAGAAACTTTGTTGTTTTAACTTCACGACAAACTCCAGAAGAAGAAGTAATCAAATTTGATAGGCAGATGTGGGAAGAAAATCGAATTAGGGTGATTCGTGATACTGCAAAAGTTTTACTGCCCACTCCACGCTTAGCAAAAAAAGCTACTGCGCTATTCATAGCCCATAAATGTGAGAATGTAATTTTTGGATCCAGTGCGCCGCTAGGTTTACTGACAAAATCGCTGCGCAGAGCCGGGGCAAAACATATTGTCGCGCTAACCCACGGCCATGAAGTTTGGTGGGCCCGGATGCCATTGTTTTCGGCCCTTTTGCGACGTATAGGTGCGCAAGCAGATCAGATGACATATCTCGGGGAGTTCACGCGGGGAGCGGTTGCAAATGCATTGTTGCGCGAGGATCACAGCAAATTAGTCCATCTTCCACCCGGTGTTGATTTAACCCGATTTATTCCTGCGGCCAAATCTCTTGAATTGCAAAAAAAGTGGGGGATCGAAGGAGCGCCGGTAATTGTTTCAATCGGCAGATTGGTTCCGCGCAAAGGCAGTGACCAATTAATTAAAGCAATGCCAGAAGCACTGAAGCACTTTCCTAAAAGTAAACTTTTATTAGTCGGCACCGGAAGTTATCAAAAAAGTTTAGAAAAGTTAGTTCGCAATTTAAAGGTGCAAGATTCAGTGATCTTTACTGGCCGAGTTGCACATGAACTTTTACCTGCTTATTACCGCCTCGGAGATATTTTTGCCGCCCCATGTAGATCACGTTATGGGGGATTAGAGGTAGAAGGTTTAGGAATTGTCTATTTAGAAGCTAGTGCTTGTGGAGTACCGGTAATCGCTGGCAAATCAGGTGGTGCGCCCGATGCAGTACTTGATGGGAAAACTGGCATTTTAGTAAATGGGCGAGATCACCATGAAGTAACTGCTGCACTTATTAAATTATTAGCAGATGAAAAACTTCGCGCTCAAATGGGAACCGCTGGGCGAGCATGGATGGAACAGTTGTGGAGTTGGGAAGGAATCGGCACTCGGTTTGAAGAGATTATTTCAGATTAGATTTTAATTAATCCCAAGGAATTTGCTTTTGTTACCGCACTTGTCTTGTTAGAACATTCTAATTTTCGATAGAGGGATGCAACATGACTTTTTATCGTCGCCGTGCTCAAAAAAAGATCTTCAGCGATTTGATTAGCGCTCCATCCACGAGCCAATCTTTCAACCACTTCAAGTTCGCGAAGTGATAGCACAGGTTTATTAGCTTCAAAATTTATTGCACTCAATAATTGACTCGCTGAAAATG
The DNA here is from genome assembly GCA_009694285.1 of Candidatus Nanopelagicaceae bacterium. Taxonomy (GTDB): domain Bacteria; phylum Actinomycetota; class Actinomycetes; order Nanopelagicales; family Nanopelagicaceae; genus UBA3012. The sequence goes on along the minus strand of SHVK01000024.1, from coordinate 3,545 downwards.
CTAAGGGTGATACCAAGGCGTGGCGCGCAGATTCCACTAACTCACTGATGGGCGCGCTTTTGCTGACATATCCGCTCGCGCCAGCTTTGGCTGCGGCTAATAAATAATTCGGATCATCCTCTAAGGTAAATACGACAATGGCGACGGTTTTAGAGATACCACGTACCCATAAAATTAAATCTAAGCAATCACCATCAGGTAAGTGCAGGTCTATTATTAATAACTCTGGATTAAAACTAGCGATCTGGGCTCTTGCTTGGGCGCGGGAGCTAGCTTGAGCAACAACATCAATCTTTTTATCAGTGAGTGCCTTAATCACACCCTCGCGTATTACTGGATGGTCATCGACTACCAGTGCGCGAACCATTTTTAATTTAGATTAACAGAGAGAGTAAAGCGCAAACCTGATTGCAATTCATGAACCCATTCGCAATCTGCACCAATTTGCACCGCTCTTTCTTGAATCCCAATTAGCCCAAAAGTATTTGGATCTCGCTCGACTTGTTCGTATTCAGCGGGAGTTGCTTGATCAGTAATCAGCAGTTCTAATTTATTACCGCTAGTTTTTAATTGCATTTGAATCTGAGTCGAATCTGCATGTTTAATTGAATTGGTAAGTACTTCTTGGATAATTCGGTAAATCTGATAAGAAAGATCCTCATCAAGAGTCAGTCCTAGTGGAATCGTTGTAGCAATTTTAATTTCATGTTGCTTTTCTAAGCGACCAATTAAAGATTGCAAAAGTTGCCCTAAATTTTGCGAACCAGAATTACGTAAAAAGAAGATCTCAGCGCGCAACTCATTTGTAAGGTTAGTCAATTGTGATCTAACTTCCCGCAATTGGGCTTTTACCTCTGGAGCTACGACAGCAGCAGTTAGCGTTTTATCAAGTGAGTAGCCGAGCGCGACTAACTCTTGGGCGATACCATCATGCAGGTCACGAGCGATACGTATCCGCTCGGACCGCTCAGTTGTAGAGGCTCTCAATTTCGCTCGCGAACTCCTTTTGCACTACATGTCGCTTGATGGACATCTTTGCAGTTAATTGACCACCAGCGATTGTGAAATCAATTGGCAGGATTTTAAATTTACGGATTGATTCAGCTTTACTGACAGATTTATTTGCTTCATCAACCGCTGTTTGGATTACGGCAATTAATGCTGGGTCGTTTGCAAGGTCAGCCACAGTTGCGCCACCTTTGTTATTTGCAGCGGCCCAACCTTTAATGGAATCAGCATCTACAGTGATTAATGCCGCGATATATGGTTTATTGTCACCGACAACTACACATTGGCTAACCAACGGATGTGCGCGAAGGCGATCTTCAAGTGGGGCTGGCGCGACGTTTTTTCCACCTGAGGTAACAATCAACTCTTTCTTGCGGCCGACGATATATAGGAAGCCATTCTCATCTAATTTACCAAGATCTCCGGATCTAAAAAAACCATCTTCATCAAAGACCTCTTTATTTGCGGCATCATTTTGCCAATATCCACGCATCACAATTGGACCTTTAAGTAAGACTTCGCCATCTTCAGCGATTTTTACAGTGGTACCTGGCAATGGTCTACCTACAGAACCGACTTTTGAAGATTTGGTTAAATTCAAAGTTGCACCGGCGGTGGTTTCAGTTAATCCGTAACCTTCAAGTACCCGGACACCGGCGCCGCGATAAAAATGACCTAACCGTTCACCAAGTGGTGCACCACCTGAGATTGCTGCATCAACATTTCCGCCCATGACTGCGCGCAATTTTGCGAAGACTAAATGATCAAACAAAGCGTGCTTGATTCGCAAAGCAGGCGAGATGTGTCCTCCTTCCATCGCCTGGCTGTATTTGATCGCAACTGCGGCGGCTGTACGGAAAATCTTTCCTTTTCCAGCGGCTTCTGCTTTTGCTTCGGCACCGTTATAAATCTTTTCAAAGATTCTTGGCACTGACAAAACAAAGTTTGGCTTGAAAGATTGCAAATCAGCAGTTAATTTTCCGACTGGATCTGAGCAATGGGCAAGATGTAATCCCGCGCGCACCGCACCAACTTCAATCATGCGACCAAAGACGTGCGCAAGAGGTAGGAACAAGAGAGTTGAACCATCTTTGCGTAGAAATAAATCAGCAGCACCTTCAACGACATTTCCGCATTCCGATAAAAAGTTTCCGTGGGTCAGGATTACCCCTTTTGGTTTTCCGGTGGTACCGGATGTATAAATCAAAGTTGCTAAATCATCAGGGGTTAAAGCGTTACGTCGAGCTTCTACTTGATCATCAGCGATTGCTGATCCTGCAGCGGTGAGAGTGGCAATCGCACCTTCGGTGATGGTCCAAATATTTTTTAACTCTTTTGTTCGCACTGTCTCAACTAATGCGGCATGTGTTGGAGTCTCAACCACAATTGCAACGGCGCCGGAATCTTCGAGAATCCATTGAATCTGTTCGGCAGCGGAAGTTTCATAAACTGGGACTACTACTCCACCAGCAAACCAAATTCCAAAATCTAAAATCGTCCACTCATAACGAGTGCGGGATAAAATTCCTACCCGATCACCAGGCTTGATACCAAGTGCGATTAAACCTTTGGCGACTTGGCGAACTTCGGCAGCGAAGGTGCGCGCACTTACTTCTTGCCATCCTTCACCTAACGGACGGGAGAGCATTACCCGCTCTGGTTCAAAATGTGCACGATCAGCAACAAGGTCAGTTAAGTTGCCACTTGTTGGGGCAGGAACTAAAGCCGGGACGTGAATCTGATTCATGAAAAACGCGCTCCTATATTTGGTCTGTCGAAGGTGGATACAGGTCACACGCTATCGCAGGAGTTATGGCTATGAGAAGGGTATCTTTGCCCCATGAGCCAAACCCAAGCCTCCGCCACGATCGATGCCCCACTCGCAGATGTAAATGCGGTGATCAGTGACTTAGCTAATTACCCAACCTGGTCTTCAGCAATTACCGCTGTGAAAGTAGTGGAAAGCGACGCGCAAGGACGGGCGACCAAGGTGGAGGTCAAAGTTAACTCTGGCCCTTTGCGAGATACCGTTATTTTAGATTATGACTGGAGTGCATCTCCGGCACAGTTATCTTTTTCATTAAGTGATGCAGATTTGTTAACAGCGATGGATGGTTTTTATAAATTAGAAGCAGATGGCGATGAAACTCTTCTGACTTACGCGTTAACTGTTGAATTAAACATGCCGGTGCCAGCGATGATGCGTCAAAAAGCCGAGAAATCTTTTATTGACCAAGTATTGAAGGAATTGAAAGCACACATCGAGGGCTAATGACACTTGCTATTGGCATTGATGTCGGCGGTACTAAATTACTTGGTGGAATTGTTGATGAAGAAGGGAAAATTCTTGCCCGAATTCGTAAAGACACTCCCAAAGAAGGCGGAGTTGCATTAACTGATCGCGTTGCAGATTTAGTCAGAGAGTTAATGGCCCAATCGCCATCACCGATTACCAAGGTTGGTTTATCTGCCGCTGGATTTGTGTCAGCCGATCGTCAAACAATGTTGGCTCCACCAAATATTGCCGGATGGACCGG
>SHVK01000023.1 GCA_009694285.1 Candidatus Nanopelagicaceae bacterium | reverse complement strand
AGCCATTTCTTATCGCTAAATCAATCATGCAGATGAGATTAGCACCCACAAATCTTCTAGCTTAAAGAAGTACCCTCCATTTTTCGCAAAGTTTCAATTCGTTGTTGAATCGGAGGATGAGATGCAAACATTTGCGAAACGCTCTTGCCATCAAGCGGTGATTCAATCCAAATATGGGCAACAGCATTTGAACGCTGTTTCACAACAGTGCTGTCCTGAGCCAAAACTTCTAGGGCACTTCTTAATCCACTTGGGTTTCGAGTAAAAGCGACTGCTGTCGCATCTGCTAACGACTCTCTCTTCCGAGAAATCGCAGACTTCAAAAGTAAGGCAGCAATGGGAGCGAGAATTAGCACGAACAAAGAGATTACTAACATAACTGGATTTGCATTGCTATCGCGATCACGTCTTCCGCCACCAAACCACATCATTCGCATCAACATATCACTGACTATGGCAATTGCCCCTGCAGATGTTGCTGCAACTGCAGAAACTAAAGTATCGCGATTTGCAACATGTGCCATTTCATGCGCAACAACTCCTTGAAGTTGATCACGATCCATTACCTCTAATAACCCAGTTGTAAAAGCAATAACCGCTCTATCTATGTTTCTTCCTGTTGCAAAGGCATTTGGGGCATCATCTTCCACAATTGCAACTTTTGGCATAGGTAAGCCGCTAGCAATTGTCACTTCTTGGATTAGCCCAAATAACTTTGGATTATCACTTTCCTGAATTACTTTTGCACCGGTCATTCTCATCACTAATTTATCTGAGGAGTAGTAAGAGCCCCATACAGAGAATAATGAAAATGCCACAGCAAGCGGAACTATCGCCGCTCCGCCACCACCAAAATATGAAAGTGCAGCGAATGCGACAAGCCACGATAAAAATCCAAGTGAAATAAGTAAAAAGATCGTCTTTCGCTTATTGGCTAATTGAAGTGTCCGAAAATTAAATGTTGCCATTAGAAGTTGACTTTGGGCGCCTTACGATCTTGTGGATCATCAACTTCATAAAATTCGCGTTCGCCTACTTTTGCGATTCCAGCAAATAGATTTGATGGAATAGTTGCAACCGCTGTATTTAAAGCGCGGACATTCTCATTATAAAATTGTCGAGCAAATCCAACTTTATTCTCAGTTGTTGCTAACTCTTCTTGTAAAGATAGAAAGTTTGCAGATGCTTTTAAATCTGGATAATTTTCGGCAACGGCTAATAATCCTCGCAAAGCTTGTGTCAGCATCCCATCTGCTGCTGCAACATCTGGCACTGTTGTGGCTGTAGTTGCAGCTGCTCGTGCTTGCACAACTTTTTCGAATGTTGCACTCTCGTGTGTTGCATACCCTTTAACTGTTTCAACCAAATTCGGAATCAAATCAGCACGTCTTTTTAACTGCACTTCAATCTGAGCAAAAGATTCATCAACAGCCACATTTAATTTAATCAATTTGTTGTATTGGCCAACGGCAAATATGGCAAGGAAGGCCAGTACGGCGAGGGCGATTAGCAGTTCAGTCATGGTCCTAATCTAGGCGAGGATCTTTAAAACTGCCTGGGAGGTGGATTAAGGGTGAAACACGCTCAACTTACGGTTGCGAAGGTATGTTACTGACGGGTAACATAGCCGGCATGGGCCACTACATCTCTAATCTGCGTGATATCCAATTTAACCTTTTTGATCTACTCGGACGTGGTGAGGTGCTCGAAAAAGGAGCTTTCGCTGAGATCGATCGCGACACCGCCAATGGAATGTTGGATGAAGTAAAACGGATGGCTGAAAATGATTTAGCAGAATCTTTTGTTGAAAGCGATCGTTTAGGTGTTGATTTTAATCCAGCCACCGGAGATGCAAAGTTGCCCGAAAGTTTTAAAAAATCTTATCGCGCTTATATGGATGGAGAGTGGTGGCGGATTGATACTCCAGCTGAATTAGGTGGAACTGTAATTCCACCCTCACTTCGTTGGGCAATCGCAGAAATGGTTTTAGGTTCAAATCCTTCAGTACATATCTACGCATCTGGGCCAGCTTTTGCACATGTCGCATTTGCACTTGGCACTGAACGAGATAAAAAAATTGCAAAAATTATGATCGATCGAGAGTGGGCAGCAACAATGATGCTCACCGAGCCTGATGCAGGAAGCGATGTTGGAGCGGGTCGCTCAAAAGCTGTGGATCAAGGTGATGGCACATGGCATATCACCGGAACCAAACGTTATATAACTTCAGGTGATCATGACTTGAGTGAAAATATTATGCATTACGTATTAGCACGCCGTGAAGGAGGTAAGCCAGGAACAAAAGGTTTAAGTCTTTTCTTAATTCCAAAATTTATGTTCGATCTTGAAACTGGTGAACTTGGTAAACGTAACGGTGTCTATGTAACCAGCATCGAACACAAGATGGGCTTAAATGTTTCGGCAACTTGTGAAATGAATCTCGGCGAAAAAGAACCTGCCGTTGGTTATTTACTTGGCGAAGTCCATGAGGGTATTGCCCAAATGTTTAAAGTAATCGAGTTTGCGCGAATGATGGTTGGCACAAAGGCAATAGCAACTCTAAGTGCTGGATACCAACAAGCCCTTGCTTATGCCAAAGAGCGAATTCAAGGCCCCGATATGACGAAAATGACAGATAAGGCAAGCCCGCGGGTTTCGATTATTCATCATCCAGATGTGCGCAGATCATTAATGATGCAAAAATCATACTCTGAAGGAATGCGCTCACTAATTCTATTCACGGCTTCAATCCAAGATGACATTTTAATTGCCAAAGAAGCTGGCGCTGATAAAGATACGCTGCAAGATCTCGAAGCGTTAAATGATCTTTTACTTCCGGTAGTAAAAGGTTATGGAAGTGAGAAATCTTGGACATTGTTAGGTACTGAATCGCTACAGACTTTCGGTGGTGCAGGATTCACTATGGATTGGCCACTTGAACAGTATGTGAGAGATGCAAAAATTGATACTTTGTATGAAGGAACTACTGCGATACAAGGTTTAGATTTCTTCTTCCGTAAAATTATTAAAGACCAGGGTCGCGCGATTGGTCTACTAGCTAAACAAATTGGCAAATTCGTCGCTAGTGGCGGAGATCTTGCTAGTGAGAAAAGCGAACTTGGCAAAGCATTGCAAGAAGTTAATACAGCGATGGGCTCTTTAGTAGGTCTAGCAATGGCCTCACAAGAAGATCCAAAAGAACTTTACAAAATTGGGCAAAGCTCATCACGTTTATTAATGATGGTTGGCGATTTGATCACGGCTTGGTTATTGCTACGCCAGGCTGAAATTGCTCACGCCAAAATAAGCGCTGCTTCAGATCGCGATCGTGCTTTTTATGAGGGGAAAATTGCTTCTGCGAAATTTTTCATTAGAAACGTTTTGCCTAATCTAGCCACCGACAGAGCAATCATTGAAAATGTAGACAACTCAATTATGGAGATCAGCGAAAACGCCTTTTAGTTTTGGTGGGATGTTAATTTCTATATAGAGTGTTCTAGTGCGTAAATTTAAAGGTGAAATCATGTTGTTCGCCAGCGCATTCCTTTTTGCAGCCTCGGGAATCCCGGCTAAATTACTATTAGCTCAGGATTTAACAGCTTTTCGATTAACACAAGTTCGCTGCTTAGGTGCGTTTGTACTTTTAGTTACCTATCTATTGATTCGAAATCGCCGTTCACTTTTAATGACCAAAAAAGAGATTCCTTTTTTACTTGCTTATGGAATTATTGGTTTTGCCGGAGTGCAAGCGGCTTACTTCTTTGCTATTGGCCGAATGGAATTAAGTATTGCCTTAGTTATTGAATTCACCGCTCCGATTTGGATAACTTTTTACGTTCGCTATATTCAAAAAAGGTACGTAGCTTCAACTATGTGGTGGGCAATCGCTTTAGCTTTTATCGGTTTAACTCTTGTCGCCCAAATTTATCGTGGCATGACTGTAGATGGCCTTGGATTTGTGGTCGCACTAGCTGACGCGTTTGCGCTTGCAGCATACTTTTTAATGGGTGAGCAGGGCGTCAAAACTCGATCAAGTACTTCACTCACTACTTATGGCTTTGGTGTCGCTACTCTTTTTTGGTTTTTTGTACTTCCCGTTTGGAACTTCCCCTTTGAAATCTTTACCCAACAAATTCCATTAAGTGGTATTTCAGATTCGACTCTTCCTGGTTGGGTATTACTTACCTACATGATTTTAGCCGGAACAATAGTTCCCTATCTTTGTGTTTTAAACGGAATTAGATTTATTAGTGCATCACAAGCAAGTCTGATCGGAATGCTAGAGCCGGTTATCGCTGGGTTCCTTGCCTGGTTTGCACTCTCAGAACAACTCGCGCCAATCCAACTTCTCGGTGGTGCAATAGTTTTAGCTGGAATTTATTTAGCGGAAAGATCCAGACAAACTTCGCACAATGCGCTTAATTAAATCTGGGTAGCCATATCAACAAAGCGCGAGAAATGTCCTTGGAAAGCAACAGTTACCGTCCGTGTCGGACCATTTCGGTGTTTAGCCACAATTAAATCAGCTTCGCCTTGTCTTGGACTATCCCGCTCATATTGATCTTCACGGTGTAGCAAAATAACCATATCCGCATCCTGCTCAATGGATCCGGATTCGCGCAGATCAGAAAGCATCGGCTTCTTATCTGCTCTTTGTTCAGGAGAACGGTTTAACTGTGAAATTGCCACTACTGGCACATCTAACTCTTTTGCTAATAATTTCAACTGCCGTGAAAACTCAGAAACTTCTTGTTGCCGATTTTCAACACGTTTTCCGCTTGTCATAAGTTGCAAGTAATCAATAATAATTAATTTTAAACCGTGCCGTTGTTTCAAACGACGAGCTTTTGCACGAATCTCCATCAAAGTTAAGTTAGGAGAATCATCAATAAATAATGGCGCATCTGAGATCTCACCCATTCGCCGCGCTAAACGACCCCATTCATCATCACTCATGGTTCCACTGCGCATATTATGAAGAGGTACTCGTGCTTCTGCAGAAAGCATTCTCATAGTAATTTCGTTGCGGCCCATTTCAAGAGAGAAGATCACCGAAGCCATTCCATGTTTAATGGATGCGTTGCGGGCAAGATCTAGTCCAAGAGTTGATTTACCAATGGCAGGACGCGCAGCAATAACAATCATATTTCCTGGGTGTAGTCCATTTGTTAACTCATCTAAATCTTTGAATCCGGTAGGTACACTGTTTAAAGTTCCACCGCGAGAACCAATCGCTTCAATCTCATCTAATGTTCCGGCAAGTAAAATATTTAATGGTTGATAATCTTCACTTGCTCGGCGTTCGGTTACTGCATAAACCTCAGCTTGCGCTTGATCAACAACATCATCAACATCACCTTCACTTGCAAAACCAAGTTGGACAATTTTTGTGCCAGCTTCTACTAGACGGCGCAAGATTGCGCGCTCACGCACAATTCGCGCGTAGTAACCGGCATTTGCCGCTGTTGGCACTGATGCAATAAGTGTGTGCATGTACGGTGCGCCACCAACGCGACCAATTTCGCCAAGTTTTGTTAACTCTGCAGAAACAGTTACGGCATCAACAGGTTCGCCGCGACCATACAAATCTAAAATTGCTTCATAAATTAATTCATGTGCTGGGCGGTAAAAATCATTTCCGCGCAAAAGTTCAACAACATCAGCGATTGCATCTTTACTTAACATCATTCCGCCGAGAACACCTTGCTCAGCTACAACATCGTGCGGTGGGACCCGCTCAAACTCTGGGGAACGGTTGGGTAGCTCTGCGACCGACATCTGCCCACCCCCTGCCTGTAATTGTTGTACTGCGCAAGATACGCATGATCACCGACACCCCCAGTAGGGGTGTGTGAAAGGCGGGGGAGTAACTGTGGATAACTTAGATTTTGAAGGGGAGAAGTTGTGGATAAGGGAGTAGTTACTTGTCCTCCGGCCTCCTGATCACGGCATCGATGCTGGTGAGACGGCTCCCCCGTTAAAAAACTGGTGTGGACAGAGGTTTATTTTCCTTTCTCACTATCTGGACAGGAATTTGGACAGGGAAAACAAGAAAAAGGGCCAACTCAATTGAGCAGGCCCTGGATTTCTAATTTATTTACTTAAGCAGGTACTACCTCGATATTTACGGTTGCAACCACATTTGAAAGCAAAGTTACTTTCACGCTGTGACGACCAAGAGTTTTGATGTGTCCGGCCATTTTGATGCGATGACGATCTACATCGATACCAATCGCACTCTTAACTGCTTGTGCAACATCTTTGTCAGTTACTGAACCAAACAAGCGGCCAGCAGTACCAACTTTTGCACCAACTTTTACATCGGCACCTTCAAGTGTTGCTTTCATCTCGCGTGCATGTTCAACATCGCGAATCTCGCGCGCTTTACGAGCACGTCGAATGCTTGTGATCTGCTTTTCGCCACCAGTTGACCAAGCAATTGCTTTACCATTTGGAACCAAAAAGTTGCGCGCAAATCCATCTTTAACAGTAACGACATCTCCTGGATGACCGAGACCATTTACTTCTTGAGTAAGAATTAATTTCATCTCATGCCCCCTATCGTGCTGTCGATGTGTATGGAAGTAATGCAACTTCACGGCTATTTTTTACTGCTGTTGCAATCTGACGTTGATGTTGCGTGCATGCTCCAGTAACTCGGCGAGCGCGAATCTTGCCGCGATCTGAGATGTACTTGCGCAAAGTTGGAATATCTTTGTAATCGATATACGTCGCTTTGTCACGACAGAAAGAGCATGGCTTTGTTTTGAAAACTTTCTTAACAACTGCGCTCTTGCTGTTCTTTTGTTTCTTTTCTTTTGATCCCATTGTGGTGCTCCCTAGGGGTGCCCCGCTTCTTTTGAAAGCGGGAATGGCTATTAATGTTTATTAATAGGTAGTCGGATGGATTTATTTAGTTATTGAACTACTGAAAACTATTAAAACGGTGGCTCGTCACTTGCACCAACAGGTGCTCCCCATGAATCTGTTGAAGATGCAGCCCATGGATCATCGCTCATTCCACCTGTTGCAGCAGATGCGCTTGCGCGACCGCCATCAGATGTCCGAGTAGCTTTAGTGACTTTTGCCGATGCATTGCGAAGGGAAGGACCAACCTCATCTACTTCAATTTCGTAGACAGTTCGCTTCTCTCCCTCTTTTGTTTCATATGAACGTTGTTTTAAACGACCTTGCACAATTACCCGCATTCCGCGCGTAAGTGATTCGGCAACATTTTCTGCTGCCTGACGCCAAACATTGCATGAAAGGAATAGAGAATCGCCGTCTTTCCACTCATTAGTCGCTTTATCTAAAAAGCGTGGAGTGGATGCAATGCGAAACTTTGCAACCGCAGCTCCCGAAGGAGTGAAGCGCAATTCAGGATCATCAACTAAATTGCCGACGATCGTGATAACTGTGTCTCCAGCAGCCATCTTTTTTTCCCGTCTCTCGTTATCTCTGGAAGTATCGCTAAATTATTTTTCGGGACGTATTACTTTTGTACGAAGCACTGCTTCATTTAAATTTAATTGGCGGTCTAACTCTTTTACTGCGGCTGGTTCGCAATGCATATCAACAACCGCATAAATGCCTTCTGGCTTCTTCGCAATTTCGAATGACATACGACGTCGGCCCCAGATGTCAAGACGGTCTACCCGACCACCGCTATCTTTAATGATCTTGAGGTAAGTCTCGAGACTTGGGGAGACTGTTTTTTCCTCTAGATCTGGGTCAAGGATGACCATCAGTTCATAATGACGCATTTATAACCAACTCCTTTGGACTAAGCGGTCACAGTATTTCTGTAACAGGAGGTTTAGCGCGTCTCGCCCTTTTCATCGCTGTTAAAGGTGAGGTAGGTAAGGGTACCGGTTCTCACCCTCCCTCCGAAATCCCATCCCCAGCCCTAGGCTCGCCCTGTGGAGATCCTTCAAATTACCCCCGAACAGGCGCAAGCCTTTCTGGAATCCGAGGTCGCCGCCCGTGAGATCGACCCTTCTTTTCTACAAACTCCAGCGTGGGCGCAGGTAAAAGCTGGGTGGCAATCGAAGGTAATTGGTTTTTTTGAAGAGGGAAAATTACTCGGAACCGCACTTGTGCTTGCGCGAAAAATGCCGAAACTAAATCGCTACTTTCTTTACATTCCAGAAGGTCCAGCACTTCCGGCAAAATATTTAGAAGCTGCCGTACCGCTATTGCACAAATACGCCATCTCGCAAAATGGTTTTGCACTTCGCGTCGGACCGATGGTGGTAAAAAATCGTTGGAGTAGCGAAACAGTTAAAGAAGCGTTGGCTGATGAAAGCAAAAAATCTTTACAACAAGTCACGCCTAGTTGGATAAATCGTGATGCAAACGCAATTGAAAATATTTTAAGTAGAAATGGCTTCAAACCCAGCGTTGATGATGTAAATGGTTTTGCTGCGGGACAACCAAAATATGTTTATCAGTTAGCTCTTAACGGAAAATCTGAAGCAGATGTATTAGAAGGTTTTAACCAACTTTGGCGTCGAAATATTAAAAAGGGCGAAAAAGAAAATGTTCAAGTTATACGAGGCTCTCGGGAAGATTTGGCAAAGTTCCATGAAGTTTATTTAGAAACTGCTATCCGCGATCATTTCACTCCGCGCCCACTTTTATACTTTGAAAAAATGTGGGATGCCATGCGCAAAGAAAATGAAAACAACTTCACCCTCTTTTTAGCAAAATGGAACGAACACATTATCGCTGCAACTATTTTAGTAACTCTAAACAAACATAGTTGGTATCTCTATGGTGCCTCTTCGGCTTACGGCCGAGAAGCCCGTGGCAGCAATGTTTTGCAATGGGCGATGATGCAACAATCACTACGAAGTAATTGCGATATTTATGATTTACGCGGAATTACTTCCACTGTTGATCAAAATGATGCTCATGTGGGATTGATTCAATTTAAAGTGGGTGTGGGTGGATATGCAACTGAATTAATCGGGGAGTGGGATCTCCCGCTCAATAAATTACTCTACAAAGCCTTCCGGGCTTACCTCAATCGAAAATAACTGAGAGAATTAATCCATGTCCTTAATCCTGCACGTTGATGGCGCTAAATGGCGCACTCACTTAACAGCTGTTTTAGGCGAAAGCGATGCACTAGTAGTTCCAGTGATTAAAGGTAACGGTTATGGTTTTGGGATAAAAGTATTAGCACAAGAGGCAAAGGATTTAAATCTCCCTGTTGTCGCAGTAGCCACAGTCGCCGAAGCCCAAGAAATACAAACTGTTTTTCCTGGAGAGATTCTTTTACTTTCTCCGAGTGCGTCTAGCGATAGTGAAAAAGTTATTCATACAATTTCACCGCACTCTTCAGTTTTCTCAACAAAAATCCCGAAAAAGTTTGTTCTTGAACTCTTATCACCGATTCACCGACATGGTTTTTCGGTATCTGATTTAGGAAATGCTCTTGATAAATATAGTAAATCGGGAAAGTGCGAAGGAATTGCAATTCACTTACCTATAGATCAAAAGACTTCTGCATCCGAATGGATTGATAAAAATTTGCGATCCATCACTGAGCGAGGGATAGATACGACCGAGTTTAATAATTCAGTTTGGGTTTCACACATCTCTAAAAAAGATTTAAATAAATTAACGAAAAATTGGCCACAGATTATTTGGAAGATCCGCATCGGCACCGACTTATGGCTTGGAGATCGTGGCGCTCTTAAAGTAAAAGCTCAAGTTTTAGATCTTCATGCAATCGACAAACCAACTGCCGTGGGTTATCGCCAATACCGAGTTGGTCGTGGATGGTTGGTTATAGTAAGTGGTGGAACTTCTCATGGCATTGGTTTAGAAATTGCGACACCTAAGCGAGATTTCCTTTCGCAACTTAAAACTTTAACTAAATCTTTTTTAAATTTATTTGGTTGGAATCCAAGTCCCTTTAGTTGGAATGGGAAAAAGTTAGAGTTTGCCGAAGCGCCACATATGCATCTTTCATTGTTAACTTTAAAAGGTAAAGCCGCTCCAAAAATTAGCAGTGAGATAGATGTTGACGTGCGCTTTACTGCCACCAAATTTGATCAAGTGGTTTTTGATTAATTTTTAGGTGTAGCAATTGGAAGCGGTACTGCCGGTGTTGGTTCCGGAGTTGGAATTACCTCAACTGAATTTGGGCCTGGCGCTGGTTCTTCACCACCGATATATGCCGGTTCTGGAAAATCTAAAATAGGTTCACCCTTGAGAGCACCTTTCATATAAGAGGTCCAAATCCGGGCTGGAAATGATCCACCTGTTACCGTTTTTAAGCCGCCTGTTCCACGCAAACTTTCTGTTGCATCGTCACGATAAAAACCAACTGAGGTCGCAAGTTGCGGAGTAAATCCGCTATACCAAGCAGAAGCATTTTCTTGGCTAGTGCCGGTTTTACCCGCAGAAGGCCGGCCAAGTTTTTTAGCAGCAAAACCAGAACCAGTGCGGACAACTTCTTGCAGCGCATAAGTTAAATCAGCCATAACATCTTTTGCAAAAACCTCTTGCCCTGTGGGAGTTGCTTGATACAACAAACCTTTGTTTCTTCCACTTACTTCTTGCACCAAATAAGGTTTTGCATAAACACCTTGTGATGCAAATGTTGCAAATGCTGCGGCAACATCGATAACTCTTGGGCTTGCTACACCTAATACAACTGATGGTGTGGCTACCATTTCTACTGATTTTGGAATGCCTGCTCGTCTGGCAGCATCAATAACATTATCTGGACCAACATAAATTCCAAGTGGTACATAAACTGTATTTACAGAACTAGCAGTTGCTTTCAATAAAGAAATCTCGCCAAAAGATTTCAAAGCAAAATTTCCAACTTCGTAAGGCTTTCCAGCATCATCAAAAATTTGTGGCGAATCTCCATCCCAAAGAGTGTTTAATGAAATGCCCTGCTCCAATGCGGCTATAAGTGCGAAGGGTTTAAAGGTAGAGCCGGCCTGAGCAATACCTTGAGTTGCATCATTTAATTGGCGTTTTAAGTAATCTTTCCCTCCGTACATTGCAACTATTGCACCAGTGCCCGGTCGGACAGAAGCCAACCCAATATGCAAATTAGCTGGCCCGGTTTTCGGTCCTTGTGTGTCAACCGCATTAACCGCAGCAATCTGGGCCTGTCTATTAAGTGTTGTTTTAACTATCAATCCACCGATCATTAACTTCTCATCGGGAAATCCAAGTTTATTTAATTCAGCCTGAATTGCGGCAACTAAATAACCCTTCGGACCAGCCAATATTCCAGAAGATAACCTCGGTTTAATCGCAGGAAGTTTTTTATTTGCTAAATACTTTTTATCAGCCCAATCGACAGCAACCATGGCAGTTATTGTGTAGTTATAGCGCGCAGTTAATCTCTCCAGGTTTCCATCACGTAAACCTGGGTCGTAATAACCTGGCGAGCGCAATACAGAGGCAAGTACTGCACATTGTCTAATTGATAATTGGTCGACATTTAAACCAAAATACTGTTGTGCTGCTGTTTGCACACCATAAGCTCCACGGCCAAAGTAAATCGTATTTAGGTACGACTCTAAAATTTCATCTTTGCTCAACTGATTTTCTAATTTAATAGCAATAATCAACTCTTTTAGTTTTCGCTTAATTGTCTGCTCGCGGGAAAGAAAAGCAGTTTTTGCGTATTGTTGGGTGATAGTAGATCCACCTTGAATCGCCCCACCTCGAGCCATTAAATAAAATGCCCGCAAGATCCCCGTCGGGCTGATTGCATGGTTTGTATAAAACTTTCGGTCTTCGGCGGCAAGTACAGCATGACGTAATTCGATCGGAATCTTTGCCAAGGGCACACTGGTTCGGTTTTGCGCACCCAATCTTCCAATCTCACTGCCGTCGTCATATTGCAAAATTGTGGCTTGGCTTGTTACATATGCGTTTGGATCTGGAATTGAAATGGTGAAGTATGAATAAACAATCAGCGCACTTACGGCAACAAAACCAAGACCCCCAAAAACCATAATCCAGCGCAATAAAATCCGTTTCGCTGAAACCCGGTTGCGCCTGCGCCGTTTTTTTGGGCTTGCTTTGCCCCTTGCCGGCACCTGCTCTTTGCTCATGCGCCCAGATTAGCGATTAACTGACCCAATCCTCATCCTCCAAGGTGCGCACCTTTCGTGGCGCTTTCCGTTCCTGACCGTCTCCTAATAAATAGGAGAGATGTAAATGATTCCAATGACAGTTTCGACAAACTTCAACTACATAAACTCTAAATTGTCCGTGCTCATTTTGCATTTCTATTAATTCATCTGTGGATTTAATTCGCCCTGAGTATTGCCCAAGTTGATCTCCAAATGTGTAACGAATTTCCATCAACTCTTTACTGCGACAGATTGGACATTTACGACCAGATGGTTCCCCATGAAATTTTGCTGCACGCAATAAATATGGATCAGCATCGCAAGCATCTGAAGCGTGTGATGAACCTTTAAACAGCGCATTTAACGTTGCCCGCTTGGATAGCGCATAATTGATACTGCCCCGTTTAGACCACATAAAACTAATTCTAATAGCAGCCTAACCCCGGCACGCTCTAGGCTTACACCTATGCCAAAAGCTCACCGGTTACTAAGTGAAAATCGGTTATGGCGATTAATAGCAATCCGCTGGAGTGCGCAATTAACCGATGGCCTTTACCAAAGCGCGTTGGCATCTTATGTACTTTTTTCACCCGAACGGCAGGCAAGTGCCACGGCTGCCGCAATTGCGTTTACCACCGTATTGCTTCCTTACTCATTAATAGGTCCATTTGTCGGAACAATTCTAGACAAGTATTCGCGCCGCCAAATATTATTTTTTGCAAACCTTGCTCGCACAATAACTTTAATGATTGTCGCTGCCGCAATATTATTAAATGCAACTGGATTTGAATTAACTTTAATAGTTTTAATTTCATTCGGAATAAATAGGTTGATACTTGCTGGGTTATCTGCCAGTTTGCCACGAGTTGTTACCCGCGAAATTCTGGTTGCTGCGAATGCCTTAACCGTTACTGGAGGCACAATCGCAATTGTTTTAGGTGGTGGGATTGGAATCGGCCTTAGAAATATCTTCGAATCCCAAAATGGGGCCGATCAAGTAGATGCGGCTTTGGTGCTATTTGGCGCAGTTGGCTATTTTATTTCAGCACTTTTTTCACTTCGGCTTCGAAGAGATGAACTTGGTCCAACTAAAGGTGAAATTAGTGCCGCTAATAAAAATTGGAAAGATGGCTTTTCACAGATGCGTGAGGGGTTTGTTTACTTAAAAAGTAATAAAGATAGTGGGATCGGCATTTGCGCAGTCGCTATACAAAGAGGTGGATTAACCGCACTAACTTTGATGGCGTTAATTTTAGAACGAAATGCTTTTCATAGCCCAAGCAACCCCGATGCTGGGCTAAGTGGTTTTGCTAGAGCAATTACTATTGCTGGTATTGGAATTATGTTAGGTGCTGTTATTAGTCCTGCAGCAGTAAGACGTTTTGGTCGGCATAGATGGATGCGGATAGCCATGCTGATCGCAAGTTTTGGTCCAATAATTTTTGTTGTTTCGCAAAGTGAAATTGCGATGATCGCCATGGGATTTGTTAGCGGATTTGGCGGACAAGGAGTGAAAGTTACTAATGACGCACTAGTCCAAGAAAAAATTTCAGACGATTATCGCGGAAGAGTCTTTGCCGTTTACGATGTAGTTGTTAATGCAGCAATTGTTTCAGGATCGTTAATCGCTGCGACGGTTATGCCGAAAACCGGCCTCGGAATTACGCTTCCTTTGATTATTACAACTTTATATTTAGGGGCTGCCCTTGCGCTCCGTAAAAATTGGTTTAAAGATTCACCAAAATAGTTGGTTTAACTGTTTTCTTCCCACCATTTATTTAGTTCACTAATAGCACGCTCACGTCCCAGTGGGCCATGTTCCATTCTTAATTCGAGTAAGTATTCGTATGCGTCACCAACTTTACGAGATGGCTTTAAATTTAAAATCTCCATAATCTCATTGCCATCAAGATCGGGTCGAATTTTGCCCAACTCCTCCTCTTCAAGAAGTTGTGCAATGCGCGCTTCTAATTGATCGTATGTTGTGGCAAGTAACTGTGCTTTTTTTATGTTGCGTGTTGTGCAATCAGCGCGTGTTAATAGATGCAAGTGGAGCAATAACCCATCTGCATCTCTTACAAATCGACGAACCGCACTATCAGTCCATTCCCCTTCGCCATAACCGTGAAATCTAAGATGTAATTCAACTAATTTTGAAACATCATTGATTGTTTCTCGGTCAAATTTGAGTGCGCGCAATCGTTTATTTGCCATATGTGATCCAACAACTTCATGATGGTGAAATGAAACTCCACCACCAGGTATTAAAGCCCGCGTTTTAGGTTTCCCAATGTCATGTAAAAGTGCAGCTAGGCGCAAAATTAAATTAGGCCCACCAATTCGATCTTCTTGACCGATTGCTTGCTCAAGAACAATCAGCGAATGCTCATACACATCTTTATGTCGGTGATGTTCGTCTATCTCAAGTTGTAATGCCGGTAGTTCTGGCAAAAATTGCGCGGCTAGCCCAGTTTCTACCATTACAGTCAATCCAAGTCGCGGATTGACGGACATTAAAGTTTTGACAAACTCATCCCTAATTCTTTCTGATGAAATAATTTGTAACCGAGCAGCCATTTCAGTAATTGCAGTACGAACTTCGGGTGTAATCGTAAAATCAAGTTGTGCGGCAAATCGGGCCGCACGCATCATTCGAAGTGGATCGTCACTAAAAGATTGTTCAGGTGTCTCAGGAGTTCGCAATTGTTTTGCGATTAGATCCTGCATTCCATTATGTGGGTCAATAAAAAGATTATCTTTTCCATCTAACTCCAAAGCCATTGCATTAACCGTAAAATCTCTCCTACTTAAATCACCCTCAAGAGAATCTCCGTACTGCACATCAGGCTTGCGACTGCCTTTGTCATAACTTTCGCTGCGATAAGTTGTGATTTCTATACTTAAACCATTTTTTTGCGCTGCAATAGTTCCGTATTCAATTCCGGTACTCCATACAGCATCAGCCCAACCACTTAACAACTCTTTAGTTATTTCAGGAAGCGCATCCGTAGTGAAATCTAAATCGCCTGACGAATTTTTTCGGCGCCCTAAAAGTGCATCGCGCACCGGCCCACCAACCAAAGCCAGGCGATGGCCGGCACCCCGAAACCGATCTCCCAATTGCTTTGCCTCTGTCGGCACCTTGATCAATGCCGCTACCGCTTGAGCGGCCGAAGAGTGCGGATCATTTGACATGGGTTGAAGGGTACGCGGGTAGGCTAGGGGTATGTCCCGAACCTCGGGTGAGGACGGGCTAGCGGCGAAAAAAACGCTACCTTCCTCGCCAATTCCTGCTCCGCGCGCACCGAAACCCCATCCCACGCCAAAACCTGGGCCGGTTAAAACGGGTGTGAAAAAAAGTGAAAATAAAAGCCCAGGTGCTAAGCCAGGGGAGGTAAAGCCTGGTGATTTGAAAACGAAGAAATCTTCACCGAAAAAAGCAACTAAGCCGGATAAAAGTAAAAACTCAAATACTTCGCGTCGGGTTGAGGAGATTAGTGCTGGTGGCCTAGTTGTTGATTTGAGTGGCAAGCGCGGTTTACTGATTGGTCGGCATGACAAGCGTGGTCGCACACTTTGGTCACTTCCAAAAGGTCATATTGAAGTTGGCGAAACTCCTGAAGCTGCTGCATTGCGAGAAGTTGAAGAAGAGACCGGGATCATCAGCAAAATTACTCGATCTCTCGGTGTTATTGATTTTTGGTTTATGGCCGAAGGAAAACGTATTCATAAAACTGTCCACCATTTTCTCTTTGCTGAAGTTAGTGGAGATCTATCTCCGCAAATTAGTGAAGTTGATGTAGTGGATTGGTTTCCGCTAGATGAGATCGCCACTCGCCTTGCTTACCCAGATGAGCGAAAATTAATTGCTCGCTCCGGGGATCTTCGCAAGCCATGAAGCATCTTTCGGTTGTCTTGACACTAACAATTGGATCAATCGGATTATTTTTTCTAACACCGATCCCAAGTTTTTCTAGTTTTTCTGTTGGGAATGCAGCATCTAACGATTCGCTAATCATCATCAGTGGACCTACCCATCGCGAAATGAGTGGCAAGTTTCTAGATGACTCACTAATTGAAGATTTAAGTTTTGGTGGGAGATTAGCTGTACTCCTCAAGCCAAGCATAAAAAGCCGGACCTGGCTGATAGATCCATCTTTAATTGAAGAGATTATTGATATGAGTGACGGGTACACAGTCTTGCCAAAAGTTAAAGGCGCTGGCGAAGAAATCGCCACTCGGTTTCTTGTCGATTTAAAATATGCCATAGGGGATGATCCCGTTTATGCGCTTCCATATGGGTCTCCAAAGATTTCGACGCGAAAGAAATTTTCCGATATTGAGTTTTCGCAATTACAAAGTGTCAGTTCGGTTCGTTTAGCGCGCGCACTTGATAGGGCGGTAACGGCAGGCGCACCCCCTGAGTGGGAAGAGCCGAAAAAGGAGCTAAGTTCAGTAAATATTTCTGAATACCGAAATTTGCGAAAGCAGTTAGCGTTAATCTCAGAAGCTAGTAGCGATCCAATCATTAGTGAAACGGCCATTAGATTAAACTCACTCTTAAACCCTGCACTTGATAAGAAATCCTCGCAATATTTAGCAGTTTCATTTACGGGGTCAGTGAATCGAATCGCTGACAATCTTCGAGTGCTTCCTGGTCGGTACACCCTCACCTCACGTGAAGAAAAATTGCCAGTTACGGTAGTTAACGATTTTGATTCGCCCGCGCAAGTTATCCTTACATTAAGAGCCACTAATTCACGTATTCTTTCAATTGCAGATCGTTCTCTTTATCTAGAACCTAATTCACGAACTCAAGTTTTGGTGCCGGTTACCGCCATTGCGAGTGGCAAAGTTGAACTACACGCCCAAATTGAAACGTTGCGTGGGCGCAAATACCAAGAGATCTCCACACTTGCTGTCACCATTGCGGTAATCGGTCCAATTGTTAGTTGGGTTATGGCAATCGCTGGATTGTTATTACTAGTTGCGGCAGGTACGCGAATATTTCGCAGGGTTAGCAAGGCGAGAAACGGTTCAGGTGAAAAATGAGTAGTGAACCTGATTTCATCAGATCTTCTGCCGTAATGGCCGCCGGAACCCTGGTTTCACGTCTTACTGGATTGATTCGAAATTTATTGTTAGTTGCCGCCCTTGGTACTTCAATTTTCGCTGACACTTTTAACGTTGCAAATACTCTGCCTACGATCCTTTACATTTTATTAGCAGGTGGGGCGTTAAATTCAGTCTTCGTACCTCAACTTGTTCGGGCAATGAAAGATGATTCCGATGGTGGAGCAGCCTTTACCTCGCGTTTATTAACCATTGTGACGGTAATTTTGGCCGCCATCACGGCGCTTTCAGTAATTTTTTCACCTTTGCTAGTTCGAATTTATGCACCTAAATTTACTAATCAAGGAATTGAAACTGAATTCTCATTAACAGTTACTTTTATGCGTTACTGCTTACCTCAAATTCTCATGATGGGAATTTTTGTAATGTGGAGCCAAGTTGGAAATGCAAGAGGTAAATTCGGACCAATGATGTGGGCACCTGTTGCTAACAACTTAGTTGTCATCGCAATATTGATTATTTTCCTAGTGATCGCCCCTGATGTGACCGCTGAAACAATTACACCAGCCCAAGTTGCATTACTGGGCCTTGGTACTTCATTGGGATTTGTGATTCAAGCAGCTCTGCTTTTCCCGGTTATTGCAAAATCCGGTCTAATTCTTCGACCTCGCTTTGATTGGAAAGATTCAAACCTAAATAAATCTTTTAAACTAGGCGCTTGGACTTTACTTTTTGTTTTCATTAATCAAATCGGATACCTAGTTGTTGTAAATGTCGCAACCGCAACTTCAGCGGCAGCAAAAATCGCTGGAATTACAACTGGAGTTGGTTTCACTCCATATAGCTATGCCTATTTTGTATTTATCCTTCCTCATT
>SHVK01000022.1 GCA_009694285.1 Candidatus Nanopelagicaceae bacterium | reverse complement strand
ATAGATCATGTAGTGGCGCTTTCAAATGCTTGGCAAACCGGGGCGTTTCAATTTACCGATGAGATTAGATTGCAATTCGCAAATGACCCTCTAAATTTATTAGCGGTAAGTGCAAGCCTTAATCGACAAAAAGGCGATGGAGATGCCGCAACTTGGCTTCCGCCAACTAAGTCTTATCGCTGCCAATACGTTGCTCGCCAAATAGCTGTGAAGAAAAAATATGGCCTTTGGTTGACTAAGCCAGAAAAAGTTGCAATGTCTATGCTTTTAGCAAAATGCCCAAAAGAGGAAATTCCTACCGCTTAAATTGCATCGCTTCCACGTTCGCCAGTGCGAACTCGAGTGATCGAATCAACTGGTGTAACCCAAATTTTTCCATCACCAATGTTTCCAGTGTTTGCAGCATTGACCACAATGCCAATTATGCGATCCACGTCATCATCATTTGCCAAAATTTCTAAGCGCACTTTAGGAATCAGATCTACTGTGTATTCGGCGCCACGATAAATTTCAGTGTGGCCTTTCTGTCTACCAAAACCACTCGCTTCTGAAACTGTCATCCCATTTATGTCACCTGCGCGAAGAGCGGTCTTAATTTCATCAAGCCTTGAAGGCTTAACTACTGCGGTGATTAATTTCATTTCCAGATCCTTACTCTTGAGTCAATTATCTAGCGGTTAGCGTGCAATGTGAAGTCATAGGCAGATTCCGCATGTTCAATTGTATCTAGCCCGGTTACCTCTTCTTCGCGACGCACCCTGAATCCGATTGTTCGCGAAATAACGGTCGCAATCATCCAAGTGACGATAAATGAGTAAGCAATCGTTGCAACAGATGCGATCGTTTGTTTAATTAATAATGACGGGTCGCCACTAATAAATAATCCATCTCCGCCGGCAGCATTAACTGCTTTGGTGCCTATTAAACCAATCGCAATCATTCCTACGAGTCCACCAACTCCGTGAATTCCAATAACATCAAGTGAATCGTCATAACCCCATTTGTATTTACGAGATACCGCCCATGCTGATGCCACGCCGCCAAATAATCCAATTGCAAGTGCGCCTAAGGGAGTGACGTATCCACAAGAAGGAGTGATTGCAACTGCGCCAGCAATCGCACCAGACGCAACTCCCAAAGTTGTTGGTTTACCGTCACGAATCTTTTCAAATGCAATCCATGACATTGCAGCAGCAGCTGTTGCAACCTGAGTATTAATCATTGCAGTTGCAGCAAGTTGTCCGGCTGAGAGGGCGCTCCCGGCGTTAAATCCAAACCAACCAAACCAAAGTAATCCAGCACCAAGAAGTACAAATGGAATGTTGTGCGGACGCATTGGATCGCGTCGGTATCCATCACGCTTTCCAAGAACAATTGCTAATGCAAGGGCAGCAGCACCTGAATTCATTTCAACAACGGTTCCGCCAGCAAAATCAAGCGAGCCAAGACGATCGATCATCCAACCACCATTGCCACCTTGTGATGCAAAGCCCCAGTGCGCAATTGGCGCGTAAACCAAAGTTATCCAAATAGCAACAAAAATTACCCATGCAGTAAATCTCGTGCGATCTGCAATTGCACCAGAGAGAAGTGCAACAGTGATAATTGCAAAAGTTAATTGAAACATAACGAAAGCAAGTGTTGGGATTTGATGTCCTTCTCCACCAACAACTTGGTCAATAGTTCCTTGTAATCCTAAATTTGAAAGATCCCCAATTAATCCATTGCCAGCGTCTGGACCAAAGGCGAGCGAGTACGCGTAGAGCACCCAAATAATTGTGGTAACTCCCATGGCCGCAAAAGACATCATCATCATATTGAGAGTGCTTTTTGCGCGAACCATTCCACCGTAAAAAATTGCCAAGCCTGGCGTCATCAGGAGCACCAGGGCTCCACTCATTAAGACCCAAGCGGTATCTGCTCCGTTAATCTCCATTTGCGTACTTTGATGGGCAAATGTTTCAGTGATGTAAAAAAGCGGCCTTGGCGCGCAGGGATCTTTAAAACAATTTAGTGGGGTGAGCGACGGGGCTCGAACCCGCGACATCTCGGACCACAACCGAGTGCTCTACCAGCTGAGCTACGCCCACCATGTACAGGCAATACTACCGGCAACAACCGGCAACAACCGGCAATGATTTATGGGGCAATCAGCCCTTCGGCGATCAATCGAAGTGCTTCGCTCTCTGGTCCTGGTGCTGCAGTGAAAATGGCGGCTCGGTAGTAACGCAGTTCTACTAGTGAATCTTGGATATCACCTAATGCGCGATGGTTTCCGATCTTCTTTGGCGCAGTGAAATAGACCCGCGGATACCAACGCCTGGCTAATTCTTTAATAGATGAGACATCCACACTTCGGTAATGCAAGTACTCACTAACTTTCGGAAGATCGCGGGCGATGAAATTGCGATCCACCCAGATACTATTTCCACAGATTGGGGATTTTCCCAATTCAACCCCACAACTTTTTAGATAATCCAAAACTCTGGCTTCAGCGTCAGCCAAAGTGGTGCCAGATTCAAGTAGCGGCAGTAGTCCAGAATTAAGATGCATATCGCGAACGAAGTCGCCCATCTGGCTCAAAGCACTCGCCGGGGGTTTGATCACGATTTCAAGACCAGCGGCAATTGGTTTTAGCTCACTATCGGTAACTATTACCGCAATCTCAACCAGCGCATCCTCTACCAAGGAAAGTCCGGTCATCTCGCAATCTATCCAGACCAGATTGGGGTTTTCGCTCACGAGATTAATCTAGGGGGTAGCGCGAGAATTCGCCGGCCGTTCACCCATTGTTAATCTAAATTCCCCCAATAACTACCATCGATCTACAAGATTAAGCCTGTGTCATTAAATGAAATTTTGGATCAGGTGCGTGACCTTCCGCCACCGCGGATTTTAAGTAACAAGCCCAGATTTTCTGATCGCATTTTTCGTGGAATTGTTACATTAGGTGGTTTTACATCACTTCTAATTTTAGGTTTGATCTCGCTCTTTTTGCTTTACCGTGGTTTTTCAGCTTTGCGCACCGAAGGATTTGGCTTTATTACAAAATATGAATGGGTTTCTTCGATTAACTCTGACGGCACTGAGGGAGAAGCGGCCTCAACTTATGGCGTAGGAGCCATGCTGGTGGGCACCATCATTACTGCAATTATTGCTTTGTTGATCGGAGCACCTGTAGCAATTTTGGCGGCTATCTATTTAGCATTTTATGCACCAATCCGTACACGAAAATTTTTAGTTTCCGTTGTCGATTTGATGGCTGCTTTTCCATCGATTTTGTTTGGTCTTTGGGGTTTAAATGTATTGATGGATCAAGGAATTTATGTTGCTGAATTACTCAATAAGTATTTAGGTTGGATTCCGATCTTTCAAGTTCCAGTACCGGTATTCCTTCGCTCTCCATTTATAGCCGGACTAGTTTTAGCAATCATGATCATCCCGATTGTTACGGCAGTCTCGCGTGAAATATTTGCGCAAACCCCACTAGATCGAATTCAAGCTGCATACGCATTAGGTGCAACCAAGTGGGCAATGATCAAAACCGTTGCGATTCCATATGGATACAGTGGCGTCGTTGGCGGAGCCATGTTGGGACTCGGAAGAGCTATGGGTGAAACCGTTGCGGTCTTTACGGTATTAAATATTGTCTACCGTGCAAATTTTGATATTTTGCTTGGAGCTGGAGGCAACCTCGCCTCACATATTATTTTGAAGTTCGGTGAAGCTTCGAGCGAAGAGATTAAAGCATTGATGGCTGCTGGCTTTGTATTATTTTTATTGACGCTAGCTGTGAATTTATTGGCTGATTTTATCGTTGCCCGAACCGGGAAGCGAGGAAAATAATATGGTGCCAGTATCAAACGAGATTGAAGTGAAGCCTAAACAACCTTGGAAGCCAACTCAAAAAGAAATTAACACAAATATTGGGATCTTTATTTTAAACATTTTAGTTACTTTATCTCTAATTCAATTCACTGGATTTAGCGGAAAACTCGCATTTGTAGTTCTTTTCATTTTATTTTCGCTTTCTACTAATTTTCTTTTTTCTTTGTATAAAGGCGGCACCGTACTTGCCAAAAATAGTTTGGCAACTGGATTTGCATTTACTGGCATTTCATTATTACTGATGCCGGTTATTTCAATTCTAGGAACTGTAATTAAACGAGGAACTGAAGCCATGTACATCGGCTTTTTCACAACCGATATGTCTGATGATGGGTTTTCTTCTGCCTTAGATGTGGGTGGCATCAAGCACGCGGTAATTGGCTCCGTGATTATGGTAACTATTGCGCTTCTCTTCAGCGTTCCAATTGGAATTTTGACTGCACTTTATTTGACTGAGTTAAAAGGTCGCGGTTCAACATTGATTAGATTCTTAGTACAAGCCATGAGTGGAATTCCTTCGATTGTTGCGGGGCTTTTTATTTACTCCGCCCTGATTACAGGAAGCGGTCGTGGCTTCTCAGGATTTATGGGGGCCCTTGCACTAACAATTTTGATGATTCCTACAGTGGCCCGTACATCTGAAGAGGTTCTAAAGTTAATTCCAAGTGATCTGCGCGAAGCCGGATTAGCCCTTGGTGCTACTCAATGGCGAACAGTTGCCATGGTTGTAATTCCTGCTGCAAAAAGTGGATTGATAACAGCTGCGATTCTTGGTGTGGCCCGGATTGCTGGAGAAACAGCACCTCTACTTTTCACAACTGGTGGCGCCGATGCTGTTAACACCAACCCACTTGATGGAAATATTGGCTCGGTTCCATTTTATGTGTGGAAAGCATTGATTGATGGATCACCAAACGCGATTGCGCGAGCATGGGCTGGAATCTTCTTGCTGATGATCATAGTTTTATCGTTATTTATCGTCGCAAGAAAAATTGGTTCTCCAAAGAAAGTACGGAGTTGATTTATGATTGACAAATCGGTGCGAGAGGAAAGGCCTGTAATGTCCGAACCACAAAAGATTCAGCCATCTAGTTTGGCGGATGTAGCCGCTAGTAAATTTGAGAAGCAGGATAATGTTTCGGCGGCATATGGGTCTGGCCTAGATGCCCGAAATATTTACGCCTGGTTCGGAAAGTATCTTGCAGTTTCTGATATGTCGATTTACTTTGCAGCCGGAACCGTCACAGCGCTGATTGGACCTTCAGGTTGTGGAAAGTCAACATTTATAAGAACTCTGAATCGAATGCATGAGTTTATTCCTGGCGCAGCAATGTCTGGTGAGGTCTTTTTGCATGGCAAAGATATTTACACATCAGGAATAGATGTGACAAAGATTAGATTAAAGATTGGTATGGTTTTTCAAAAACCAAATCCATTCCCATCCATGTCAATTGGGGAGAATGTATTAGCGGGTATTAAATTAGCTCAATTGAAGGTCCCAAATAAAAATGAGTTAATGCAAGATTGCTTGGAGCGAGCTGGACTTTGGAGTGAAGTTAAAGACCGCTTAAATCAACCAGGCGGATCATTATCTGGCGGCCAACAACAAAGATTATGTATTGCAAGATCTCTTGCTGTTAATCCTGATGTTCTATTGATGGATGAACCTTGCTCAGCGCTAGATCCAGGTTCAACCCTAAAAATTGAAGAGACAATTGGTGAGTTAGCAAAAACCATGGCAGTGATTATTGTTACGCACAACATGCAACAGGCTGCACGCGTATCTGATTACACAGCCTTTTTGTTATCAGAAGGCGGCCCAGGAAAATTGATTGAGTTTGCCCCCACCCGTGAAATTTTTGGACGTCCAAAAGATATTCGAACCGAAAATTACGTTACTGGACGGTTTGGCTAATTTCACCTGATGTTCACTTAACTGTTGCTTCATGTTTCATAGAAAGCCGATAAAACTTTAGATTATCTCCATAAATTAAGTAATGAAGAAGGTACCCAAACTATGGAGGAAATTTGATGAAGAAGTCGCTAGCGGTAGTTGCCGTAGCAACACTGTTTTCTGGGATATTTGCAAGTCCGGCACAAGCTAAAGATGTGAAGTTAACAGGCGGTGGAGCAACTTTCGCCGCTCCAATTCTTGATGCCTGTAAAGGTGAATTCGCCACTGCAAGTGGTGATTCATACACCTACGCATCACTAGGTTCAGGAGCTGGCCGTTCAGGTTGGGATAAAGGCGATTACGATTTCGGTTGGTCGGACACACCTCACCTCACCGCAAAAGATGCAAATACGATGCACATTCCAGTTGTCGCTGCACCAGTTGCGATTATGTACAACATCCCAGGCGTGGATGAACAATTGAATCTAACTCCAGAAATTATTGCTGGAATTTTTTCTCGTCAAATCACAAATTGGAATGACCCAAAGATCAAAGCTGAAAATAACAAAACAATTAAGACTCCAATTTTCAAGACAACAAAGGTAACCACCAAAGTAAAAGGCAAAAAAGTTACCAAGACAATTACTGCAAAGGATAAGAGTGGAAATCCAATCGTAGCTAGCTACAAGGAAGAAAAAGTTGCTATCGATTTTCCTAAATTGCCTATCGTAGTTGTTTACCGAAATGATTCCTCAGGAACTTCCGGAATCTTCACAAACTACTTAGCAGCAGTTGTTCCATCAATCTGGACCAAACCAGGAAATAACGATTTCACTGCATCATTCCCTGGAGTGATTACAGACGCAGCTAACTTTGGTTCAGTGCAAGGTGGAAAAGGATCTGAACAAACCGCACCGCTAACTGCTCGTATCGCTGGAGCAATTACTTATGCTGAAGCAAACTATGCAAAGAGCAATGGTTTAGCAGTTGCTTTGGTGAAGAACAATGCCGGAGTTTATGTTGCACCAGGTGCTGCTGGAGTTTCCGCATTCTTGGGTTCTGCAACCACCAATCCAAATGGAACTTTGAATCTTGATTACAAAACCACCAATCAAGCTGCTTACCTACTTGGATCAACTTCGTATGCACTAGTTTCAAGTGCTTACAAGGATCCAGTCAAGGGTGCGGCAGTTAAAGGTTTGATGACCTACGTTCTTAACGAATGTGCCAAGAAATTCCCAGCAACTGAGTTCGCTGTAATCGGTGGCCCATTGAAGACATTCAATGAGGCACAGATTGCAAAAATTAAGTAAAACTTAAAAAGAGTAAAAATGGGGTCCACTTAGGTTGGCCCCATTTTTGTTGTCTTGTTGCTTCTAGTGCGCCTGGCAGGAATCGAACCTGCGACAACCCGCTTAGAAGGCGGGTGCTCTATCCGACTGAGCTACAAGCGCAAAACAGCGTTACTTGATTAATTGTAGTAGCCGGGCTGTTGTGCGATCGCCTCTCAGTGAAAAGCATGGAATGGTGCCAAGGGCGATAAAGTAGGGGCTATGGCCGAATTTATTTACACAATGAAAAAGACGCGCAAAGCCCATGGCGACAAGGTGATTTTGGATGATGTGACCTTGATGTTCCTACCAGGGGCCAAGATCGGCGTCGTGGGCCCTAACGGCGCCGGTAAATCAACAGTGCTACAGATTATGGCTGGATTGCAACAACCATCTAACGGTGAGGCTTTTCTTACCCCAGGTTATTCAGTTGGAATTTTGCTACAAGAGCCAAATTTAGATGACAACAAAAATGTGCTCGAAAATGTGCAAGAAGGCGTCGCTGAAACTATGGCTTTGCTTAAAAGATTTAATGATATTTCCGAAGAGATGTCATCCCCTGATGCAGATTACGATAAATTATTAGCAGAGATGGGAAATTTGCAGGAACAACTAGATCACCGAAATGCATGGGAGATTGATTCACAATTAGAACAAGCGATGGATGCACTTAGATGCCCACCTGCCGATGCTGATGTAAAAGTACTTTCTGGTGGAGAACGTCGTCGAGTTGCATTATGTAAGTTGCTTTTACAAGCCCCTGATTTATTGTTACTTGATGAACCAACAAACCATTTAGATGCAGAGTCGGTACTTTGGCTGGAACAACATTTGGCAAAATATCCCGGAACTGTCGTGGCTATTACCCATGATCGCTACTTCTTGGACAATGTGGCGCAATGGATTCTGGAATTAGACCGCGGACGGGCATTCCCTTATGAAGGAAATTACTCAACTTATTTGGAAACAAAATCAGCACGTTTGAAAATTGAAGGCCAAAAAGATGTTAAACGCGCAAAACGTTTAACTGAAGAACTTGAATGGGTGCGCCAGAATTCAAAGGGTCGTCAAGTTAAATCAAAAGCACGTCTTGCAAGATATGAAGAGATGGCCGCCGAAGCTGACAAAGTTCGTAAGATGGATTTTGAAGAAATCCAAATTCCACCTGGGCCACGCCTCGGAAATATTGTGGTTGAGGTTGAAAAATTGACGAAAGGTTTTGGCGATCGGTTACTTTTTGATGGCCTTTCCTTTTCACTTCCACGCAACGGAATTGTTGGAGTAATTGGACCAAACGGTGCCGGAAAGACCACACTCTTTAAAATGCTTTTAGATTTAGAACAGCCAGATAGCGGAACACTAAAAATTGGCGAAACTGTGTCGATCTCATATGTAGATCAGGGACGTGGGGGAATCGACCCAAAGAAAAATATCTGGGAAGTTGTTTCGGATGGCTTGGATTACATGAAAGTTGGGCAAGTTGAAATTCCAAGTCGGGCCTACGTTTCGACCTTTGGTTTCAAAGGGCCAGATCAACAAAAATTAGCCGGAGTACTTTCTGGTGGTGAGCGAAACAGATTAAATCTTGCGCTAACTTTAAAGATGGGTGGCAATTTACTTCTTCTTGATGAGCCAACAAATGATCTAGATGTGGAAACTCTTGGAAGTTTAGAGAATGCGCTGCTCAACTTCTCTGGTTGCGCAGTTGTGATTTCCCATGATCGTTGGTTCCTGGATCGCATAACCACACACATCTTGGCTTATGAAGGTGATTCACAATGGTTCTGGTTTGAAGGAAACTTTGAATCTTATGAAAAGAACAAAGTTGAGAGATTAGGCGCCGAAGCATCTCGTCCACATCGAGTTACTTATAGAAAGTTGACCCGCTAATGAAACATAAATTCAAATGCCAGGTTCGCTGGGGCGATTTAGATGCATTTATGCATGTAAACAATGCGGCTTACTTGACCTACATTCAAGAAGCTCGAGTCGATTTCACAGTTTATTCACGTCAACGGGCCAACTTGCAACCTATTTTAATTGAAATGGTTGTTGCGCATGCTGATGTTGATTACATAAATCCAATTTATAATGCTGGAATTGAAATAGATGTTGAAATTTGGGTATCTAAAATCGGAACTTCATCATTCGTGTTGCAATATGAACTTTCTAAAAATGGTGAGATCTACGCCAAAGCCAAAACTGTTCAGGTCACGGTTTCAATGGAGAGTAAGAGCTCACGCCCAGTAAATGAGCAAGAGCGAGAATTTCTATCTAAATATTTAATCAGCGAGTAAAAGTGTCAGAAACTTTTTATGACGCAATTGGCGGAGAAAAGGCATTTGAGCAATTAGTTTCACATTTTTACGCACTAGTAGCAATAGATCCTATTTTGCGCCCTATGTATCCAACAGATGATTTGCATGGCGCTGCAATCAGATTAAAGATGTTTCTTGAGCAGTATTGGGGCGGACCAAAGACATATTCGGAGGAGCGAGGACATCCACGCTTGCGGATGCGTCATGCAGAGTTCAAAATCGGAACAAAAGAGCGCGACGCTTGGCTGCTCTGCATGAAGAGCGCTGTTGGTGAATTAGAGATCACCACCGAACAGCGAAGTGAGCTTTGGAGTTATTTAGAAGGCACAGCACAATTCATGATCAATTCAGAGGGTTAAATATTTAATATTTTTGTCGCATTTAGAACGAGGGTATTTGTATTTCCTCAAAAACTTCTTCAAATTCAATTCCAGGAATTCCTAGGTCACCTGAAACTCCTTCACTTACTAATTTTCGGATTTCTGCTAGTGAACCTCCGATGACCACATATTTACTTGGGCCGTCTTGATCTTCCATATCAGCATGCGCAAACCATTGATCATCTTGCGTTTGAGATATATATAGATTGTGCTTAGTCACCTAATCAACTCCAATCCCTGCTCCAAAGTTAACCCAATTACTATTGTCAAAATCTTTTTAATCTCAATGCCTGAAACCTCTCTTGAATTATGAAAACAATATTGAATAGTTGGGTAGTTTTTAGATTTTAGTTTTTTATGTGAACCTCTTTGACTAACAATATAGTAATTCAGCGGTTTGCGAAATAATATAGCTAGGAATTTTCTGGATTTCATTGATGGAAAATCGGACACATCGCATTTTTGATTACCAAAATGAAAGTTTAAAACAGAGGGTTACATTTTGTGGATATAAGTAGAATTTAGTTACTATTAGTAAGCAAAGAAATGGTAATTAGGTTGAGTGGATTTAATCGAGTGGATCTGGATCTTCCGGTAAGAATTGAGAAATTTTAATTACTAATTCACTACCTCGATTTTTGGCTATCCACGCATAACCAAAATCACTTACTTTTCCCAAAGTGCGCACGGTTAGTGCGACGCCACGATAGGCACCTCCGGCAAGAGTTAACAAATCCGCTACAGCTCTAGCACCTGATGATCGGTAATTTCCTTTAATCAACTGAACGCTTTTCTCGCACTCTTCGATAGAAATCCCATGCGTTACTAGATCTGCAGTTTGATATGCATAAAAGTAAATTTCAGTTGAGATGAGTGGACGAAGCCAGGCGACTGAACGCCGACAAAAATTGCACTCTCCATCAACCAGTACAACGGTTTTTCCATTAAAAGGTATTAAATTGCTCATTGGGATCGGTTTCCAACTTTCAGTACCTCGCCATTACGCAAATACCAAACAACTCCATCTTGGGCACGAATTGTTGTAATTCGCAATCCAACATTTTCAACAATACCTTTAACTTCGAGTAATTCAACTTCATCACCAACGCCATATTGATCTTCCAGCAGCATCGAAAGTCCAGCAAGTAAGTCACGCACAAATGTCTGAGCACCAAGTCCTAATGCGACACCAACGACGCCAGCAGAGGTTAGTAGTGGGCCCAGATTGATTCCTAACTCATCAAGAATCGTGGCTAAAGCAATAAGTGCAGTAGTCCCACTAAGAGCACTACGCAGCAAAGCACCGATAGTTCGGGCCCGCTCACCAACTCGATTGGCTTTACCTTTATCTGATCGTGAAATTAATCGATTCATGGCTTTGGTAATGGCACGGGCACCGACGAATCGAATCAATAAAGCAATCGCGACAATTGTGGTGATGCGAAGTGGGGCACCGTCAAACCAATCAGAAAATGAGTTCATGAAGTCATTCATTATTTAGCGCCTCCAGTTGGGGACATTCCACTCCACCTTGAATGAAATGCCAAAGTGTCTGCAGTTAAATCAATAGATCTCGTAAGCGACCTTGCTCCATGCCCAACATCAAACTCGGCACGGATTAAAACTGGTGAATCTCCAACAGTGGCATGTTGCAACGCAGCACACATCTTGCGAGCATGGAGTGGATCAACGCGCGTATCGCTATCAAAAACGGTAAATAGCGTTGCCGGGTAATTAATACCTTCGCGAACCTGGTGATAAGGGGAGTAGGAAATCAACCATTCAAACTCTTCTTCAATCTCAGCACTTCCATACTCATCAGACCAAGTAGCACCTAAGCCGTGTTTTTCATATCGGACCATATCTAGCAAAGGAGCTGAGCAAACTACTGCACTGTACAGAGCGGGTTCTTGAGTAAGTGCTGCACCAACTAATAAACCACCATTTGATCCACCCTCAATTGATAGTTGCGCCGAGGTTGTCCAGCCTTGTTCAATTAACGTTCTTGCAGCAGAGTGAAAATCATCAAAAACATTTTGTTTTTCACCACGCATGCCATCACGGTGCCAATCTTCTCCTTCTTCATCACCACCGCGGATATTTGCAACTACCCAAACTCCACCCGCTTCTACCCAAGCCAGTGCACTTGCTGAATATCCAGGAGATAAACCAACTCCAAACCCGCCATACCCGTAAAGCACAGTAGGGCGTGGCTGATCTGGTTTTTGCGTTGGAGAAAGTACAAACATTCGCACCAGAGTTTCGTCTAAAGATTTATAGGTAATTTGTTTTGAAAACACTTTTGGAACAGCAACGCTTCCTGGCGGATCTGCATATTTAGTAAGTTTTAATGTGCGAGCATCAAAATGATAAACAGTTGGGGGAGTTACATGGTCGGTGTAACCAATCCAGGCTTCATGGCCACCTTCTGGTCGCTCACTTAAACCAATTAAAGTTCCAGAGCCCGGTAACGGGATTGTGCTTTGTCGTTCCCCAGTTTCAAGTGAATGAATACTTATTTCGCTAACTCCATGTCTTTCCCACGAAACCAAAAGCATCGCACCTGGAAGTTGATCTCCATCTAATATCGCCCAACCACCCATTACGGCTTCTTGATCTTCAGCAACTAATTCACGCCATTGCGCACTCTCACCCATCGATAGCAAGGTACTAGGGGATGAGATGCAGATCCGACCACGTGGTGCGTCAAAATCTGTTCCGATTAAAATTCTTCCATCTCGTAATGCTTGGACATCAGTTTGCGAATCACTTTCTGCGCTTTGAATTAAAATTAAATCTGGTTTTTCGATTGAACTACTTTGCAGATCTGAAAGCCAGAGATCATTACGAGGTTCAGTACCTGCACTTGCAGAGATACTAAGCCAACGCCCATCCATTGAAACAGTAACTCCGTAATAACTAGTGATCTCTTCTTCGGCTCCCCAAATCTCAATATCATTTTCTGCTGGCGTGCCAACTTTGTGCAAATAAACCCGTCGATGAAACTGCTCTTCTTCCGCTGGAATTAAATCCGGAGCAAGGCGCCGTACATAATAAAATGCATTTTCACCGGGCAGCCAAGCAATAGGTGAGTAGCGACCGCGATCAATCGGCCCATCAATTATTTTTTTACTTTCGATATCTAGAACATAAATTGAACTTTCTTCGGTTCCGCCTGCTGATAATTGATAAGCAAGTAAATTTCCTTCCTTGGAAGGTTGGAAGGCATCTAATGTCGTTTTTCCAGTTGAATCAATTGCAATTGGATCAAGTAAAACTACTTCTGGTGAATCTGGAGTTTTTCGACTGTAAAGAATTCCCAACTCTTCGCCAGCTTTACGGCACATATAAAAAGATCTTGCTCCGCGCCAAGCCGGAGTAGATATGTATCCGGCACCAAGCAATGTCGTTAATCGCTGGGCCCAATGATCACGTCCACTTAATTGCTTAATCTGGTCTTGCCAGAGTTGCTCTTGATCTATCGACCACTTCTTAGTCGCTGAAGATTGGCCATCTTCGAGCCAGCGGTATGGATCTGCGACTTCCGCACCGAAGTACTGATCACTGCAAGTTTCACGGTCAGCAGGTGGGTATTTCAGGCTCATGCGCCTAAGCCTAGGCTCGCGGCTCCAAAAGTTCATCAACTGAGGCTTTTCTTCGGTGTGCCTAACTAGCCAACTTCCACAGAACCTAGCAAGATTTCACTTACCTGATTATCAGATGGGCACTTTGTACGCAGGAGGGAGTGGTGATGTCTAACGCCCTTGTCCTTAATGCCACATATGAACCCCTTTGCGTTGTCAGTGAACGTCGCGCTCTTATCTTGGTTATGAATCAGCGTGCAGGTGTTGTTGAAACTTCTGGATCTTTCATCCACCATCCGGCTGGAGATATCTCGCTCCCAACTGTTATTAAATTAAATCGGTTTGTCAGAGTTCCATATCGCAATACTGTGCCACTTACCCGACGTGCAATTTTTGCCCGCGATGGTGGAAAATGTGCTTACTGCCAAGCCCCGGCCACAAGTATTGATCACGTGATGCCAAGATCTCGCGGTGGTGCACATGCTTGGGACAATGTTGTATCTGCTTGCCATCGGTGCAACCATTCCAAAGCTGATCGAACTTTGAAAGATTTGGGTTGGCGTTTACGAAACATTCCGAAAGAACCATCGGGGGCAGCGTGGCGAATACTGGGTACCGGTCGCGCAGACCCACGTTGGGTTCCATACCTGCAGCCATTTGGCGTAGGAAGTGTTGTCGCTTAGCAAACAAATTTAACTAGTAGGATTACTGCATTATGAATTTACAAATACTAAACCTAGCAATCAATCAAGAAGATGGCAGTATGCCTGGTGAAGGACTTACTGCATTAGAAACCTTCACTTATTTCTTCTTAGCTCCCGCCGGATTATTTATTGGCATCTCATTAATTGTTTATTTGGCAGTACGACCAAGAAATGCCAACGGCAGCGCCGGTCGTGCAATTACAAAAATTAATTAATTACGCCTGAGCGTCAACGCCTTGCGCCTTGAGTGATCGTGCCATTGAATCTCGGTTCTCTGAAAGTAATCTGCGTAACGCCGCTGGAGCATCTTTTCCGGCACCCGCTAACCAACTCTCTGCCTTAGCAAGATTTTGGTCACTCACTAAATAGGCAGGGAATAAACCAGAGACGATGTTGGATGCAATTTCATAAGATTTTTTTTCCCAAGTTTCAACTAAGCACTCAAAATACTTGTCAACATATAGAGCAAGTAATTCACGTTGACTTGGACGTTGCATGCCACCGATCGTCGCTAATTGAATGTGGTTTGAAAGTTCAGAGTTAAAAGCATCTTCCCAGGCTTTAGCTTTTACATCTGCTGATGGAAGAGCTGCCCTGCAAAAAGCCGCCGATTTAAGACCGCTTGCCGTGTTATCTACGGCTACCTCCTTAGCAATCTCTGCTTCAGTTAACTTTCCACGTTCAGCAAGAGCGCCAAGGAAGTGCCAACGCAGATCAGCGTCAACAACTAAACCGGCGACATCTCCGTCAAGGATTTGTCGGATGCGCGCATTTTGTCGATCTGAAAATGCAGCCGTAGTAAATGAACGCGCATATTGCAACTGCATATCTGATCCTGGAGCGCTGTTTTCCAGCAAAATTTCTAAACCATTTGCCATCTGCTCACGCACTTTGTCGCGATTTTCGGCACACGCGAATAACTCGACAGCAGTTCCCATTTGGATCAAAGTCATGGAAATAACAGAGACATCTTTTTCTGTAGCGAGACCAGAAATAGCCATGGGAACATATTGACTTGCTGAAAGTTCTCCATCGCGCAACATGTCCCATGAAGCAGACCAGCAAAGTGCGCGCGTAAGTGGATCTTCAATACCGGCAAGGTTCTTGGTTAGAGTGGTGATCGAACGGTCATCGAAGCGAATTTTCGCATAACTTAAATCGCGATCATTTAATAAAATCAAATCAGCTTCTTTTTCGCCAATTAATTGATCAATCGAAGTAAGAGCACCAGCGACATCAAGTTCTACTGATCTACGAAGCGTTAATTTGTCACTCTTCAAATCATAAAGTCCAACTGCCATCCGATGTGGGCGAAGTTCAGTAGAACCTTTTGGAACAAGTGGTGCTTCTTGTGCAACAGAGATCTTTGTGTACTCTCCATCGGTTACTTCAATTGCCGGACGAAGGGTATTTACGCCGGCAGTTTGCAACCAGGTAGAGACCCAAGGCTTCAATGAGCGACCACTTGTGGCTTCTAGTTCTACCAAGAGATCATTTAAAGTTGTATTTCCCCATGCGTGCTTTGCAAAATATTGGCGCAAACCATTAACAAAATTATCTTTCCCGACATGGGCTACTAGTTGTTGCAATACAGAAGCACCTTTTGCATACGTGATTCCATCAAAATTTGTTTTAACAGCTTCTAGGTCTGACATATCTACAACAATTGGGTGAGTAGAGGACAATTGATCCTGGCGGTAAGCCCAGTTTTTTCTTTCGGCATTAAAGACTGTCCAGGAATTTTTAAATCTGGTGGCATCGGCAAGTGCGGTATATGAAGCCCACTCAGCAAATGATTCATTCAGCCAGAGGTCATCCCACCAAGTCATAGTGACCAAGTCGCCAAACCACATATGTGCCATCTCATGCAAAATCACATTTGCCCGCCAGTTGTAATTTTTGTCGGTGACTTTACTTCTAAAGACAAAGTAATCCTCGGCAAAAGTAACTGCACCGGCATTTTCCATAGCGCCAGCATTAAATTCAGCAACCGCAATCTGATCATATTTTTCAAAAGGATAAGCAAGACCAAACTCTTTTTCAAAGTATGCAAAACCTTGTTTGGTGATTTTAAAGATTTCATCAGCATCTAATTTTGCTGCAAGTGAAGTACGGCAGTAAATTCCAAGCGGTACTTCTTTTTCACCTTTGTAGGTATCTGCTACAAAGTGATAAGGACCGGCTATCAACGCGGTGATGTAGGTCGACATCACTGGAGTTTCATTAAATGCCCAAAAAGTTTTATTGTTACCAAGATCTTTTTTCTCTTTGGCTGAATAATTTGAGATTACTTGCCAATTAGATGGAGCAATAGTTTTAAGTGTGAACTTTGCTTTCAAATCTGGTTGGTCAAAGCAAGCATAAACTCGGCGCGAATCAGCAACTTCAAATTGCGAATACAAATAAACTTCTGAATCGGCAGGATCAACAAATCGGTGCAGACCCTCACCGGAAGTTGAGTAGATAGCATCTAGATCTACAACCAAGGTATTTTCAGCGGCAAGATTCTTTAAGTGAACACTTTCGCCATCAAAGACAGATGGATCTAAAGCCACTCCATTGAGCGTTGCACTATGTAGCGTGCGACCAACTGCATCTATAAATGTTTCGCTGCCTGGTTTACTGCTTGAAAAATTGACTGTGGTCTTTGCCCGAAAAACTTCGGTGCCGGTAGTCAGATCTAACTCGACAAGATAGCTCGCTACTTTTAAGTGAGCGCTACGAGCAGCGGCTTCAGCACGAGAAAGGTTTACTCCAGGCACAGATACTCCTTATATAAAGCGTTGAGGTGATATCCAACCACTTGGCGAGGGTTTTCCACACTTGGATGCAACTGATTTTGATCCACGACCCATACTAGGGATTGGGTCTAACATTTTCTAGATTTTGAACAGATTTAGGATGGATTTGGGCTATAAATTCACCATTTTTTATGGACTCCATCGTCAATTTAGATATGGTTATTTCATGAAATCTAAAGCCTTGGTCCTTGTCCTTGGCCTAGTACTAACTCTGCTTCCCACCTTTCCTGCATCTGCTGCCATTAAAGCTGGCGATAAGTGCTCAAAGCTAAAAACTACTGCCATGGTCTCTGGCAAGAAATACACCTGTATTAAATCTGGACCAAAATTCGTTTGGAGCAAAGGAGTGAAGGTCGCAACATCAACATCACAGCCAGAAGATAGTTCTCAGCCTGAATCTCCTTCGTCTACTAAATCTCCTGAAAAGCCATGTCCAACTCCACTACTTCAAACGCCCGTTGACCTATCAAAGGTCACATCGATTCTTTATCCGGGGCAGGAGCGAGGCGGAAATTACAAAGCCCATGGTGGATTTGGTTTTGATAACGCGACCGATAATTTGGTAACGGTGAAGATTCCACTAAGTGGAAAAATCACCCGTGTTGTTCGTTATAGAGAAATGGGAGAGATTCAGTATCTCTTTGAGTTTGATGGAAATTGTGGAGTTTCGTTCCGATTCGATCATTTAAGAAAATTGACCGCCAAATTTGAGGCAGTAGTTAGTGCGTTTCCGATAAAGGAAGACACTCGTACTGATTCAGTCAGTCCACCGGTCGCTGTAATGGTCGGTGAAGTAATCGCCACGGAAGTTGGCTTCCTCAATAATGTCTCTGTAGATTTTGGTGTTTACGATATGCGTCAGAAAAATGAAGCATCGAAAGATCCCACTTGGGCGAGCGCTCATTCTCAGTTTCCAGCAGATTCTTACGGAATTTGTTGGTTTAATTCATTGCCTCAAGCTGACAGCGCTGCGGTGAAATTACTCCCCTCTCGTGATGGCAAAAATGGAAAGACGAGCGACTACTGCAAATAGGTTTGTGATCGAGGTTCGCACATATGTGGGTTGTGAGGGACTCGAACCCCAATAGGGGTTATGTACTCACATGGTCCACATATTGGTGTAACCGATCTTGAACTATCTCCCATAGTAGGGATGTGGTCTGACATTTACTAGATTTTGAACTCAATTTCGGGAAATTGGGCACAAATTTGAGCGTGCTCTTTTCGGCTATAAATAAGTCATAGAGAGTCGGGGGTGGCTATCCCAT
>SHVK01000021.1 GCA_009694285.1 Candidatus Nanopelagicaceae bacterium | reverse complement strand
AAAATAATTACTTGATCAAATTGGGTACCTGGAAGTGCTTCAGCAATGTCGTTGTATCCACCATCACTTGGTCGGGTAACAACTTGCATGTTTTCTGAACCGAGATCCTTTAACTCATCTGCGGTAACTTTTGATGTCTGCGCAAGAATTAAAGTTGCAGAACCAGCAGTAGCAAAATCACTAATTTCTTTTAGTACTTCACGTCCCATTGGGTTCCAACCAAGAACCAATGTTTGAATTGGTGGAAGTTTTGGCGCAGCGCCAACTGCGATTTTTGCAGTAACTGAATCAAATTCCGGTTGAGGAGTATTCCAAACAATTCGATCGTCATCTTCAGCAATTGCAATGACAAAATCATCATTACTGATAATGGTGTTCATTGGTGGTGCAAGCATCACAGTTCCATCAGCACGACGAATTCCAATTAGTGATGCACCTGAATACCCTAGTAGCGCTTCGCCAAACATATGACCGGCTGAAAGCCCTGCAGGAGCGTAATAAATCTCATTTCCTTCAAAATCAAGAAGATCTAAATAGATTGCTGCAAGACCTGGTTGACGACATGCATGCGCTGTTACTTGTGCAATTAATTGTTGAGTTTGCACAGTAACAACTCGTCCTGCGGTAGAACGCATTAGTGCGTCAGAGGCAGATATATCATTGATGTCGGCAACGACAACAGTTTTTGCATCAACCGGAAGATTTGCAAGAACTGCGAGTACGCCAGTGACCGCACTTGGGACGCCACCTTTTGCGCTAGATAAAACAATAACGCTTCGTGCTGCAGCTATGTTCATGTCAGATAAAATTTTAGGATTTGAAGGATCAAGGGAACGCGTAACAATTTTTGTATGTTTCAATTTTCCAACGCGAGACTCAAGTTCTTCATTCATTGTGTCAATAGGGACTGGGGCAACAATGATTGCAACACCTGGGTTGTTTTCATTTGCAACATCTAGTTGCTGCAAAATTGAGTAAACCTGAGGTCCCCAACCAAGAATCATGATGTGATCTTTTTCAACAACAGGACCTTTACCTTTACGAAGGTCGGCAATTTTCTTGCTTGTGCTTGCAGTGATAAATGCGAACATCGCACCACCAGTTAGCAAACTTGCAATTGTTAAACCAAGTCCGAACACTCGGCCTTCCCACATGTTGCTTGGGAATTGACCTTTACCAAGAACGCCCCATAAAGCAACGAATGCCGTGTCAGCTAGTGGTTTTTTACCTGCACCTTCAATTCCATCTGGGTCAAAATTTAAATAAATAGTAAATGGAATACTGAGAACCGCAGAACCAAGGAAGAGCCAACCAATTAATGCGAAAGGTCCGCGTTGCAATGTGTTGTAAAACTTGTAACGTAACTTATTTAATAGGCCAGCCTTTTTGGCTGTTTCATTTGTTGATCCAGCAGAAGATGAACCGTATGAGCGCGATGGATTTGTAGGTGTAGTCATGCTTAAAAGGCTAACAAATAGGTAGCCCCAACGGAAGATGCCTGATTTTGCCCTGTTTGAATGTTGCGATCTAAAAGGGGCCCAGTTAGCCTTTCCTGCATTCCAGAGACTCAGGAGAATGGCAATGGCAGATCTGCAGAGCCCATCTGACACACCGGATTTTTTTGCTGACCCGGTGGTCAAATTAGCCTTCGGCATGTCGGCAACTGGCCTTGAGTTAAATGAAATCCCAAGTGAAACCAAGATTGGCTTTTCAGGTAATGGGGCAATTCGGGCAAATTACCCAGATGGCTCAACTCGCGAATTTATCGCCAATGACTCTGGCGGGGGCGAGATGATCACCACTTATAGAGATGGGACCCAGATCGAAAGCCTTTTATCTTTTGAAGATGGCGTAATTTCAGTTACTTCGGTCTCTTCCGCGGGCGAGCAAACCGTTTTGACCATCGATGAAAATGGAGTCAATTTCCAGAGCATTAGCCCAGATGGAACTATCACTAATGAGATCCCAGCAGATTTTGAGGCGCTAGTCGCATCCTGGGTTACCGCAACGGAGGAATTGGCTTCGGCAACCAGCACTGATGACACTCTTACTGAAGAATTCGCCGAGTACCCCGAATATGTTGAATACGTTGATGACAGCGCTGCATCTGGTGAACTGCTGAGTGAGTTTTACGAACCTGGAAATTTTAATACCCATGGCGCACAGCTTTGGCATGCAGGAATGTTTGCAAATTCAATTGATGACTCCCCAGAAGCGCAAGGATTCCCAGAAGTTGAATTTACTATCGAAGAATTTGAAGAAGATTCAGATACCGATTCATAAACGCTTGGCTAAAAACTTCCCCTTACTTCAAAACTGCAAAACTGCAAAACTGATTAGACCACCTACTCTGGCTGCTCTGGCTGCTCTGGCTGCTCTGGCTGCTCTGATGGTTAGATAGTGCCATGAAAAGCAAGCGCCAACTTCCGAGTCCGCGCTTTGTACTCCCACTTATTAATTGGGGAGTTCCAACTTTGCGTCGACATAAAGCTCGCATGTCAAAAGTTGTGACTGTTAGGGATCTACAGAAGATTGCCCGCACCCGTGTGCCTAAAGCGGTATATGACTATGTTGAAGGCGGAGCACACGAAGAAATTTCACTGGCACGAACTGCAAATGCATTTTTAAGAGTAGAACTTCAACCAAATGTTTTGCGCGATATTTCAAATGTCGATACAAGTATTGAAATTTTCGGTAAAAAAACCGCAATGCCGGTTATTTTTGCCCCAACTGGTTACACACGGATGATGCACCACACCGGTGAACCCGCTGTTGCTGAAGTAGCTGAGAAAAATAATCTTGTTTACTGCTTATCTACAATGGGTACGACAGCACCAGATGATTTAGCCTCCGCAGTTCCAGGCGCTCGCCGCTGGTACCAATTTTATTTAATGAAAGATCGGCAAGCCAGTCTTGATTTTATTAAGCGTGCAAAAGACACTGGTTTTGAAGTTTTGATGTTGACAGTTGATACCCCCGTGTCTGGTATTCGTGCTCGCGACATTCGCAATGGCTTAACAGTCCCCCCAAAAATCGGTTTAAAAACATTTTTAGATATGACAACTAAACCAAACTGGTGGATGAATTTATTAACCACAGCGCCACTTGAGTTCGCAGCATTTCGCGGTTATAAAGAACCTTTAGCCCAGTTAGCAGCAAAAATTTATGACCCATCACTTAATTTTGAAGATATAAGTTGGTTACGAACTGTCTGGGATGGGCCAATAATTATCAAAGGTGTGCAATCAGTCTCAGATGCCGAAAAGTTAGCGGATATCGGAGTACAAGGAATTGTGCTTTCAAATCATGGTGGTCGTCAGTTAGACAAGGGCCCAGTAATGATTGAACTTTTGCCAAAAGTTGCTGAGAAAGTTGGCGGAAGGCTAGATATTTACGTTGATGGCGGCTTTATGACCGGCCAAGATGTAGTTGCCGCAATTGCATTTGGTGCTAAAGCAGTTTTGATTGGCCGGGCTTATTTGTACGGCATTATGGCAGACGGACAAAATGGAGTAGAAAAAGTTGTCGAGATATTGCAGGCTGAAATATCAAACACTATGGCACTTATGGGAATAGCAAAGATAAGTGAGATCAATTCTTCCCATGCAAAATTACGAAGTAATTAAAAACCTTCATTTGCTTTGATTAAATCTTCTGGAAAATCAACTTCAACAGCAAATAAATCAGAGATATCTACAGGCACAAAAGTCACTTTATCTTTTTCAATAGCAACTTCGATACCTCGCTCAAAATAATCAGCGTCATCCACTTCATTTAAGCGCTTTATCAGCGCATCTTTATCT
The DNA here is from genome assembly GCA_009694285.1 of Candidatus Nanopelagicaceae bacterium. Lineage (GTDB taxonomy): Bacteria > Actinomycetota > Actinomycetes > Nanopelagicales > Nanopelagicaceae > UBA3012. The sequence goes on along the minus strand of SHVK01000021.1, from coordinate 14,513 downwards.
TTTGCGGAAACAAAATTAATTCCAACTGCTTCACCTAATGCATTTTGCACCTTCTTAGATAAATCTAAAATATGTCCCGCAGCATCAACGGTGTACTTAACTTCCTCTTCTGCAGTTTTAGAGGTATTAACACAGATAAATGATTGATCTTTGTCAATGAAAGGCCTAACTCTTTCCAGAACTTTTGGATCAAAAACCACATCACCATTCATCCAAAGCACTCCACCATCTTGACTTGTGACTAAAGCACGCCAAAGACTTTTGCTGGTATTAGTTTGATCATAAAGTTCGTTATAGATATATGTTGCACGCGGATGTGCTTCCATAATCATCTCTAATTTAAATCCTACGACAACTCCAATTCGAGAATTAGCTCCAAAAGTCTTAGTGATGTTCTCCATTTGCTGTTGCATGATGGTGCGGCCATCTTTCAAAGGGGTAAGTGGTTTTGGCCATGGTTTCCCGAGACGGGTACCCATTCCGGCGGCAAGGATAATTACTTGGTGAATCACTTTTCTCCTTAGATAGACCTACGTGTGCGTGTTAATTCATTTAAAGCCATTTCATGTTCACTTATCGAATTCAAAATTGCGGCGAAGTAAGTTTTTGAACTCTCACCTGCTGCTATTCCGCCGAAATAGTACCGACAAACCTCTGCTCGCTTAGCGGCTAATTCATCTTTTTGTAAAGTTTTTTCTAATTGTGCAGAAACTTTATCTACACTGTTCATGTCAATTACTGTCGAAGCAGATGCAACTGGTGATTCAGACTCAAGTGAGGCAAAATCTGTGCGCCGATCTGAAAGAAAAATTGCCCCATTTGGTTTTAAATAAAGATAATCAAGGGTGACGCTGGATATATCACTTATTAATATATCTGTGCCAAGGAGAACTTCAATAACATCGCCTTCAAGCAAAATCTGATGAGGAGCTTTGCTTAATTTTGAAAGTATATATTTATGTGCAGCAACTATTTCTGGATCTTTAGAGGTAAGAATTCTTGGGTGAGGCTTGTAGATAGTGCGGCAATTACTTTGGCTTAAGGCCGCATCAATAATTTTTCTGCCATACAAGTCCATTGAAGTGTAGTTATTTGCCTCATCCTCACCTTCCCAAGTGGGAGCATATGTAATAGTTTTTAACTTTGAATGTTTTGGAATTGGCGTTTGGCTCAGATCTAATTGCGGCCGACCTACTGTGATCAATTTATTTTGGTCAATCCATGCAACTGCTCTCAAATAGCGATCTCTAGCTGCTGGCCCTGCAACGAAAACTCGATCATAAGCTTTAGCTTGGTTGCTAACCATAGATATCTTGTCACTCTCACCATGGTTAACATGAATATGTACCGCTTGTTGGTAAGAGAGAGTTTGAAAATTTTGATATGAATTGTTGACATAAATTATTGCTTTAAATTTTGAAAGTTCCAATAATGACATTAATAAGTCAAATGTGCGTGTATGAATTACTTGTACGTTGGTCAACTTTCTAAGCTCTTCAGTAGTTGCCATACTTCGCGTTATGATCACTGATTTTAAATGTGCGGGTGATTTTTCGATCACCGGTAGCCATTGAGCGATTTGGTAAATTCTTGATGGCGAATCCGCAAAGAAGTATGCAACCTGGGCACCGTCGGCTGATTCGGCGGTAAATGGGTCATACGTTGGTGGAAAGACCAAACGTTTCACTGTGCGAGCTTTACGCCAAAGAACCCGGAAAAGCCTTGATAAGGGGTTGCGAGTGCGCTGACGAACTGCCATCACAACCTCGATTCAAATAGTGAGAGGAGTTATAGAGTACCCACCGTGGTCAGAGTAATAAGGCAGGTGGCAAGCGCATTCCCAGATAATTTGGCATCACTGAACGACCTCTTAAATGGAACCGAACAAGCGCTAGTAATTTTTGAACCAGCCTTAAAGATGGCTGAGCCCGTGAGTGCACTTTTGACGGATTTCGAACGTGAATATTTCACCGTATTGGCAATCGCAGAAAGCGATGCTGGCGATGCAACTGTTGCTCATCAACGGTTACTCGCTGTTCAAACTTCAGATCATCAGATCACAACTGCCACACATCAATTAATCCCAGCAATTTATATTCCAAGTGCCAAATTACCTGCAGTAAGAAGTTTGATTTCAGAGCTACAACAATTTCCAAATTCGCAAATAGACCCGATCCAATATTTAATAGTTGGGTTGGCTAGACGTGGTGAACAAATTCGAGTTTTGGAAATTGATGCGCTACCGCCACCAGATTCGAATCCAGACAAATTGAGATTGCTATTAGCTAATCGAAGTAATGACGGCTTCTTCTCAACTTTTGTGCTTAGAAAAATTTCCAAAGTATTTACACGCGTTGCCCTTAATTTTAAACTGAAGCCGGATTTTATAACCGTCGTTTCATTTTTAGTTGGTGTTTTGGCAGCGATTGAGTTTTCCCGTAGTAATTACATATCCGGTGCGCTTTTTTTGCAATTCTCACTTATTTTGGATTGCGTAGACGGGGAAGTCGCCCGTTATACAAAACAATTTAGTCGCTTTGGTGCATGGCTGGATGCATTATCTGATCGAGTAAAAGAGTTTATGGCAATTGGTGGGCTGGCCTACTCAGTACAAGGTTCAGTAAAAAATATCTGGCTACTTGCAACTCTAGCTTTGATATTGCAAACCGTTAAACATTTATCTGATTACGACTTTACTGCTGTCCGAGAATCTCTTGAGGTAAAACTTAAAACTATTCCGTTAACGCAGAAAGCAGATGGCCTTGCGCCAAGAAAATTACGTAAAAAGAGTGGAATAACTTATTGGGCCAAGAAAATTATCTATTTTCCAATTGGCGAGCGTTGGCTATTAATCTCAATTGGAGCGGTTTTATTTGGTGCTCAGGTAACTCTGGTTACATTGATTGGATTAGGATTTTTATCTTTGACATATGTGAAATTAGGTCGAGTTTTACGATCCTATAAATGGGGCGACAATATAAAAGATTGTAATTTTATTGATCAGCAAGGGGATCTCGGGTTCAATTTAAAATTTTCTAATTTTAGATTTGGTTGGGGATTATCTTCTCTATTTAGATTAATCGAGTTTGTTCTAATAAGTGCAATATTTAATTTTGATTTTCGCTCAAACTTGTTTTTACTAATTTTTGTAATTGCGATTTACCACTATGTAAATCTTTATGATTCATTGAACAAAATTCCACCAACGCAAAGATTTTTGGGATTGTATTTACCTGGTCGGGTTCTACTAATTTTGATCGTCGTAATGACTTTAGGAGCTCAAAGTCGTGTAATTTCATGGATCTGTGCATATCTTGGTTTAGTCATAATTTGGCGCGGTGGGCGTAGGCTTAGCACAAGGGGGAATTAGTGCAACGAATTTCAATTTCCGAATTACGTGAGGTCAGCCAGCCCGCATCAATTACTGGCAGATCTAACGCTGAGCATTGGACTGCGGACCTTTATTTGCGCAGAATTTCACCTTATTTAACTAGGGTGCTGATCGCTACCCGGATATCCCCAAATGGAGTTACCTGGTTGATGATTATTACTGGGATATCTACCGGTTTAGCGCTATTGATCCCAGGGCATAAAGGGATTTTGTTGGCGCTTTTCCTTTCTCAACTACAAATGCTTTGGGATTGCTGCGATGGCGAATTAGCAAGATGGAAAAAGAAGTTTTCGCCTGCTGGAATATTTCTAGACACCATTGGTCATTACAGCGCTGAGACGACCATTGTTTTGATGCTTGGGTTACGTGCGGCAAATTGGCCAACAGATCCTCTAAATGAAAGTAATTATCCTTTTTTTGGAGCCTTGATCGCAATTATTGTTATTTTAAATAAAGTTTTAAATGATGCGGTACATGTCGCTAGATTTTTTACAGGTGGAACTCGAAATAATGATGATCGTGAGATCGGAAAGCCAAAAAGTTCACTTCTATCAAATGTTAGGTCAGTAGCAAGATTTTTTCCTTTGCACAAAATTTTTCATTCTGTTGAAATGACCATAGTTATTTCATTGGCTAGTGCTATCGGGTATTTAACTAATCAAGATAATTCCCTACAGCTATTAATTAATTGGGTTTTACCAGTTTCAATAATTGTGTTGGTAGGACATTTAATTGCAATTCTTTCTTCACGCAAATTGATTGCTGCATGATTCCTACTTTTGGATGTGTAATTCTGACGATGGGCAAACGCCCTAAAGAGTTTGCCGCAGCCCTCGAATCCTTAAAAAGCCAAACCGAAGTTGATTTAGATATTGTCGTCGTTGGAAATGGTTGGGATCCGGCACCTGAAGTAACAGGAATTAAAACTGTTTTTTTACCTGAGAATGTTGGTATTCCAGCCGGCAGAAATGCTGGAGCAGCTGAAGTCTCTGGTGAGTATTTATTCTTTCTAGATGATGATGTAAAGATCTTAAATAATAATGTGCTCAGTAGATTTGCTGAGATTTTACAGAAACATTTTCAAACTGGCCTATTGCAACCACGAATAGTTGGTGCAGGAGGTGGACAAACTCCACGTCGGTGGATTCCGCGTTTAATTATTGGGGATCCAATGAGACCCTCACCGGCCACAACGTTGGCCGAAGGTGCAGTTGTAATTCGGAGAAAACTTTTTGATGAAATAGGGGGCTGGCCAGCTAATTTTTATTACGGCCACGAAGGAATCGAATTAGTTTGGCAGGTATACAACCGTGGTTATACCGCTTGGTATATAACAGAGGTGTCAGTTGAACATCCAATAGTTAGTCCGGCCCGGCATGAATACTTCTACAGATTAAATGCTCGCAATCGAGTTTGGTTAGCCCGCCGAAATCTCCCTTTCCCGATCGGTCAAATCTACTTACTTAACTGGTTTGCGCTATCTGTTTTGCGGATGCGCTCCATCCCTTCAGCAATGGCGTGGTTGAAGGGTTTCTTCAGTGGGTTCTTAACGAATCCTGGGAAGCAAAAAAAACTGTCCTGGAGTGCAATCTGGAAATTAACTCGAGCTGGCCGGCCACCGATTATTTGAGAATGTAACTGCTAAATCTTCGGCTAAACTTCACCCATGTCTAAATTTGTGCATGCGCTTGAAACCGGGCTTTTCCAAGCACGTTGGATACTCACCCCCCTCTACGTTGGATTAGTGCTTGCCCTTTTCGCTTTAGTAATTAGATTTTGCATAGAATTCGTTAACTTAGTTAAACACATTGGAGCTGCAGACCCACACACCTTTACTTTAGATTTACTTGCTTTGCTTGATTTAACACTTTTAGGGAATTTAATTTTAATTGTGATTTTTGCAGGATACGAAAATTTTATTTCACGGATTGATGCGGCACATGAGTCAAAAGACAAGCCTCATTGGATGGGCACGATTGATTTTTCTGGATTAAAGATCAAATTAATTGGTTCCCTCGTTGCGATCTCTGTGATTGAACTTTTGAAAGATTTTATAGAGCTCTCTGGCAAGGAAACAGTGGGCGATGGAACTATGTGGCGGGTAATTATTCATATCACCTTCGTGATTTCTGGTGTTCTATTTGCGCTTATGGATTTTATCGCCGACAAACGTGAGGCAATAGTCACGCATTCGAACATTTAGTACATGCGTCTTGATCTCTTTGCCGCCTTGTGCGGAATTTTAGTTGCGCTTCAATCTCGAATTAACGGTGGATTGTCTGCGCTGCTGGGCAATGGTGTGGAAGCGGCGCTAATTTCATTTGGTTCTGGGTTCATCATATTGAATTTAATTTTGGCTACTAATCCCAAAGTTCGAAATGGTTTAAGAGGAATTAGGTTGGGTATTAGATCAAAGCAATTGCCGCGTTGGAGATTGAGCGCTGGGGCGCTTGGTGGAATATTTGTGGCAATTCAAACTTATTCAGTTCCACTAATCGGAGTTGCTTTATTATCAGTAACAACTATTGCTGGGCAGACCGCTGCGTCACTTTTTGTTGATCGTGCTGGAATGACAGCAGGCGGCAAACAGCCAATAACTTTGCGCCGCACTCTCGCGGCAGTAATTACTGTGATTGCTGTTTTAGTTGCAGTGTGGGATCGATTAACAGTTGCCCATGCTTCTTTGATTGCAATTGCACTGTCATTTGGTGGTGGATTGCTGTTGGGTTTACAACGGGCATTAAATGGACAGATCAATGAGTATTCAAAAAATAGTTTGGCGACTACGTGGATGAATTTTGCTACGGGGTGCACTCTTCTTTCATGCTTATTACTTTTCACAACTTTGAGCGGAGATAAATTAGTTACATTGCCGACTTCTCCTTGGTGGATCTACATTGGTGGATCAATAGGAATTCTGTATATTGCATTTGCCTCGACAATTGTGCAAGAAATAGGCGTCTTGGCATTTACGCTCTTTACAACAGGTGGTCAATTAATTGGATCTCTCTTAATTGACTTAGTATTTCCAACAGAGGGTGTAGAGATAGGACCAAATTTAATTATTGGAATTGCACTTTCGTATGCAGGAGTTTTAATTGGTGGAGTGAAAACGCAAGGGTCAATTAGAGCGAAATCTGTTCCACAGAACTGAGATTATTGACCCACCGATAAAAAATGCTGCCAGCACATAAGAACTACTTTTTACTAATGGGATTGTTGCTGAGTAGTAACCAGCCGATGTAATTCCTACGCCCCAGACCAGGGCGCCCATTGAGTTTGCAGAGAGGAATTTGTAATAGGGCATTTTCCCGACACCGGCAACAGGCGGAATAAATGTTCTGATCCATGGGAAAAAACGAGCCGCAACAACAGCCCACCATCCATTTTTCAAATAAAACTCTTCAGTGCGGGCAATCATTTTTGTGCGCCGCTCAGAGGGTTTCTTCTGTAAGTATGGCCGGCCATACTTTCTACCTAATACATAGCCAATTTGGTCACCTACAAATGCAGCGAAGAAAACACCAGTTACTAGAATTACGATATTCATATCATTTCGAGTTGCTGCAACTAAACCCGCGCTAAATAAAAGTGAGTCACCGGGCAACCAAAAACCAATCAATATTCCAGTTTCAATAAAAACTAAAACCCAAACTAATAGGTAAAGTGCAAATGGAGCCAAAGGTGAGAATTGATCTTGAAATGTTGCGGCAAAGTTCACGGGGCAAGAGCCGCCGTTGCAGGTAGTGGTGGACGACACACTATGCCTACGCCACCAGCTAAACTCCAATCACCAGCAGACCATGGAATCACAAGCGCGTCACCATGACCAACGGCGATACTGCCGGAATTTGTGGTTTTCAAAATGCCATCCCCATCAAGCATCAGCAATATTGAGAAACCAGCGTTTGTTTTACTTCCATCCCCAGGAAGTAAAACAGCACGGAAATAACCATCTGCTTTACTTGTAAATAAAGATTGCGATTGCTTAATAGTAAAATTGGTACTTTTTATCAATTCCTTTTGTTCTGCTGTAGAAATAGGATCAAATCTGAGTGCATCTAAAACTGTGTCGAAACCAAGCCCTAGGTGACCATCTTTTATTCCATCTACCGCAAAACCTTCCCACTCTAAAAGTGCAGATAAATCTGTTGGTTCTTGCAATTCAAGAACAAAAATACCTGCCTCAATTGCGTGTGGAGTTCCTGCTGGGACAAGAATCGCATCGCCAGGTTTAACCGGGACCATTGTTAGAGAGGAGAGCAATGCAGCAGAATCCATTCTTTTTACCATGTCATGTACAACATTTTTTTTCATAGTTTGCGCAAAGCCCAATCCGACCTTTGCATCTGCAGGTGCTTCCAAAATAATCCAAGCTTCAGTTTTGCCATGATCTAACGCTAAATGTTTTTTCGCAAATGCTTTATTTGGGTGATAATGAACTGGTAACCGTTGATCTGGGTCAAGTAATTTGACTAAAATCTCAGTACTAGTTCCAAATGCACTCACATGTTCTGGCCCAAACCAACTTTCCGGATCAGAATTGATTGCATCGCGCAAAAACTCACCATTTGGCAAAGTTGAAAGTCCCATTGTCTTTTCACCAAAACGAGTAGTTGCCGAACCAATCCACTCTTCTGGGCGCATTGGGCCGCCTGGGCCGTTGCGAAGTTCACCGATTCGATAACCACCACGATAAAAATGATCAAATTGGTTAGAAGGAAGGATTATTGGGCTCAAGTTCATATCTTTACTTTACCCGCTTAAGCAAAAAACGCTAATGCAATGATTTTTTTATTGCCGATCGCATGGCGGATGCAACTGCTGGGGTTACAGCCGGATCAAAGACGCTTGGAATGATAAAACTTTCATTTAATTGCTCAGGTTTTACGCAATCCGCAATTGCATCAGCGGCCGCCAACAACATTGAATCGTAGATTTTTGAAGCTCCCGTATCTAGCAATCCGCGGAATACACCAGGGAAGGCAAGTACATTATTAATTTGATTTGGTTGATCGCTACGTCCTGTTGCAACGACTCTGGCGTATTTGCGGGCAACCTCAGGATCAATCTCGGGATCTGGATTGGCTAGCGCAAAAATAATGCTCTCTGCAGCCATTCCTGCTACATCACTCTCACTCAGAAGGTTAGGCGCACTCAAACCGATGAATACATCAGCACCCACAAGTGCTTCCCCGATACTTCCTTGGAAATTATCTGGATTACTTTCTTTAACAAACCATTCGCGCATTGGATCGTTACTTGGTGAACTTTTATGAATTACACCATCTAAGTCAAAACCAATAATTGTTTTTGCACCGGCAAGAAAAAGCAATCGGGAAACTGCAGTACCTGCAGCACCTACACCACTAATGACAATTTTAACTTTATCAATTGGTTTGTTGACTAACTTAAGAGCATTACGAAGTGCGGCAAAAACTACAATTGCAGTTCCATGTTGATCATCATGAAATACAGGGATGTCTAGCAGTTCGCGTAACCTGCGCTCGACTTCAAAACATCTTGGTGCTGAGATATCCTCCAAATTAATTCCGCCATAAACTGGGGCGATAATTTGGACGGTACGAACAATCTCATCGACATCTTGAGTATCCAGACAAACTGGCCAAGCATCGACATTTGCAAATCGTTTGAATAATGCGGCCTTGCCTTCCATAACCGGGAGAGCAGCAGCTGGACCAATATTTCCCAAACCTAAAACCGCGGATCCATCTGTAACAACAGCAACGGTATTTCGTTTGATTGTTAAACGGCGTGCGTCGCTTGGTTCTTCAGCGATTGCAATACACACACGAGCAACACCTGGTGTGTAGATCCGCGATAAATCGTCACGAGTTTTGATTTGGACTTTTGGTTGAATCTCAATTTTTCCGCCGAGGTGCAATAAGAATGTTCGATCACTGACTTTACGTACCGTTAGACCAGGAATTTCAGAAACAGTTTTTGCCACTTGATCTGCATGTTCGGCATCAATAGTGTCGCAAGTAATATCGATTACAACACGATCGTACGAAGATTCAACGATATCCAAGGCAGTAAGTGCCGCACCTTGCGAATTTAAGGCAGTTGTTATCGCAGAAACCGGCTTATTCGCGGATGGACCTTCAACTCGGATAGTGATTCCATAGCCCGGACTCGTGGAAGCCATCGAAATCTCCTAGTGTTGGGCTATCAGAGTACGACTTAGTAGGGGGATAGATGAAACCGCCGGCCAGTGATTCCGCTCACCCAGGTATTAAGGGTATCAAAAGCACAAATAAAGAGGTTTACGACCTTGATCGCGCACATGTTTTTCACTCATGGTCAGCCCAAGGGGCGATAACTCCGCTGCCGATTGCTGGAGGCTTGGGCTCATATTTTTGGGATTTTGAGGGGAATCGCTTTCTAGATTTTTCGAGTCAATTAGTTTTTACAAATATCGGCCATCAGCATCCTAAAGTGATTGCTGGTATTAAGAAGCAGGCAGATTTATTGGCAACAATTGCGCCGCAACATGCAAATGAAACCCGAAGCATTGCCGCCAAGAAAATAGTTGCACACGCTGAAAGTCATTTAAATAAAGTTTTCTTTACAAATGGTGGAGCTGACGCCGTAGAGAACGCAATTCGTATGGCGCGAATTCACACATCGCGACACAAAATTCTCTCCCACTATCGTTCATATCACGGTAACACTGGCGCAGCCATCTCAGCTACTGGAGACCCACGCCGCTTCCCAAATGAATTCGCATACGGACATGTCCATTTTTGGGGACCTTATTTATACCGCTCTGCTTTTTGGGCAACCAGTGAAGAACAAGAGTGTGTACGTGCGCTGGAACACCTTGAGCAGACCATAATATTTGAAGGACCCAAAACAATTGCTGCAATTTTAATTGAATCTGTTATTGGAACAAATGGAATTTTAGTTCCACCAAAAGGTTATCTCGAAGGAGTTCGTGCTCTTTGTGATAAATATGGAATAATTTGGATCGCTGATGAAGTCATGGCTGGTTTTGGCAGAACGGGAAAATGGTTTGCATATCAACATTCCACGGCAACACCAGATTTAATTGTTTTTGCTAAAGGCGTTAACTCAGGTTATATCCCATTAGGTGGGGTAATCATCTCTGACGCTATTGCCGCAACTTTTGATCAAAGAGTTTTCCCAGGCGGATTAACTTATTCGGGTCATCCGATTGCATGTGCGGCTGCAGTTGCAGCGATTGATGCAATGGAAGAAGAAGGAATTATCGAACACTCATTTGAGATTGGTGAAAAAGTGATTGGCCCTGGACTTCGCAAATTAGCTGAAAAACATAGAGTAATCGGTGATATTCGCGGAGTTGGAACCTTTTGGGGCATGGATCTGGTAACTGATCGTGCTACACGCGCTCCCCTTGCACCCTATGGTGGAACTAGCCCAGCAATGGGTGAGCTGGTCGCTGCTTGCAAATCACGTGGATTATTTCCGTTTGTGCACTTTAATCGCATGCATGTTGTCCCACCTTGCACGATCACGGCTGATGAATTAAATGAAGGTTTTGCAATTTTAGATCAAGCGTTTACTGAGATCGGAAAGTATTACACCGGAGTTTAGGAGTTAAGTGCGCGCAATAATTTGGTGAGATGCTTATCAAATATTGCACTAACTTCACGACTTCCTGCGGTGCCGAGAGTTTGAATTGGTTTTCCAAAACTTTCAGCTTGTTGAAATGCAATGCGCTCTGGAATCGGTGGAGTTAATACCTGCTTCTTAAAAATTGATCCTAATTCTTTGATTCTAAAATCATGTTCTTCCGCAACGCTTTTGACCCGGTTCGGTAGAACACCTAGCAACTTTAATTTTTTATTGTGGTTTTTCTGAATTTCTTCAATCTCATCAGCAGCACGTTCAGCACCTTGTAGCCCGAAGTAGGTGGGGGTAGCAACAATAATTGCTAAATCACTTGCAGCAAGCGCATCTCTGGTTAAAGTGCCAAGTGATGGTGGGCAGTCAATCAAAACTAAATCGTATCCATCTAATTTTTCTAATGCACGGGCTAGACGAGGCTTAAAGGTCGCCGCACTTTTAAATGCATCATGTTGAATTAACTCAGGAGAAGAAGCGATTACATCTACTTCACCAGGTGCAACTTCCCAAGCGCAAGCTGTTAGTGAGTTGTGTAAATTAGCAAGAGTCGGGTTCGCTAATAAATCTGCAGCAGTTGCAGTTGGTGGTTCGGCAGCAAGAATTAAAGTTGCATTTCCTTGTGGATCAAGGTCAATCACAAGAGTTGCAAGTCCGCGGACAGTTGCTGCGCCGGCAAGTCCAAGCGTTACAGAAGTTTTTCCAACTCCACCTTTTAAACTCAGGACACTTACGACAGGTACTTTGCTCATGAGCGCAATCCTCTCCTAATTGACCCATTTGGATCAACCGGAGATAGTGGAGATGTGCGATTAAACCGTCCCGTAAAGCCGATCCCCCGCGTCGCCAAGGCCCGGAACGATGTAGCCATGTTCATTTAGCCGTTCATCGAGGGCACCCATAACTACTGTTATTGGTGCACCGTCGAGCGCTTTTTCAAGTGCAGCTACTCCTTCAGGGGCGGCCAGGATGCAGATGATGGTGATATCAGTTGCCCCTTTATCAAGTAAAAATCTAGTTGCGGCAATTAAAGTTCCGCCGGTAGCCAGCATTGGATCAAGGATGTAACACTGCCTGCCGGTTAAATCCTCTGGCAAGCGGTTTGCATATGTTGTTGCTTGTAAAGTTTTTTCATCGCGCACCATTCCCAGAAAACCGACTTCAGCCGATGGAATTAATCTGGTCATGCCTTCAAGCATTCCTAGGCCTGCACGCAAAATCGGAACCACAATTGGACGTGGTTTGGATAAATGAGCACCGACTGTTGTAGCAACTGGAGTTTCGATTGTTACTTTATCTGTGCGGATATCACGGGTTGCTTCATAAGCTAAAAGTGTTACTAACTCTTCAGTTAAATATCTAAAGGTCGGAGAATCTGTTTTTTTATCGCGTAAAAGTGTCAATTTATGAGTAATCAGTGGATGATTGGCTACATGAACTCGCATGTATTGAGCCTATCCCTTAAATCGTTAGTTGCACCAGAGGCCACCTAGTGAAAGCACCACAAAATGATTTCACTAATGCAATGGAAGCAGCTTTATCGATCGCGCAAGCGGTATGGGATAAATCAAATGACGTTCCTATTGGAGCAGTGGTTCTTAATGCTGATGGCGAAATTATTGGCAAAGGTGGGAATGAACGTGAATTAAAAAGCGATCCAACTGCGCATGCTGAAATTATTGCTTTGCGAGATGCCGCTGAAAAGATTGGAAGTTGGCGTTTAGAAGATTGCACACTCATTGTCACTCTTGAGCCTTGTGCAATGTGTGCAGGTGCAATTTTGCAATCAAGAATCCCAAGAGTTGTTTTTGGTGCTTGGGATGAGAAGGCTGGTGCTGCAGGTTCACTCTGGGATTTATTACGCGATCGACGTTCGCTGCATCAAGTTGAAGTTATTTCAGGAGTGCTAGAACACCGCTCACAAGAGTTGCTCAAAAAGTTTTTTGAAGGCGTGCGGTAAAAGTCAGGTATCTTTGGTCTTGGTGGCGTGTCTGAGCGGCCAAAAGAGCACGCCTCGAAAGCGTGTGTGGGGGAAACTCCACCGTGGGTTCAAATCCCACCGCCACCGCCAACAGTTACAAAATTATTTGGTAGGAAGGATTAAGTATTTTCAAGGCCCCATCTTCATCGCCAACCATGCCCTCAGCTTGCAAAGTTGCACCAACATTCAATCCCATCAATTCTCGTCGTCCTAAGAATTGCAACGTGACTCCACCAGTTTCATCCCAAATTTCAACTTCGAGAATTGGTGCTGAATTTTGCGGTGCAACTCGAATTGCAGTGACACGCCCTACTACCTGGGCGCGTTTACGCCAGGTGATACTTCCAATTTTTACTGAATCTTTTGAACTATGACTTATTGGATCAAAAGAGATTGGCGTTGATAAAGGTTTTGGATCCAGTACTTCAAATTTTTCTACCTCAATATTGCCATTAGAAACAAAATTCGGGTTACCGTCAAGAATTTTCTGGACATCAAAAGGAACAATCGTCGCTACAACGCGATCAAGTTGTGAGATTGCACTGGCTATATTTTCTGCTGTTTGATCGTGAAGAAGGCGTCCAGTAAAGCGAGAAAAGATGCGATTTGGTAAAAGTAAGGTCAATTCAACGTCAGAAGATTGAGTAGCTCTAAGGGCATAGTCCAAGACAGAATTAGCTAACCTACGATCTTCACAATCAATCAATTGTAGCGAGATATCATTAAGACTTGAATGATTTGACCACTCTTCAAGAATTGACGCTGCTTTCAAGTCGTCTAACACAAAATGTACTGCTACTAGTTTTCGTGACCGCAAGGTTCTTGCATAACGCACGGCTGCCATCGTCGCAAGATCAACGCTGGCTACTAAGACTGTCACGTCATGTCGAGTTATGTTAGATATTTTCCCCTCAGCTATTTTGACCTCCAGAGCGGCATTTTCTTTCGTGTACTGATGATTGAATTTCAATGTGAAGGCGATTACTAGTGGTGTTCCTACTACAATAAGCCAAGTGCCATCTGTGAAACGAACTGTTGTAATAATAAGTGCAACAATTGCAGCAGCTCCTCCTGAAGCCCCGTGAACGATTCGCAGTTTTCGCCAGCTACTAGGTTTTTCCTGAATCGAATGCTTGTACATCCCGTAACCAGTAATTGTAAATCCTATGAATACACAAAGCGCGTAAATTGCTGCTAGTGCGGTGATACTTCCTCTCGTTAACAGCACCAGGGATATGGCAGTGAAACAGAGAAAAATGATTCCATTTGAAAAAGCCAGCTTATGCCCGCGCGCCGTGAGCCTCTTTGGCATGAAGCCATCATCAGCGAATATTTTCACCATGTTTGGGAATGCGCTGAAGCAGGTATTGGCTCCCGCAAAGAGTATTAGCGTTGTCGCTAGTTGAACAAGGTAGTAAAGAAAATCACTGATGGTCGATTGTCCTAATGAAGCTTGGGCAAGTTGCGAGATAACTGTTGGAGTTCCGTTCAAGTATGGAATGACTTTAGTTT
>SHVK01000001.1 GCA_009694285.1 Candidatus Nanopelagicaceae bacterium | reverse complement strand
TCAGAAGAGTAGATCGGCGCGGTGCAGCCTTCTACGTAATGCACATAAGAACCTTCATCAGCAATAATCAAAGTACGTTCAAATTGGCCCATGTTCTCAGTATTGATCCGGAAATATGCTTGCAAAGGTATCTCAACATGAACTCCCTTGGGAATGTAAACAAAAGAGCCACCAGACCATACAGATGTATTTAATGCGGCGAATTTATTATCGCCCACCGGAATTACGCTGCCGAAATACTCCTTGAAGATATCTTCATGCTCGCGCAGTGCTGTATCTGTATCTAAAAAGAGCACTCCTTGGGCTTCTAAATCTTCGCGGATTGAGTGGTAAACAACTTCAGATTCATATTGCGCAGCAACTCCAGAAACTAATCTCTGTTTTTCTGCTTCAGGAATTCCAAGGCGGTCATATGTATTTTTGATTTCATCAGGTAGTTCTTCCCAAGTCGTTGCTTGTTTTTCTGTGGATCTGACGAAGTATTTAATTTGATCAAAAAATATGCCCGAGAGATCAGATCCAAAAGTTGGCATCGGCTTCTTTTCGAAGAGTTTTAAGCCCTTTAATCGCAGATCAAGCATCCACTGTGGTTCGCTTTTTTTAGCAGAGATATCTCGAACAACATCTTCGTTCAATCCACGTTTTGCGTTTGTTCCCGCATCGCTTTTATCTGACCATCCAAATTCGTAATTTCCAATACCATCTAACTCTGGGTGCGCGATTGATGTCATGTTTTTCTCTCTCCTGGTTATTTGGATGTGCTTGTTAAAGTTAATGGAACAAATGTTGTGCAAACCCCATCGCCGTGAGCAACAGTTGCCAATCTCTGAACATGAGTGCCAAGGAGTTTTGAAAATAATTGCGTCTCGGCTTCGCAGATCTCAGGAAATTCAGAAGCAACGTGAGCGATCGGGCAATGATGTTGGCAAAGTTCAATCCCCACACTCATCTGATGAGAGCTAGCTGCATAACCTTCATCATTCAAAAATGTGACTAACTCATCAACAGAAACTTGACCATCGCTGGCAAGTTTTCTTTCCATCTCTTGAGCTCGATGTTGTGCGAAAGGCGTAACACTTCCCGATGTGGATGCCATAAATCTGAGGGCGGAGATCGCTAAATCATCATAAGAGTGTTCAAATTGCGATCTACCAAAATCTGTCATTACAAATACTTTTGCCGGACGGCCTCGCCCGATGGTGCTACTGCCGATCTTTGGCTCCCTGGCTTCAAGCGTTCCTTCACTTACCAGGGAATCTAGATGGCGCCGGATACCGGCTGGAGTAATTCCAAGACGAGAGGCCAAAGCGGTAGCGGTCGCCGGGCCATTTTCGAGAATGGCACGGGCGATGAGTTCGCGGGTTCTAATCTCCTCGTTTTTCACAACGATAGTGTTGCGTAATTCACTCATTGGCGCAACCTGAACCGCAGTAGGGTTAGAAGGTGCTCAAGAATCGGTTAAATCGCCTTCCTGCGTTACTCCTGGGGGCGCAGATCGCCTTGATCATCACCGGCGGAGCCGTCCGGCTCACTAAATCTGGCTTAGGGTGCCCGACTTGGCCTGAATGCGCAAAGGGTTCATACACCCCTTCAGAAGCTCAAAGTGAACCGCTAATCAACATTTGGATTGAATTTGCGAATCGAATGCTCACCTTTGTTTTGGTGGCATTGGCTATCGTGACTTTTGGTTGGGTATTAAAAAGTGGCCGCAAAAATTTACGTCTTCTGGCTTTCTTGCAAATTTTAGGAATTTTTGGTCAAGCTGTTTTAGGTGGAATTACCGTCTTAACAAAATTAAATCCTGCTGCTGTTGCTAGCCATCTTCTGTTATCGATTGCCTTAATTTATGGGGCAGTAGTACTAAATGAACGTTCCCGGGATTATTCAAAAGCAGCGCCATTGACTTATGCAGGTGTTTTACTCGTTCGTGTTGTTTTCTCACTGACTTTATTGGTGATAATTGTTGGGAGTGTTGTTACTGGGTCTGGTCCACACGCAGGTGACCGAGCTGCACCTCGTTTCAATTTTGATGTTCGCATGGTCACTTGGTTGCATGCTGATTTAGTTATTGCTCTTTGTGGTGCGATTTTGGCTCTCTACTTAATCCTAAAACTAGCGCCAATCTGTTCTTCACCTGAAGCTCGGGACAATCATCTTAAATTGATGAAAACATTTATATTTTTGGTGCTGATTCAAGGGGGTATTGGGTACCTCCAATATTTCACCGGGGTCCCGATTATTTTGGTCGGCCTCCACCTGCTTGGATTATCATTGGTTTGGCTCACTGCCTGCAAATTGCTAATACGTACCAGCGTTCGCACCAGCAGTAAACGCGACGCAAAACTCTCCTAAATCCAAATTAACCCACCTTGCTCTTTGGGTTAGATAGGCTTTCAAATATGGCGCCTAGTCCAGTTAATACAGAGATTCTCGGTTGGAATGATCTAGATGATCAGGCCATTTCGTATGCTCGTGCCCTTGCTGCCGATGCGGTGCAACGGGCCGGAAATGGTCATCCAGGAACAGCGATGGCTTTGGCCCCTGTCGCTTACCTTTTATTTCAACACCATCTACGTCATGACCCTCGGGATCCTCAGTGGATCGGGAGAGATCGATTCATCCTCTCATGTGGTCACTCTTCATTAACTTTGTATACCCAACTTTTTTACTCCGGCTACGGATTAACTCTTGATGATTTAAAAGAGTTCCGGAAAAAAGATTCAGTTACCCCAGGACATCCTGAATATGGTCTTACAGCCGGAGTGGAAACAACTACCGGTCCACTTGGTCAAGGAATTGGAAATGCTGTTGGAATGGCAATGGCCGCTCGTTATGAACGTGGGCTTTTTGATCCGAAAGCCGCCCATAATCAATCAATATTTGATCATCACATCTATGTCCTCGCCTCCGATGGCGATCTTCAAGAAGGAATTAGTGCCGAAGCTTCGTCAATTGCCGGCTTGCAAAAACTAAGTAATTTAATTGTGATTTACGACGATAATAAAATCACAATTGAGGGCGACATAGAACTTTCATTTACCGAGGATGTAAGTGCAAGATATCGTTCATATCATTGGAATGTAATTGAGGTTGGAACTTTACCAAACGGTGAAGTTGATCTAGTTCCATTAAACGCTGCAATTAATCAAGCAAAATCTCAAACTGTTGCTCCAACTCTTATTAGATTAAAAACTGTAATCGCTTGGCCCGCACCGAAGCTGCAAGGCACTTCTAAATCGCATGGTTCCGCACTCGGTGCTGAAGAAGTCGCAGCAACTAAAGTTGCCCTTGGGCTAGATCCAAAAGAAGATTTTGCAATGCCAGCAGAGGTGATTGCTCATGCAAGAAAAGTATTAGACCGAGCAGCAACTTTGCGGAATGAATGGGATAAGAAATTTAATAATTGGCGCAATGAGAATAAGGAAGCCGCCGAATTATCTGATCGATTAGCAAGTAAAGAATTGCCAAAGAATTGGCGTTCTTCACTACCTGAATTCTCCAGCGATAAAGAGATCTCAACACGCAAAGCCTCTGGGGATGTAATCCAAAAATTAGCAGCGCTTCTGCCCGAGATGTGGGGCGGATCAGCTGATTTAGCAGAAAGTAATAACACTACGATCGAAGGAGCAAAATCCTTCCTCCCAACTTCATCAACTTCATCAACTTCATCAACTTCATCAACTTCTGATCCTTATGGACGAGTCATACATTTTGGAATTCGCGAACATGCAATGGGTGCAATAATGAATGGAATAGCACTACATGGTGGAACTAAACCTTTTGGCGGAACATTTTTAGTTTTTAGTGATTACATGCGACCTTCAGTTCGCTTGGCAGCTCTGATGAAATTACCAGTTACCTATATTTGGACCCATGATTCAATTGGTTTAGGAGAGGATGGTCCAACTCATCAACCAGTTGAACATGCCGCAGCCCTTCGTGCCATTCCTGGACTAGATGTAATTAGACCTGCAGATGCCAATGAAGTTGCCCAATGCTGGGGTCAGGTAATAGAAAATGCCAGACCTGCTGGTTTATTACTCTCTAGACAAAATTTACCGGTTTTTGACCGCAGTAAATGTAACTCTGCAACCGGCGCGGCGAAAGGTGCCTACATTTTACGGGATCCCAATTCGGGAGAAAAACCAAAAGCAATATTGATTGCTACCGGCTCGGAAGTCTCCTTGGCACTCGATGCACAAGATGCGTTAGCGGCTAAACAAATACCGGTAAGAGTTGTGAGTATGCCTTGCTGGGAATGGTTCCGCGGTCAAAGCTCTGCTTATCAAGAGAGTGTACTGCCGAGAAATCTAAGTGCACGAGTAAGTATTGAAGCTGGCATCGCAATGGGTTGGGCCGAATTTACCGGCAGCTCAGGTAAATCAATTTCACTTGAACACTTTGGGGCATCGGCATCAGCGAAGGAGTTGTTTGCCGAATTTGGATTTACCGTTGAACGAGTAACTGCCGCCGTCGAAGAGATTTTGTAATGACAAACGCGCTACAGAAATTATCCGAACTTGGAACTTCCATTTGGCTAGATGACTTGTCCAGATCACGGCTTACAAACCCTGAAAATGATGATTCGCTAAAAAACTTAATTGATAATTATTCAGTTGTGGGAGTAACGACAAATCCTTCTATTTTTGATAACGCTTTAAAAGATTCGCAAACTTATGCTGAAACTTTTGCTGCGTTGAAAAAGGATGGAGCCTCAGTAGATCAGGCTATTAGAAAAGTAACCACAACTGACGTGCGCGATGCCTGTGATTTATTTATTGATACTTACCACAGATCTAAAGGCGTTGATGGACGCGTTAGTATTGAAGTAGATCCGAGATTAGCGCACAATACTCAGGAAACAATTATCCAAGGTCGTGAGCTTTGGAATGAAGTTGGGCGAGAGAACCTTTTCATTAAAGTACCAGCAACTTTAGCAGGGTTGCCCGCTATAGAACTTTTAATCTCTGAAGGAATCAGTGTCAATGTAACTTTAATATTTTCAACCCAAAGATATGAGAAAGTTTTACTTGCTTATGCATCTGGAATTGAAAAACGACTCACAACTGGAGCAAATATTTCACAAATTCAATCTGTGGCATCATTTTTTGTGAGCCGGGTTGATACCGCAATCGATCCAATATTAGATTTAATGCAATCTAATGAAGGTAGCCTCCTGCGTGGAAAAGCTGCAGTGGCAAATGCGCATTTAGCTTATGAAATTTTTCTAAATTTTATCCAAAGTGAGCGGTGGAAAAAATTAGCTGATTCGGGTGCATCGCCACAACGTTTACTTTGGGCCTCTACTGGTGTTAAAGATCCAAAATACCTTAAAGATAAATATGTAACTGAACTAGCAGCTCCATGGACAGTAAATACGATGCCTGAGCAAACTTTGCGAGCAGTCCGTGATCTAGACCCAAAAATTAACGATGCGATTTCAAGCCAAGCGATGAATGCTCATAAAATTTTGAAAGATTTAGCCGCCCTTGGCATTGATTACAATAAAGTTGTTGCTGATCTGGAAGTTGATGGGATTAAGAAGTTTGAAGAGTCTTGGCAACATCTACTCCAGACAGTTAAACAAGCTCTCGCGTGATATCTATATCGGGTTCTCCAATTGATTCGGCAATGAGTAGTGGCCTTCTTGAGAAATTAAACTTAGCTAACCAAAGATTACAAAATAGAGATGCGCTGCTTTGGGGCCAAGGAGCTAAAGCAGAAGCACTCAATCGCTTGGGCTGGATTGATTCACCATCAAAATCGCTCCAACTTTTAACCCGATTTGATGCACTTGCCGCACTACGTCGTAAAAACTCGATTAACCGAGTGGTTCTGTGCGGTATGGGTGGATCCTCGCTAGCACCTGAAGTTATCGCTGCCTCTGAACTTGATTCAGAACTTCCATTAATTATTATCGATTCAACAGATCCAGCAGATTTGCTCCCAATTCTCAATTCAGATTTAAGAACAACCTTATTTATCTTCGCATCTAAATCTGGAAGTACTATCGAAACCAACTCTCATCGAGCGCTTTTCCATGCTGAGTTGGTGAAGCAGAAATTAGAGATTCGTGACCATCTTCTAGTTATCACTGACCCTGACTCTGCTTTGGAGATCTGGGCAAAAGATCACGGCGTGCAAGTTTTAAATGGGTTCGCTGATGTCGGTGGAAGATTTAGCGCCTTATCTGCCTTCGGCTTAGCACCAGCAGCTATTTGCGGAATTGATGTATCAATTTTGCTAGATGAAGCACAGGATATTGCTCTCGAATTGGCTAAACCAAGCAACCCGGCAGTTTTGCTTGCGTTGGCAATCTTTGAAAGCGGTACCCCATTTATCTCCTTGCCGGATTCACCATTGAGTAAATGGATTGAACAATTGATAGCGGAGTCAACTGGGAAAGAGGGAAAAGGAGTTTTGCCGGTTGTTGAAAATCGCCAACCTGAAAACTCAAAAATTGTGAGAGTTGTTTTTACTCCCTCAACAGACAAATATCAAAGTACCGATATTCACCTAACTGCTTCTCTTGGTGGTCAATTTCTTTTTTGGGAATGGACTACGGCCCTTCTCTGTTACCTTCTTGAAGTTAATCCCTTTGACCAACCAAATGTGACTCTTGCTAAAGAGCGGGCGACTTCACTCTTGGCAGAAAAGGTATCTTTGGCCACTCCGATTGCAGATAAAGAGATCTCGACTCAATTAAAAGATTTCACTTCAAAAATTGAACCACTTGGCTACATAGGAATACTTGCTTTCTTGCCTCGAAAATTCGAATCACAACTTAATGAACTTTCCACTGAGTTTAAAAGATTAATCAACATCCCAATAACTGTTGGATGGGGTCCGAGATATCTACATTCAACTGGTCAATTCCATAAAGGTGGAATTCCTACTGGTTCATTTCTAATTCTTACCCATGAAGGTGAACATGATTTAGGTATTCCAGGGCAGAATTATTCTTTCGCACAATTACAAAAGGCTCAGGCTTTAGGAGATTTTGCTGCGCTGACTGAAAATAAGTTAAATGTATTGCATTTGACTTTGTCGAAGGATTTAACTTTAAATAAAATTAATCAATCTCTCCGCGAAGTCTTTTAAGAGCTTCCTCTAGTAAAGCAGCACCTTCGGTATCTGTTCTGCGCTCTTTTACATAAGCCAAATGTGTTTTATATGGTTCATTTTTAATTGGCTTTGGCGGAGCACTGCGATCACGGCCGGCTGGAAATCCACAACGGGGGCAATCCCACTCATCTGGTGGAGTTACCGAACCGTCATCAGCAAAAGAGGGTCTGGTTTCGTGGTCATTTGCACACCAATATGAGATGCGAAATCTAGCTATTGCATCGCCACGTTCTGCTTCACCCATTGGGCCTGCTCCGACGCGACTTCCGCGAATTGCGCTTCCACCAGCCATTTACTGCTCCTTTTGATTACCTTAATTAACCTAATTAAAAGTTATTTACTTTTTTAATAACAAACTTAAAGCCACGATAGCAGCAAACCACAAACCACCAGCAACAATTGTGATGCGATCAAGGTTGCGTTCTACTACAGATGATCCACCGTAATTTGAGGAGACTCCCCCACCAAATAGATCAGATAATCCGCTGCCTTTGCCCTTATGAAGCAATACCAACAAAATCATCAATGCGCTCAAGGCCATCAAAAATATCGACAATCCTAAGACCATTGCAGCTCCCTAATTCCTTATCCATTGGCTTTAGACCCTAAGCCAGGTAATGGGCATACTCTACCGGTGTCTACCGGTGAAATTTGGCGATCCGGGCAAACTCCTCAGGTTCAAGGCTGGCTCCCCCAACTAAAGCGCCATCTACATCAGCCCCGGCCATAATTTCACGAATAGTTCCAGATTTAACTGATCCCCCGTAGAGAATCCGCAGACGTTCCCCGATTTCAGCTCCGGCTGATTTTGAAATTTGTGCCCTGATGGCTTGAGCCATACTTTGCGCATCTTCAGGAGTAGCCACATTTCCAGTTCCGATCGCCCAGATCGGTTCATATGCAATTACAATTTTTTTAACTTGTGCGGGTGTTATCCCACTTAGGGCTGCCTTTAATTGTGAGATGACATGAGCGACTTCTCCATTTTCAGCTCTTATCGCAGCGCTTTCCCCCACACATAAAATCGGCGAAATTCCATTTGCTAATGCTGCTTTAACTTTACTGTTGACTATCGAATCATCCTCATTGTGATGCTCACGTCTTTCGCTGTGTCCAACGATTACAAAGGTACAGCCAAGTTTTGCCAACATCACTCCGGAAATATCACCGGTAAATGCACCTGAATTTTTTGGAGACAAGTCCTGTGCCCCGAAAAGTAGACGTAAACGATCTCCGTCAATCAAAGTCTGCACCGAGCGGATGTCAGTAAATGGTGGAATTACAGCGACATCAACAGCTTCAAAATCTTTGTCGTCAATCAGGAATGCCAGTTTTTGTACAACGGCAATCGCTTCAAGATGATTTAGATTCATCTTCCAGTTGCCAGCTATTAACGGCTTACGCGACATCAAGACTCCAGTGCAACTAATCCAGGAAGGAGTTTTCCTTCAAGGTATTCCAATGACGCTCCGCCTCCAGTTGATATGTAACCAAATTGCGCATCATCAAAGCCCATCGTACGGATAGCTGCTGCTGAATCTCCACCACCCACGACACAAAAACCAGGTATTTCACTAAGTGCCTGCGCAACCACTTTTGTGCCATTGGCAAATGCTGGGAATTCAAAAACGCCCATAGGGCCATTCCAAAAGATAGTTTCACAACCTCGCAAGGCTAAAGCATAAGCTTTTGCCGAATCTGGCCCTATATCAACCCCGATTTGATCTACTGGAATATTGCTAATGGAAACAATTGATGCAGGAGAATCCTTTGAAAAAGCTGGCGCCACAACTACATCTGTTGGAAGTAATAATTTAACATTAAGATCATTAGCACGTTTAATGATCGCCTTTACATCATCAATTAAATCTAAATCCACCATACTTTTGCCGATCTCATGACCAAGTGCGCTGATGAATGTGAAAACCATGCCTCCACCAATCGCCAGCAAATCTACTTTTTCGAGTAAATTTGAAATGACACCGATTTTGTCTGCAACTTTGGCTCCGCCGAGCAGAACTGCATAGGGTCTGACTGGATCTACCGTTAATTTCTTTAGAACCTCAACTTCTGCCGTGATCAACCTACCCGCAACATTTGGTAACAAATTTGGCAACTCATAAACAGATGCGTGTTTGCGGTGCACCGCTCCAAATCCATCTCCAACATATATCTCTCCTAGTTGTGCTAACTGAGTTGCAAAAAGTACTCGCTCTTGCTCTTCCTTACTTGTTTCTTGGGAAAAAAAACGAATATTTTCTAGCATCCGCACTCTATGCATTTCTTTTGGGGTAGCGCTTAACTCAACCAAGTCCTTAGCTAACGTAACTGGTTCATTTAATAATTCACTTAATCTATTTGCAACTGGAGCAAGAGAAAATGCTGCTTCTAAACCATTTTTCGGACGTCCTAGATGTGCCAAAATTGTAATTCTTGCACCAGCATTTAATAGATAGTGAATCGTAGGTAACGATGCCTTAATCCGACCGTCATCTGTAATTACACTTCCATCTAGAGGAACATTTAAATCACAACGCAAAATTACTGATTTGCCTGAGTAATCAAAATCAGCAAGAGTTCTCATTTTCTATGGTTACCTATAATGATTTTGCAACAAAACTTGTGAGATCTACGAGTCGATTTGAATATCCCCACTCATTGTCATACCAACCAACAACTTTAGCAGTTTTACCTATGGTCTTTGTTAACTGACTGTCAAAGATGCAAGAGGAGGGGTTTGTCACGATGTCAGCTGAAACGATTGAATCTTCGGTGTACTCCAAAACTCCCTTTAAGGAGCCGAGGCTGGCTTTCTTCATCGCTGCATTTATATCTGCTGCTGAAACTTCTTTACTTAGTTCTACAGTCAAATCTGTAACTGAACCAACCGGTACTGGAACCCGTAATGCGTAACCATCAAGTTTTCCTTTTAATTCTGGCAACACTAAACTGATCGCTTTTGCTGCTCCAGTGCTGCTTGGAATGATTGAAATTGCCGCAGCACGACCGCGGCGTAGATCTTTGTGTGGTAAATCTAAAATCACTTGGTCATTTGTGTAAGCATGAATTGTGGTCATCATTCCACGTTCAATTCCAAATTCATCTTGCAAAACCTTTGCCATAGGTGCCAAACAGTTTGTGGTGCATGAAGCGTTTGAAATTATGTGATCTTTCGCTGGGTCATAATTTAAGTGGTTAACACCCATAACAACTGTTATATCTTCATCAGTTGCGGGAGCTGAGATAATAACTTTTTTTGCACCAGCAGTGAGATGCTTTTTTGCATCTGCGGCCTTGGTAAAAATTCCAGTTGATTCAATGGCGATAGCCACCCCTAAAGAGCTCCAGGGTAAAGCTGCTGGGTCTCTCTCGGCTGAAACTTTAATAGTTTTTGTTCCGACTGTAAGGGAGTCTGCAGTAAAGGATATTTCATGACCTAAACGACCAAGAATTGAGTCATATTTCAAAAGGTGGGCCAGAGTGGCGGTATCAGTCAGATCATTAATTCCGACAATTTCCACCCCTGAGTTAGCGGCAAGTGCTGCGCGGAAATAATTACGGCCAATTCTTCCAAATCCATTGATTCCTACAGCCACCATCTGAAACTCCCTTAATTTAAATTGCAATTTTTCTAAAAATAAAATTTACTTCTTTTAACTACTTTGTAGATTATCCAATCTTAGCATTTCAACAAATCACGCATTACGCTCAATCCTGAGAATCCGCTAGCAATTCTGCTGGTATTCCAGCCTCTGTATCTGCAATTCCTAATTCAGTGGCCCGTTTATCTGCCATTGCCAATAAACGTCGAATCCGACCCGCAATTGCGTCTTTTGTCATTGGCGGGGTCGCTAACGATCCAAGTTCTTCAAGACTTGCTTGACCATGTTCTATACGAAGTTGTCCGGCTTCCAGAAGATGTTGCGGAATATCTTCACCTAATATTTCAATCGCACGAGCAACTCTTGCAGCGGCAGCAACTGCAGCTCTAGCCGACCTACGTAAATTTGCATCATCGAAATTAGCTAATCGATTTGCAGTAGCACGTACTTCACGGCGCATTCTGCGTTCTTCCCATGCAAGAACACTTTCATGTGCTCCCATTAATGTAAGTAGTGCACCAATTGCATCTCCGTCACGAAGTACAACTCGGTCCACACCTCGAACTTCACGAGCTTTTGCGGTAATTCCCAATCTTCTTGCAGCACCCACCAAAGCCAGTGCCGCTTCTGGTCCAGGTGCAGTTATCTCCAATGCCGAAGATCTTCCTGGTTCAGTTAATGAACCGTGTGCGAGAAATGCACCTCGCCAAGCTGCTTCTGCATCACATTTAGCAGCTGAAACAACTTGTGGTGGAAGTCCTCGAATTGGTCTGCCATTTGAATCAATCAAACCCGTTTGTCTGGCAAGAGCCTCACCTGTATCGGCAACTCGCACCATATAACGACTGGCTTTACGCATTCCACCCGGTGACACAACAGTTAAATCACTTTCATGTCCATAAACTTCGGAAATTTCTTTTCTAAGCCGTCTGGCACTTTGCGCAGTATCTAACTCCACCTCAACAACAACTTTCCCACCTGTTAAATGCAATCCACCAGCAAATCTAAGTAATGCCGAAACTTCTGCTTTTCGACAGCATGGTTTTGAAACCGCCAAACGGCTCAACTCATCCTTCACTGCTGCTGTCATTGCCATTTAATTGCCATTTAACTATCCAATCAATTTCTTTAGGGTGGAAAGTACCTTGAAACGATCATGTTGATCGCTTCCTGGGTGGTGGGCTAAATCACTTAGTACCAACTGCGCACCATATTTATGTGCAATCGCCTCGAGTCCAGGAGTATTTATGGAGTTGTCAGCGACAAGGTAGTCGATTTTCACCTCTGGTGCATGAGTTTTCAGAAATTCAAATTGAACTTCAGGTGAAAGAGCGCTTGCTTCATCTTTAATTAATCGAGCATCAAGATTTAAAAATACAATTATCTTGGCTTTTGAATCAGCCAAGGCGGTCCGAATTTGTGGAACAAGTAGGTGCGGTAGCACGCTGGAGTACCAAGAACCGGGTCCAAGAGTTACCCAATCAGCCTTTTCAATTGCATCCAGTACCTCTGGTAAAACTGGTGGGAAATCTGGGATTAAACGCACGCTGGTAACTTCACCAGCTGCCGCTGCAACTTCAACTTGTCCGCGTATCACTCTTTCTCCCTGGCCAATTGAAAGTGGTTTCAAAGTAGCTTCAATCTCAATTGGGATCGCAGCCATTGGAAGTACTCGTCCGACAATTCTTAAAAGTTCACCTACTTTGTCTAAGCCAACTACTGGGTCATGATTTAAATTCCAAAGCGCGGTCAATAATAAATTCCCTAAAGCGTGACCATTTAACGCTCCTTCGCTTTCAAAGCGGTGTTGCAACGCCTCGGCCCATCCACTACCCCACTCGTCATCTGCACAAAGTGCAGTTAACGCCATTCGCAAATCCCCAGGTGGCATGATTCCAAATTCAGAGCGAAGTTGACCACTGGATCCGCCATTATCGGCAACTGTGACGACGGCCGTAATCTCATGACTAATTTCCCGTAAAGCACTTAAAGTTACGGCTAAACCATGGCCGCCCCCAAATGCAACTATTCGAGAGTTCACTATCTATCCAAATCCCGATGATTCAAAGTTGTGTCTATTTTCTGATTTTTAAACTCATTAGCCAAGAATTCTCCTACCGCAACGCTGCGATGTCGCCCACCAGTGCAACCTATCGCGATTGTTAAATACCTTTTACCCTCTTGTAAAAAACCATCCTGAGTCCCTTTAAATAGTTGTAAAAAGTTATTAATAAACTCTTTGGTTGCCGGATTATCTAAAACCATTTTTGCCACCGCACCATCTTTGCCTGACAAGGGTTGTAATTCTGGGACCCAATGCGGATTTGGAATGAATCGGCAATCCAAAATAAAATCAGCATCATAAGGAATCCCATGTTTATAACCGAAGGAAAGTAGTGACAAATGAATGCCTCTATCACTTATCTGCGAGAAAACCTCGATGATCTTATTTCCAAGTTGATGCACATTTAAGGTGCTGGAGTCCAACACAATTTCTGCTGTTGCTCTTAAGTCGCCAAGTAATTTGCGCTCTCTAGTTACGCCATCAAAAATTCGATCTCCAGATTGCAAAGGGTGTGGGCGACGAGTGGCTTCATACCTTCTTACTAAAATCTCATCGGCCGAATCTAAAAATAAAATTCTGACATTTACTTCCATCTGTCGAAGTGCGGAAAGAGATTGAGCGAATTCTTCAAAAAAAGCCCGGCTTCGCACATCAATTACAACTGCAACTTTTTGATGTTCACCCTCTACCTCTTTAATTAGCGGAAGTAACATCGCCGGAGGTAAATTATCAACGACATACCAATTGCTATCTTCGAGAACATGCGCCGCTGTGGATCTGCCAGCACCTGACATCCCAGTAATAACTACTACTTCCACGACCCCTCCTCATGTGCGCTTTGGTGGATAATTTCAAATCTCAGATCTGACTATCATCCTCGGCTGTCAAGTATCTCCCCGGTTGCCATATCGATCCCCGAATCTGCCGGGATTTTTCCAGCCATTCCTGAATCTCCCAAATACCCCACGATTGTTTTTGCCAATTTACTGCCAATCCCAGGAAGCTGGGCTATCTGCTCCTCTGATGCCCCTCTTAACTTTGTGACAGATCCAAAATGGGTAATAAGAGAACGGGCTCTTGCTTGACCCAATCCTGGAATATCTTCCAAAGTAGATTCCAACATTGCCTTTGAGCGTTTAGAGCGGTGATAAGTAATCGCAAAACGATGGGCTTCGTCGCGAATCCGTTGAATTAAATACATCGCCTCACTGTTACGTGGAAAAATGATTGGATCTTTTTGGTTTGGTAACCAAACTTCTTCCAATCTTTTGGCTATACCGCAAAATGTGATGTCAAACCCTTCTAACGCTCTGGCGGCGGCACTCACCTGAGGCTTGCCTCCATCAACAATAATTAATTGAGGTTTATAAGCAAATTTTTTGATTAATTTTTCATCCGTTTTGTTTTTATCTAAATCGCTCTCAATCTTCAATCTATTTAACCTGCGAGTTAACACTTGATTTATTGCGGCTGTGTCATCAAGAGTGCCATCATCTGGGAGATTGATTTCAAATCTACGATATTCGGATTTTTTTGGAACTCCGTCCTCGAAGACCACCATTGAGGCCACCATTTGAGTACCTTGTAAATTGGAAATATCAAAACACTCTATTCGCAGAGGTGCATCTTTCATCTCAAGAGATTCTTGCAATTGAGCCAATGCTTGAGTTCTAGTACCTAGGTCGCTGGTCCTTTTCAGTCGGTATCGATTTAGCGCATCCTGTGAATTTCGAATTACAGTTTCATGTAACTCCTTTTTTTCACCTCTCTGCGGAACTCTGATTTCCAAACGATGCCCACTTCGTTCTGAGATAATCTCCTCAACTGCTTTACTCGATTCTGGCAAATATGAAAGTAATACTTCTTTTGGAAAATCCTCCAAACCTTCTGCCAGGTAATGATTCAACAAAATTTTTTCCATAATCTCTTCCGGCGATGATTCATCTGGCCGCTCAACAATCCAGGAGCGAGCACCAAGAATTCGGCCTTTTCGAACCAAGAACAACGTAACTGCTGCATCAATCTCTTCCAAGTACAAACCAAAGATATCTGCATCAGTTTGATCAGGCAAAACCACGGTATTTGTAGTGGAAATTTTTTCCAGTGCTGAAACTCGATCTCTCATACGGGCGGCCTTTTCGAACTCTTCGTTTGCTGATAGAGATTCCATTTCTTTTGTTAACGTTGCCATTAATTTATTTGGGTCTTCAGAGAGAAAATTAATTAGCTCTTTCGTAAGTTGGACATGGTCTGACTCAGAAATTTTTCCAACACATGGGGCCGCGCATTTATCGATGAATCCGAGTAAACATGGCCTACCTGATCTCTTTGCTGAATTAAAAACCCCAGCACTGCATGATCTGATTGGAAAAGAAGATTGCACTAAATCGTAGAGTTCACGCAATGCCCATGCGTGCGGATATGGACCAAAATATTTAACATCTTTTTGTTTTTCTTTTCTGGTGATAAATAATCTTGGGTATTTATCTTTATTAGAAACGGCTAAATATGGATATGACTTATCGTCACGGAAAACTACATTGAATCTTGGAGATTCACT
This sequence comes from Candidatus Nanopelagicaceae bacterium, assembly GCA_009694285.1. GTDB lineage: Bacteria > Actinomycetota > Actinomycetes > Nanopelagicales > Nanopelagicaceae > UBA3012. The sequence goes on along the minus strand of SHVK01000001.1, from coordinate 147,395 downwards.
TCGGATCCAGGTAAATTCTAATTGCAATGCTTCGATTTCGTTTTTAACAATGGTCCAATCAACACTTGCCGCACTCCAAACCATTTGCTTGGTACGTTCGGGTAAATTTTTTTGAAAGTATGAACTGAGTCGGGAACGTAGATTTTTTGCTTTTCCTACGTAAATGATTTTTCCAGCTGAATTTCGAAATCTGTAGACACCCGGTTCGGTTGGAATATTTTCAGGTCGATAAGAAAGAGGGTCAGCCACTACTTCTCCCTGTTAGCGCCCGTTTTAAGAATACTCCTGTAAAACTTTTCTTGTCTTTGGCTATATCTTCAGGAGTACCTACCGCAACAACGCTTCCTCCTCTTGACCCACCCTCAGGACCAAGATCTATTACCCAGTCCGCACATTTAATAACATCTAAATTGTGTTCAATAACGACCACAGTATTACCAGCATCAACTAATCGGTTTAAGACTCCTAATAATTTATTAACATCCTCAAAATGTAGTCCGGTGGTGGGTTCATCTAAAACATAAATAGTTCTACCGGTTGAGCGTCGTTGGAGTTCAGTAGCCAGTTTTACGCGCTGTGCTTCTCCGCCAGATAATGTCGGGGCTGATTGCCCTAGTCGGACATATCCAAGTCCAACATCACATAATGTTTTAAGGTACCTTGAAATAGCTGGGACTGCTTCAAAGAATTCATTCGCTTGCTCTATAGGCATATTTAAAACGTCTGCAATCGTTTTACCCTTGTAATGCACTTCTAAAGTTTCGCGGTTATATCTAGCTCCATGGCAAACTTCACAAGGTACGTAAACATCTGGCAAGAAATTCATTTCAATAGTGATAGTTCCATCGCCAGAACAATTTTCACAACGTCCACCTTTGACGTTAAAGGAGAATCTTCCTTGTTGGTACCCACGGACCTTGGCTTCATTTGTTTCCGAGAACAAGGCTCTAACCTTGTCAAACAACCCGGTATATGTTGCAGCATTTGATCGCGGTGTTCGCCCGATAGGCGATTGATCAACATGAACAATTTTATCTAGCTGATCGACTCCAGTAATTGTTCGATGTCGTCCCGGAACCATCCGTGCACCGTTTAATTTATTCGCTAAAGATGTATATAAAATTTCGTTAACTAACGTAGATTTACCGGATCCACTGACTCCAGTTACTGCGATAAAAGTCGACAACGGAAAAGATACATCAATATTTTGCAAGTTGTTCTCTCGTGCAGCTTTAACAACCAGTTGTCTTTTTGGATCTATGGCTCTGCGCTTTTCGGGGATATTGATATTTCTTCTACCCGATAAATAGGCTCCTGTTATTGATTTTTTCTCTGCAAGCAAGGATTTATAATCTCCTGAAACAACAACTTCCCCACCGTGCTCTCCTGCGCCGGGTCCAATATCTACAATCCAATCTGCTGCTCTAATAGTTTCTTCATCATGTTCGACCACAATTAGAGTATTTCCAAGATCCCGCAACCTGGTCAGAGTTTCAATTAATCTCACATTGTCGCGTTGATGCAAGCCAATGCTTGGTTCATCTAGAACGTAAAGAACTCCAACCAAACCTGATCCAATTTGGGTGGCTAATCTAATTCGTTGAGCTTCTCCACCAGATAAAGAACCAGCTGGTCGATCTAATGACAAATAATCAAGTCCAACATCTAAGAGAAAACCTAACCTAGCGTTAACTTCTTTCAATACTCGTTCAGCAATTTGGTGCTCTCTTTTGCCTAGAGTTAGTTTCTGCAAAAATTTGGCACATTCATTTATTGGCAATGCGCAAAGTTGGGCAATATTTAAACCATCGAGTGTTACCGCTAAAATTTCACTTTTAAGTCTCGCCCCTTTACAAACTGCACACGGTGTCTGTCGCATGAATGCTTCAAGTCGATCTCTACTCTGATCGCTATCCGTTTCGCCGTGACGACGTTCTAGAAATGGAATTACGCCTTCAAATCCAGTTGTGTACTGACGGGTTCGTCCATAACGATTCCGATACTTAACATGAACTTCAAAATCATAGCCATTGAGAATTGCCTCTTTGACTTTGGCGCTTAGTTTTTTCCAAGGAACATCCATAGAAAATGTCAGTTCCTTACCCAAACCTTCTAATAATCTTTCGAAATATTCAGAACTGGTACCAAGAGACCAAGGCGCAATCGCTCCTTCAGAGATTGAAATCGAATCATCAGGAATTACTAACTCTTCATCTACAACCAGTCGGGTTCCGATTCCACCACATTCCCCACAGGCGCCAAAAGGAGAGTTAAAAGAAAAGGATCTTGGTTCAAACTCCTCAATTGATATCTCACAGTTCATACATGCCATTTTTTCACTGAAACTTTTTTCCCGATTTGGCGATTTAATGGGTTCATCAACAAATTCAAGAATTAAAATTCCATTAGCAAGTTTTAATGCAGTTTCGACTGAATCGGTTAATCTTTGCAGTGAGCTAGCTTTTGCGCTTAATCTATCAACCACAACTTCAATCGTGTGTTTTTCTTGTTTCTTAAGTTCTGGAATCTCATCTAACGTAAATACTTTGCCGTCAATTCTTGCTCTTGAAAATCCTTGTAAAGTTAAATCCTTAAATAGATCTACAAACTCACCTTTTCGCGCACGGACGATTGGTGCAAGTACATGAAATTTTGTTTCATCTGGAAGCGTTAAAATCTGGTCAACTATCTGTTGGGGCGATTGTCGTGAGACTTCATTGCCACACTTAGGGCAATGTGGTTTACCGGCTCTTGCATATAACAATCTAAAGTAATCATAAACTTCCGTGATTGTTCCAACTGTTGATCTTGGGTTCCGGTTTGTTGATTTTTGATCGATCGAAACCGCCGGTGAAAGCCCTTCTATAAAATCAACATCAGGTTTATCTAATTGCCCTAAAAATTGTCGTGCGTATGCACTTAAAGATTCAACGTAACGACGTTGGCCTTCTGCGAAAATTGTGTCAAAAGCCAAACTTGATTTACCAGAGCCAGATAATCCGGTAAAGACCACAAGTGAGTTTCTGGGAATTTCAATTGAAATGTTCTTTAGATTGTGTTCCCGTGCTCCGCGTACAATCAGGTGGTCGCTCATAATCCGGCTGTCTCCATTCCGCGTAATTCTCGTTTTAATTCATGAATCTCATCTCGCAAACGCGCAGCTAACTCAAAATGCAGGTTTTCAGCAGCTGATCGCATTTGAGCGGTCAAGGATTCAATAAGATCCAATAATTCCATTTTAGGTAATGCTGCTCCCCCTTTCCCAGCGAGAATATTCTTGCTCTTCAATCCCCCAAGAGAAGGGTCCAAGGCGCGATTATTCCGGCCAGCCTTGTTTAGCAATTGAGTGGAATCTTCGGCTTCCCTTGATATTGAATCGGTGATGTCTGCTATGCGCTTACGCAGTGGTTGTGGATCCAACCCTCTCTCAGTGTTGTATGTGACTTGTTTTTCTCTGCGCCTATTAGTTTCATCGATCGCTCTTTGCATGGAATCTGTAACTTTATCCGCATACATATGAACTTCACCGGAAACGTTTCTAGCGGCTCTACCTATCGTTTGAATAAGCGAGGTTGTAGATCTTAAGAATCCCTCTTTATCTGCATCCAAAATTGCCACAAGTGAAACTTCGGGTAAGTCCAATCCTTCACGTAATAAGTTAATACCAATTAAGACATCATATTCACCCAGACGTAATTCTCTTAGGAGTTCAACTCTTCGCAAAGTATCAACCTCTGAATGTAAGTATCTAACTCGAATATCCATCTCTAACAAATAATCTGTTAAATCTTCTGACATTTTTTTAGTTAAAGTTGTTACTAAAACTCTTTCTTTTTTTTCGCTTCTCATTCTTATCTGTGCAATTAAGTCATCCACTTGGCCAGTTGTTGGCTTGAGTACAATTTTCGGATCAATTAATCCTGTAGGTCTGATGACCTGCTCGACAACACCATCGGCAACTCCCAGTTCATATTTTCCCGGAGTCGCTGAAAGATAAACTTTTTGGTCGACTCTTTCTAAAAATTCTGCCCACTTCAATGGCCTGTTATCCATTGCACTTGGCAATCTGAATCCATGTTCAACTAATGTCCGTTTTCGCGACGAATCTCCTTCAAACATTGCGCCTATCTGCGGAACAGTTACATGCGACTCATCAATGATGCATAGGAAATCCTCTGGAAAATAATCTAATAAGCAGTTAGGCGCTGAGCCCGGCATTCGCCCATCGATCTGCCTGGAATAATTCTCAATTCCAGAGCAATAACCCAATTGCCTAATCATCTCGACGTCAAAAGTTGTCCGCATTCGAAGCCGTTGGGCTTCTAAAAGCTTGCCTTGTTTTTCAAATAGTTCTAGCTGTTGTGCAAGTTCGCCTTCGATTTCAGAGATTGCCCGCTCCATGGTTTCTTTGCTTGCCGCATAGTGTGAGGCTGGGAAAATGAATGCTTGGCTATCTTCTGCTAAAACTTCTCCGGTAATCGGGTGAAGAGTCAAAATTCTTTCAATCTCATCCCCGAACATCTCTATGCGTAAAGCGGTCTCTTGGTACACCGGAATAATCTCAATTGTGTCACCTCGCACCCGAAAAGTGCCGCGCTCAAAAGCTACGTCATTTCGTGCATATTGCATATCCACAAATCTACGTAAAAGTTTGTTGCGCTCAAAAGTATCTCCAACATTTAGCTCTAACATCGCATCTACATACTCTTGCGGCGTTCCTAATCCGTAAATGCATGAGACAGTCGAAACGACTATTACATCTCTGCGGGTCAGTAAGGAATGAGTTGCCGAATATCGCAATCGTTCTACTTCCGAGTTTATAGATGAATCTTTTTCAATAAATGTATCGGTTTGCGGCACATATGCCTCTGGCTGGTAATAGTCATAGTAAGAAACGAAGTATTCAACTGCGGCTTCGGGAAGTAATTCTCTAAACTCATGTGTTAATTGCGCTGCAAGAGTTTTATTTGGCGCAAGCACCAGGGTTGGGCGTTGCAGTTTTTCGATCAACCATGCCGCTGTCGCCGATTTTCCAGTTCCAGTAGCACCTAGGAGCACAACATCTTTTTCTTTATTTAGTAATCGTTGAGTTAACTCTGCGATCGCCGTTGGCTGATCACCAGCTGGTGAAAAATCGCTGATTACTTTAAATGGCCGCATTTTACGGCGAATCTCAGGACGCATCTATCAACACTAATTCACTTTGTGATATCTGGTGAAATGAATTTATCCCACCACTGCGAAAGTGCACTTACTAGTTCTTCAAAAGACCCATCGTTATTGATCAAGTGAGTTGCAATCTTTTTTCGTTGTTCATCTGAATGCTGTCTAGCGATTCGCAACTGTGCATCTTTTGCACTCATGCCTCGTTCCACCAGTCTCGCGATTCTTAAGTCAGTATTACTTTCTAAGACAATTACATGGTCATAATCCAACAGTTTTTGCCGTGAAATAGATTCTGCCAATAATGGAATTTCATAAACAACCACTGCGTTTTCCGGCAGGGTACGCGTCTCTGAAATGAACTTATTTCTTACTAAAGGATGTGTGATTGATTCCAATTTTTCAAGTGCATCTTCGTCATTAAACACGATGTTTGCTAATTTTTGACGGTCGATTTGTCCCTCACTCAAGATTTCATCCCCAAAATAGGCAACAACTTCGTTGTATCCATTTTCGCCTCTTTCAAGAGTTTCTCGAGCTAAGCGGTCAGCACTAATTGAATGCGCACCGAACTCCTCGAGAATGGCAGCGGCTCGGGACTTGCCCGAGCCGATGCCGCCCGTAAGGGCAATGAGAATCATTAGTACAAAGTACTCAACTACTCAAGCATTCCACCACTTCAACCACTTCAAGCATCCAGACCACAGATTGCTTACTCGGCGGCAGGGGTTTCTGTGCTCTCAGCAGGGGCTGCCACTTCACTTGCTTTTCCTTCGTCACGTTGTTTTTTGTGAGCAACAAACCGTGCTTGTGCCTCGGTGTATTGACGTTCCCACTCTTCACGTTGGGATTCAAATCCTGGTTTCCACTCTTGCGAATCAGAATCAAATCCTTCTGGATAAATGAAATTTCCGGCTTCGTCATAACGCGCAGGCATTCCATATTGAGTTGGATCAAAAGCTTCAATCTCAACCTCATGACCTTCGTTTGCTTGCTTCAATGAAAGTGAAACTCGGCGACGCTCAAGATCAATATCAATGATCTTTACAATAATGTCATCATCGACTTGAACCACTTGCTCTGGAATTTCAACATGGCGTTCTGCAAGTTCGGAAATATGAACCAAGCCTTCGATTCCTTCATGCACCCGAACAAATGCTCCGAATGGGACTAATTTAGTTACCTTGCCAGTGACAACCTGGTCAATTGCATTTGTACGTGCAAAGTGCTGCCACGGATCTTCTTGTGTGGCTTTAAGTGATAGCGATACGCGCTCACGCTCGAAATCAACTTCAAGTACTTCCACGGTAACCGGCATGCCAACTTCTACAACTTCATTTGGATGATCGATATGTTTCCAAGAAAGTTCACTCACATGTACTAAGCCATCGACTCCACCAAGATCTACGAAGGCGCCGAAGTTTACGATTGATGAGATGGTTCCGGAACGAACTTGACCTTTTTGAAGTTGATTTAAGAAAGTAGTACGGCTCTCTGATTGGCTTTGCTCAAGGAAAGCACGTCGAGACAAAACTACGTTATTTCGATTTTTGTCGAGTTCGATGATTCGCGCTTCGATCTCTTTACCAATATATGGAGTTAAATCACGGACACGTCTCATCTCAACAAGGGATGCTGGCAAGAAGCCACGAAGTCCGATATCGACAATTAAGCCACCTTTGACAACTTCGATGACCGTGCCTTTGACAACTTCGTCACGCTCTTTCATGCCTTCAATAGTTCCCCATGCACGTTCGTAAGTTGCGCGCTTTTTGGAGAGAATTAAACGACCCTCTTTGTCCTCTTTTTGCAAAACTAGAGCTTCGATTCGATCTCCCACTGAAACAATCTCATGTGGATCAATATCATGTTTGATCGAAAGTTCACGTGAAGGAATCACACCCTCTGTTTTATAGCCAATGTCTACGAGAACTTCGTCTCGATCTACTTGGACGATGATGCCTTCTACAAGGTCTCCATCATTAAAATTCTTAATTGTGCCTTCAATGGCGGCCATAAAATCGGCGGCGGTTCCAATGTCATTTATTGCGACTGCAGGTGCGTTGCTCAAGTTGCTCCGAAGGTAGTGGATAGTAGGGATAGGAATAGGGACAGCGGGCAAGGCTACGGCTATGCGTAAGAGCAGGTCAATTTCAGGGTATTTGAAATGCAAATCCCGCTCAAAAGCCCGATTCGGTGATCTAATTAATGAGCCGCCAACTCCCAATTAGCGCCTAACCCAATATTCACAGCCAGCGGAGCATTGAGTGCAAAGGCTGCCCCCATCTGAGTGCGAACAATTACAGAGAGCGCATTGGCCTCACCTTTAGCAACTTCCAAAACCAGTTCATCATGAACCTGCAGCAAAATTCGAGAGTTCAATTTGGCTGCAGAGATTGCGTTTCCAACTTTCAACATTGCTAATTTCATAATGTCTGCAGCAGAGCCCTGAATTGGTGCGTTAAGTGCCATCCGTTCTGCAATATCTCTTCGGGTTTTAACATCACTTTGCAAATCAGGCAGATAACGTCTGCGTCCCAAAATGGTTTCGGTATATCCAACTTTGCGTGCTTCAATCACAACATCAGCTAAGTAATCCCGGATACCACCAAACCGTTCAAAGTATTTATTCATTAATTCTTGCGCTGCTATTGGTGAGATTCCCAGTTGTTGCGATAAACCAAACGCTGAAAGCCCATAAGCCAATCCATAAGACATCGCTTTAATTGTGCGGCGCATATCTGATGTAACTTCGCTAGCTTTGACTCCAAATACTTCAGAGCCAACCGTAGTGTGTAAATCTTCACCTGAAGTTAAAGCCGCAAGAAGAGCCTCATCCTTTGAAAGGTGAGCCATTATGCGCATTTCAATCTGACTGTAATCTGCAGTCATCAACTCTTCGAAACCTTTCCCAGCAATAAAACAACTTCTGATTAGTCGTCCTTCCTCGCTCCTGATTGGAATATTTTGTAGATTTGGTTCCGTCGAAGAAAGTCTTCCTGTAGAAGTAACCATTTGTTGAAAAGTTGTGTGTATTCGACCATCTGCAGCGGTTGCACGGCTTAATCCTTCGACCACACTTTTTAATTTTAAAACATCTCGTGATCTCAAAATCTGATCGATAACTGGATGCTTTGTACTTTCTTGTAAGTACTGCAGAGCTTCAGCATCGGTTGTATATCCAGTCTTAATTTTCTTACTTTTTGGTAGTTGCAGTTCTCCAAATAATACTTCTTGCAACTGCTTCGGAGATGAAAGATTAAATTCATGCCCCACTATTTTGTGCGCTTCTTTTGCTGCTTGAACACCTGCTTTAGCAAAAAAAGTTTCTAATCTAGAAATCTCTTTGGTGTCTACAGCGATCCCAATCCGCTCCATATTTGCTAGGGCAATTGCAGTCGGCACTTCAAGTTCAGCTGCCAATTTAGTTGATTGGGCTTGATCTGCTTTTTGCAAAAGAAGAGGGTAGAGCTCCAAGATTGCTTGGGCCTGCATTTGTAACGCACTTTTATCTATCTCTAGATTTGGTGAATCAAAATCCAACTCCATTGGTAATTTCTCACCAATTTCAAAAGATTGAGCGGCAATCTCCTTTCCAAGCAAAACCCCAACCACTTCACTTAATTCAGGAGTTCTGGCACCGGGGTTAATCAAATACGCAAGCAGGGCTAAATCAATACACTCCCCCAAAATTCCATCAACAATCCGTTTGGACAATGGTTTTAAATCAAAAAATATTTTTCGATATTTTTCGTTCTCTAACCACGCTGTAGCGACTGCATGCTTTAGGAAAAAATTCTTTTCTCCACCCTGAGATATCAAGATTTCAAATTGCTGCTCACCTTGCAGGGAGTAAGCAACTGCACTTAAGTGTGATTTATCAATTAAATTTAAATCTTTAGCATCTTCAATAATTGTTATTTTTATATCTTCTCTACTTTTGCCACTTTTGGTAGTCAGCGCACTAGTTGATTCGCTGGAATTATCCATTTTATTTATTCGCTCTTTTAATGCGCGAAACTCAAGTCGATCAAAGATCTGTCGCAATTGCTGGAAATCCTTGTCGGCAACTTCTAAATCTTCAATCTTTAATTCAATTTCGACATTTCTGATCAGGTGTGTTAATTCGTGATTTAATTTCACTTGCTCAACTCCGGATCGCAAAGAGTCGCCGACTTTTCCACTTATCTCATCCGCTTTTTCCAGCAGAGTTTCAAGCGAGCCGTACTCCGCAATCCATTTAGTGGCCGTCTTTTCGCCAACCCCTGCAAGGGATGGAAGATTGTCACTTGGATCTCCACGCAATGCTGCAAAATCTGGATACTGTTTAGGAGTTAAACCATACTTTTCAAAGACAGCTTCAGGAGTCATTCTGGCTAATTCGCTGACACCCTTTTTCGGATATAGAACTGTGATGTGATCTGTCACTAATTGAAATGTGTCACGATCTCCCGAACAAATTTCTACTTCAAATTGTTTTGCTACGGCATTGGTTGCTAAGGTCGCAATAAGGTCATCGGCCTCAAAACCTTCTTTCTGAATTCTTTTAATCCCTAAGGCATCCACAACTGCAAAAATTTCCGGCATCTGAGATCTAAACTCATCTGGAGTTTTTGCACGATTCGCTTTGTACTCTGGGAAACGTTCCGAGCGAAAAGTTTTTCGCGATACATCAAATGCAACCGCAATGTGAGTTGGTGCAACATCTCGCAATAAGTTGAGCAACATAGTGGTGAATCCATATGCAGCGTTTGTTGGAAAACCTGATGTAGTTTTGAAGTTTTCTACCGGCAAAGCATGAAATGCCCGATATGCCATTGAGTGGCCATCAAGCAAAAGCAGCCGCCGCTCACTCGGTGAGTTGGATTTCCCCATAACTGAATCCTAGGTTGAGCGCGTAGGATAAGCAGATGAGCGCACTTAACAAATTAAGTAATGAAAATTTGGCTGCTTTAAATGAGCGTGGCCGCGGAGCCTTGGATCAAAAAATGGGTATTGAAATCATTGCAGCCTCCGCCCAGAGAATGGTCGGCACTATGCCGGTAAGTGGAAATACGCAACCCTTTGGGTTGTTGCATGGCGGCGCCAATGTGGTCCTGGCTGAGAGCTTGGGATCAATTGGCGCTCACCTACATGCCGGCCTCGATCGCCGCATTGTTGGAATCGAAGTAAGTGCGACCCATCATCGTGCCGCCAAAAGTGGAATTGTTACCGGGGTCGCCACCGCAATATCTCTAGGCCGGACTTTGGCTAGCTATGAAGTTGTAATCACCGATGAGGAAGGGGTGCGGACCTGCACCGCACGGATTACCTGTTTAATTTTAAGTGATGCTAAATCGGAAAAGCCGGAGCCGAAAAAGGAGAATTAGACCAGACTATTTTGCACTTCTCTGTGTACGCTACCAATCAAATTAAAGGGAATGAGTGAAGATGGGAAAGGCTCAATTGATGCGCAAGATTGCACTTGGATTGGCTGGCTTTTTCCTAATTAGCTCATTTTCAATTTCAGGGTCGGCACTTGCCGCCGGCACATCATCAATTCTTGCCGGCGAGATTAAAGATTCAACTTCAACTCCATTACCAGGGGTGAGGATCAAGCTGACCGGACCAAATGGTTTTGCAACACAACTTACCTCTGATCAAATGGGTAAATGGCAAGTCAAAGTCACTTCAACCGGAATCTATGACGTCACTCTTGATCAAACATCGCTGCCCAGTGGACAAGCATTAACTGATGTAACAAAAGCAACGCGCAAAATAAATGTATTAATGCTCGGTACCACTCTCACAGTTTTATTTCCGATCGGACCAGGCACCGAAAAAACTCCCATCCTTGATCAATCGGCGCAATTACTTGCCGACGGATTGATTCTTGGCATCATTATTGCACTCGCTGCACTTGGTTTAAATTTAGTATTTGGAACAACTGGATTAACCAACTTTGCACATGGTGAACTTTTAACTCTTGGTGGATTGCTTACTTACTTCTTTAGCGCTGTTGCTGGATTGCCAGTTTTTGCTGCGATTCCTGTAGCGGTTGCACTCTCTGCGCTCATCGGCGGTTATTTACAGGATCGATTACTCTGGAAACCGTTGCGAAAACGTGGCACTGGCTTGATCGCAATGCTTGTTGTGTCAATCGGATTTGCAATTTTTGTCAGATATGTTTTCCTATTTATATTTAGTGGAGACACCAGACAATTACCTCAATTTGCTGGACAAGCAGGGCTAGAAATTGGGCTAGTCAGCATCACCCCTAAATCAATCATGAGCACATCTGTTGGATTACTTTTGCTTATTGGCGCCACACTTTGGCTATTGCGCAGCAAAATGGGTAAAGCAAGTCGAGCAGTTGCCGATAATCCCGCCCTTGCTGCTGCCTCTGGAATTGAAGTTGAAGCAGTAATTAGATCTGTTTGGATTTTAGGTGCATTCTTGGCGGGTTTTGCCGGAATCATGGTCACCTTAAATCAAGGTGTCAGTTTCTTGATGGGTCAGGATATGTTGTTGCTGATTTTTGCAGCAGTAACTCTTGGTGGGTTAGGAACTGCATATGGAGCGCTAGTTGGCTCTCTGGTTATTGGCGTGTTGATTCAACTTTCAACTTTAATTATTCCAACAGAACTTAAATATGTTGGTGCACTGTTAATTTTGATCATAATTTTATTAGTTCGCCCGCAAGGCATCCTCGGCCGGAAAGAGCGGGTTGGATAATGGATTTTATATTTATCGCGCAACAATCATTTAGTGCGGCATTAGGAGTTAATACAATAATTTTTGCACTGGCGGCAATTGGTTTAAATATGCATTTTGGATATACCGGATTACTTAACTTCGGCCAAGCCGGATTTCTAGCAGTTGGTGCTTACAGCGTTGCCACTCTTGTAGTCTCCTTTAATTTTCCACTTTGGGCTGCTCTATTAGCTGGAATACTTAACTCAGTGATCCTTGCTCTACTACTTGGTTTGCCGACTTTAAGATTACGTGCGGATTATTTAGCGATTGTTACCATTGCGGCTGCTGAAATTATTAGGCAGATTGCACGCTCGGCTACATTCAATAAATATCTTGGTGGTTCAGATGGAATTACTGGAAAATTTGGAAAAGATTTCTTTGCTCTAAATCCCTTTAAAAGTGGACTAAATACCCCATTCCTGCGTTATAACGGCAACGATCTGTGGGTCGTAGTGACTGGCTGGGCATTAGTAATCGTAGTTCTTTTTGTGATGTGGCTTCTAGTTCGCTCTCCTTGGGGACGGGTGCTTAAATCTATCCGCGAAGATGAGGAAGCAGTTCGCTCGTTAGGTAAAAATGTTTACCTCTACAAAATGCAATCATTAATTATTGGTGGCATTGTGGGCTCCTTTGCAGGCTTTGTTTATGCTCTTTCTCGTCAATCTGTGCAGCCTGATAATTACGGAACTGCACTTACCTTTTTTGCTTATACCGTTTTGATTCTTGGTGGAGCGGCTCGCGTCTTTGCGCCAATAGCCGGTTCAATTATTTTTTGGTTTTTGCTCGTCTTTATTGAACAGATGTTGCGCCAAGCGGTGAGCGCTGGGTACATTCCTGAATGGCTAATTGGTGTTAATCAAGTAGGGCAGATTCGCTTTATGTTGGTTGGTCTTGGATTGATGATGCTAATGATCTTCAGACCACAAGGAATTTTTGGTGACCGAAAGGAGTTGGCTCTAGATGCCCGCGCCTAGTCAAAATACTTCACGTCGCGATATTGCTTTAGCCGCTCTTGCTGGAATTACCCCGACCCCGGGAGTAAGCAAGCCTGATCCAATAATCGTTGCCGACCATGTTGTACGTAAATTTGGTGGTTTAACCGCAGTAAATGTTAGCCATCTTGAAATTCAAAGAGGTGCGATCACTGCACTGATTGGTCCTAATGGTGCTGGAAAAACAACTTTCTTTAATTTATTGACCGGCTTTGATCAAGTTAATGAAGGTTCATGGAGTTTTAATGGAGTGAAGATCTCGGGAACTCCCCCTCATAAAGTTGCACGAATGGGAATGGTGCGGACTTTTCAATTAACTAAAGCGCTTTACCGTTTAACTGTGATTGACAATATGCGTCTAGCGGCGACAAAACAAAAAGGTGAATCTATTTTACGGGCTGCACTTCCTTTTCTATGGAATGCGCAGGAGAAAGCGGCAACTGCAAGAAGTGAAGAGTTGCTAACTAGATTTAAATTGATTGACAAGCGCGATGATTTTGCTGCTGCCCTCTCTGGTGGTCAACGCAAACTTCTTGAGATGGCCAGAGCGTTAATGGTTGAGCCAGAGTTGGTGATGCTTGATGAACCAATGGCAGGCGTTAACCCTGCTCTTAAGCAATCACTTCTTGGTCATATTAAGGATTTGCGCGAAGATGGAATGACAGTTTTATTTGTTGAGCACGACATGGATATGGTGCGAGATATAAGTGACTGGGTAATTGTTATGGCCCAAGGTGTAATTGTTGCTGAAGGTCCACCAAATATCGTCATGCGCGACAAAGCTGTCATTGACGCATACCTTGGCGCACATCATGATTCCACTCTTGAACAGGATCGAGGCTAGCCAAATGGAACCTACAAAATTAGCTGGTGATGATCTATTACTTGAAGCTGGCGGCATAATCGCTGGTTATCTTCCTGGGATAAATATTCTTAATGGGTGTGATCTGTACGCAAATGAAGGTGAATTGGTAGGCATCATTGGTCCAAATGGCGCTGGAAAATCAACTTTATTGAAGGCACTCTTCGGTCTAGTCAAAGTAAGAGATGGTTTTGTGAAGTTGCGTGGAGAAGAGATTACAAATAAACGTGCCGATGAGTTAGTTAAAAAAGGAATCGGTTTTGTGCCACAGACAAATAATGTTTTCCCATCCCTAACAATTGAAGAGAACCTGCAAATGGGTGCCTATCAAGCCGCTGATCAATTTAATGAACGGTTTGATTTTGTTACCTCTCTCTTTCCAACCCTTGGCGATCGTCGTAAACAAAGAGCTGGTTCCCTCTCTGGAGGTGAACGCCAGATGGTTGCTATGGGCCGGGCATTAATGATGAACCCATCAGTTCTGTTGTTAGATGAACCAAGTGCGGGCTTATCCCCGGCTTTGCAAGATGAGGTATTTGTCAGAGTGCGCGAGATTAATCGCACTGGAGTAACTGTAATTATGGTTGAGCAAAACGCCAGGCGCTGTCTGCAAATTGTTGATCGTGGATATGTCCTCGACCAAGGTAGAAATGCTTACACTGGAACTGGAAAATCTCTCGCTCATGATCCGAAAGTAATTGAGTTGTACCTGGGAACTCTTGCGGCAAACGCTTAAATTTTACGAATTGCGTTTAAAGACCGCTAAATAAGCTGGGTGGATCGGCCAAATCTTGGTCAGAAATGCTGGGAAATGTGGCAAATACGAATCTCGCAAAGTTTCAAACCCATTAGCTTCAAATAATTTGCGAACTGTTTTACCTGATGGACGATATATATGGGTGGGGTCTGAATCATAGAGTTTTGAGTATTCCCATCGAGTCAACCAATTGCTAATTGTTGGCATATGTACCAAGACGATCGCTCCAGGTTTTGCCGCATTTTTTATTGATTCGATGCCAGCAACAGGATTACTAAGGTGTTCAATAATGTTGATCGCCAAAATCAAATCAAATTTTTGCTCAAAAGGATTTGGATCATGCAGATCCCCTTGTTTGAAAAATCTTTCTGGTTTTCGTTTTGCGGCAACTTCTACAGCATGGTGAGCAATATCCACTCCGCACAAACTTTGCGCGCCCTCAAATGCGTCGAGCAGCCAGCCGTAGCCACAGCCAACATCTAGAACATCTGAAGTTGAAAGATTGTGATAGCTGTACTTTCTAAATGCCTTTACCAGCATTTTGTCGCGCCACTTATCGAAAATAGTTTGTTGTGGATCACCTTCTGATGAAGTTGCGCCATAGAGTTGCGAAAAGTATTCATGACCAGCGTGCTCTTGGTTATGTTCTATGAAACTTTTCTCCCTTCTATCAAACCAACGTAAGTATAAGTATCTGTCGTGGGAATAAGAAAGAGCCCCACCGTTAAGCGGGGCTCTTTCTTGCACTTCACTTTAAAAGTAAAAGTGCGTGAACTTTATGACTACTAAGCGGCAGGTACGGCACCGGTGATGAATTCAGCGGCACGAGCTTCGTACTTGTCATTTGCTACGTACTCATAGACACCCATTGTTGCTACAGATGGATCTCCGTTAGCATCGAATTCAATTGCGCCAGAAACTCCGTCGTAATCGATATCGGTACCAGCAGCGATCAATGCTTTGCAATCAGCGAATGTGGTGCACTTTGTTCCACCTGATGAAACAGATGTGAGGTTATCTCTGATGGTTGTTCCATCAGTTCCCTTACCCTGCTCAGCAGCGAGCGCAATTAGCACTACAGCGTCATATGACTCTGGAGCGTATGAGAAGTCGGTTAATTTAGGATCTACACCAAGTAGACGCTTCTTTAGTTCATCATTTGTGAATACGCCAGGAAGTGTTGCCTTGACGCCCTTCATGATGTTCTTTGGAAGATCCTTGTATGCACCTGATGAAAGGTTTCCATCAACAAGGTAGGTCTTAACCTTGTTTGGTCCAATGCCTTGCTTGATCAATTCGGTGAGAACTTTTGTGGTCTCATCGAATCCGATGATTGCAATTGCATCTGGCTTTGCAGCCTTTGCCTTTGAAACATCAGCAGAAAACTCAGCAGCTTGTGGGTTGTACACAACCTGTGTTGAGGTCCCGGTGAATCCAGCAATACCGTACTTAGCAAGACCGTTTCCGTATGCATCATCAAGGTTTAGGAAAACAGCGTTCTTTGCGCCGTTAGCCGCCATCAACTGTCCGAGAACTGCACCTTGGAATGTATCTGAAGGAGCGCTACGGAAGTAGAAGCCATTGTCTGCATAGCTGGTCAAATCTGGGGAGGTGTTTGCTGGTGAGAAGTGAACAATGCCAGCACCTGAGATTTTATCGATAACAGTTAATGAAACACCTGAAGATGCAGCACCAACAATTGCGCCTACTCCAGCTGCGATATGTGAATCAGCAGTCTGTTGTGCAATGTCTGTACTTGTATCTCCGGAATCGCCACGAATGTGCTCGATTGGTTGTTCAAGAACGCCACCTGCTGCGTTGATTTCAGCAACAGCTAGGTCAACGCCGGCAAACTCAGGAGGTCCGAGAAATGCGAGGCTGCCGGTCTCTGGAAGTAGTGAGCCGATCTTTAATGGTCCAGTCCCTTTTACTACAGCAGCTTCCTCAGCTGGTGCAGCTTCTTCTTCAGAAGCGGACTTTGAGCAACCAGCAAAGACCAAGCTTGCAACTGCAAATGCAGCAACAACCTTAAGTTTCTTTGAAATTTGCATTATTTCCCTTTCGGATATTTTCAGATTGTCAGCTTTCTCGAAAAAGACCCCCGAGATAAGCGCTTTGACCAGCCGAGTATGCCAGCAGTTGCCCAATTTCGACACCCCAAAAAGCAAAATATTAAATTAACAGACCGTTAACTCCCCGGCTGATAATGGGCGAGGACCCCCTCGCTCACCGCGCTCATTGAGCTGCGTTGATCCATGGCCGCCTTTTGGATCCATTTAAATGCCTCTGGCTCGGTGATCCCCAAATTAGCCATCAAAACCCCTTTGGCCCGATCCACCAACTTTCGGGCTTCCAATCTCTCCCCAAGCTGGCCAACCTCGGCCTCTAGGGCCTGAATCTGGGCGTATCTGCCAAGGGCCATCTCGATCGCTGGGGTCAGGTCGCTAATCGAAAATGGCTTAACTAGGTAAGCCATTGCCCCAGCATCTCGGGCCCGCTCGACTAACTCTCTTTGACTGAAAGCGGTCAGCATCAAGACGGCAGCCAATTTCTCACTGACGATTAGTTCAGCCGCTGAAATGCCATCAATCTCCGGCATCTTCACATCTAAAATCGCCAAATCCGGTTTTAAATGGCGGGCCAATGAGATCGCCTCACGACCATTTGCCGCTTCGCCAATGACGTTATATCCAGCCTCGCGCAACATCTCAATTAGATCCATTCGGATAATCGCCTCGTCTTCAGCAACAATAATTCTTGGCGCGATCCTTGGAGCCACTTGCTGAGCATTGGGTGAATTAGTCACTTGCTAAGGGTACTCACTCGACCCCGATAAGATTTGAATTGCACTACCGGCCTCGGTACTCCAACGGTAGAGAGGGCAGTCTCAAACACTGCATAGTGTCGGTTCAAATCCGACTCGAGGCACCCAACCGCCGATCTATCTATTTACCTTGATATCTGAGGTACGTTTCATTTATGAGCAAAGACCTAACGATGGCCCGACTTCGCAAAGTAAATATCTTGGCTGGAATTTTGCACTTAGTGCAAATGGCCGCAGTCTTAGCGTTAAGCAGTGATTTTGCATTGCCAGTAACTGCCACTTACATGGCCGGTCCGCCAGGTTCCTCATTTGCTCCATCAGTGATTCTTTTTAGCACGCCGATCGGACTAGCAGTTGCGCTCTTCTTAGGACTTTCCGCGCTCTTCCATTTCATTGTTGCTAGCCCACAATTTTTTCCTCGTTACAGCGCTGGCTTATCAGCTCAACGAAATTATTTCAGATGGGTTGAATACTCAATTAGCTCTTCAGTGATGATTGTATTGATCGCTCAAGTAACTGGTATCGCAGATATAACAGCACTCATCTCAATCTTTGGAGTTAATGCTTCAATGATTTTGTTTGGTTGGTTGCAAGAAAAGTATGAGGCACCAGGAAATGGTGGATGGCTGCCATTTATTTTTGGTTGCATCACTGGAATTGTTCCTTGGATCGCACTTGCTTTTTATGTGCTTTCAATTGGCGGAGTTAGTGATACCTCAGCCCCAGCCTTTGTCTATGGAATTGTTTTTACGATCTTTATTTTCTTTAACTCTTTTGCTTTAGTTCAATGGGTGCAATACAAGAAAGTGGGCAAGTGGAGCAATTACTTGCGTGGAGAACGTACCTATATAACTCTTTCGTTGGTTGCAAAATCCGCTCTAGCTTGGCAGATCTTTGCAAATACCTTGATTCCATTGCCTTAAACTCAATAATTTTCTTACCAGGATCTGATTATTCGAGTGGCCGCGCCAATTGTTCCGGCCCAATCCCCAAGTGATCCGAATTTAATTTCGCTCCTTAACTTTGTGTAAGTACACGCCTCATCCGCAATAGCTTGTAATTCAATGAGGAGTGAATCCGTGCGGCTCAAGGCACCACCGGTAATAATGATTTTTTCTGGCCCATATGTATAAATTAAATTTATGACTCCCAAACCCAGTGCCTGTTGTGCTTCCTGCATTATCCGAACCGCATCCTTATTACCTGTCTCGGCAAGGTGAACAAGATCTTTCGCATTTTGTTCAGCAGTTAGAACTCCACGCTCAACTCCGATATTTTTCAATGCTGTGCCTGAAACTAAAGCTTCTAAGCAGCCATTTCTGCCACAGTAACAAAACGGACCTGTTGCATCAACGTGCACGTGCCCTGCTTCGGGATGCGCACCATTAGCACCTCTGTAGACAACTCCATTATTGATGACACCAACCCCTACGCCCGTACCTAAAATCAAGCACGCGACCATCTCTGCGCCCTCACCAGCTCCAAAGATTGCTTCACCAATACAAGCCGCATTTGCATCATTTTCAACCACTACTTTGAGGTTAAATTTGTCTTCTAAGGTTTTCTTAATATTGCCTTGAAAATATGCAGGTAAGGTAAATGGATTATCAATAATTCCGGTTTTCACATTAATTGGCCCCGTAACTCCAAAACCAATACCAAGTGGTGGATGCTCTTGATTACTTGAAATGATCCCCTCGACAATTGAAATTATCTGAGCAAAGTTTGGCGAATCCGCATAGCTCTTATCTATTTCTACAAAAATTGGCTGTGAAACTTTGCCCAAGACGTCAACCTTAGCGACACGAATGTTCGTGCCACCAAGGTCAATACCTACAGCCCAGTCGAGCAATTAATCCTCGCAACCTTTATGCAGATCCTCTGCAGCTTTGTGATTCGTCGGGTTTGACTTACCAATTGAGAGTAATTGTTAGGTTTAACTTAGTCCAGTGTTTACCTAAAACTCTGGATGATATTATTCGCTCATGCCCAGATTCCAACTCATTGAGAACGCTCCGTACTTTGCTGATATCCAGGCCCAGCCGGAAGCAGTTGAGAAATTAATCTCCGCGGGTATTTCTACTAAAACAAAATCTCTGCTGGATGACATGGCTAACTTTGATCGCATAATTTTGACCGGAATGGGTTCTTCCTTAAATGCGCTTTATCCAAGCTATCTACGGTTAGTTTCAGCTGGATTTCCAGTGTGGCATGAGGACACCGCTGAACTGCTCATAAATATCAAGGGACGTATAAAAGGCAGAACACTTTTCTGGATCGCATCTCAATCAGGCGAGTCTGCTGAGGTTGCTCAGTTGCTAAATGAATTGGAGTCCGTCAAAGGCGATGTCACGATTCTTGGTTTCACTAATTATCCAGAGAGCAAACTTGGGTCTAGATCTAATTTTCTTTTTAATATCCAATGTGGGTCAGAAAATACGGTCAGCGCAAAAAGTTACCTCAACACACTTCTTGCTGCAGGAATGGCAACCTCTGTTGCTTTGTCTGAAGAAATAGATCCAGAGATATCCCAACTCTCAAAAATTTTAAAAACATATTTAGAAAATTGGGCAGAGTGTTATGAAGCTCTAGATTCCGCTATTCAGCAAAAAACTATTTTTATAGTTGGCCGCGGCGAATCAATGGCTGCAGCTCGTACCGGTTCACTAATTATCAAAGAAGCGGCACGCGAAAGTTTGGAAAGCCTCACAACAGCGCAGTTCCGACACGGTCCGCTAGAAATGGCTTCAGAAGGAGTGGCGGTTCTTATTCTCGAAGGCTATGACAATCAACGTTCGCTCAATTCATTGATGTTTAAAGATTTAATTAAGCTAAAAGCAAATCCAGTCTGGATTTCTGCAGAAGCCCAACCTTTACATCCGGGCATTTCAGCTCCTCAATTAACATCTCAACTCGCTCGGCCAATAAGTGAAATAATTGTTATGCAGATTCTGACTTTAGTATTGGCTAATCGTAAAGGTGATGAGCCTGGCAAGTTCCGCCAAATCAGCAAAATCACGACAATCTTGTAAGAGCAGGCTCGGTTGTCTTTGGTGCTTCTGCATTATTTCTGCTTATGCTGCCAACATTATCTCTTGACCTGCTTGTTTAATTTATTGCGCAAATAAACAAGTGGGTTTCATCACTTGAGGCAAGCCGTTGTAGTTCGCAATCCTTCGCTCTGAATTTTTAGCTATTCAAGACTATTCTTTGCGCTATGCCACGGTTCGCAAAAGATAAGAATGGGTTTCCACCAAAAATCTGCGTCCGTTGCAATCTTGAATTTGAATGGCGCAAAAAATGGGCCAAGAACTGGAATGAAGTGAAATATTGTAGCGATCGTTGTCGAGAAAATAAATGAAGCGAATTATCTATATTCCTTTTGATCATTTACACCGTAACTTTGGCGCCCTCAAAGAGGCAGATCCAAAAGAAGATTTAATTGCCTTAATCGAAAGTGCTCGTATGACTACAGGGCGAAATTGGCATAAAGAACGACTCTTCTTTCTAATCTCTAGCGCCCGTCACTTTGCAAAATCTCTTGAAGATGAAGGATTTACAGTTGAGTATGTAAAAGCTGCCACCACAATAGATGGTCTCAAGGGTATTGAAAACAACTATCCAAAACTTCCAATTATCTGTGCCGAGCCTTCATCCTTTCGGCAATTTGAAGCACTTAAAGCGTATGGAGTTAGTTTCGTTGACAACGATTTCTTTCTAACGCCGAGACCACTATTTCAATCATGGGCTAATAATCAAAAAAGTTATTTAATGGAAAGCTTCTATAGAAAACAAAGGACACGTTTAAACATATTGATGGATGGCAGTGAACCTGTAGGTGGCTCGTGGAACTTCGACAAAGAGAACCGTTTGCCGCCTCCTAAGAAATATGAAGGACCGAAATACCTCAAGCACCAGAGAGATGAGATTGATAATCAAGTAGCCCTTGAAATTTCTTATGCACCTACAACCACCTGGGCTACTACTCGCAAAGGTGCCCTGAGCCAGTTGAAAAACTTTATTGATAATCATTTTGCGCAATTTGGTCCACTTGAAGATGCCATGACCACTGACAATTGGGCGCTTCATCATTCTTTACTCTCTCCATATTTGAACAATGGACTGCTCCACCCAAGTGAAGTAATCAGAGCTGCTGTGAAAGCATTTAACACGGGCTCAATCCCAATCGAATCCGCCGAAGGTTTTATCCGGCAAGTTATCGGTTGGCGTGAATATGTAAACGGCATGTATTGGTTCCTAGGCCCTAATTACCGTGAGAACAATCAGTTAAATGCCACCAAAAAACTGCTGCCTTTGTTTAGTGACCCGGATAAAACCCGGATGAATTGCATAAAAGAGACCGTGACTGACATAAATAATCGTGCTTGGGTTCACCACATCCCGCGCCTGATGTTGCTTTCAAATCTTGCTCTGATTACAGGTACAAATCCGCAAGAATTTTTAGAGTGGATGCGTGAGGTATTTATTGATGCATCCGAATGGGTAATGGTTCCAAATGTAATTGGAATGGGCGTACATGCCGACGGTGGGACCATGATGACTAAGCCTTATGCGGCAGGTGGTGCATACATTTCACGAATGTCTAACTACTGCAAGCCTTGTGTTTATGATCCTAAGTTGCGTATAGGTGAAAAGGCCTGCCCATTCACAACTTTGTATTGGGATTTTCTTGAACGCCATAAAGAAACCTTCATCAAAAACCATCGAATGAGTCAACAAATATTTGGCTTAAACCGATTGAGTGATTTGTCCGAGCTTAAGGAGCGGGCAAAAGAAGTTCTTGAAGGCTTAGAGGCGGGAAATATTTGAACGTTGTAAAAATTTAATGTGCGTCGAGGCAGGGCTTAACTTTCAAAATCCCCGCCACGACCCGATAACTTTTTTTTACTTCGCGCTGGAGCCTCGTAGCTGATGATTAATAAAGCAATAATTACGGTGAAAATAACTACTGCAACTAAAAGGCCTTTCATATTTAACCTAGAACTGCCCAAGCGGCTAAGCCAAATGTTCCAATACCCATGGCAACAATTGCTACTGCTGTTAATTGTAGGAAAGATGTTGACTGTCCAACCTTTTTTGCCAATGCTGATGGCTTATCGAGCTTTTGTAGATCAACAACAAGTGCTTCTGCTTCACGAATCGCTGCATACTGGCTGATGAGTGCAAGAATTCCTGTAGCGGCTGCCACTCCAAGGGTGAAATACTTTATTCCATCTGAAGCCATTTGAAACTTCCCAAAACTTGCCACAACAAAAATAGCAACAAGCATCAATGTTGGACCGAATTGCGCCGCAATTATGTGCGAACGCATTTTGTTCCAAAGTGAGAGTAATTTCTTTTCATCCATGAAAACACCATTTTCTGATTAAGTAAGAGGCAAAAAATTCGCCACTGTCTTATTTTAATTCAAAATATGAAAAGTGCGACCTCAAAATCACCAAGGAACTACATTCATCTCTTCCCAAAGCACCCCTGTTAATTTCTCTTGATCAGATGATCCATTCAGGTCAAAGTTTCGCGTAGCCAACCACAGCGCAGTGCGAGCTCCTTCCTCTGCCGATAGTGGGGCATCTGGTCCGCCCATATCCGTTCGTGAATGGTTGGGGCACACGGCATCAACTAGAAACCCTCGACGCCCCAATCCAGTTTCATGTGCCAAATTTCGGACTAATGCATTTACTCCTGCTTTGCTAATTCGATAAGGAGCTAACCCTCCCGCATTTCCTGGTCCAGACATCCGGCCTAAACAAGCAGAGAAAATAACTACTCGTCCATTTCGCGCTTCAGCCATTGGTGCCGCCAAGGTATTCACAGCGCAAAATACGGAATCAAGATTAATGGCCAGAACTCGACGCCACTCTTCATTGTCACTCTTTAAAGTCTTTGACATTTTTGCACTCATGACTCCGTGCGCCAATATTAAAATCTCTGGTACACCAAAGCTACCTAATATCTCTTCGAACGTTCTCTTGGCTGCATCTAAATCTGCTAAATCAACCGCTCTATATTCACAATCTAATTGCGCCGCTGCTTCGACTAATCGATCTTTATCTTTAGCGACTAAAACAAGTTGATGTCCTTGGGCTCGCAACGCTTTGGCAGATTCATAGCCAAGTCCGCGCGAGCCCCCAGTGACAATTATTAATGACATGACGCAATTGTGCCAAAGTATTCAGGAAAGTGCAGAAGTTCTTACTTTTTCTTGAATCCAGCAGGACATTTTGGATTTGTGCCGCTTATTTTTCGGATAATCTTTCCTTTTGCACAGCTAATCGATTTAATAACAATTTTCTTTACCTCAACTGGCGCAGCAGTTGTCGTATTTGTTGCTGCAGCTTCTTGCTTAGGTGCTACTTTTTCAGGTACCACTGGACTCACTTCTTTAACCGCAACCAAAGGTTTATCCTGCACCAATTTCACTTTAATAGTTGGTGAGGAAAAAGTGAAATTCTTAGCACTGAGATAGAGCCATTGACGAGCTGCATCCTCCCGCAATGATTCGGTCGCAATATCTTGCGTAGAACCATCTGTGGAAACAACTGAAATTTTTGCACTAATCGGTGCATTCGAGAAACCATATAAGCATCGGGCAAAATCACTGCGTAGCACTAGATCGTACAAACCCTTGAATAAGGTCACACCATCCGCTAAGTGGTGCGCCCCTGCTACTTTGTAGGTTAATTCGCCATTCACAAATTCAGGTGGATTCGGAAAATAAGTAGGTGCATTCGTGGTGACTAAACCTTGTAGTTTGCTTTTATCGTCAAAGCATTTACTGCCAGATGCAGATCCAGTTCCTGTTTGCGTGCCAAATCGCCAGATCGAACTCACGAGTGGACCTGACTTAACCAGATCTTCGAAAGCCTGAAAATCACCCATTGCCCATTCTGGGGAGGGACCGGTATCTACAGTGTCCTTACTAGTGAAATCGCTTTCGGCTAACTGTTTCCTGCGATCTTTCCAATACTCCACGATTTTCGGATACCTGCTTAAATCACTTTTGGCTACGTAGGCATAAATTTTAGGAACATCAATCGGATCAGCTTCAACTCTAAGTAAATTTGTCGAAGGTGAGAGTGGAGTTAAATCTAGGTTCACATTTTTAATTCGTCCAAAAAGAAAACCGGTTAGCAAATTATCGATTCGCACCGTAAGGGCTGCGCGCGCTACGGGAGAAAAATCAACTTTCTGGGCACACTTTTGACCTTCGTACCATAGGCAATTTGAGTTTGCTCCAGTGTTCGAAACTAGATTAATCGGATACACCCTGGCCCTGAATCCTCGATTAAAAGCACAGGGTGCAGTTACGAACTGAGTGCAGCCTTTATTCTGATAGTTCTGAAAAGTTGTGCTAACAACGACTGCATATGTATCCGACCCAGATGAGTTAGGCGATTCCTTAGCGTTCCATACACTTGGTGTACCACCAGCCGGTGAATTTCGAACTTTGCTCGCTGGATACTTCTGCCCTGGCAATTCATAACCGTATGTTGCCTTTTTCAATACGCCTTTTGTATCTGAAACCTCTAAAGATTCAACGCACATTTCAGTCACGGAAGCCGAACATGGCGGCAGGATCAGTTGCGCAAAGATGGAATCTGCACTGGCACATGCAACATCGTCGACAGAAGTGCATACAACCGTGCGTGCGTAGAGGCCACTAGTGGCGCCTTCCGCATAAGAAAATCCGGTCACATATGACCTTGTTTCTATCAAGCTGTCATCACTCGCTGAAAATCCTATTGAAGGAACTGTCGGCCACGTGCTTGGTAGTCCCGAGGTTGAAGAATGAGCGGGAATACTTTCACCAATAGCAGATCCAATAATGCTAAATGAGAGCAGAAGTGCACAAATTATTTTCATGCTATTTCTCATTTGGCTCCCCGTACAACTCCCGCGCTACTACGTCTAAGTCTAGGACTTAATCTCAACGATAAGCAGGTACAACTCCCGCAACAGCATCCCCGACTCGATGAACCCGCATGGCGTTAGTTGAGCCCGGTATTCCAGGAGGACTTCCGGCCACAATCAAAATGAAATCGCCTATGTTTGCTCTCTTGCTCTCAATCAATTTGCTATCGATCTGCTTGACCATTTCATCAGTATGGCTCGCAGGTGGAATCACGATCGATTCAACTCCCCAACTAAGTGCCAGAACGCGAGAGGTGCGCACATCAGGAGTAAGCGCCAACATAGGGATCGCAGAACGTAAACGCGACATTCTTCTTGCCGAATCTCCACTTTGAGTAAAAGCAACTAAGAATTTTGCGCCAACCACTTCGCCGACTTCGGCAGCCGCCTTTGTAATTGCACCGGCGGTTGTATGTGGATTATGACGGAGTGGAGCAACCGTATCCAAAGCTTCTTCTTCAGTTTTAGCGATGATTCTGGCCATCATCTCAATACTTTCAATCGGGAATTTTCCAACACTTGTTTCACCAGAAAGCATTAAAGCATCTGCGCCATCTAGTACCGCATTGGCGCAATCATTTACTTCAGCACGTGTTGGACGAGAATTTGTCATCATTGAATCAAGCATCTGAGTCGCAACAATTACAGGTTTTGCATTTTCACGGGCAAGAGTAATGCAACGTTTCTGAACCAATGGAACTTCTTCCATCGGAAGTTCTACTCCCAAATCACCACGCGCAACCATGATTGCATCAAATGCTGCAACTATCTCTTCCAAATTTGCGACTGCTTGGGGTTTTTCAATTTTTGCAATTACCGGTATCCGAACTCCAGCACTATCCATGATTTGATGCACGCGTTTAATATCTGCTGCATCGCGAACAAACGAGAGTGCAATAAAATCAGCACCCATCTCAATCGCCCATTTCAAATCCTCTTCATCTTTTTCAGAAAGCGCCGGCACGGATACCGCAGCACCTGGCAAATTTAAGCCTTTATTGTTACTTACCATCCCACCTTCAATAACAACAGTTTCTATTTTTGGTGCTTTGACAGAAGTTACTTCTAAAGCCACTCGTCCATCATCAATCAATATCCGATCGCCAACTTTGCAATCCCCTGGTAATCCCAAATATGTTGTAGAGGAGATATTTTCATCTCCTTCGATAGCTTCGGTAGTGATTGTGAACTTCGCACCTTTTGTAATTTCATGGGAACCATTTTTGAATTTACCTAACCTAATCTTTGGTCCTTGCAGATCAACAACAATGGCGACCGCGACATCGGCTTTTAATGCAGCTTGTCGTACCATTTCGAAAGTCTTTTCATGATCTTTACGGGCCCCATGTGACAGGTTCAGCCGCGCCATATTCATTCCAGCAGCGATCATCCGATCGATCATTGCAGCATCACCAGTGGCCGGTCCTAAAGTACAAACTATTTTGGCTCGACGCATGAGACAATTCTACTTCTTTACTAGTGCCTCATTGATGAAAATTGCTCAAAAGAGTTAAATTCAGTTAAACAGTTAAAGATCGATCCGTAGGCTCAATCGGTGCAGGTAATTGCGTACGTCCCATTAAGGATCGATCAACTGCTGCAGCTGCCGCACGACCTTCAGCAATAGCCCAAACTATGAGTGATTGACCACGCCCAGCATCACCGCAAACGTAAACACCTTCAGAAGTGCTTTCAAAATTCTCATTACGGGCAATATTGCCACGGTCATCTAATTCAACTTCTAATTGAGTTACTAAAGGAGATTTTTCTACTCCAGTGAATCCCATTGCAAGAAGAACTAAATCAGCTGGAATCTCTTTTTCAGATCCTTCGACTTTTTCAAATTTTCCGTTTTTGAACTCTGTTTCGACCAGACGTAATGCTTTTACATTTCCATTTTCATCACCAAGGAAAGATTCAGTTGAAACTGCAAATAAGCGCTCACCTGATTCTTCATGTGCACTAGATACCCGGTAAATCATTGGATAAGTCGGCCAAGGTTGTGAAGATGGTCGCTCCCCTGTTGGGCGCGGCATAATCTCAAGTTGGGTAAGAGTGGCCGCTCCTTGGCGGATCGCAGTGCCTAAACAATCCGCGCCAGTATCTCCTCCACCCAAAATTACAACATGTTTTCCATTTGCATTTATTGGAGGTGGTCCACTTAATTCAGCTAACCCCTGTTTGTTGCCCCAAGGTAGGTATTCCATGGCTTGATGAATTCCATTTAATTCACGTCCTGGTACTGGAAGGTCGCGCCAATTAGTTGCACCAATAGCAAGAACTACCGCGTCATATTTAGTGCGTAGATCTGATCCAGTTATCTCAACACCAACATCAACGCCAGGTCTAAATCTGGTTCCTTCGGCTTTCATCTGATCCAGACGCCGATCCACAATACTTTTCTCCATCTTAAACTCAGGGATTCCATAACGAAGTAATCCGCCGATCTTCTCAGCCCGCTCATAAACTGCGACTGTATGGCCAGCGCGAGTTAGTTGCTGCGCGGCTGCCAATCCTGCAGGACCTGATCCAACAACTGCAACCGTTTTACCGGTTAGGCGATCTGGAATCAGCGGTTTAACTGATCCACTACCGAATGCTTCCTCAATCGTTCTTAGTTCTACCTGCTTAATCGTTACTGCATCCGAATTGATTGCTACTACGCAAGCAGTTTCGCAAGGTGCCGGACATAGCCTGCCGGTAAATTCTGGAAAATTATTAGTTGCATGCAATCGTTCAATTGCTTCTTCTTTTTCTCCACGCCAAATCAAATCATTCCACTCTGGAATTAGATTTCCGAGCGGGCAGCCTTGGTGACAAAACGGAATACCGCAATCCATGCAACGGCCAGCTTGTTTTTGCAAATCTTCAAAAGGTTGCTCTTCGTAAACCTCTTTCCAATCCCGAATCCGAACATCAACTGGACGTCTAGTTGGTGTTTCCCGCTCGGTTTTCATGAAACCAGTTGGATTAGCCATGAGTTGCCTCCATTACATAAGTTTCGCGTGGCAATCCTTCAGCTTCCGCACGATCCATGGCGGCAAGCACGCGAGCGTAATCTCTTGGCATCACCATAGAGATGCGATCACTTCCAGATTTCCAATCATCCAATAACTCTTTCGCAACTAATGAGCCAGTTTCGACAAAGTGGTTTGAAATAATTTTATGCACTAATTCTTTTTGTGCCTCAGGCATCACAAGCACATCCACCATCTCGCCATTAACTAGAGCTGGATTTAAATCAAGAATAAATATTCTTCCACCAGACATACCTGCTGCAATATTTCGACCAGTTTTTCCTAAAATTACAACAGATCCACCAGTCATGTACTCACATGCGTGATCTCCAACGCCTTCAACAACAGCAGTAGCACCTGAGTTCCGAACACAGAATCGCTCACCAACAACTCCGCTAATGAAAATTTCGCCGAACGTTGCTCCGTATCCAATTACGTTACCTGCGATTACATTCTCATTTGCTGCAAAAGTTGCTTTCTCGTCTGGACGAACAACAATTTTGCCACCAGATAACCCTTTGCCTACATAATCATTTGCGTCACCATATAGGCGGATTGATAATCCTTTTGGAATAAATGCTCCAAGTGATTGTCCAGCAGAACCATGAAGTGAGATATCGATGGTTCCCTCTGGCAATCCCGCGCCACCAAAACGTCGCGTGATTTCAGAGCCCAGCATCGTTCCAACTGTGCGGTTAACATTTCTAACCGCCATCTCGATCCGAACTGGTGTTGCGTCTTCGAGAGCCGGTGCTGCTAATTTAATTAACTCTTTATCCAGCGCTTTATTCAAGCCGTGATCCTGAGTGATGGAACTTAATCTTGGACCTGCTGGTACATCAGCAAGTAGTGGTGAAAGGTCTAATCCACTGGCTTTCCAATGATCAACAGCAGCTTTGGTTTCAAGCGCTTCAACTTGGCCAATTGCTTCTTTCAGCGTTCTAAAACCTAAGGATGCCAATATTTCACGGACCTCTTCGGCAATGTATTCAAAGAATGTTTCCACAAACTCTGGCTTACCATTGAATTTTTCACGCAATTTTGGATTTTGGGTTGCAACTCCGACTGGGCAAGTATCAAGGTGACATACGCGCATCATTACGCACCCTGAAACTACTAATGGAGCAGTCGCAAAGCCATACTCTTCAGCACCCAGCAATGCCGCAATAACAACATCGCGCCCAGTTTTAAGTTGTCCATCTGCCTGAACCACAATCCGATCACGCAAACCATTTAACATCAAAGTTTGTTGAGTTTCGGCAAGTCCTAACTCCCATGGTGCTCCTGCATGTTTCAAAGATGTCAGCGGAGATGCTCCAGTTCCACCATCATGGCCAGAGATTAAGACAACGTCAGCATGAGCTTTACTAACTCCAGCAGCAACGGTACCTACTCCAACTTCAGCAACTAATTTCACGTGAATGCGTGCCTTGTCATTTGCATTTTTTAAGTCGTGAATTAATTGAGCTAAATCTTCAATTGAGTAAATGTCATGGTGAGGCGGAGGTGAAATTAACCCAACTCCAGGAGTTGAATATCTGGTTTTTGCGATCCACGGATAAACTTTTTGACCAGGCAACTGTCCGCCCTCGCCTGGCTTGGCTCCTTGCGCCATCTTGATCTGAATATCATCAGCGTTAACAAGGTATTCACTTGTCACACCAAAACGACCACTGGCGACCTGCTTAATTGCAGATCTCTTTGAGTCACCATTTGCAATTTTAAGATAGCGATCTGGGTCTTCTCCACCTTCACCAGTATTGGACTTTCCACCTAATCTATTCATCGCAATTGCTAATGTCTCGTGGGCTTCTTGGGAGATCGAACCATAAGACATCGCACCGGTTGAGAATCTCTTTACAATCTCTGAAATTGGCTCCACTTCATTGATTGAAATAGCAGTTTTGTTTGAACTCTTAAATGTAAATAGTCCGCGCAGAGTCATTAAATCTTTAGTGCGTACATCAACTTTCGTCGTGTATTTCTTGAATAGTTCATACTGTTTATTTCGGGTTGAGTGTTGCAATAAGAAGACGGTTTCTGGATCGAAAAGGTGCGGCTCTCCATCTCTTCTCCATTGATACTCACCGCCAGTCAAAAGTTTTTTAGCACCAGGAATTTCACCGCCTGGAGGATAGGCAATGTGATGGCGAGCAATAGCTTCATCAGCGACAGTTTCAAGATCTATTCCACCAAGACGAGAAGTGGTTCCTGAGAAATACTCATCGACTAATTCATGCGATAAACCGACTGCTTCAAAAACTTGAGCTCCGGTATATGAGGCAATGGTTGAGATTCCCATCTTTGACATAACTTTCAAGACTCCCTTACCAAGGGCCTTGATTAAGTTCCGCACCGCTTTTTCAGGGGTAACTCCGCTAATCACACCTTGGTGTACCAGATCTTCAACGCTTTCCATCGCGAGGTATGGATTAACTGCTGCTGCTCCATAACCAATCAAAAGTGCAACATGGTGAACTTCGCGCACATCCCCAGCTTCTATTACTAATCCAACTCGGGTTCGTGTTTTTTCGCGAATTAAATGATGGTGGATCGCTGAAGTTAACAGCAATGAAGGGATAGGAGCGTTCTCAGAATCTCCATCACGATCTGAAAGGACAATAATGTGTGCACCATCTTTTATTGCATCACTAACTTCACGTCTAATCTCTTCAATTCGGGCACGTAATCCTTCACCACCCTCTGAAACTTGGAATAATCCACGCACGATATGAGACGCGAATCCCGCTTGGTTTCCATCCGCATTTACGTGAATAATTTTTGCCAACTCATCATTATCTATAACCGGAAATGGCAGCTGAATCTGGCGACAAGAAGCAGCTGTTGGATCTAAAAGATTTTGTTCAGGTCCAAGTGAAGAGCCTAAACTGGTAACTAATTCTTCACGAATGGCATCAAGTGGAGGATTTGTCACTTGAGCGAAAATTTGGGCAAAATAATCAAAAAGCAATCTTGGCCGTTTCGACAAAACAGCTATTGGGGTATCAGAACCCATTGATCCAAGTGGTTCAAGTCCAGATTTT
Organism: Candidatus Nanopelagicaceae bacterium; assembly: GCA_009694285.1. Classification (GTDB taxonomy): domain Bacteria; phylum Actinomycetota; class Actinomycetes; order Nanopelagicales; family Nanopelagicaceae; genus UBA3012. The sequence goes on along the minus strand of SHVK01000001.1, from coordinate 116,069 downwards.
GCCATTGGCGCCAAAATTATCCGCAACTCTTCTTCGGTATAACCGAATGCACGTTGCCTTCTAACTACGGATGAATGTGGATAAATAATGTGTTCACGTGCTGGTAAATCCTCTAATCGCACCATCCCAGCTTGTAACCATTCTCCATACGGAGCAGCGTTTGCCAGGCCATCCTTAATCTCTTCATCTTCAACAATTCTACCTTGTTCTATATCTACCAGAAACATTCGACCAGGTTGCAATCTGCCTTTACGTACAACATCTTCTGGTTTGAAATCTAATACGCCAACCTCACTTGCTAATACAACTAATCCATCTTTTGTCACCCAATATCGAGATGGGCGTAACCCATTACGATCTAAAACAGCGCCAATTTGATTTCCGTCAGTAAAAGTTACACAAGCAGGTCCATCCCATGGTTCTATCAATGTCGAGTGGAATGAATAGAAATCCCGTCTTAGTTGCGAGATATTTGTGTTATTTTCCCACGCTTCAGGAATCATCATCAACATTGCATGTGGCAACGAACGACCACCTAGATATAACAGTTCTAGTACCTCATCAAATGAAGCAGAGTCAGATCCACCTTCGGCAACAATCGGGAATAACCGTTTTAAATCACCAGGAATGAGATCACTTTCTAGCAAGCTTTCGCGTGCCTTCATCCAATTTCGATTTCCTTTGACTGTATTGATTTCACCGTTATGCGCGATATAACGATATGGATGCGCAAGCGGCCATGAAGGGAACGTATTTGTTGAAAAGCGTGAGTGCACTAACGCAAGTGGTGAGTGCAACCGCTCATCTGACAAATCTGGAAAAAACTCTTCTAACTGCCCAGTGGTAAGCATTCCTTTATAGACAAGGGTTCTGGAAGATAGGGATGGAAAATAAACAGCTAGTTCATGTTCTGCCCTTTTACGAAGTGCAAATGCTAAGCGTTCAAGAACTAATTCACTTTCATTTTTTAAACCTGAGACGAAGAGTTGCCTAAAAATCGGCATTACAGATTTTGCGGTATTGCCAAGAATTGCAGAATTTACTGGGACGTCGCGCCACCCAAGAATTTTTAAACCCTCTTCTTTTGCAATCTCTTCAATCCGTGCTATCGGCGCATCAGATGCTAAAAATGCAATTCCCGCGGCATATGAGCCAGCGGCTGGTAAATCAAAATCAGTTACGGCACGCAAAAATAAATCCGGAATTTTAATTAGAATTCCAGCACCATCGCCGCTATCCGTTTCAGCACCAGATGCACCACGATGCTCTAAGTTACGCAGCGCCGTTAACCCTTGCGCCACAATTTCATGAGTGGCTTTCCCAGTAAGGGTGGCCACCATTGCAACGCCGCAAGAATCCCGCTCATTTTCAGGGTTGTACAACCCAGATGCTGATGGGAAATTTGAGAATTTGCTTTTCATGCTTGCCATTAAATTTGCGCCTGTCCTTCTAGATTATTAAGTAACTGCTTCCGAAGCGGGACAGCGCTGGCCCGAGAAGGAAATTATAGCCGGAATATCTCTAGCGTGCGATTTCCAGAATATGACAAGCCTTACAAGCCTTACAAGCCTTACAAGCCTTACAAGATGGTTATATGTACTAATTGACCGATCCCAGCGGTTACTGCCATTGCTAGTGATCCCCCAAGCAAAATCCGAACGGTCGGGCGCAAAGCCCCAGTTCCGGCAATCTTTGCCCCAGCAATCCCCGCAATTATCAGGCCAATTAAGGTGATTGCCACAATTGTTGTTGTGCGCCCATTTGGAGTTGGAGCGAACATACCTAGCATTGGAATTAATCCACCTAATGTGAATGCCGCCGCGGACGCTAGCGCTGCTTGAGTGGGCCGAGCCCTGGTCTTGTGATGTTGACCGAGCTCATCTCGCAAATGTGCGGCTAGCGCATCATGATCATGCATCTGTTTAGCAACTTGCAGCGCTAACTCTTTTGCTAATCCCCGCGCAACATAAATTTCGGCTAACTCTTCAAGCTCGCCATCTGGATCTAGAGCTAAGTGGTCTGCCTCGATTTTGCGATCGGCATCTTCAATATCTGTTTGCGAACTAACAGAGACGTACTCGCCAGTAGCCATAGACATGGCACCAGCTGCAATTCCTGCAAATCCTGCAGTCACAATTGCATTTGTGCTGGCTTGCGCAGCGGCAACACCAATCATCAAACTTGCCGTAGAAACCAACCCATCATTTACGCCCAAAACCGCAGCTCGCAACCACCCAGAACGGTGAGTGCGGTGCTCTAAATTTCTAGCATAAACATCTTTAAGAGGCATGAGAGTAGATTATCGCTTTTGGCTTACTTTTCGCGCCACAAACCATGCGCTAAATCCGACGAAGATTACCAGCGAACTCCAAAAGTTTAGCCGCATCCCTAAAACATGTGCACTGGAATCAATCCGCAATACTTCGATCAACCCTCTCCCAAGGGTGTACAAAGCCACATATGCGATGAACAAAGTACCTGCTTTAGCTCTTGCAAAAAATCCAGCCTTGTCAGCAATGATCAAAAGTATGGCTACAGCCACACACCAGAGTGATTCATATAAAAAAGTTGGGTGAAATGTTGTAAATGCTGCGTATCCGCTTGGTCGAGAAGTTAATGGGACGTGTAGCGCCCATGGAGCATTTAATGGTTTTCCAAATAACTCTATATTGAACCAATTGCCCCATCTTCCAACCGCTTGGGCAAGTAATACTCCGGGAGCCAGCGCATCAAGAAATACTCCAAAAGTTGGTAGTTGTGGCTTGCTTTTTAATAGAGATCTATATCCAAACCAAGCTCCAACTGTGCCAAGTGAAATTGCGCCCCAAATTCCTAACCCACCACGCCAAATTGCAATTACATCCAAAGGTGAGGAAAAACTGCCCCAAGATGTAATCACATGATAAATCCGCCCACCAATGATTCCAGCTGGGACTGACCAGAAAGCAATTGTTGCCACATCACCGAGATCTCCACCACGATTTACAAACCGCTTATCGCCAACTCGAACTGCAATAACTATTCCAGCAATTATACAAAGTGCATAAAAATGTAAAGTTAACGGACCAATATTTACTTCAGATAATGTGGGAGAAGGAATCGCGGCCCAATTACTCACGTGATTTTTTACTTGATGCCAGCTGCAACTAATAACTTCATAAATTCTGGGGCTGAGTAATAAGCACCACTTGCGCGATCAATTTCTTTTCCATTTATGAAAACTGTTGGTGTTGAATTAACATTTTGCTTTGATCCTTCGCTACCAACATTTCCGACCCAATCAGCGTACTTGCCTTTATTTACACAAGTTTCAAACTCAGCACCTGTTACACCTGCTGCTGCTGCAGTTGCAATCACACCTTCATTACTCCATGCACCAGAATTTTCAGCTGGTTGATTTGCATACATAAATGCGTTGTACTCAAGGAATTTTCCTTGGTCTGCAGCACAAGCTGCTCCATTTGCCGCATAAACTGATTCTGGACCTAAAAATGAAAGCGGGTGAAAGACAATTTTTGCTTTCTTTTCTACCGCAAGTGCTTTTAGTGCTGCTCCATTTGTGCTCTCAAAGACTTTGCAACTTGGACATTGAAAATCTTCCCAGACATCAATTACAGGTGTTAAGTCACCATTGAAAACTATTCCATAACCGTCTTTTACTGAGGCCGCACTTGGAAGTACCGCAGTTTTCTTACTCGAATTATTAAAGATCGAAATGCCTGCCCCCACGACAACAACTAAAGCAACCATTCCAATGACTAACCATCTTGTTATTGGATCACCTGAAGATTTGCCTTTGTTATTGACCATTCTCAAATACTACCTTGACCCCGGCTCTAAAGCCCACTTGGTATGTGGTCGCCAATATAAATAAACCGCCAAAAGGGCTAGCCCGAAGTCGCGCAATATTTCTTGCAAATAATTAGTTTCCCCAGGGGCGACCTGTCCGCCACCGCCAAAACATCCGCAATCAATAGATAAGCCACGAGCCCAGGCTGAAGAGATCGCCAAGATAAATACAATCATTAGAGATCCTGCAAAAAATGCTGAGAGTCGAGTTGCGACTCCTAAAATCAATAATGCTCCTAAACCTAGTTCGAACCACGGTAGTGCGTATCCAAATAGATTTGCAATATTGATAGGCAAAAGCTCATATGCCCGCATTGCGGCAGCGGCTTTATAGGGGGTGGTGACTTTTAATGCGCCGGCGATAAATAAGACACCGCCAAGAGTTAAACGAGCAAATAATCCAAGCCAATTTAAACGAGGTGATGTAAAAAGCATTGCTAGATTCATCGCGCTTGCCTTATTCCATCAGCCAAACTTTTAGTCAAAGTTGCTAATTCTTTTAAGCCTGTTTCAAAATTTGATTGTTCAAGTAAGATTTTAATCAAGGCAGATCCAACAATTACCCCATCCGCATAAGTTGCAACTTCTTTTGCCTGTTCTGGTGTGGAAACCCCCAGACCAACGCACACCGGAGTTTGTACCGTTTCGCGAATCCGTGCGACTAATTCTTTTGCCGATGATGAAACGCTTGTTCTCGTTCCAGTCACTCCCATTAAACTCGCTGCATAGACAAACCCAGAACACGCTGATGCAACTTGGTTTAGACGTTCAGGTAATGAGCTTGGTGCTGCAACAAAAATATTATTGATGCCAGCTCGAGTACTTTCGTTAATCCAAGGTTTGGCTTCTTCGAGTGACAGATCCGGTGTAATAACGCCAGAACCATTAGCAGATTTAATAGCATCTGCAAATTTAGATATTCCATATTGCTCAATCGGGTTCCAATAAGTCATGACAACGGCAGGTACATCTAAATTCGTGGTAAATTCTAAAATTTCTAGCACTTCATTTGCGCCCGCACCATTTGCCAGAGCTATATCTGCTGCCTCTTGGATAATTGGCCCATCCATGATCGGATCACTATAAGGAAATCCAATTTCTATTATGTCGGCACCATTTTTTACTAAAACTTCAATCGCGGCTTTACTTTTTTCGACTGTCGGAAATCCCGCTGGAAGGTATGCAATAAATGCCGCTCTATTTTCACTTTTTAACTGCGCGAGCCTTTCTGATAAGTGGCTCATTACATCTTCAGATTTTCTAGATTCTTAAAGTAACTGGCTGCTGTCTCAACATCCTTATCGCCGCGCCCACTTAGATTTATTAACAGAGTAGCGTTTGGACCTAACTCATTTCCCACTTTCATGGCACCTGCTAAAGCGTGTGCAGTTTCAATCGCTGGAATTATTCCTTCGGTTCGAGAAAGAAGTGAGAACGCTTCCATAGCTTCTTTATCGGTAATCGGCCGATACTCCGCTCTCCCTATGTCATGAAGGTAGGCATGTTCTGGACCCACACCGGGATAATCAAGGCCTGCTGAAATTGAATGTGACTCACGGGTTTGCCCATCTTTATCTTGAAGTAGATAAGAACGTGCACCGTGCAATACCCCAGGTCTGCCACCGCTAATCGCACTCGCATGACGTCCGGTTTCAATTCCATCACCACCTGCTTCAAGTCCAATTAACCTGACAGACGTATCTTCAATAAATGGGAAAAATATTCCAATTGCATTTGAGCCACCGCCCACACAAGCAAGCACAGCATCTGGAAGCTTTCCGGTTAATTCAATTACCTGTGCTCTAGCTTCATCACCAATTATTCGGTGGAAATCGCGAACCATTGTCGGAAATGGATGTGGTCCCGCAACTGTTCCTAAAATGTAATGAGTATCTGCAACATTTGTTACCCAATCTCGCATCGCCTCATTTATCGCATCCTTTAAAGTGCGCGAACCTGAAGTAACAGGAACAACTTCTGCTCCAAGTAATTTCATCCGGTCAACATTTAAGGATTGGCGTTTGGTGTCTTCTTCGCCCATGTAAACAACACAATCAAGACCCATAAGTGCAGCGGCTGTTGCAGTTGCAACTCCATGCTGCCCCGCACCAGTTTCGGCAATGACGCGACTCTTTCCCATTCTTTTAGTCAAAAGAGCCTGGCCTAAAACATTATTAATTTTATGCGAACCGGTGTGATTTAAATCTTCCCTTTTTAAAATAATCCTTGCTCCGCCAGCATGAGCCGCGAATCGTTTCGCCTCAGTGATAATGCTTGGCCTTCCCGAATAAGTACGGTGCAACTCATCTAGTGCAGCAATAAATGTTGGATCAGATTGGGTTTGGATATGCATCTGAGCAAGTTCATCCAGGGCAGCTACCAATGCTTCAGGCACAAACCGGCCACCATATTCGCCAAAATGGCCTACTGAGACGTCGGGCTTGCCCCCAGTTAAATTAGTTGTAGTACTCATGGCTATACCTTAGAGATATCCGGGGTATCGGCGCGATTTATGAAATTCTGGATCATCTGGGCTGGATCTCCATCTTTAACAAGGGCTTCTCCTACCAAGATCGCCTCGGCGCCGCTATTCCGATACGAAATTACATCGGCTATCGAAGCAATTCCTGATTCGGCTACTTTTACCGTTCCAGCAGGTATTGCCGTAGCTAATTCATTAAATGCACTTTGATTTATTTTTAAAGTAGTTAGATCACGAGCGTTTACCCCAATGATTTCTGGGTCAAGCAATAGCGCTCGTTCTACTTCTTCAAGAGTATGAGTTTCAACTAACACTTGCATCCCAAGTGATTTTGAAATTGCGAAGAATTCACTTAGTTGCAGATCAGACAATGCTGCAACAATCAACAAAATAATATCGGCACCATAAGCCCTTGCTTCAAATATTTGATATTCGTCAATCGTAAAATCTTTACGTAAAATTGGAATATTAACTGCTGATCTAACGGCAGATAAATCTGCAAGTGAGCCACCGAATTTGCGGCTTTCAGTCAAGACGCTCACCGCAGTAGCTCCTCCTGTTTGATAGCTAAGAGCTAGAGCTGCAGGATCCGATATTTGCGCAAGTGCGCCTTTGCTTGGAGATGATCGTTTAACTTCGGCGATCACAGATAACTTAGAACTTTGAAGTGATGGAAGTACATCAATAACTGGATTTACCTCAGATAATTTTGCAATCAATTTATTTAATTCAACTAACTTTTTGCGTTCTGCTAAATCTTCTCGTACACCTTCGATTATTTGGTCTAGTACGTTCAAAATTTTACCGTTTAGCTTTCTGACCATATCCCAGTTGACGAAGAACTAGACCGACAAACGGGGCTGCCACGGTCACAATAATTCCAATAATTGCAACATTAACATTTGCTATAACAAAAGCCACGCTTGCCACAGTAGAGCCGACGATAGCCAAAATAGTTGTAACCCAGGCAGCGACGGTATGACCATGATTGTTGTCCATTTAACTCCTCCTGCTTACTCGCTTTTTGCTACCTTGTTTCCCGCTCACTTGGCTTAATTCTAGAGGGTTGGATCCATTCCTTTATCCAAAGCGCGCCATGGGTCTTGAACAGAGCGCTCGTATTTAGCAGGAAGCTTTTTTGAACCACTTCTACGCAGAAATCTGAAAAAACCCTTGAAAAACAATCGCATGGCTTTCAATTTATTTAACTAAATTCTTAGCAGCAGCAATAGCGCCCAAAACTGCCGCAGCCTTATTCAAGCACTCGTTATCTTCACTTTCTGGAATTGAATCTGCAACAATTCCAGCGCCTGCTTGTACATAAGCAATTCCATCTCTGATAAGTGCCGTGCGAATTGCGATTGCGGTATCAAGATTGCCGTTGAAGTCAAAGTAACCAATGCATCCGCCATACAAAGCACGCCTTGTAGGTTCTAACTTTTCAATAATTTCCATAGCGCGGGGTTTCGGAGCGCCTGACAAAGTTCCCGCTGGAAATACCGCTGCAAGGGCATCAACTACAGATATCTCATTATTTAATTCGCCAGTCACCGTTGAAACTATGTGCATGACATGCGAATAACGTTCGACATTCATGAATTCAATTACCTCTACAGAGCCGGCTTTACATACGCGGCCTAAATCATTGCGTCCTAAATCAACCAGCATTAAATGTTCAGCACGTTCTTTAGGGTCAGAGATCAACTCATTACCAATTTCGATATCTTCCTCAGCCGTAACGCCTCTATGTCTAGTGCCGGCAATTGGATGGATCATGGCTTTACGATCTGAGATTTTTATCAAAGCTTCTGGACTTGAACCAACGATATCTACACCATCATGAAATCTGATCAGGTACATATACGGACTTGGATTATGCAAACGCAACATTCGATAAACATCGATCGAACTTGCCTCGCAAGGAGTGGAAAAACGTTGCGAAAGTACAACTTGGAATGCCTCACCAGATCTGATTTCTTCTTTTATTAACTCTACATTTTTTCTAAAATCTACTGATGATGTGGCGCGAATAAAATCAGCCTTGCTTTTTTCACCGACAGTATCGACTTGTCCCGCCAAAGGCACCAAAAGATCTTTATGCATTTTCTCAATACGCTCAATTGCATTTTCCCAAGCTTGATCAACTCGTTCACTCGTACCATCCCAATTAATGGCATTTGCAACAAGTAAGACTGTTCCATCAGAATGATCAAATACAGCTAAATCTGAAATTAATTGAAAAGCCATCTCTGGAAGATGAAGATCATCTTTGGCTAAATTCGGTAACTTTTCCATCCTTCTGACCGCGTCATAACCAAGGTAACCAACTAGTCCACTCGCCAGAGGAGGAAGTCCAGAAATCTCAGCACTTTTTAGATGAGAGGTTGTGATCCGCAAGGCCTCAAGCGGATCGATACCTTCTGGCGCACCAGCGGGTTTACTTCCTTTCCATACTGCTAATCCATGCTCTTCAGTTAGCGTTGCCTGACTATTAACGCCAATGAATGAATATCTTGACCAAATCTTTCCATTCTCAGCAGATTCAAGTAAAAAAGTACCAGGCCGTTCTTGAGCTAACTTCCGATATAAAGATAATGCTGTTTCACCATCGGCTAAAAATTTGCGCGTTACTGGGATAACATTATTTTTTTTAGCAAGTTCGCGAAACTCTTCTAGTCTCACCCTGAAATCTCAATCTCATTTGAGAAGCATGAATGAGCACCGGTATGGCATGCAACACCTTTTTGATGCACCCGAAGCAATATTGCATCACCATCACAATCTACTGAGGCTGAAACAACTTCTTGCGTATTCCCAGAAGTTGCGCCTTTAACCCATAATTCATTTCTACTTCTGCTCCAATAAGTAGCTTCATGACTTTCTAATGTTTTTTCAAGTGCCTCTCGATTCATCCATGCGAGCATCAAAACTTCATTGCTTTCATCCTCTTGAACCACAACAGCCACAAGGCCATTTTCGCGATCAAGTAAATTCGCTAAATCAGCGGAGATCTTCATCTGCCTATTCTCCCCCATCTGTGGCCATTCCCGCATTTGCCATTCATCGGATCAGATATCCAGCAGAGCGCAAGAACTCTTTGATCTGTGAAATCCGATAGACCCCAAAGTGAAACACGCTAGCTGCCAGAAGTGCATCTGCGCCGGCATCAATTGCCCGTGAAAAATCTTCAAGCGCGCCTGCGCCACCACTGGCAATCATTGGGGTTGAAATATGTGGTCGCAAAAGTTGGATCATCTCTAAGTCATAGCCGGCTCGAGTGCCATCCGCATCCATTGAGTTAAGTAAAATTTCTCCTACGCCCAAATCGCAAGCTTGCTTAACCCATTCAATTGCGTCAATCCCGGTGCCCCGTGTACCTCCGTGAGTTGTAAGTTCAAAACTGCTTGCAGTTGCACCTCGTCTGGCATCGACAGACAAGACAAGAACTTGAGCTCCAAAATGTTGATTAATCTCACTTAACAATTCAGGTCTTTCAATCGCTGCGGTGTTCACTGAAATTTTATCTGCACCGGCTCTCAACAATTTATCAACATCAGCCACTGTACGTACCCCACCACCAACAGTTAATGGTATAAAAACTTGTTCAGCAGTACGACCAACAACATCATAAGTGGTCTGCCGATTGCCGGTACTTGCACTGATATCAAGAAAAGTTAATTCATCTGCACCTTCGAGATCGTAAACCCGAGCCATCTCAACTGGATCTCCGGCATCTTTCAGGTTTGTAAAATTAATACCTTTTACAACTCTTCCTTCAGTCACATCTAAACACGGAATAATTCTGATCGAAGGATTCACTATTGACTAACCTTCGCTAACGCTTCGCTTAAAGTAAATGCACCTGCATATAGAGCTTTACCAACGATTGCTCCTTCGACTCCAATTGTCGTTAATTCTCGAAGTGCTTCAAGGTCGGCTAGTGATGAGACTCCGCCACTTGCAATAATGGGACGATCAGTCACTGCTGCAACTTCTCTCAATAATTTGATATTTGGGCCCATCAATGTTCCATCTTTCGCTACATCAGTTAACACATAACGTGCACAACCATCACGATCTAACCTTTCAATCGTTTCGAAAAGATTTCCACCTTCAGTAGTCCAGCCACGTGCAGCAAGGGTGTGACCACGAACATCAAGTCCTACCGCAATCTTTTCGCCATGTTTAGCCATTACCTGCGCGGTCCAATCCGGATTCTCTAACGCTGCAGTTCCAAGGTTTATGCGAGCACATCCAGTTGCCAATGCCCGTTCAAGGGATTCGTCGTCGCGAATTCCACCAGAGAGTTCAACTTTTACATCTAGCGCGCCAACAACCTCAGCTAGAAGCGCGGCATTACTACCAATTCCGAAAGCTGCATCAAGATCAACAAGATGGATCCATTCGGCACCAGCACTTTGAAAATCTAATGCTGCATCTAATGGGTTTCCATACTTTGTTTCATTTTCAAGGGCTCCTTGTACCAAGCGAACTGCTTGGCCATCTTTAACATCGACGGCCGGCAAAAGTATTAAGCGCATTTCGCGATCCAATTCTCAATCAATTTAGCCCCAGCATCCCCAGATTTCTCAGGATGGAATTGTGTAGCGCTAAGCGGACCATTTTCAACAGCAGCAATAAATTTCCCGCCGTAATTACCCCAACTTACTTTCGCTTGTTTCAATGGTGAGTGCGGATCTTCTTCCCAGTTTTGAGCCGCAAAAGAGTGCACAAAATAAAATCTTTCTTTTTCCACTCCAGCAAAGAGTGCACTTTCTGGTGCGACGTCAATCAAATTCCAACCCATATGTGGAAGTTTTGGAGCTGGCAACTTAGTAACGGTTCCATTCCATTGTCCCAACCCTGGGGTTACCACATCGTGCTCATCCCCGAATGAAAAAAGAGTTTGTGCTCCCACGCAAATACCTAATGTTTGTAAATTCTTACTCATCCGAGCATCGATAATTACATCCGCTCGATGATTGAGTAGGCCTTCCATACAAGTTGCGAAAGCGCCAACCCCTGGAATGACTAAACCATCAGCATTAATGCATTTTTGAAAATCATTGGTAACTTCAACTTGAGCACCATGTCTTGAAAAAGCCCGCTGAGCAGATTTAATATTCCCAGAACCATAATCCAAAATTGCTATCAAAGAACGCCCTTGGTTGAGGGAACTCCAGCCACTCCATCAAGTCTGACTGCATCGCGCAATGCACGCGCAACTGCTTTAAATTGCGCTTCCATTACGTGATGGGCATTCCGTCCCTCTAAGACGCGGATATGTAAAGCGATGTGAGCTTCGGCAATCAATGACTCCCAAATATGACGCGTCAAAGTGGTGTCGTAAGTACCAATCAACTCTACGATCTCAGGTTGACGGTGGACTAAGTAAGGCCTTCCAGAGAGGTCAACTGCAGCGGTGACTAGAACTTCATCAAGCGGGACTGTTGCATCACCAAATCTCCTGATGCCAACTTTGTCGCCGAGTGCTTCACGCAACGCTTGTCCGAGTGCTAAAGAAGTATCTTCTACGGTGTGGTGTGAATCAACTTCAACGTCACCTTTAGTAATTACCTTAAGGTCAAAGCCACCATGCTTACCTAATTGATTTAGCATGTGATCGAAAAAGGGAACTCCAGTTTCTATCTCAATTACACCAGTGCCATCCAACTCCAATTCAACATGAACTGAAGACTCTTTAGTGGCCCGTTTTACGATCGCTTTACGGCTCATTTTTCCCCTTTCGATGTTCTAAGAATCTCACGAAGTGCTGCTAGGAAGCGCTCATTTTCGCTTGGAGTTCCGATAGTTGCCCGTAGATGACCAGCAATTCCTACGTCCCGAAGTAACACCCCAACCTTTACCAACTCTTGCCAAACCTTCTTCTCGTTTTCGACCGAAAAAAGCAAGAAATTTGCCGAGCTAGGAACAACAGTTAATCCAAGGGCCTGTAACTCCCCCACCACCTTATTTCGCTCAATTTTGAGTTGCTCAACTGCAGCTAGCAATTCACCTTGAAATTCAAGTGCCACTTTGGCTAGAAGTTGTGTTGGAGTGCTCAAGTGATAAGGCAACCGGACTAATTGGAGTGCTTGAACCACTTCTTTAGCCGCAGCCAAATAACCAACTCTGACACCCGCAAATGAAAATGCTTTACTCATAGTTCGAATCACTACTAAATTCAAATAATCATTTAGGAGTTCGACATTGGAAGGCTGCTCTGAGAACTCTGCATACGCCTCGTCAATTATTGTCAAGCCACCTACTTGTGCTGTTGCTTCAATAATCCTACGGATGTTTACGATCTCTGTAATGGTTCCAGTTGGATTGTTAGGCGTAGTGATAAATACTAATTTAGGTTTTTGCTTTGAAATTTGATTTAGTGCAGATGAAATATCAATGTTGAAATCGCTTAAACGTTCTCCGATGATCCAATTTGTTCCAGTGCTTCTGGCAATATTTTCATGCATCGAATATGAAGGTGTGAAACCGAGGGAATCTACACCTGCTCCAGCGAATGCCAAGAAAAGAGTTTGAATAATCTCATTGCTTCCATTCGCAGCCCAGATTTGATCCACACCTAAATTCATATCCGTGGTCAAATTTAGATACTTTGCTAACTCTGTTCTAAGTTTAATTGCATCTCTATCCGGATATCGATTGAAATCTTTTGCAGAATTAGCAATTGACTCCGAAAGTTTTGCGACTAACGCCGGTGATAACGAAAAAGGATTCTCATTTGTATTTAATTTAACCTCTAGCGGCAACTGCGGAGCTCCATAAGGTGATTGATTTTTTAAATTATCACGTAATGGCAGCCACTCTGGCCAGACAGAATTATTGTTACCACTCTCGCTGCTCATAAATCACCTTTTGCGCTAAATCGAGCGCTCATCGCTTCACCATGAGCTGGCAGGTCCTCTGAATTTGCCAAAGTGATTACATTCTCAGCAATCTCTCTAAATGCTTGCTCGTTGTACTCTACAAAATGGATCCCACGCAAAAATGTTTGAACCGACAACCCACTTGAATGACAAGCACATCCCCCAGTAGGTAGTACGTGATTTGAACCTGCTGAGTAATCACCTAAGGAAACTGGAGTGTAAGGTCCAATAAAAACTGCACCGGCGTTCCGGACTAAATTGGCAACAGTTACCGCATCCTGAGTTTGAATTTCAAGGTGTTCTGCTCCATATGCATTTACAACTGCTAATCCATCTTCAAGGTTTGCAACAATCACTATTGCAGATTGAATTCCATTTAGTGCCGCACTTATTCGTGCGCTATGTTTTGTCTCTTTAACACGTGAATCAAGTGCTATTTCAACTTTATTGGCAAGTTTAGTGCTAGTAGTTACTAAAACTGCTGCCGCAATTGTGTCATGCTCGGCTTGACTGATTAAATCTGCCGCCACGTTCTCTGCATTTGCGGACTCATCTGCCAAAACCATGATTTCAGTTGGCCCAGCTTCTGAATCAATTCCAATCAAACCTCGCAAAGCTCTTTTTGCTGCTGCAACATAAATATTTCCGGGACCGGTAACAATGTCTACTGCTTCGCACCCAGCACCATATGCAAACATTCCAATGGCTTGTGCTCCGCCAACGGAATAAATTTCATCGACTCCAAGAAGCGCGCAAGTAGCTAAAATTGTTGGATGCGGATATCCATCAAAATCTTTTTGCGGAGGTGATGCAACAGCAAAAGATTTCACTCCGGCAATTTTGGCTGGAATTGCATTCATCATCACACTACTTGGATAAACGGCTTTGCCTCCGGGAACATAAAGTCCAACGCGATCAACTGGAATCCAACGTTCGATAACATAACCACCAGGGACAACATCTGTTTGTTTTTCAGCACGCTTTTGATCGTTGTGCACTTTTTCAATTCGCTTTATGGCTTCAACTAAAGCTTCCTTGACTTTGGGGTCCAACTCAAGAAGAGCCTTTTGAATAATTTCTGCTGGTACTCGTAATTGCGGAATTTTTACGCCGTCAATTTCAGCGGTAATTGCGATAACTGCTTTTTCGCCCTCTTTTTTGATTCTTTCAAGCAGTGGCTTCACAACCACAAGAGCAGCCTCAATATCCATATCAGCTCGTGGCAATAAATTGCGGATATTGCCTCTACTGAAATCTTGATTTCCAGTCAGATCAATTCTGCGGATCAATCGATCTGCCGGTGTGCTCACCTGCGTACTCTACCGAACCAATTCGGTTAGAGGTCGGAACAATTAATGAATTGCTACACCAAACAGGTGGGTCCTAATAATGCTTTTAGATCAGCACTTAAACTCGGAGAAACACTCACCCGCAAGCCATCATCGATCTTCATAACGGTGCTACTAGTTGGGGTCTCCAACCTGAGATGGACTTCAGTTGCCCCCGGGTGGGAACGCAAAACTTCTTTCATTCGGTCAATAATAGGAGGAGTGCATCTGGCAAATGGCAGCGAAACGATCAGCGGACCACGGCGTTCTTGTGCTAAATCTGGAAGTGATAAATCCAGAGCCATGATTCGAGGTGTGTCTTCACGTCGATCAACTCTGCCGCGCACGATTACAACCACATCCTCTGAAAGGGCAGTGGCATGTTGGGAATAAGTACTTGAAAAAAACATCACATCAATTGCGCCAGCCAAATCTTCGATAGTAACGATTGCCCAAGAGGCGCCCGCCTTAGTAACTTTTCGTTGAATTGAAGTTACCAATCCGCCAATAGTCACAATGTCGTCATGGCCAACTTCATCACCTGATATTTCACTGATCGGGCGATCAACTAACGCTGCCAATGTTGATTCGATTCCAAGTAATGGGTGATCTGAAACGTAGAGTCCGAGCATTTCACGTTCATGAGCAAGCAGTGTTGCTTTATCCCATTCCTCAATCGGATACTTCAACTCTAATCCAGTGACTTCATCACCTGTAGTCGAACCAAATAAGTCGTACTGACCGAGTGCTTCGGCACGCTTTGCCTCAATCACGCTATCTAATGCTTCTAAATAAATTGCCATCAAGCCACGTCTAGTGTGGCCAAGGGAATCAAAGGCTCCGGCTTTAATTAAAGATTCAATAGTTTTTTTGTTGCAGACATTTCCATCTACCTTGGCTAAGAAATCATCAAATGAAGTGAACTTGCTTTTTTTAATACGGGTGGCAGCAATCGATGCAACCACTCCTTCGCCCACATTTCTAACAGCAGCTAATCCAAACCGGATATCTTCTCCACGAGGTGTGTAATCAGCATCAGATTCATTTACATCTGGTGCTAAAACTTTAATTCCCATCCGCCTAGATTCATTTAGATAAAGGGCGCTCTTATCTTTGTCATCACCAACACTTGTTAATAATGCGGCCATGTACTCCGCTGGATAATTAGCTTTCAAATAACCAGTCCAATAAGAGACCATTCCATATCCGGCACTGTGCGCACGGTTAAATGCGTAATCAGAGAATGGCACCAAAATTTCCCAAAGCATTTCAATTGATTGGTCTGAATAACCGCGCTCGCGCATTCCGGCTTGGAAAGGGATGTACTCCTTATCGAGAATCTCCTTTTTCTTCTTTCCCATTGCTCTACGAAGAAGATCTGCGCCACCAAGTGAGAATCCCGCTAATTTTTGCGCTATTGCCATTACCTGTTCTTGGTAAACGATCAATCCGTAAGTGTCCCCTAATATCTCTTGCAAGGGCTCAGCAAGTTCGCGGTGGATTGGCAAAACCGGTTTTCGTTTATTTTTTCGATCTGCATAATCATTGTGGGCATTAGCGCCCATTGGTCCAGGTCGATACAACGCGATAACCGCAGAAATATCTTCAAATGAATCTGGAGCAAGTGAGCGAAGTAAAGATCTCATTGGTCCGCCATCGAGTTGAAATACTCCAAGGGTTTCACCACGAGCTAACATTTCAAAAGTTTTTTTATTATCTAGAGTTAAATCTTCTAATCTGAAAACTTCATCCTTGTTCAACTTAATATTTCTAAGGCAATCATCTAGAACGGTTAAGTTTCTTAATCCCAAGAAATCCATTTTGAGTAAGCCAAGTGCTTCACAGGCGCCCATATCAAATTGAGTAATGATAGCTCCATCAGCTTCACGTCTTTGAATTGGTATCACATCAAGTAGTGGTTCTTTACTTAAAATTACTCCAGCGGCGTGAACTCCCCATTGCCGCTTTAGCCCTTCAAGTCCTTTTGCGGTATCTATGACTCGTTTTATATCTGGGTCTGCATCGTACAAAGCGCGCACTTCGCCAGCTTCTACATATCTATCATCATCTGGATTAAATACTCCAGCTAGTGATATCTCTTTACCCATTACTGCTGGAGGAAGCGCTTTAGTTACTCGCTCACCGATCGCATATGGATAACCCAATACCCTTGTGGCATCTTTAATTGATTGCTTTGCTTTAATAGTTCCGTAAGTAATAATTTGAGCAACTCGTTCTTCACCGTACTTCTCGGTTGCATACCTAATCATTTCGCTGCGGTGACGCTCATCAAAATCTAAATCGATATCAGGCATTGAAATACGCTCTGGATTTAGGAAACGCTCAAAAAGTAAGCCGTGCTTAATTGGGTCAAGGCCAGTTATCTCAAGTGCATAAGCGACAACAGAACCGGCTGCCGAACCACGTCCGGGACCAACTCGAATTCCCCGATCATGTGCATGTCGTACTAAATCTGCAACAACTAAAAAATACCCTGGGAATCCCATTTGGCACATAACAGAAACTTCAAACTCTGCCCGCGCTCGATGCTCTTCTGGGACACCATCTGGGAATCGTTTCAGTAAACCACGCGCCACTTGTTTAGCGAGCCATGACTCTTCCGTCTCCCCTTTTGGGACTGGGAATTGTGGCAAGAGATTTTCACCTTCGCGGAATGATATTTCGCAACGCTCGGCAATAAGTAAGGTGTTGTCGCAAGATTCCGGAATTTCTTTAAACAGTTCTCGCATCTGTGCCGCTGATTTTAAATAAAACTCCCCGTTTTCAAATTTAAATCTCTTTGGATCGGCCAAAGTAGATCCTGATTGAACGCACAACAGGGCTTCATGTGCCACGCTATCTTTTTCATAGGTGTAGTGCAGATCGTTAGTAGCCAATAATGGTAATTTTAAATCTTTTGATAATTTCATTAAATCTTCACGAACGCGACTTTCAATTGAAATTCCATGATCCATTAACTCAAGGAAATAATTCTCTTTTCCGAAAATATCTTGGTAATCAGCTGCAGCTCGTTTGGCTTCGGCATATGCACCCATTCGTAAGCGCGTTTGAATTTCGCCACCAGGACAACCCGTTGTCGCAATTAGCCCCGTTGAGTATTGAGAAAGTAATTCACGGTCCATCCGCGGTTTGTAGTAATACCCTTCAAGGGATGCCAATGAGGATAATCTAAATAAATTGTGGAGACCGACGTTATTTTCGGCCAAAATTGTCATATGGGTATAGGCGCCACCACCAGAAACATCATCTTCGCCACCTTCAGCCCACTTAACACGTTTGCGTTCATGACGTGATCCAGGAGCGATGTATGCCTCTATACCAATTATTGGTTTTACTCCTGCATTTTGTGCTTCTTTATAAAATTCATAGGCACCAAATAAATTTCCATGGTCAGTAATTGCAATCGCCGGTGCTCCAGAAACAGCTACCTCTTTAACTAACTCTCTTACCCGAGCAGCTCCGTCAAGCATTGAGTACTCACTATGTACATGCAAATGCACAAATTGTTTAGAGGGGTCGGTTTGGCCAGCGACTTGCTCAGGCTGCCCAATCTGAGGGGTGGGAGTGCTCACGATCGGTGAGATTATCGCTTTGGCGTGCCGGCAACGCGCAAAAGCCCAAGAGCTGCTTCCAAGTCGGCCGAATATTTAGAGGTAAAGGTCACTGATTCCCCACTAGCTGGGTGGGTGAAATTTAACCGAACCGCGTGCAGCCACTGTCTACTCAATCCCAACCTACTCGCAAGTGTGGGATCGGCCCCGTACATGAGATCTCCAACCAATGGGTGACGCAAAGCTGCAAAGTGAACTCTAATTTGGTGAGTGCGGCCAGTTTCCAATTCAATCTCAACAAGTGTCGCTCCAGGAAAAGCCTCAACAGTTTCATAGTGAGTAATGCTGGGTTTCCCATCAGCAACAACGGCAAATTTAAACTCTTCGCGAGGGTGGCGATTTATCGGTGCATCAATTGTTCCCCGAGTTGGATCCGGATGGCCTTGTACAACGGCGTGATAAATTTTGGAAACTTCGCGAGCCCGAAATTGTTCTTTAAGACTCGAATAAGCATTCTCAGATTTCGCAACAACCATCAAACCTGTAGTGCCAACATCTAATCTGTGAACAATCCCCTGTCTTTCAGCGGGTCCTGAAGTCGAAAGTGCAACACCCCGGCTTGCGAGAACTCCGACAATTGTTGGCCCAGTCCATCCCACACTTGGGTGCGCGGCAACACCAATTGGCTTGTCGATAATAAGTAGGTCGCTGTCCTCATAAATTATTTCAAGCTCTGCGACATCGGTAGCCACAATTTCAAGAGGTACCCGAACAACAGTATTGATCACAACTTCAATTAAATCACCAGCGTTAACTCGATGAGATTTATTTACTTCGCGACCATTAATACTGATGGCGCCATTTTCCGCCATTTCTGCAACAGCAGTCCGCGAAAATCCCAACATTCGTGCAAGGGCACTATCTAATCGTTCTCCATCAACACCTTCTGGGGCGCTAATTCTTCTTACTTCACTTTCACTCATCCTCAACTACGACCGTTCGAATTGGAACTTCGCGCCATGATAGGAAAATCATCAAAGCTACTGAGGTAACTATAAATGAATCTGCGACATTGAATAACGGCCAATTAGGTAATCTGATCCAATCAACAACTTCCCCTTGCATAAATCCTGGTTCTCTAAATAATCGATCTGCCAAATTTCCACAAATTCCACCTGTGAGTGAGCCAAAGCCGAGCGCCCAGAGTGGGTGCGAAATTCTGGGTGTGTACCAAATAATTGCTACCAAAGCGCCGATTGCAAGCAATGTCAGAACTACTGTCAGGCCAGTAAATGAACTAAAGGCAGCCCCCGAATTACGCGCAAATTCCAGACGTAGAAAATTTCCAATAATCGATCGGGAACTTTTTCCTTCAAGTGCGTTAGTTGCCCAAACCTTGGTTGCTAAATCTAAGATAAAAATAAATAGGGCAGTTCCACTAACGATTTTTATCTTAGTATTAATTAACGTCTTTCCTCTTTTTGCTTGCAGATCATGCAAAGTGTGGCGCGGGGAAATACTTGCAATCGTGCTTTACCAATTGCATTTCCACAATCTTCACACTTTCCGTACGAACCAGCAGTTATTCGATCCAGTGCGTGCTCAGTTTGCATCACCATATCTCTTGCGTTGTATACAAGTGATATTTCATGCTCACGTTCAAAAGTTTTTGCGCCTGCATCTGCTTGGTCATCTCCGGCGCCATCTCCCGAATCTTGTAATAAATCTTCTGCTTGTGCTTCTGCAAGTACAAGTTCAGCGCGCAAACGAATTAATTCTTTTGATAACTCAACTTTCATCTCTTTCAACTCGGAATTACTCCAAGGCGCTTCAGTTGCTGCCGCAACAAGTGGAGTAGGAATATCGCGCAAAGGTTTCAACATCCCAGCTTTAGATGTTCGCTTCTCAATTTTTGCAGGTGGCGGGAGAGTTAATCTTCTTTGAAATCCATCGGCGGCCGCTGTTGCTGCTGCATTTTTCGGCAAATTTTTAGGTGGTTCGACAACTGCGGGAACCGGATTATCTTTTTTAGGAAATGGCTTTCCTGGAGCTTTTACCGCTGCGGCTTTTTTGGCGACCACTTTCTTAGGTGCGATTTTCTTAACCGGTGCTTTTTTTACCGCTTTTTTTATTGGTCTGGCTGGGGCTGTTTTTACTGTTTTTACCGATTTTTTGGCTGGTTTAGCTGGTTTAGCTGATTTAGTTGGCTTACCTAGTTTGCCGGCCTTCACAGCTTTTTTGGCTGGTTTAGCTGGCTTTCTCTGCTTATTTGTGCCCATGGCGGCACAGGTTAGTCCTGTCGAGGTCAATGGGCCATTACTAGCCTTTCGACTCGCTAGACTCCCCCTCGATGCTGGCACTCACTAGCGTCAAACGTATTGATCAGGGCGATCACCCTGGGAGCGTTCGGAAGATTTATCAAGATTTTGCGTGATAACTTCGCAATATTGTTGATGAGGTAGAACCGGTTGAGTTAAGTGGTTGTCTGGCCCGTAAACGGCATTCAGAAGTAGTCATCGGGTTGGGGAACAAGGTGGGTGGTACCGCGCATCGCGTAAGTGAGCGTCCCTCCAGATAGATGAGTATTTAACTATCTTGGATCGAGGAGCTTGATGAACGCGGATAAAGGTAAATCTTCTGGGAGCCTGACGTACCCGAGTTACACAGCCCTGTCTGCCCAAATTGATTTACCATTAATGGAACATCAAATCCTCGAATTTTGGCGCACTGGAGAAATTTTTGCCAAGAGCACCGCTGTCCGCGATATTCCCGGTGCCCGGGAATGGACTTTTTACGAAGGTCCACCGACAGCAAATGGTTTGCCGGGGACTCATCACATCGAAGCCCGCGTATTTAAAGATCTCTTTCCGCGGTTTCACACAATGAAAGGTGCATTTGTTCCGCGTTTTGCTGGATGGGATTGTCACGGATTGCCGGTTGAACTTGCGGTTGAAAAAGAATTAGGTTTCACGGGTAAATCAGATATTGAAAAATATGGTGTCGCGGAATTTAATGAGAAATGTCGCACATCGGTACAACGTCATGTTGGTGCTTTTGTTGAGATGACAGAACGCATGGGTTTCTGGGTTGATTTTGAAAAAGCTTATTGGACCATGTCACCCGAATACATAGATAGTGTCTGGTGGTCAATCAGCGAGATTTGGAAAAAAGGACTTTTAGTTCAAGACCACCGTGTGGCTCCATACTGTCCGCGATGTGGAACTGGATTATCCGATCATGAACTTGCACAAGGTTATGAAAATATAACTGACCCTTCTGTATTTGTTTCATTTCCGATTACCTCTGGCCACTTAGCAGAGATTGATGCCAAATTACTGGTTTGGACTACAACTCCGTGGACACTAGTTTCAAATACTGCAATTGCCGTGCATCCAAAAGTCAAATATCTAGTTGCAAAAACTGAAGAAAATGAAATATATGTAGTGGCTGAGCCCTTAATTAAAATCCTGGGCGAAAATCTGCAAATCATTGAAGAGATTTCTGGAAAAGATTTAGAACATACCAAATATAAAAGACCCTTTGATTTTGTTGAGATACCAGACGCTCATTTCGTAGTACTGGCTGATTATGTGACAACCGAAGATGGAACTGGCTTAGTCCATCAATCACCCGCATTTGGTGCCGAAGATTTGATCGTTTGCCGGAAATACAATTTGCCGGTAGTTAATCCCATTGCTGGAGACGGAAAGTTTCTAAGTGAAGTTCCAGTTGTTGGAGGTATGTTCTTCAAAGATAGTGACAAAGTATTGGTTAAAGAGTTAAAAAAGCTTGGAGTCCTCTACAAGCATCTGCAGTATCAACACTCATACCCACATTGCTGGCGGTGCCACACCCCATTGATGTATTACGCACAACCATCTTGGTACATCCGAACTACCGCAATCAAAGAAGCCCTGATGCGTGAAAACACAAACACTGATTGGCATCCAGAAACTATCAAGAGCGGAAGATACGGCGATTGGCTTGAAAATAATATTGATTGGGCGCTCTCCAGAAACCGCTATTGGGGCACTCCACTACCAATTTGGAGATGCGACGAAGGCCACCTTGAATGCATCGGATCCCGAAAAGAGCTGAGCGCACGAACTGGTAATGATTTAGATGCGTTGGATCCACACCGACCATTTGTTGATGAAATTTATTTTGATTGCCTGCAATGTGGTGGTCAAATGAAGCGAGTTCCAGAAGTAATCGACTGTTGGTATGACTCAGGCGCAATGCCATTTGCGCAATTGGGGTACCCACACAAGCCTGGTTCCATAGAGGCGTTTGAAAAAACTTATCCAGCTGATTTCATTTGTGAAGCGATCGATCAAACTCGAGGTTGGTTCTACACAATGATGACCATAGGAACATTAGTTTTTGATAAATCCTCATACAAAACTGTGCTCTGTCTCGGACATATTTTAGATAAAGATGGTCGCAAGATGAGCAAGCATCTTGGAAATGTTTTAGAGCCAATGCCTTTGATGGATAAACATGGGGCTGACGCCGTACGTTGGTACATGTTGGCTGCTGGATCGCCTTGGGCATCTCGTCGCGTTGGTCATGATGCGATTTCCGATGTGATCCGTAAAACTTTATTAACTTACTGGAATACCGTTTCCTTCCTAACTCTTTACGGAAAAGCCGCTGATTTCAAACCAACAGGTGTATTAAATTCTAAAAATACTCTTGATCGTTGGATCATTTCACAACTAAACCGCACAATCGACGAATGTGATCGCTCTCTCACAGATTTTGATTCACAAAGCGCAGGTCGCGCCTTGGCAACATTTATTGATGAATTATCAAATTGGTATGTCAGACGTTCTCGTCGCAGATTTTGGGATGGCGATGCACAAGCTTTGGAAACTTTGCACCATTGCATTAAATCGCTTACTTTAATCATGGCTCCAATGGTGCCTTTCATCACGGAGAAAGTTTGGCAAGATGTAATCAAAGTTGTCCAACCAGATGTAGTTGATTCAGTTCACTTGGCTGATTGGCCGATCTTTAATCAAGGTTCGGTTGATCTAGCACTAGGTGATGCCGTGGCTGCTACGCGCAGACTCGTAGAGCTTGGTAGAGCCGCACGTGCTGAGTCTGGAGTAAAGATTCGGCAACCTCTTGGCCGGGCACTTATCTCTGGTTTTGCCCGATTAAGTCACGAATTACAAAGTGAGATTGCCGATGAGTTAAATGTCCATCGGATCGAAGATCTATCAACTGCTGACGGTGAACTTGTTGATTACTCAATTAAAGCCAATTTCCGAACACTTGGCACCAAATATGGTGCAAATGTACAAGAGATCGCAACTGCTTTATCAAAACTTAATGCCGCAGATGTTGTTGGAAAGGTGCGCAGTGGTCAGCCACAAATTATTCTCAGCAATGATTCCAACTTTGAAGTCAATGAAGAGGATCTAATTATTACTGAAACTCCACGCAGTGGATGGGCGGTGGCTTCTCACGATGGTGAAAGTGTTGCCATTGATTTAACCATCACGCCAGAGTTACATCAAGAAGGTGTTATTCGCGAGATTATTCGGGCCATTCAAGAGGAACGCAAAAATGCTGGCTTTGATGTCTCTGATCGGATCAAATTGATTTGGAACGGTTCTGCTGAAGTTAGCGACGCCCTAGAAAGCGGAATAAAACTTATTTCGGAAGAAGTTCTAGCTTTGGAAGTTGAAAAAGATTCATCCTTGAAATTTGCTGATGGGGAGCTAGAACTCGGGTTGAAACTTTTGCGGTTATAGAAGCACCACAAAACGCATCAAAAGTTGAACTCCAAAAAATAGCAATACAAATGCCAAGTCGATATTGACCGATCCCACTCGCAGTGGTGGTACAAATTTACGTACAAAAACCAATGGCTTTTCAGTAATTGTAAATACGAATTCAGCAAGAACTAAAGCGATTCCTTTTGGACGCCAATTTCGGGCAAACATTTGTACATAATCTAAGACTAAGCGAGCGATTAATGTAATTATAAATAATTGCAGTACTGAGTGTAAAACTGAACCAAGCGCTCCCATTAGATTTGATTAGCTCTGATTAAAGAAGCTCGCCTCTGCGGCAGCCACTTTCTCTTCAGGTGACACTTTTACATTTGGTGGTGACAAAAGAAAGACGCTCTTAGTCACTTTCTCAATAACTCCACGGTGACCAAATACTAATCCTGCTGCAAAATCAACTAACCGTTTTGCATCCGCATCATCCATTTCAGTTAAGTTCATAATCACAGGGGTGTATTCACGGTAATGCTCCCCAATTGTCCGCGCATCGTTATAACTGCGTGGATGCAAAGTTACGATTTTTTCTACTGGCGCATCTAGATCCAAAGCAAGTGCATGCGTTTGAGGTGCCGAGTGCACTAATTCAACAGAACGACGGGCACTCGAAACTAGATTTGGGATTACTGGACGCGGACGGGCTGCTGGTGCGGATTTAGCAGTTGAAGGTGTAAAACTCTCTTCGCCGGCACTTCCGTCATCAACAAGTCCAAGATAAAGGGCCATTTTACGTAGCGGACTCGACATGCCTATAACGATACCTGTCTTATACGCGTGATCCGAGGATTGAACTGCCAACTCTTAAATGTGTCGCGCCGGCTGCGATTGCTGCGGCAAAATCACCACTCATCCCGGCAGAGATCCAATCAGCATCTGGAAAAGCCTTTAAAAAAGTCCCGCTAATGGTTTTAAGTGCGTTAAAAGCCAATTCAGGGGCCACATCTAATGGCGCTACGGCCATTAATCCTTGCAGTTTTAATCCTGAATACTGCTTCACTTTTTCCCCTAATTCAATCAACTCCTCTGGTGCTACTCCCCCACGGTCTGGTCGAATCGGAAGATCTAAAGAGAGTTGCAGTAGCAGTGAGATTGGTTTTTCTAACTCTATGGACAATTGTTGGAGCGGCAGCAAATATCTTTCTTGATCAAATGAATGAATAAAATCTGCCCAAGTTGCAATTGATCGTAATTTATTTCGTTGTAACTGTCCTTGGAAATGCCATTTAATCTCTTTTTCATTTTTCGCATCATCAGCAACGTAATTTTTGAACTCTTCAACTTTAGCCTTAGCCTCTTGATCTCGATTTTCGCCAAAATTACGAATTCCTAAATCATAAAGATGCACAACGTCACTAGCTGGAAAATTTTTTGTAACAACGATTAAAGTTATTTCAGATCTCTCTCGATTGCTCTTTTTGACGGCAAGGCAAATCTCACGTTCTACCGCAGCTAAATTTTGAGAAATCTCATGATGTCTCGCGCTACTAGACATTAACGTCTTCCGTGCACCACTACTCCGGCTTGGCGGCCGGTGAGTTTGTCTCGACGGTATGAGAAAAAAGATTGATCTTCATGAGTGCAAACACCATTCCATTTTCCCGGAATTTGTGCGGTAGACAAGATTGAGATAATTGCTTTTGGAATATCAATACTTGGAGCAGATCTGCGAGTTTGACTAGCAGCTATCGGCATAAAGTCTTCAGCCTCATCACGCATTTCCGCTGATACTTCATAGCATTTTCCGCAAATAGTTGGGCCAATCTGAGCGCTAATTCCAATAGCACCCATGTCGCGCATTTGAACCACTACTTTGTCAACAATATCTGCCAATAATCCTTTGCGACCTACATGTACGGCGGCAGACACTTGCTTGCTGGAAAGTAAAAGTGGAGCACAATCTGCAAACATCACCGTTAGGCCATAATTTAATTCTCTCGTAATCAAAGCATCGGCAGTTGGGGAGATCGAAGGGTCACTCTCTTTATCAATTATCGCAATTTCATTTCCGTGAACTTGCTCCATAAAAAACAATTTTGCAGGAGCCACTTCAACTTTTGCGGCTAATGCTTCACGGTTTTTTGCAACCGCAACAGGATCATCCCCGACATTAGCTGACAAATTGAAGGTGGCAAATGGGGCCGCGCTGACGCCACCATTTCTATCGGTATAGTAAAACTTCATTTACTTAAGGAAATCTGGGATATCCAACTCTTCAACGGATCCATCTTCTTCGAAGACAATGCGCTTGCGTTCACGCGGTGGAGCGGTAGTGATAGCGGCAGCAATATCAATTGGGTCACTCTTTTCATTACTTGAGGGTACCGCTACAGGAGCTACCGCAGAAACACTTGGTGGAGGTGAGATGATTTTTGTAGGTTCTCCCCCTTCAAAGCCCGCAGCAATCACAGTCACCCGCACCTCATCCCCTAATGCATCATCAATTACAGTGCCGTAAATAATATTTGCATCTGGGTGAGCCGAAGCTGCTACTAATTCTGCGGCTTCACTTATTTCAAATAAACCTAAATCAGATCCTCCGGCAATCGACAGGAGCACTCCGTGTGCACCATCTATTGAGGCTTCAAGTAATGGGCTGGCTATAGCACTCTCAGCAGCACGAGTTGCACGCGCTTCGCCACGAGCGGAACCAATACCCATTAATGCTGATCCGGCATCTTTCATAATGCTGCGAACATCTGCAAAATCTAGATTGATTAAACCAGGCGTAGTGATCAAATCTGTAATTCCCTGCACACCGGCAAGCAGTACTTGATCCGCGCTTTTAAATGCTTCGAGTGCGGTTATATTGCGATCTGAAATCGACAAAAGTCGATCATTTGGAATAACTATTAATGTATCGACTTCTGCACGTAAATCTGCGATTCCTTCATCTGCTTGAGAGGC
This sequence comes from Candidatus Nanopelagicaceae bacterium, assembly GCA_009694285.1. Classification (GTDB taxonomy): domain Bacteria; phylum Actinomycetota; class Actinomycetes; order Nanopelagicales; family Nanopelagicaceae; genus UBA3012. The sequence goes on along the minus strand of SHVK01000001.1, from coordinate 89,249 downwards.
ACGACGCTTGCCTTCAAAGGTAAATGGTCGAGTAACAACACCAACTGTTAGTGCTCCTAATTCGCGCGCAATTTTTGCAATGATTGGTGCACCGCCAGTTCCAGTTCCACCACCTTCACCTGCAGTTACAAAAACCATATCTGCACCACGTAATACTTCTGTAATTTCATCAATATGATCTTGCGCAGCCTGTCTTCCAATATCGGGAGATGCACCTGCGCCAAGTCCACGAGTTACTGCACGTCCTATATCTAATTTCACATCAGCGTCACTCATTAATAAAGCTTGGGCATCAGTATTAATCGCAATGAATTCAACACCTTTTAATCCAACATCTATCATGCGATTAACTGCATTTACTCCGCCGCCGCCAATACCAACTACTTTGATAACTGCTAAATAATTTTGTGGTGTAGCCACGGAACCCCCTCCTTAACGAAACCTCACTCTCTAGTTGAGAGTGAGCGAGTTCGCAAAACCTGGCTGAAGGTAGGGGGGAATCGCTCTGGCTACAAACACCTAGCAAATCTTTTTTTCTGTGTCGCGAATTTTAGTAAAAGAATTTATCTAACAGTAGGAGCTAAAGGTGAGGAGATATCAATAATTTTGACCCTCTTATTCTTAGAATCTGCTAAAAGTGCATTTAAAACCTCAATTTTCAAATCCTGCTCTTGTGTGCCCCCCCAGACTATTTGTACCCCTAAGGTCAAATTGAAAGTTATTGAATCTCGGGTTTTAGCGTCAATAGAAATTACTCGATTTTGGATCTTAGGGGGCAGAGAATGAAAGACCAACAAAGTTTGCCTAAGTAATAGCTTGGATGTTGAGGCCCTAATAATTGGTATTCCACGCGGCACTTGACTTACTTTTGCAAAAGTCACTCCTGAAGAATCTCCCACAAGATACCCACCTCCGGCAGCGGTAACCGCTATTTCAATTTTTCGCAGCTTCAAATCTATTACTACCGTGCCAGGTAACTGTCGATTGACTTTTACATCTAATATTTGCGGAAAAGCAAGTAATTTTCTTTTTACAGCAGATGAATTAACACGTGCCATTGGCTGCCCTTTTTTAATTCCACTTAATTTTATAATTTCCTTCACTGACAACTTGGAAACATTTTGCGTTTTAATAACTCCGGCAACCTTAATTTGATCTACGTTCATTAATCCTGACCATCCCAAGAGATATGCCAAGAGCGATACCAAAACAACAGCGGCAATTAAATATATATTTTTACGATTCATCTGAATTGGCTGCTTCAGCTAATCTCGTGAGTATCTGCATTCCAAGCGAGGTGACATCTCCGGCGCCCATAGTTATGATCAAATCATTGGCTTTAGCCGGAGATACCGCCAATTCAATCGCTGTCACTATGGAGGGTTCAAAATCAACTTTGGTCCCTAACGCTCGGATCTTCTCGGCGATTACTGAACTGCTGGCACCAGGAATTGACTCCTCACCCGCACCATAAATATCCAATAAAATAACTTGATCCGCATCTGACAGAGAGGATGCAAACCCCTCAGTAAAAGCAAGTGTGCGTGAATAACGGTGTGGTTGAAAAATAACGATGATCTTGCCATCTTCAACAACCTCTCTGGCGGTGGCAATAGTTGCACTTACCTCAGTTGGATGGTGCGCATAATCATCAAAAACTCGAATATCTCTTACATTTCCTTTTAACTCAAATCTACGACGAACCCCCTGAAATTTGGAAAGTCCAAGGATCAATTGATTTGGATTTAAGCCTAAAGCCAATCCAGCGGCCAATGCCGCCGCTGCATTCAGAACATTATGCCTTCCTGGAATATTTAAACTAACTTCACCAAGTACTACTCCTTGCCAGGTAATTCTAAAAAAAGAGCCAGTAGCGAATGTTGAAATATGTGAAATTCGCACTTGTGAGTTTTCTGATTCCCCATAAGTAATCAGATTTAATGGAAGTTTTTTAACTGAATTGGCAATTTCACTTCCGCCAGCATCATCTATGCAAATAACTAAGAATTCATTTATGGATTTAACAAAATCAAAGAATGTTTCATGCAATTGTTCTTTCGAAGAAAAATGATCAACATGATCTATTTCAACATTTGTAATAATTGCACCATAAGGATTGTAAACCAAAAAAGAACTATCAGATTCATCAGCCTCAGCTATAAATATATCTCCGGTGCCATGATGTGAATTTGAATTTGAATCATTTGGGGTCCCTCCGATTGCAAATGAAGGATCAACGCCGCACTCTTGGATTGCAACTGCCAACATTGAAGTTGTTGTAGTTTTTCCGTGAGTCCCGGCAACTGCAACAGATCTGTAACCTTTCATTAATTCACTCAAGGATTGCGCCCGTGAAAGCACGGGAATCCCCGATTCTAACGCTGCCTTCAATTCGGGATTACTTACTTTTATAGCAGCAGATACCACCACTGTTTTTGCCAATGAGATGTTATCTCCATGGTGACCAATTTCAACTTTAGCGCCAAGTGTTCGCAAACTTGCTATAACTATTGAGTCTTTTGCGTCAGAACCTGAAACTTGCACTCCACGATCCAAAAGTATTCTGGCTATAGCGCTCATTCCCGCACCACCGATGCCGATAAAATGTACGGGTTCATTTAGCATCAAAATTCCCCTTTGTGTGAATGCAAAATCTTTTCATCAATCAAATCAACGAAATCAGCAGCAGCGGACAATTTAGTACTTTTATTTGAAATAGCATTGTTTGAGATTTCCGCAAATGACTTATTGATTTCTAAAACTATAAATAATAAATTATCTGAAGTGCATTTACTGTTTAGTAGGATTTTTGCACTTCCACGGGTGATGAATTTCTCAGCATTTACTACCTGTTCACCATTACCAATCGACAATGGGATAAATACGGCTGGCAATCCCATAGCTTCGATCTCTGCACAAGTTCCTGCCCCCGCTCTTGCAATAACAAAATCCGCTGCTAAATAAGCCAACTCCATCTTTGCCAAGTAAGGAATCTGTTTATACCCAGCAGAATCAATTGCTTTGGCATTACCAACGCCAATTAAATGTAAAATGGAAATATTCTCAATATTTAAGCGCGTGGTTATCGCAATTACCGCATCATTAATTTTCTGTGATCCAAGAGAGCCGCCCATTACTAGTAAAATTCTTCCTTCAGATTGCAACCCCAACTCTTTACGCGCTGCTGCTTTAGCCAAAAATAAATCTTGTCCATTCAGTTTTGCCGCTTCGACAATGCTATTTCGCATCGGAAAACCAATAACATGTTGATCATTCCAATTATTTATTGGGTTGAAAACAGCTACAACTTTCGCCCACTTACGGCCTACTCGATTTGCAAGTCCCGGGACCGAATTAGCTTCATGGATTGCGATTGGAATACCAAGTATTCGGGCAGCTATGTATACCGGCGTCGCAACATAACCTCCAAAACCTACGGCGAGAGTCGAACTTCGTAATAAAAACACGGATTGAATTATCGCCGCGGAAAAGCGAGGGATAAAAGTTAGTGAAGCCAAATTTAACTTGCGTGGAAAATTAGCTTTTGATAAATATCTGATTTGATAATTCTCTGCAGGCACCAGTTTTTCATCTGCTCCACCTTTTGAACCGATAAAAAGAATATCTGCTTTATTAAATCTTTTTTTAATTTCATTTGCCACCTCCAGCGCAGGCAAAACATGACCTGCCGTGCCACCTCCTGCAATTATTACTTTCATTTATTACCTCGGTTAAAGATAAACAGAGGTGGTCTTTTATCTAAAATCACTTTGGCGCCTGGCTCGCGTCTAGCTGCGCCTACTAAGAATCCCAATGCCATCATCGAACTAATTAAAGCTGAGCCTCCGTATGAGATGAATGGCAATGGCACACCAACTACTGGAAACATTCCAATAACAGATGCAATGTTGATTGTTGCTTGAACACTTATCCACGCGACTATTCCGGCAACCGCATATCTAGTAAATGGGTCCTTAGTTTTGATTGCCACATTTATTCCAGCCCAAACAAAAGCTAGGAAAGCCAGCAAAACTGTAATCGTTCCAAATAAGCCCATCTCTTCACCTATAACTGCAAAAATAAAATCAGTGTGCGCTTCAGGACCAAGGTTGCCCCACTTCTGGCGACTTCCCCCTAAACCAACTCCAAAAATCCCACCAGAAGCTAGCGCCATAATGCTATGGGCTGGCTGCCAACCTGCACCATGATAATTGCTTTCCGAGAAAGGGTCTAAGAAGGAACTTAATCTTGCCAATCTAGATTGTCTAGTCATCAATGCACCAAATAATAAAATTACCCCAACAACACTTATACCAAGAAGATGATGTAATTTCATTCCTGATAAAAATAACAATGCTATCAATATCGCCGCAAGAATTAAAGTGGTTCCCAAATCACCACCTGCAAGTATTGGAGCTGTTATCAAACCAAAACCAATTATTAGTGAGTAAACCGCACGCCTTTGATCAATTTCATTTTTTTCAAGTCGCGCTAATACTTGAGCGGCCCAAATAATGATTGCAAACTTAGCAATTTCACTTGGTTGAATTGTAAACAATCCAAGATTAATCCAATTTCGATTTCCATTAATTTCAATTCCGATTCCAGGCACAAAAACCGCAATCTCAAGTCCAAAAACTAAAAATAGCAAAGCTGGTATCAGACGTTTCCACGCTTTTGGTGGAATTTTAAAAGTCAACCACATTGGAATTAATCCGATGCAGAACCACATAAATTGCCGGCCCGCAATGGAAAATGAAGATCCAGAAGTGAAGTATGAACGAATTCCAGAAGCTGACAAAACCATTATCAGCCCTAGTACGATCAAAACACCTGCAGAACCAAGCAACCAGTTGTAAGCAGCGATCGGATTAGAAAAAATATTATTTTTGACAGCCAAATTATTCTTTTTCATTTATTACTTCCTATTAGTTGCTTTACCTTTTCGGCAAATAATTCTCCTCTGTGCGCATAAGAAGTAAATTGATCCATGGAAGCGCAAGCTGGTGCTAATAGAACTACATCTCCACTTACTGCTAACTCCATAGCTTTCGAAATTAGATTCTCCATCAGTTGATCGGCTGAAATACCATCAATTAAATAATTTGGGATTTCTGGAGCATATTTCGCAAGCGCATTTGAAATCAATTCTCTATCTGTGCCTATCAAAAGAACTGCTTTTAGTCGACTTGATTTACTTTTTACCAATTCATCCATATCTGCGCCTTTGGCTAAACCACCTGCTATCCAAATGATCGACGAAAATGCGGCAAGCGACGCATTTGCAGCATGCGGATTGGTCGCCTTTGAATCATTTATCCAACGAATACCAGCTGAATGTTCAATCTGTTCTATCCGATGATGTCCAGGAGCAAAATTTCTTAAACCTTTGGCAATCGATTCGGCATTTACTCCACAACTTCGCGCTAACGCCATAGCTGCTAAAGCATTAGCCACATTATGAGGAGCTTGTGGATTTATGTCAGAAAGTTCAGCAAGTGCGATTGCCTCTTGCGGATCATCAACAAAAGCACGATCAACTAACAACTCTTCAACTACCCCAATTTCACCTGGACGTGGAGCATCGAGCGTAAATTTGACGAGCTTGTGATCACCCTTGAATTCAATTCCATTTAAATGCCGATCATCTCGATTAATGATGATCTGTTTAGCGCCATTGGTGATGCGTTTCTTGGCCGCTAGATACTCAAGAAAAGATCCATGCCAATCTAAATGATCATCAGCGATATTTAAAATCGCTGCACTTTGGAGCCGAAGATGAGTCGACCAATGCAATTGAAAAGAAGAAAGTTCAATTATCAAGTAATCAACTTTCTCATCACCAGTAATAACTTCAATAACAGTTTTACCAATATTGCCACATGCCACAGCTCGTTTTCCGTCAGCAATAAAAATAGCCTCGGCCATACTCACAGTCGTAGTTTTCCCATTTGTCCCAGTAAGACCAATCCAAATTTTAGGTTTAGCGCTTTCCTGATCAATTCGCCATGCATACTCAACTTCGCTAATCACTTCGCAACCGCTACTTAATGCACGGATTAAAACAGGATGATTTGGCTTCCATCCAGGAGATGTAATAATTAATTTTGGCAAGACTTCAGGTTGAATAAAAGTGACTTCGATATTGGCAATTAATCTAATTTCATTTGCTTTACTTTGCATCGCTGCCGAAGCATCTTCTTCAAATACTAAAATCTGCTTACCTAATTTGGCTAAAGCATTAGCAGTGGCTATTCCGGTCACGCCTAGCCCTGCAACCAAGATCTCTTGTTTCATTTATCCAACAACCCAATCGGCGTAAAACAAACCTAATCCCGCAGCAACACAAAGTCCGGCGATGATCCAAAAACGGATCACAATTGTTACTTCACCCCAGCCCAATAATTCAAAATGATGTTGTAGTGGTGCCATACGAAATAAACGTTTTCCTTTGGTTGCTTTGAAATAACCAACTTGCAAAATTACAGATAAGGTAATTATTGCGAATAATCCACCAATAAGAATTAATAAGAGTTCAGTTCGCAAAGTTACAGCTAATCCTGCTAGAGCGCCGCCTAATGCAAGGGATCCTGTATCTCCCATAAAAATTTTTGCTGGGCTGGCATTCCACCAGAGGAATGCAAAAGTTGCTCCAGCAAGGGCTGCTGATAAAACTGCCAAATCGAGCGGATCACGTACTTGATAACATTTTATTCCAGGAGAAATGGTACAACTTTGACCAAACTCCCACACGCCAATTAACACAAATGCCAAGAAGCTCATGACCGATGCACCGGTGGCTAGTCCATCTAATCCATCAGTTAAATTTACTCCGTTACTTGTAGCAACTATCATCAAGAAAACCCAAACAACTACAGCGACAGCTCCTAATTTAAGTGAGGTATCCCGGACTGTAGATAAATGTAATGAAACTGGAGTCAGTCCCGTGTCATCTGGAAAATTTAAACCCGCCCAAGCAAAAGAAATCGCAAAGATACTTTGCCCAAAGATTTTTGATCTTGCACGTAATCCTAAAGAGCGTTGACGTGAAACTTTAAGCCAGTCATCTAGAAACCCAACAAAACCTAGACCTAACATTAGGGCTAAAACTAAGAGTGCAGATACTGTCGGTTCTCTTCCGGTAAGTAAATGCGAAATAAAATATGCAAAAATTACTGAAAATATGATAACTGTTCCACCCATAGTTGGGGTGCCGCGCTTGGTGTGATGTGTAGTTGGGCCATCATCTCTTATAAATTGCCCATAACTTTTCTTAACTAAGAGTTTGATTGCAAGAGGCGTAGCAAACAAGGCAAATAAGAATGCGAGCGCACCAGAAAGTAAGATTCCTTTCATGAGCGATTATCCTTCATTTTTATCGATAGGTAACTCATTTAAGTCCCCAATTAGAAGTTCTGCTAATTTTTCTAACCCCTCAGCCCTAGAACCTTTGATAAGTATCACATCTCCGGCTTCACTTCCTGTTGCTATTTCCCGTGCGCTTTCAATATTTTCAACTAATAAAATTTCAGTAGAACCCAAGTCGGTTTCGCCCAAGTATTCGGGTGTGCCAATTGCCACCAAATGATCAATCTCTAAATCAATCGCTCTGCGACTAACCTTGTGATGTCCTGAGAGTGAATATTCTCCCAGTTCATGCATCTTTCCTAAAAATGCCCAGGCTCGCCCGCCTCGCTCTTGAGCAAACAGGCGCAGCGAATCAAGGGCCGCATACATGCTTTCCGGATTCGCGTTGTAGGAATCGTTAATAATCAATCTTCCTGCTATTTCATGCAATTCCATGCGCCATTTACTCGAACTCTCGGCCGTTGAGAGCCCAGCGCTGATTTTGTCTATCGGCATATTAAATGCAGTTGCAATTCCTGCAGCAGCCAACGCATTTGCAACTTGATGTCTACCTGCTTGTCTAAGTGCAACGCTTTCACGACCAAAGGAAGTAACCAAATCAAAATGAGCAAAACCTTCACGAATTTCAATATCAGTGGCTCTAACATCATCATTTAATTTTTCACCAAAAGTCATAACTTTCGCTTTTGTTAAATTCTGCATTTCAATCGTTAAATTATCGTAAGAACCCAAAATTGCAGTTTTGGATGGTTCTAAGTTATTTACCATTTCACTTTTTGCTGTAGCGATTACCTCTTGTGAACCGAAAACTCCGATATGGGCACTTCCTACTCCAAGAACAACTCCAACATCCGGACGAAATCTTCGCTCGAGTTTTGCAATGTCTCCTACTTTTCTTGCTCCCATTTCTAAAATGCAAAATTTGGTATTTTCCTGACATTCTAAAATCGTAATCGGTACGCCTAAATCATTATTGAAAGAAGATTTTGGAGCAACGGTTTCACCCATCATCGATAACAGATGCTTAGCTAAATCTTTAGTTGTGGTCTTTCCATGCGAGCCAGTTATTGCGATAACTTTCATTCCAGAAATTATTTGTCTTACATGAGCGGCTAGTTTTGTAATCGCTTCAACCACATCTACTACCACGATGCAGGTCAGTCCAACTTCACGGTTGCAAATAACTACGCCCGCTCCGTCTGAGAGCGCCTGAAGAGCAAAATCATGACCATCTACCTGCTCACCTTTAAGTGCCAAGAATATGCCATTTGAAATTATTTCTCGAGAATCAAAAAATGCCGGTCCAGTGATTAATTTGTTTCCGTCTCCTACTACTTTCCCTCCAACTACTTCTGAAATTTGAGAGATTGTTAATGGAATCATTTTGTGCTCCTGATTGCATCTTTTAATTCAATTCTGTCATCAAATGGAGAAATTTTTCCCATAATCTCTTGACCAGTTTCATGGCCCTTGCCGAGTATTACTACACAATCATTTTGTGATGCATTGTCTACTGCGAATTTAATTGCTTCCCGTCTATCAACTATTATGAAATGATTCTCTGCTAGTTGAATGCCTTCATGCATTTGGTCAAGAATAGAAAGTGGATCCTCACTTCGTGGATTATCACTTGTAAAAATTGCGATGTCCGCACCTGAAATTAATGAGTTACCCATTAAAGGGCGTTTTGCCGCATCCCTGTCGCCACCGCATCCCAATACTGCGATGATTTTCCCCTTAGTTGCACCTCGAACTGCTTTTAGAGCGGCGCTTACTGCGTCTGGAGTATGTGCGTAATCGACTACTGCGGTGAAATTCTGAGCAAGATCAACTAATTCCATTCTTCCTGGTGCACCTTTTGCTGTGTTGAGTGCATCAGCTGCAGCTAATGGGTCGATTCCACTTTCTACGGCAAGAGCAAGTGCCATTAATACATTTGCACTGTTGTAATCTCCAATTAATGGAGTCTCAATTGAAAGCAAAATACCGCCAGGCCCGACAATAGTAAGTTGAACTCTTGAACCACTTGAAGTAGTTCCGGTGATTTTCCAGTTGGCTTGTTGGTTATGAGCAGAGACTGAAATTTTTTCAATTTCTGTTTCATCATATAATCGTTTACCCCAAGAATTATCAATATTTATTATGGCCTTTTCGGAAAATCCAAATTTAAAGAGGCACTTTTTTGCTTGATAATAATTTTCCATATTTTCATGAAAATCTAAATGATCATGACTTAAATTCGTAAATGCCACAACAGAAAATTTAGTTCCATCAACTCTATTTAGAGCTAAGGCATGGCTAGAGACTTCCATTACCACATTCAAATTATGTCTTTCTCTCATAATGGCGAAAATCGATTGCAATTCAGGAGCTTCGGGTGTTGTTCGAATAGTTGGAAAGATTTCATCGCCAATGCGGGTTTCAACTGTGCCGATCAAGCCAGAAGCTCTGTTATTAAACTCCCAAATTTGCTGCAATAGATAAGAAGTTGTTGTCTTGCCATTTGTTCCAGTTATTCCAATTACATTTATAGCACCTGATGGGTTTCTATAGAATTTATCGGCAACTATTCCTAGCCAAAATCTTGGATTAGTTACGCGAATAACTGGCACATCAGTATCTATTTTCACTGAAGCGTCGGTAAGAACCGCAACTGCTCCGCTTGCAACTGCTAAATCAATGAATTCAGCACCATGTGCTTTTAGTCCCGGGAGTGCTACAAATAAATCCCCTTCTATAACATCATTAGAATCTAGAGTCAGCCCATGTATTCGTAGATCATTTTTGCCTGAGATAACTTCTGAAGATCCAATTAAGTTTGCAATTTCACTTAAAGAAAGTGAATACTCTGAAAGTAAATTTGATCGCATCTTAAATCTCAATCCCTGACTGATGCTGCAGTAGAGATTTTTTCGCGCTTTTTTAATGTTGCAGCATCCAGTGGAAAGGCTTCATTCAACTTACCTGTAGGTGCTACTTGATAACTTTTAAGTGCGTAAGAGATGACTTCTTTGAAGACTGGACCACCCAGATACCCACCCCAATGGATTCCCTTTGGATCCTGGATAGTTATGCTCATAACAAAACGTGGTTTATCTGCCGGTGCAAATCCAATAAATGAAGCCGTGTAACCACTGTAGCAACGGCACTTATCATTGAACCTATTGGCAGTTCCAGTTTTTCCAGCAACTCTGTATCCTGAAATTTGCGCACTTGGTGCCGTTCCGCCTTCAGCAACAACACTCTCCATCATTAAACTTAAAGTGGTCGCAACCTCTTTATCAATGACTCTAACTCCAGAATTATTTTCCTTTGGTGTGTAATGACCATTTTGATTACTTGTTCCAGCAACAATATGAGGAGCGGCGCGAACTCCACCATTTGCAATGGTTGCAAAAACACTGGTCGCTTGAATTGTAGTAAGTGAATAACCTTGTCCAAATGCCACAGTTGGTGCGGTAGACCTTGACCATTTGTTTACTGGACTAAAAATTCCAGCACTTTCTCCTGGCAATCCCATATTTAACTGTTGGCCTATGCCAAATTTAGTTAGATATGAATAAAGAGTGTCTTCGCTCATCTTTTCGCCGATTTGAATAGTTCCGACGTTGCTGGATTTGGCTAAAATCCCAGTAGAAGTTAATTTCCATTTTGGATGCGGTTCGTGATCATTAAAAATTCGATCTGCTCTTTTAATTTTATCTGGAATTTGAAAAACAGTCGTAGGTTCAATTAGTTTCTCTTGAAGTGCTGCAGCAAATGTCATTACTTTGCCGGTTGAGCCTGGCTCATATGAATCTTGGACGGCTGGATTCTGCAGCAAATTTGATTTAGTTAAGTTAAATTTATTAGGATCAAAGGTAGGAGCTGTAGCCAATGCCAAAATCTCACCAGTTGCCGGATCCATCACTACCGCTGTAATCGATTGCGCGCGAGTGCTTTTTGCAACACTTGCTATTGCATTCTCAGTTATCCATTGTAAATCTCTATCAATAGTTAAGCGGATATTTGTGCCAGCTTTTGCTGGAATGAGAGATTGTCTTGCTGATGGGATCGATGGGCCTTTGCCGCTTGCATAAGTTAAAACTCCATCAGTTCCGCTTAAAAGAGTGTTCATTGAGGCCTCTATGCCACCTCCACCCACGCCTTCAGAATTTACAAATCCCAAAGTATTTGCGGAGAGAGTTTTGCCTGGGTAATCTCGTTTAAATCCACGTTGTGTAAAAAATCCACCAATGCGTTCCGACATTGGCTTACCAGAATTGTTGCTCACAATAACTTCTTTAATCTTGAGCCATTGTGCCGGAGTAATGTCTTTAGCCACATACACAAATTTTCGAGTACCGGTTAATCTACTTTCGATGGCACTACTAGAAGCATTAATTATTGGTGCTACCAATTTAGCAGTTTCTTCAGGGTCTCCAATTAAATTTTGATCAACAACCAGATCTAACGCATCAATGCTGCGTGCCAAGACATTTCCATTTCGATCTGTTATCTCACCACGAGGAGCCGGCAAATCTACGGTTTGATTTAATTCGCGTGCAGCTTGATGAGCTCGATCCTGTGCATTTACTGCTTGGACAAAAACTAATCTAACAAAGAAGGATAAGAAGATAACAAGAACTAGAAGAAATGAGATTCGCAATCTGCCCTGGGCCATACGCAGCGGACTCATTCCTTTGCTCCTTTATCTTTGATCATTACTTCATTTACTTTTGGTTGATTTAAGATTAAGAAATCAGGGTTGCCACTTAGAACCATTCCCAGGAGTCGTGCCTTTTTTGCTAAGGATTCTGGTGATGAGATGCGCGCTAAATTTTGAGAATTTGCTTCTTCAAGATCAGCTAAGTGAATTGCTTCAAACTTAAGTCGGTGCAACTTGATGGCATCTTGATTAAGAGCCAAATTAAGACCCATGACAGAAACTAATGCGAAAATCATGGCGCCGAAAATTATTGAATTAAATGCTACCTTTGTTACAGACTTCCCTTCACTTGGTCGCAGGTCAGCAACAAGGCGCAATACAGGGTCTGGCAATCTATGTAGTCGTGGAAATGAATTTATTGAATTTGCTGAAATTTTTCGCGCTTGTGAACTCTTGAGAGCAGTTATTGCCATTAGGCAGCCACTCCCCCCACTTTTTCAATTGCGCGTAAACGCACTGAAGTGGCACGCGGATTTTCGGAAATTTCAACATCTGATGCACTTTCGCTTTGCCTTGTTAGTAAGCGATAGTCAGCTGGTGTTGGTTCAATCGGCAACCCATGTGGAACAAATGATGTTGAAACTGCAGTAAAAGCACGTTTAACAATTCGGTCTTCCAAGGAATGGTAAGAGAGCACAACCATTCGACCGTTTTGATTTAAGATATTTAATGCTGCTGGAATTGCTCTTTCAAGTATCGAAATCTCATCATTAATAAATATCCGCAATGCTTGGAATGTGCGTTTAGCAGGATGTCCACCAGTTCTGCGAGTTGCAGCAGGTATACTTTCGCGAACTACTTCAGCCAAGCGACTAGAATTCGTAAATAATTCAACTTCGCGTTCTTTAATGATGCGATCTGCAATTCGAGAAGCAAATCGTTCTTCACCATACTCACGAAAGATTCGTGCTAACTCTTTTCCGCCAAATGTATTTATAACTTCAGCAGCTGTAATTCCATCTGTGGAGTCCATCCGCATATCAAGCGGTGCATTCTGTGCGTAAGAAAATCCTCGCTCCGGCTCATCAAGTTGCATTGATGAGACTCCTAAATCAAAAAGAATTCCATCAACTCCGCTGTATCCAGCAGCAGCGATAACTTGTGGCATCTGATCATAAATTGCGTGGATTAATGTAATGCGCCCATCAAATTTTGCTAATCGAGTTTTAGCATGATCGATTGCGGTTAGATCGCGATCAATTCCAATTAGATGAATATTTGGAAAGTGAGTTAGCAATTCAAATGAATGGCCGCCAGCACCGAGTGTTGCATCAACAACTAATGCATTATTTTTCGTTAGCGCAGGGGAAAGTAGAGCAAGAGATCGCTCAAGTAATACTGGCTGATGTAACACTGCACTCCCCCTTTCTTTCTAACTTTCTAAAACTCCCTTGATTCGCTAGCTCGAAACTTCGGACACCGCCGCCGGACGGATTGATCGGCGCCGGGGAAGGGGCGTCGATGCGCTATAGCTAGCCGCGGCAGTGACCGAAATTTCGAGTTAGAAAAATCCTGGGAATACCTCCTCAGATACATCTGCGAAGCCCTTTTCGCGATCTGCGAGGTAGGACTCCCAAGCGGTTGCATCCCAAATCTCAACGCGAGTATTTGCGCCAATCACGACGCACTCTTTGTTGAGGTCGGCGTAGGTACGAAGAGACGGGGGAATCGTCACTCGACCTTGCTTATCGGGAATCTCGTCATGTGCTCCGGCAAACATCACGCGCATGTAATCGCGGGCAGATTTAGCTGTAACAGGGGCTTGGCCCATCGCTTCAGTTAGTGCGGCAAACTCTTTTGCGGGCCAAACGTAAAGGCACCGTTCTTGACCTTTGGTAATTACCAAACCGGCAGCTAACTCATCGCGGAAACGGGCCGGAAGGATTACTCGCCCTTTTTCGTCGAGGCGAGGTTGGTAAGTACCAAGAAACACTTGAAACCCCTTCCCCACTTTTTTAAAAGGTTTAAACCAAATCACCTGCTAGTGAGCACAATTTTCTGTAGTAATCCCCCACTTTACTCCACTTATCTCCACTGTCAACCACCTTCCCCCTTCAAACCCCCCTTTTCTCCCCACCTCACCACCTCACCACCTCACCAATAGCTCCCTGCATTGCTAAGGCCGAATTTGGGTTCTAATTGAGTTAGTTGAGTTAGTGCCCGAACCGCCTTGCCCCTACCGTTAGGACATGGCCAAAAATCTTGATCCGAAGAGTTTCCGTGCGCTTATGAGTGGCTGGATAACTGGGATTGCATTGGTGACCACGAAAGATGAAACAACTGGGCGAAATATCGGAATTGTTTGCAACTCTCTAACTTCAGTTTCGCTAGATCCACTTTTAATTTCTTGGTGCGTCGACAAAAAAGTTAAATCATTTCCAGATTGGGAAAATGCAAAACAATGGAATGTGCATATTTTGGCTGCGGGCCAAGAGGATTTAGTAAAGCGATTTACTGCTCCAGTTGCAGACCGTTTTGCCGGTCTCGATATTTCTTACACAGATTCTGGATTACCGATTTTGCCAAATGTCGAGACTTATTTCACTTGCACTACTTTTGCCAAGCATGAAGCTGGTGACCACCTAATTTTGGTTGGCGAAGTAATTGATTATCAAGATTCTATTACTCAGCCATTAACATTTTTCCGCGGTAAATTCTTACCCGGCCCACATGCTTAATTAATCTGAGCTAATAACCTGAATTATTATCGCCAAATTGCCGCTTTTCCCACCGTTGCTCAAACTTCGACATCAAGGATGATTTACTTCCTTTGATTTTTCTGCCTCTCTTGCCGTCATTCATCAACGGCTGGCGAAAGCCAGTTATTAAGCGATAAATTCCAAATAATGCAATAACAAAACCAAGTACTCCTACTGGAATTGTTTGCGATATCAATCCGCCAAACAATGTTACAAAACCAATTAGTAGCAATGAGATGCTCAATAAGGTTGAACGTGGAGTGCGAGTGCGCGCTCCAGTTAAAGTTGAAACTAAACGAGGATCATCTTTGGCTAACTGCTCCTCCATTTGCGCAAGCAGCCGCGCTTCATGCTCTGACAGTGGCATCTCACGCCTCCCTTCCAACTCTTCATGCAGCTAGTTAAAAGCATAGTAGGTCAACCTCGGCCCGGCAGATCTGGGGGCTTTAGGAGTCGAGCCGGAGCTACCGCTTCGCCCCCAAAACGATCTCGAGCAGCATCAATAGCCACCTCAACCTCACTCCATCCTTTGTCGCGGGCCCCTAATTCCGGTTGGGCGGCTAGCGGCTGGCCGTTCAAAGCCAGTAATCCTTCAAGCCTGATGCCGATCAATCGCACTCTGGCCCGTTCCAGATTTAAGGCCACATAGAGCGCTTTTGCTTGGCTATAAATCTCTTGCGTCGCGCTGATTGGCAAAGGCAAGGTTTTACTACGGGTAATTGTGGTGAAATCCCCAAAACGTACCTTTATAGAGATTGTTCGCGCCATAAATTGCTCCTCGCGCAATCTCCGAGTCACCCGATCGGTGACACGCAACAATTCCCCTAAAATCTCTTCCTGATTATCAAGGTCGCTAGAAAATGTTTCTTCTGCACCGATACTTTTTTCAGGTTCATTTAAAACTATAGATCGATAATCGCGCGCCCACGCTAATTCATAAATAGTTGCACCAGCGCTCTCACCAACAGCTCTGATTAAAGTAGCGCGTGAAGTATTTGCTATATCGCCAATAGTTTTTAATCCCAACTTGCTCAAGATCTCTCCAGTTTTCTCGCCCACTCCCCACAATTCATTTATTGGAAGTGGATGCAAAAAGGTAAGTGTTTGATCTGGTGGTATCTCCAGCATTCCATTTGGTTTACATCTACTTGATGCTAATTTTGCAATCAATTTAGTACTAGCAATTCCAACCGAGCAGGTAATTCCTTCTTGGCTTTCAACTTTTTGGCGAATGGCAGATCCGATCTCACGTGGTGTCCCAAGTAAACGTTTAGCGCCAGCAACATCTAGGAATGCTTCATCTACCGATATTGGTTCCACTAATGGAGTGAAGTTGCGAAAAATCTCCATAACTTTTTCAGACACCTCGCTGTATCTGCGCATATCTGGTTCAACAAAAACTGCATGAGGCGCTAATCGCCGGGCTTGCCCGATTGGCATCGCCGCTCTGATCCCAAATTTTCGCGCTGCGTAATTTGCTGAAGTGACAACGGATCGTGGTCCAGTTCCCACAACTACAACTTTCCCACGCAACTCTGGGTTATCTCGCTCGGCAACAGATGCAAAAAATGCATCCATATCAATATGCAAAATTGTCGCCTGTTCGGCTTCTATCTCTTCCATATCAGTGATGAACTGGCTCCTTTCGCATACTTGCTTGATTAATCAGAATACTCAAGTAAGAGCGGACTGCTTCGATATCTTGCCCACTATCTCGCCAGATTTCATAAACCTCGCCTAAATCCCAAGCGCAATGCGCTCTGACTGAAACCCCACGCGCTCCGGTTCTGCGTAGAAAACCATAGACCAGCAACAGATCAGAGTTATAAAGAGTGCGCGCTGAGTGAATCTGCGTGCTTTCAAAAAAAGTTGAGTCGCTGCAACCACTTCCATCATCTAAACTCAAAAAAATCGTACGTTTGCCAGAGCGAACCGGTGGCGATTGCACCGCAACTTTAACTCCAGCCAAAAAGATTCCAGTATTGGTACGAAAATTAAGAAAATCTTTAACTCTTACAGCCCCTATTTGATTTAGAAGTTTTGCGTAAAAAGAAAGTAAGTGGCCACTTACATCAAGTCCCAAAATCTCTACCTCACTTTTAACCTCTTCGGCTAATGTCAATTTAGGCAGACCACTTGGTGTCAATGCTGGGGCGTCGAAGAAAAGTGAACTCTGCAAACTCCCAATCTGTTTGCCTTTGTTCCATTTTTGAATATCTGAGTGATGAAGTAACAGATCTCTTCTAGTTAACTCACTCTCTTTATTTATTTTATACAACTGGTCAAAGGCTCCTAAGTAAATAAGACTTTCTGTCGTCCTAGTGCTTGCTCGTGCCCTAAGGTGGAAATCCGATATATCTAAGTAGGGCTGTCCTTCAACAATACTTTCAACTTCAGTAGAAGTAATTCCATATAAATCAGAAAACGCTAGTTGTATTCCATATTTAGATAAATATTTCACAACCCGGTACTGCTCTTTAGATTTATTTACATCAACATTTAGAAGTTCAACTCCAAGTTGGCGAGCTTCATCTAGTAGCAAACGTTTTGGATACATTCCTGGCTCATGAGTCAAGATCCCAGCGATAAAAGCAGCTGGGTGATGAGTTTTCAACCACGCTGATTGGTAAGTGGGAAGCGCAAAAGCGGCAGCATGGGCTTTGCAAAAACCAAAGGAGGCAAATGCTTGCAGTACCTCCCATACTTCAACCGCTACTTGCAATGAATACCCGCGCTCGGTAGCGATTGGGATAAACCAATCTTTGAATCTTTCATGTTGATCAAAATTGCTAAGAGCCCGGCGATACTCATCTGCCTGAGCAAGGCTCACTCCAGTCATTTTTGAAATAATCCGAATTACTTG
This sequence comes from Candidatus Nanopelagicaceae bacterium, assembly GCA_009694285.1. Lineage (GTDB taxonomy): Bacteria > Actinomycetota > Actinomycetes > Nanopelagicales > Nanopelagicaceae > UBA3012. Next base: position 71,611 of record SHVK01000001.1, on the reverse strand, counting down.
TTCGTGAAATACCACAACTCCTTGGGTTTCAAGCAAAATTTCATGCAAGGAAGGATCGATCAAACGTGGTTTTGAGAAACCTTGACGTGCATTTAGAAATGGAGTGATCATGTCGCTTTTAACTGGGCCAGGGCGAAACAACGAGATATCAATAATTAGATCATTAAAAGTTTGTGGACCGAATTTTCCAATGAGTTCGCGTTGGCCTGGGCTCTCAATCTGAAAGATGCCCAGAGTCCGAGTTGTGCGTATCAATTCAAAAGTTTTAGCATCATCAAGTTCGATCTCATCAAGATCAATATCTTTATCATCTACTCGCTTTATTTCGCCCAACGAATAAGAGATCGCAGATTGCATTCGAACACCTAAAATATCTAACTTAAGTAAGCCGACAGCTTCAACATCATCTTTGTCCCATTGCAACATTGGATATCCAGATCCACTTAATTGAGCTGGAGCCCGCTCTAATAATTTGCTATCTCCCAAAATTACAGCGCATGGGTGCATTGAAATATTTCGCGGTAATCCATCCAAGCGTTGTGCCAAACCAAGAGCCATAGCTATTTCATTAGAAGTTATTTGAATATGACGAAGCTCAGGTAAATCTTTTATCACTGCAGTTATATTGCGTGCCCGAATATGTGGCATTGCTTTTGCTAAAGCATCTACCTCTACCGCCGGCAATCCCATTGCCGCCCCAACAGCACGAATTGCATGTCTTGCTCGATAAGTTTCGAACATACCAACAGTGGTTGCTCGAGTTACTCCGTCTTTATTATATTTTGTAAATACATCCTCATAAATCTCTAACCTGCGAGCTGATTCCACATCTATATCAATATCTGGAAGAGCTGAACGAAGTGGTGAACAAAATCTTTCCATAAGCAACCCATGTTTTAATGGTTCAACTGTAGAGATTCCAAGCAAGTAACAGATTAAAGATCCCGCACCACTTCCACGCGCAGCTACTCTGATTCCTTTACTACGTGCGGCCTCAACTATGTCAGCCACTGCTAAAAAATATGCTTCATACCCAAGTGCTTTTACTGTCTCTAACTCATCCCCTAGTCGTGAAATCGCTTTTTGTAAATCATTGCCTCCATAGCGGCTATTTATTCGCCCATCACATCTATCACGTAACTGTTTTTGCATCTCTTCTAATGATTTTGCGTTAACTGTTTGGGCTTCAGGTAAGTGAATCCCTCCCAAACCGATGTCATTACTTGGTGATAAATATGCTCGTTGTGCCCATTCAAAACTGGATTGGAGTAATTTTCTACTGTCGTACTCCCCTGCTGCTTTAGAAATTTCATCCGCCACATACTGCATCTCTAATTGGCTTTTTAAATAACCCTCGCTAGTTTTGCGTTCAACACTTTGTGTACTCAATGGCATTAATTTTCTAGCCGCATCTAAAATATCAACCACGGGACCGTCTTCACGATCGAGCATTCGCACTGAATTACTTATTACTGCGGGAACTCTCATCTGATTTGCAAATATCAATGATCGCGCAGCATGCGCAGTCGTCAGCACTCCTTCCCCAGGGGCTAAATGCGATACAACTTCAATAGCGATTGACCCGGGTTCTGCTAATTCACGCCATCTATTTAGCGCATCTTTGGCTTGATTAATGCGACGCAAAGCCAAAGCTCTTCCTACGTCTGAATTAGGACCAAGTAATAACAAAACACCTTCGCTATGTTTTGCAAAATTCTTATAAGTTAAAAGTTGTTCTTCTACCCCGGACACCATTTTTACTAAATTACGCCATCCATAATTTTGCGAAGTTGCCATAACTGTTACGCGTGAAAAATTGTTTTCAACAAAATTGCCACCTTTTGCCGGAGTTGGAGCAGCTTTTGTTTTCTGCATTGGCGCAAGCTCTAAATTACATCCAATAATTGGAGCGATTCCTGCGCGCTGACAAGACTGGGTAAATCTGATTGCACCGGCGAGCGCATTTCTGTCTGTAAGTGCCAAAGCTGGCATTCCAAAAGTTGCGGCACGTTCGACTAATTGATTTGGCTGAGCACTTCCGTATTTAAATGAGAACCCACTTGCTACTTGTAAATGAACATATGGAATTGTTGAATTACTCATCCTCGGCAACACTCTTGCTTATCGCTTTACGTACCTGCCATTGACCACTTAACTCATCACGTTCGACATGGAAAGTAATTAACATTCCCTCTGGCGCAGCTTCAACTGCCCAAAAAGATTTTGCTAAATCATCGGGGCGATAATTTCCATCGCTAGCTCGATTCCACCAACCCCCAGCTTCGCGCCAACGCGAAAGTACTGAGTGAATTCGAAAACGACGTCCCCGCCATGTGAACTCCACCGGCTCACCTGCTACGGTAAACACCTCAGGAGCATCACCTGATCTAGCCATTTACTCCCCCTAAATTAGAACATCTGTTCGAATAGCCCAAATACTAGGAGTTAGGGGTGACAGCAGCAAGTAGCCTCCAAATAGGTATTAGGCTCAGTTAAATGAAACAAGTTACCTACCGTGGCCCAGAGCAGATCACTGTTGATGAGTGGATCTCCCCCGAACTTCCGGCCAGCTACGTGGCGGTGAAGGTGGCCTATGTCGGGGTCTGTGGCACTGACTTGCATCTATACGCCGGTCATATGGATTCGCGGGTAACTACCCCACATGTTCCAGGTCATGAGATGTCTGGAGTTGTTGCCCGCACCGGCTCTGGCGTAAGTGAGTGGAAGATAGGTGAGAAAGTAACTGTTCGACCATTGTTGCCTTGTAAAAATTGTCGTACCTGTAATGAAGGCAATTCACATGTCTGTCCAAAATTAAAATTTATCGGCGTAGATATCGCCGGTGCCATGCAACCAGAGTGGATTGTGCCAGCTGAGTTATTGCATCGAATTCCTGAGCAGATCACACTTCGACAAGGCGCACTAATCGAACCACTTGCTGTTGCTATTCATGATGTACGAATGGCAGATCTTGATCCAACTGATGTGATTACCATTGTTGGTGCCGGACCAATTGGTTTATTAATCGGAATTGTTTGCGTTTCTCGCGGACATAAAACATTTATTACTGACATAGATCAAACCCGTCTGGATGTCGCAAAATCACATGGAATGTTTCCAGTAGCCCCAGATCAAGTAGAAGCCGCTGCGCGTGAAGCTACAAATGGATTAGGTACCGACGTCGTCTTTGAAGTTTCTGGATCAGCCGGTGGGGCGACTTTGATCTCTTCCATAGTTAAACCCCGCGGAAAAATTATTGTTGTAGGCATTCATGCAGAGTTGCGCCAGTTCAATCTGCAGCAAATTTTCCACAAAGAAGTAACTATGCAGGGCGCACGCGTGTACAAGTCAATTGATTTTGATGATGCAATCTCATTCCTTTCCACATGCACCAAAGAACTTGAACCATTAATCACTAAAGTATTTCCAGTTGAAGACGCACTAGAGGCGTACCTTTCACTGACTCGCGGTGGAAGCATTAAAAATTTAATCGCTATCTCAGAACCTGCAATCTGAATGAAAGTACTTGCTGGGAAAATTGCAGTAGTTACCGGCGCCAATCGCGGCATTGGTCGGGCAATTTCTTTGGCTTTAGCAGAAGCTGGTGCTGACATCGTCGGAACAAGCCGCCAAATGAGCGATGATGAAAGTATTGCCAAAGAAGTAAGAGCTCTTGGTCAGAAGTTCTTTCCATTTGCCTGCGACATGAAAAATCGCGCGGAAAGCACATCGCTGGCGAAAAAAGTATTAAAAGAAGTTGGCCAAGTGGATATTTTGGTAAATAACGCCGGAACTATCCGCCGTGAAAATATTGCAGATTACCCACTTGCGGATTGGGATGAAGTAGTTGAGGTTAACTTGACTGCTCCATTTATTCTCACCCAAGATTTTGGTAAACCAATGCTTGAGCGCGGTGCCGGAAAAGTCATTTTCATCTCTTCTCTTCTTTCCTACCAAGGTGGAATTAGAGTCCCGGCATATACCGCTAGTAAATCTGGAATTGCTGGATTGGTAAAAGCATTTGCTAATGAATGGGCTGGAAAAGGCGTCAATGTAAATGCAGTTGCACCGGGTTACATAGTCACTGACAACACTGAAGCGCTGCGTGCAGATCCAATCCGATATGAAGCTATAACTGGTCGAATTCCGGCAGGACGTTGGGGTGAAGGTAGCGATATTGCCGGCAGTGTGGTTTTTCTAGCGTCAGGAAACTCCGATTATTTGCACGGTTCAACCATCACTGTCGATGGTGGATGGATGGGTAGATAAAGTGCGCAAAAATTTAGCAAGTAATCTGCCATAACCCCATTTAGTAACATTCCACATAGCCTCAAAAACAATTCCGCTGTGCATCTTTGAGACACCTTCTCGTCGCTCGACAAAAGTAATTGGCACCTCTCCTACTGCTAGTCCAGCCTCGTGTGCTCGATAAAGTGTTTCCACTTGAAATCCATATCCATTAGATTGGATATTTTTGAAATCAATGCTCTCTACTGCCCTACGTGAGAAAACTCTAAATCCACTTGTGCAATCCCGCGTCTTTAAACCCAGCAAAATTCTGGAGTAGCCACTTCCAAACCGTGAAAGAATTTCACGATGTTTTGCCCAACCAATAATTTGCCCACCTTTAATCCACCTGGATCCAATAGTTAAATCATATTTATCTGCTTGGGCTAGCAATTTTTCCAAATCTGCAACCCGATGAGAGTGGTCTGCGTCCATTTCAATAAAGTATTCAAAATTTCTCTCCATGCCCCATGCAAATCCAGCACGGTATGCATTTCCGAGTCCAGTTTTCTCAGGACGTGATAAAAGCTCTACTTTATTGTCATTACTCATAAATTGATTAACTAGTTCTGCGGTACCGTCTGAAGAATTATCGTCAATCACTAAAATTTGCAACAAAGGAACTGTTAATCTAATTTCATTAATCAGAGTACTAATATTCAATGCCTCATTGTATGTAGGTATTAAGAGCAAAGAGTTCGCAGAAAGTTCCACTTGCTCACTTTAGCGAGACTACTGCATTCTTCAACCTGTCATGGGTTTTCATGGCTACAGCAGTTCGATTATTGCACTTCCTTTTTCATGATCTAGAAACCGTAACGTATGGTTTGGAAGAGCATTAGCGAAGCTTTCTGCCAATGCTTTCTCCCCACTTCGCTTTGTGTCATCGATTACCACTACTGCATTTTTGCTCAACTTTGAACTAATACCGGAAGTGCCGGAACGCTCTCTCCAAAAGAAATTCAACATCAAGGAGAAGAAGAAACGCAAGGAGTCGCTGAAAAGCAAAGAGATTATCTGCCACAATTGCTGGCGTGACCCCATTATTAGCAATTATCGTCGGAGCGATCATGGGTTCGGCTCTAGGGCTTATTGGAACTGGGGGCGCAATTCTTGCCGTACCGGCATTGGTTTATATCTTTGGATATTCTGCGATAAATGCGACGACCGCCTCATTAGTAATAGTGATTACAACAGCAACAGCAAGTATTATCCCTCGCTTTCGTCGAAAACAAGTTCAAATAAAGTCAGCTCTAATTTTGTGGAGTATTGGATTACTTGGGAATTACTTTGGTGTTCAGCTTTCGAAAGTCATAAGTGAAAAGGCTTTGCTAATCGGATTTGGTGTAATTCTCTTAGCCTCCGCGACAAGCATGATTTGGAGAACATTCCAAAAAGATTTGACTGTAAAGAAAAGGAGCCCCTGGGTGCTTCCTTTGGTGGGGTCACTGATTGGATTTATGGCTGGATTATTTGGTGTCGGTGGAGCATTTTTAGCGATTCCAACTTTGATACTTGTGTTTGGTGAGTCCGCACAGATAGCTGCAGGTACCGGACTTGCATTAATGATCCTGAATTCAGTAACCGCCCTACTTTTTCGTTTTCAGAACATCCAAAATGTTTCGTGGGATATCCCAATCATAATCTTGGTAAGTGCGATTACTTTCTCAGTACTCGCAACTCAAAAGGGTGCTGCACTAAAATCAGTCACTCTTGAACGAATATTTGCTTACTTCTTATTTTTGGTTGGTACGGCTACATTAATAGAATCCATCTTAAAATAGGGATATCGAAGAAAATCTCTATTTCTGGCAACAAGATACCTTAACTCGGCATGACGGAAACTCTTATTCCTGAGAGAATGGCGCCATGCCTATCAAGTATCAACTCAGTGGATCCAGTGAGCCAGTTTTTGTCTTAATCCATGGAATGGGATCAGCTTCCAGTGCATGGAAGCCACTACTTCCTGAATTGGAAAGTTCTGGCTCAATTTTATTGCTTGACCTACCAGGGCATGGTGGAAATCCATTAGATCCGGAAATACAGATGGATCCCGCTTCAATTGCTTGTGCAATTGCAGATTTAATAAGGCAACTTGATTTACCTCCAGTTCATTTGATTGGAAATTCGCTTGGTGGTTGGATCGCACTTGAATTAGCGACTGCCGAACCAAATTTGATTGCAACCGTAACTGGGTTAGCTCCTGCGGGACTTTGGTTGACGCCATTCTTACATCGAGTGCCAGGAACTGACCTAAGTAAACGTATGGCAAAAGTTTCAAGTGGAGTTGCGCCAACTGCGCTAAAAAGTTTGGCAGCTCGACGACTAGGATTTTCGCGAATTTCTCCGCACTGGGAAGAAATGGATTATCAAACACTTTTAGATGCAGTGACAGCCATGTCTGAATCTGATGGTTACTACCCCGCCTGGGATGCAACCCTAAATCGAAGGTTTGATTCAATGATTTCAGATCAAATCCCAACCACTATTGTTTTTGGCGATAGTGATTTTGTGCTTCCATCTCGAACATGTCAGGAGCGTTCATTAGCACCGGCCCATGCTAAATGGGTTGTGCTTGAAAAAGTTGGGCATGCTCCGATGTGGGACGAACCAAGCAAGGTGGTAAAAATAATTAATGAAGCAGTAAGTTTAGTCAAATGAATCAAGAATTATTCATATGATCCCCGTTTTATATGTCTGGAAGACTTCAACTCGTTCTCTACCGTGGGTCTTAGTCCAAATGGCAATTAATCCATTCCAATTTAGAAGATTTCCAGGAGTTACTTTTGCGAAATCTCTGGGAACTGGTCGAGGCGTAAGTTTTACTCCAACGGATGCAGATCTGAATCAGTGGGCTGCACTGCTAGTTTTTTCAGATGAAGATTCTGCTGCTAATTTTTATAAATCAAAATTAGTGAAAAAGTGGAATCGGCATTCAAGTGAGCAATTAAGAGTAACTTTGCAACCGCTTTCATCTCATGGACTATGGGCGAAAAGCAAGCCGTTTGGTGAACCCACTCCAAGTAAATGGGAAGGAAAAGTCGCAGCCATTACTAGAGCGCGAATTAAATGGTGGATGAATTTTCAGTTTTGGCGTGCAGTTCCTCCGGTAACACGAGATTTACACAGTCAATCAGGATTGCTGGCAGCGATAGGAATTGGCGAGGCACCCATTGGCCTCCAAGGAACTTTCTCGATCTGGCGAGATGGTGCGGCATTAAGAACTTTTGCTTATGAGGGCAGCGCTCATAAGACCGCCATTGCCAAAACCGCAGAGCTAAATTGGTATTCAGAAGAGCTTTTTGCGCGATTTGGAGTTCGCGAGATCTCTGGCACGCTAAATGGGGTCGATTTTGCTAATTAAAATGAAGGCGCTTTAAGGCAGAATACGCAGGTGGCAATCAGAAATTACATTCAACCACCGCGCAGTAGAAGCGGGCCAACCACCTTCCAATCTATTCTGGTCTGGTCGGCGCTTGCTGTTGCGATATTAATCCAAATTTCTTATCCATTACTAAATGGAAATGCCCTTAGGGTTATAACTTTCACCACAGTTCTTTCTTCAAGTTTGGCGATGGCTCTGCACGCACTTTTAACGTATGGTCGCAAATACACCATTAATTATTTATTAATTACTCTCACTTTCGCTTTTACCATTGAACAAATAGGGCTGCATTCAGGTTGGCCATTTGGTTATTACAAATATGACCAATCACTTGGTTGGGCTATCGCTGGAGTCCCACTCATAGTTCCATTTGCTTGGACGATGCTTGCTCACCCGTTGTTAATCGCCGCTCGTCGAATTAATCCACGCTGGAGCGCAGTGATCGGTGGATTTGGTCTAATGGCTTGGGATTTATTCTTGGATCCACAAATGGTTCGCGATGGCAGATGGAGTTGGGCAAATCCAGATCCATACATTCCTTTTATGCCGGAAATCCCAGCCTCAAATGCTCTTGGCTGGTTCCTATCTGGCATCGTGCTTATGTCATTGCTGCACTTGGTGCTTCCACATCAACGCAGGCGTGCTGGATCTGAAACTACAGTCGCTGATATTTTCTTAGTTTGGACTTGGATTTCTGGAATTATAGCTAACCTATTTTTCTTTTCTCGCCCAGGGATTGCTTTTATTGGCGGAGTAGCACTTGGAATAATTGTCGTTCCATATTTTATTTCACAATGGTTTGCACGTCCTTGAACTTATTTATTCTAATTTTTTCAGCGTTGCTGTTACTAAACAGCATTTACAATTTTTTTTACTTACGGCCTTCTAAACCTGGGCTTGTGGATTCGAAGATTGCCATTTTAATACCAGCAAGGGATGAAGAAAATAACATTAAAAATTTGCTCTCTGATCTAAGCGAACAGAGTTTATTGAGCGATTACACGGTCACAGTTCTCGATGATAATTCAACAGATTTAACTGCGGAAGCAGTGCGGTCTTATGTTAATCAATACGAAAAAATAGAAATTCTGGAGGGCAAACCACTTCCATCTGAATGGCTTGGGAAAAATTATGCCTGCCACCAATTAGCTGTTGCAAAATCAAATGCAAGATATTTAGTTTTTCTAGATGCAGATATCAGGGTAAGTAATGATGCTATTGCTAGCGCTATTTCTGAACTACAAATCAAGAATTTGGAATTCATCTCACCTTATCCCCGACAGATTGCTAAAAGTTGGAGTGAACATTTAATTCAACCATTATTGCAATGGAGTTGGCTAAGTACGCTGCCAATTAAGTTGGCGCAAAAATCGAGCAGACCTTCTTTAACAGCTGCAAATGGTCAGTTTTTTGTGGTGCAAACTGCGGCATACATAGCTAGTGGTGGTCACAAAGCAATAAAAGGCGAAGTGATCGATGACATGGAGTTAGCAAAGTCATTGAAGCGTGCCGGCTTTAAAGGAGGAGTAAGCAATGGGTCAAATATTGCTTACTGCCGTATGTATCAAAATTGGCCTCAACTTCGTAATGGTTATCAAAAATCACTTTGGCGGGCTTTCAACTCGATTCCAAATGCTATTGGTTTATCGCTGCTACTCATTTTATTTTTTGTTTATCCATTTTTTGAAATGCTAAAGGGTTCTTTAATTGGTTTAATTTCTTATCTTTTGATTGTTTTATCCCGAATCTTTGCCGCCAAACTATCCCGCGGAAATTTACTTTCTTCATTCTTGCACCCAATCTCAATATTATTTCTCATATACATACTTACAACATCATGGATTAAACACTCACGTGGAAACCTTTCCTGGAAAGGTAGAAAAATATGATTAAGCAAGGTGGTGAGATTGTTGTTATAGGTGCTGGCATTGGTGGTCTTGCTGCCGCTACCCGCCTTGCTAAAGCTGGTTTTAAAGTTAAAGTTTTTGAATCCAGCTCACAACCAGGCGGAAAATGTCGAACCATAAATATTAATGGCTACTCTTTTGATACTGGCCCATCTTTGTTAACTCTGCCTGCTGTATACCGTGACCTATTTTTGAAAAGTGGAAAGCATTTAGGTCAAGTCCTCAAAGTAACTCCGGTAGAACCAGCCTTCGATTATTTCTTTCCGGATGGAACCAGACTAACTTTGCCATCCTCATCTAGAGCTGGAACATCTGCTGCTATCGAAAAATCATTTGGGTTGAAAGCTGCCGCTGAATGGGAAAATTTAATGAAACGTGCCGAAAGAATGTGGGCCGTCTCTAGAGAACCATTTGTTGAATCAGAACTAGGAAGTATTACTTCATTAATTGTCAGACCAAAAATATTTTCCGATCTTTTTACTATCGCTCCATGGCGTTCATTGCGATCATTAGTTAATCGAAAAATTCGCGATCCCCATTTGCGCACCTTGATTGATCGTTATGCAACTTATACTGGCTCTGACCCTCGCAAAGCCCCAGCAGTACTTTTAACAATTCCATATGTCGAAATGGTTTTTGGGGCTTGGCATATTGGCGGCGGAATTGGCAAGTTAGGTCAAGCACTTGCTGAACGTGCTGAAAATTGTGGTGCGCTAATTGAATACAATTGTCCAGTATCTCAAATATTAACTAGTGATGGGAAAGTGACTGGAGTTAAATTAAATGACGGTCGGATAATAGATACACAGACCGTAATAAGTAATGCAGACTCTGAAGTAACATATGGAACTTTACTTGGTGATCTAGCAGTAGCACGCAAAGAAAAACGAAAGATTATGAAAAGTGAACCATCGTTATCAGGTTTTTATTTAACAATTGGGCTGAAAGGCAAGCGATCAAATCTGAATCATCACACGATTTCTTTCCCAGAAAATTATGATGCTGAATTTGATGCAGTCTTCAAAGATTTTCAACCAGTTGCAGATCCAACACTTTACATCTGCTCCCCTGTAGATGAACAAATGGTACCCAACCAAGATTTGGCAAACCATGAAAGTTTATTTGTACTGGTAAATGCTCCAAGACACAGTAAAGATGGCAAAGGTTTTGATTGGAGTACTCCAGGTGTTGCAAAAGAATACGCAGACCGCCTTGTAGATCTTCTAGTTAGCAAAGGTTTTGTAGAACGCGAACGAATTGAAGTTTTTGAATACGGTTCACCGCTACAGATTGAAAATAACCACCTTGCACCTGGTGGTTCGATTTACGGCCGATCAAGTAATGGTGCTCGTGCAGCTTTTGGGAGAGCAAAAAATCGATCTCCGATTGACGGACTTTATTTAGTGGGAGGTTCCGCACACCCAGGTGGCGGGTTACCACTTGTTGGCTTAAGTGGAGAAATCGTTGCGGGAATTATTTCTCAACGATCTAAAGGAAATAACGGTCTTTGGGCTCGCTGATAATCAAGCTTGGCTAATGCAGGCGATGTCGGCCCAGGAATATCTAAAATTAAAACTTCATCAAATAGATCAACATAGCTGGCTCTGAAAAGTGCGCATGACCGAACGTGTACCGCATCTGCCTTTTCAACCGCCAATCCAACGCTTTCATATGTAGCTGGATCAAATGATGGTGCGGGCTCAGTGCTAACTAAAATTATCAAACCACGCCCACAATCTATTGTTGCCCAGTTACCAATTGAGACCTCTTGTCCATTCATGACAATTCCCTTAAGAAGTATTGGGGTGGATCCCAACTTTAAAACTTTTCCAAAAATTAGCACTCCATCGGACCATCTTGGGTCAATCGCGGCACCAATCGACAGTTTCACTTCGCCGCCAACGCCCGCATCATTAGCATCCGCAACTGCGTTTACATCGACAACGTTTGTGTAAACATTGAAATCTGGCCCAGCTTTTATTAGTTCTCCAATCAAAGCGGCATTATCACCGGCAGCCCCGCCTGGTGGTGCATCACTTGATTGCAATAAAATTGAAAACTTACTTCGGCCTGCTTCATTGCCTTTTCTGATCCTTGTTATAGCGTCAGCAGGTTTTACCAAATCCACCTCAAACTGTTCTTTAATTTCCCAGATTTTGTCGCTGATCTCTGTGGCAATTTTCAGCAGTTCCGGTTTTGCCAGAGTACCGGTAACCGTTACAGCGAAACCTAACTTTGGTACATCTATCCAAGGCTGAACTGGAAATAAAGAAATATCCATTACTCGATCAGATAAATAGGAGTCAGCTAAATCTCGGATTTGCAACATCGGTTCAGATTTAATAATCTGCACCTCCGCCGGAATCAATAATGGAATCTTCGAGATTACACTTTGAATCGGAGCGCCCCCCGTAAGCAAATCCAGTAATAGTTGGGCAGCCTTTGCACCGGTTTCTGCTTGATCTATATGTGGATAAGTTTGGTATCCGATTAATATGTCAGTTTGCTCCATAATCTCGCTAGTTACATTTGCATGCAGGTCATGAGTTACTGCGATTGGAATCTCTTCCCCAATTAAAGCGCGCACTCTTGCCACGATTTCGGCATCAGCGTAATCATGAGTTTGGGTTATCAGGGCGCCATGTAAATTTAAAATAACCCCATCAAGTACTGGAAGGGCAACAATCATTTCCAATGCTGGTTGTAATAGCGCCCTAAAATCTTCATCGCCCAAGACTCCCCCGGACATCGCCCAGGCGCGCATGATCGGAATAACTTCACATGATTGAGATCTAAGGTATGAAATAGCACCCGCAATCTCTGTATTCGAGCCACTAGATTTTAAATCTGCCTCTTGGCCATACCAAATTCCTTGCATCTTAAAATCTTCATAAGTGGCATTTTTTGCTGAAAACGTATTAGTCTCTTGAATTAAACTTAAAACTGCGATTGTAATACTCATTACATCATCGACTTTTGTAATCTCTGATATGAATACTTAATTACCTGGGCTAATGCTGCTAATTGAAATACCATCCATAAAAAAATACTGATATTTTGCAAATCTAAATTATATATTCCGAGTGCCAATGCAATGGCAATAAATATTGCTCGCACCGGTCTTTCACAAATACTCACAACTCCAATCTCATTATCAACAAGAGATGAAAGCCGGGCTCTGGCATACTCCTGTGTGGCAGCAGCACACCATGCAATCAATAGAGCCCAAGTTGGCACTCCAGCAAAGTAGGCCGTCAACACCCACAACGCTTCTACTATGCGATCTAAAGTTGAATCCCAAAGTGCACCCCACTTTGTGGCGCGATCCCTTGCAATTGCAACAGCCCCATCTAATCCATCGCTGATCACTGAAAGTAAAATGAAAATTGGAGCCCATAATGTATTTCTTTCAAGTAGAGCTAAGCAGGCAAGCAAGAGCCCCAATAATGAAACTACATCTGCTGGAATTCGCAGAACCACGAAGGGTTTTGCTAGATAAAAGTTAATAAGCAAATAACCGCGGGCAATTCCGGTGGGCCCTTTTCCCTCTTGATAACCATGAAGAGAAGACCAACGCTCTAAGTATTCTCTGTGATTCATTTTCTATTTACCTAAATCTAAACTCTGGCAAACTTTTACTGTTGCCTCTGCAGTATTCATTGTATAAAAATGCAATGATTTACAACCGAGTGCCAATAGTTGCGTGCATAGTTCAGCTGCAATTTCAACACCAAGTTCCCGCACGGCTTTTTCATCCTCTGCTACTGCTTCAAACCTTGCTCGCGTTTTATCAGGAATTTGAGTTCCTGATAATTGGGCAAACTTTACAAGTTGCTTAACATTAGTAACTGGCATAACTCCTGGAATTAATTTTAATTTTGATCCGGCTTTTTCTAAATGATTCATCAATCTTTCCCAAGAAGATATTTCAAAAAAGAATTGTGAGATCGCAAAAGTTGCACCAAATTGTTCTTTGCGAAGCAGTGTTTCTAGATCTAATTCAACATTTCCGTTTGATGCAGGATGAAGATCTGGGAATGCGGCCACTCCAACCCCTAACCCTTTCTCTATGGTTAGTTTTACAAGTTGGTCGGCATGATCAAACCCTCCGGTAGTTGCTACCCATGTCGCCAGTGGTCCCCCAACTGGGTCTCCACGCAATGCCAATACCTCTTTAATGCCCGCTCTCTTATAGGAATCCAGCACCTCTGAAAGCTCGGATTGAGATGAGCCGACACAAGTTAAATGGGCGACGGTATCTAATCCAGTTCGCTGGCCAATTTCTTCAGTGACTCGAATAGTCCGTTCGCGGGTCGAGCCGCCTGCCCCATAAGTAACCGAAACAAATTTGGGAGATAGCGATCGCAACTGAGTTAACTCTTGCCATAATCGCTCTTCACCTGCCTGGTCCTTAGGCGGAAAAAATTCAAAAGAGAGTTCGGTCAAGAGGTTCCGATGAGCGTTATCCACGAGGTGCAGGGTAGCGTTGCCATGTGTTCTCTGCCCCCCGTTTAGAAATTGAAACCACCTTAAAAGATTTTCTCGAGCGTATAACCCTCGACTTGTCCGAGATTTCCGCAGAACTAACCCCAGTTAGCTCCGAAATCACTAGCTTTCTAGCCACCGGAAAAAGGTTTCGCCCGCTCTTTGCACATGCCGGATACCTGGCCGCTGGTGGTCAAAATGATGGTGCGCAATTAAAAAATATGTTGAAGGCGGCAACATCTCTCGAGCTATTACAAGCTTGTGCCCTTATTCATGATGACCTCATGGATGGTTCCGACATGCGGCGTGGCGCACCTGCCGTCCATCGCTACTTTGAAAATTACCACCTCGAAAATTCCATGCGTGGTGACAAAGCGCAGTTTGGTTTATCTGCGGCGATCTTGCTTGGCGATTTTGCATTGATCTGGGCTGACAAATTAATAAATGAATCTGGCTTATCTGATGAACAGTTGCGCAGGTTGCTTCCACTCAATGACCTAATGCGAATTGAGTTAATTGCAGGGCAATACTTAGATGTTCGGGAAAGTGCGGCCACCACCGCTAGCGTAGAGCGAGCATTAAAAGTGGCGCGTTACAAATCTGGAAAATACACAATCGAGCGGCCGTTACATTTCGGTGCACTAATTGCAGGCTCCTCTCCTGAAACTATCTCTGCACTTTCTAAATTTGGCATTCCATTAGGTGAGGCATTCCAATTGCGCGATGACCTACTTGGGGTTTTTGGAGATCCGGAGACAACTGGGAAGCCGGCTGGGGATGACCTGCGGGAAGGAAAGCGCACAGTACTTACTGCTTTAGCTATAGAAAATTTTTCCACCTTCCAAACACACACTTTTAATACAAATTTTGGCGATTTGAATATAACTCCTGATCAGATCTCACAACTTCGAAATTTAATTACCGAAGTTGGTGCACCAGAAAAAGTTGAAGCACTGATTGAAGATTTAACGACTAGCGCATTGCAAGAACTTAAATCTGAACACATCGCCGAAAATTCCAAACCATATTTAAATGAATTAGCCCTAATGGCTACGAAACGTAAGATCTAACATGAGGAGATGCAAGTAATGCGTACCGTTAAAGGAGCGACCGAAAATGTAGTAATAGTTGGTGCTGGACTTGCTGGTTTAAGTGCGGCATTACGACTTGCGGGAGCTGGAAGATCAGTAACCGTTATTGAACGTGAGGAAGTACCGGGTGGTCGAAGTGGATTGCTACAAAAAGATGGATATAACTTTGATACTGGCCCAACAGTTTTGACCATGCCTTCGTTGATCGAAGACGCATTTAATAGCGTTGGTGAACAAATGAAAGATTGGTTGGATTTAATTCCACTCCGCCCGCTTTACCGCGCTTTTTACCACGATGGGTCACAACTTGACGTATACCCAGACACTAAAGAAATGGAAGCAGAGATTGCAAAGGTCATTGGCCCTGAAGAAGCAATCGGCTATCGCAACTATGTAGATTTTGTTACTAAGTTATATAAATATGAAATTAATGATTTTATCGATCGTAATATTGATTCTCCGTTTGGGTTGTTGACACCAAATTTAGCTAGATTGATCGCTATTGGTGGGTTTCGTAAACTATCTCCTAAAGTTTCGCAATTTCTCAAAGACCCGCGCACCCAAAAGGTTTACTCCTTTCAGGCCATGTATGCCGGCGTAAGCCCTCAGCAAGCCTTAGCAATTTATGCAGTTATCGCCTACATGGATTCGGTAAATGGAGTCTTCTTCCCTCGTGGTGGAATGCATGCGGTCCCTCGAGCTTTAGCCGCAGCTGCTGAAAAACATGGAGTCAAATTTAAGTATTCAACAACAGCGGCCACTATTGAAAAAAACAATGGTCGTGCTACGGCTGTAATAACCACAGAAGGCGAACGAATTCCATGTGATGCACTTATTTTAAATCCAGATTTGCCAGTTGCTTGGAAGGAATTGATTGGGAAAGAGCCTTGGTCTATAAAGCGCTTAAATTACTCCCCTTCTTGTGTAACTATGTTGGTTGGATCAAAAAAATCTTATGACCATATTGCACATCACAATATTCATTTTGGACGTTCATGGGATGGGGTTTTCGATGAGCTAATCAATAAAAAGATTTTAATGACTGATCCATCTATTTTGGTAACAGTTCCTTCCCTTGATGATAAATCCTTAACGCCTCCTGGAAAAGAGTCTTACTATGTGCTATTCCCAACTCCCAATCTTGATGCCGATATTGATTGGAAAGTTACCGGACCGAAGTACAGAGACCAGATGGTAAAAACACTGGAGCAGAGGGGCTACACAGATTTTGGTGATTCAATTGAAGTCGAACACCTGACTACTCCGCTAGATTGGGAAGCTCAAGGAATGGAGCGAGGTGCACCATTTGCAAGTGCACATACTTTTTTCCAAACTGGTCCTTTCAGACCAAGAAATTTAGCTGCCGGTTTTGAAAATATAGTTTTTGCTGGATCAGGAACTCAACCTGGAGTTGGCGTGCCAATGGTTTTAATCTCTGGAAGGTTAGCCGCTGAGCGGATCCTTGGGAAAAAATAGTGGATGAACTAACGGCTGCCGGAATTCATCGCCAAGATTTACGTGAATCCTACGCAGAGTGTAAAAGACTGAACTCCCTCCATGGAAAAACTTATTATTTAGCAACTTTACTTCTTCCAAAAGCAAAACGTCCCTTTGTTCATGCTCTTTATGGATTCGCTCGGTATGCCGATGAGATTGTTGATGATCTGAATTCGACGCTTAGCGAAGTAGAAAAAGCAGAAGCCTTGCAAAAGTGGAGTGATCAGATATTAAGGGATTTAGTTAGTGGTAAAAGCGCCGATCTAATTGGGGCTGCGCTCATAGATACGGTGACTCGATTTGATATTTCGGTAAAATACTTTGAAGCATTTTTACACTCGATGAAGATGGATTTATCTGTAACGGAGTATAAAAATTATGAAGATTTGATGGAGTACGTTTATGGATCTGCAGCCGTAATTGGTTTACAGATGGTTCCGATTCTTGGGCCGCTATCCCCTGGCGCTTATGACTGTGCTGAAAAGCTGGGAATCGCTTTCCAGTTGGCTAATTTTATTCGAGATGTTGGTGAAGATCTGGATCGAGGAAGGGTTTATCTCCCCCTTGATGAATTGGCATCATTCGGAGTCGCTCGATCAGATTTAGAAAAACGAATCCTTACCCCAGAGATCATCAACGCCTTGAAATTCAATATCGAACGAGTGCGTAAATTACAGCGCGAAGCCGCTCCAGGTATTGAAATGTTGGATAAAAGCAGCAGGGCATGTATCGAAGCCGCAAGTGAGTTGTACTGTGGAATAGTTGATGAAGTTGAAGCAATGAATTACCAAATTTTTACGAAGCGAGCTAAAACTTCTACTTGGCGCAGAATTAAAGTTGCTTTTCCGGCATGGTTACGCGCGGTTTGCGCTCGAACGTTTTCCTAAATTAATCCAAAGAGATAAAACTGATAAAATTAATGCAAACCCAAAGAAAACATCTTCTGCGGGTGCTGAAAAAAACCGTGTGCCGATAATCATCTCAGGATCATACATAACAATATTTTGTGATGTTAACCACCAATTAGTAAGAAATTGAAAAGGCAAAATTATTGCGTAAGAGGTCCAAAAGGCAGCCCTCTTCAAGAGCGTCGTTTTAATTATGAAAAGATCTAGAATCACAGCAACAATGACAGCGAATATCGAAATTTGGGTATAGCTCATTGTTCATCACCGATGATCCAATTCTTTTTAACATTTCGTACCGCTTCAATAGTCATGATCGCTGCAAGAGGAATCACTATAAAAAATAAGTACTCTTCCAGCGGGATATTTAGTGGACCAAATAAGCCAATTATTTGTTGCTTATCAAAATACCAATGTTTATTTGCAATTGCGTACGCATCCCAAAGCAGGAAAGATAGTGCTACCGGAGCGATTGCCAGAATCGCTCTTCTGATCCGCCTTAGTACTCGGACTTTTAATGCAATCTCCAGCCAGAAAGATCCGGCAACGGTAAAGGCCAACATGGCAATATAGGAAAGATGGTTCACATATAGGATTTTCGCAGATCACAATCGCTTACGCCACTGATAAGGTTTACAACACACGGGAGCCGCCAAGGCTGAGAGGGTGAAAATCTCACCGACCGTCGAACCAGTCCGGTAATGCGGATTGGAAGGAGGATAAATGTTTACTTTATTCACTGCTTGGGGATATGACGTATCACTTCTTGAATTCACGGCTGCGATAGTTTCATTAATTGCCGTCTATCTTGGAACAACTGGGAAACAGATAACTTGGCCATGGTGGGTGACCAGTTCTATTCTGTATGCAATCTGGTTTTATCAAGCCAAGTACTACGCAAGTTTTGCAACTCAATTCATTTTTATTGGATTCGGAATTTGGGGCTGGTTTGGTTGGGGTAAAAAAGGTGCCCAACCTTCCAATATGTCACTACGAAGTAAGTGGATCTCGCTAGGAATCTTTAGTGCGATCTGGATTGGCTTTGCCCCATATTTAAAATCTATAGGCGCTGTTGCAATTTGGAGCGACACTTTTGGCTTACTTGGAAGTGGTGCTGCGCAAATTTTGATGGTCCGCCAGAAGTGGGAAAGTTGGGTGTTGTGGTTTGCAGTTGATGTCGTCCTAACAGTTCAATACGCCCGCGGAGGCTATTACTTCACCTCATTGGTTTATGCAGTATTTACTGCAATGGCAATTCTTGGCTGGACACGTTGGTTTAAAAAGCATAAGCAATCTAAGGGAAATTTATAAATTGTTTAATTTTCCAGAGCATGAAGTTGAACCAATTGTTTCTGCGATCGTAGAAATTTCCTTGCGTAAAGAAGGACTAATTTTAATTGCAATCGACGGCCCCGCGGGTTCTGGAAAAACTTCTTTAGCAAATCAGCTTTCCAATAAATTGAACTCTGTTACAACAATTCATATGGATGATCTGTACAACGGTTGGGAGGATGCCCTTACAGCCACTCTGACTAAACATTTGGAAGAATGGATTACCTATCCACTAAAAGAGCATCAAGGCGTTAAGTATCAGAAATTTAATTGGGCTAGCAACGAGTACGGGCCATCGGTTGAAGTCAGAGATATTGAAATTTTAATTTTAGAAGGCGTTGGTGCTGCTCAGACGATGATTCGCCAACAAGCAGATCTGACCATCTGGATTGAAGTTGGCCCGCAAATAGGGTTAGCCAGAGTCTTGAATCGAGATGGTGCCCAGATATTGCCCTATATGTTGAAGTGGCAGGAGCGCGAAAGAGCACATTTCCTACAGGATCAGACTAAAGAAAATTGTCAGATTTTTGTTGATGGTAGCAATACTCAAATTATGTAGGGCAAGGCTCCGAAGTTAAACCACTCAAGTTGTTTACACTCACGATGTGTCCGATTTGCGTGGTGAACTAATAGATGGCCGCTACCAAATTGGAGCGGTAATCGCCAGCGGTGGCATGGCCACCGTTTACTCGGCAATTGACACCAGACTAGATCGCCCGGTCGCTGTAAAAATCATGCACGCCCATCTTGCTCAAGATGAAGATTTTGTTGCCCGGTTTATTCGAGAGGCGAAAGCTGCTGCGGCGATTTCACACCCTAATTTGATTTCAGTCCATGACCAAGGATGGAACACCGGCGGAACCCCGGCCGTCTTTTTAGTTATGGAACTTGTAAGTGGAAGCACTTTGCGTGATCTCATAAATCAAAAAGGTCGATTGGCTCCTGGGGAAGTACTGCCAATTTTAAGCGAGGTATTAAGTGCTCTTGCGGTTGCTCACAAAGCAGGAATTGTGCACCGCGATTTAAAACCTGAAAATATTATGATCTCTACAGAAGGAAAAATTAAGGTTGGAGATTTTGGTTTAGCTAGAGCGATGTCAGCAGGGCAAACTTTAACTGCTGATGCAAGTGTCTTACTTGGAACTGTTGCATATTTAGCCCCTGAGCAAGTTCAACGAGGCATCGCTGATGCGCGAAGCGATGTCTACTCACTAGGTGTTGTGACTTTTGAAGCTTTAACCGGTAAAAAACCTTATGAAGGCGAATCCCCAATACATATTGCATATCAACATGTTAATGAGCGCATTCCTGCCCCTTCAACAATAGTTACAAATTTGCCTAAAGAGGTCGATGAGTTAGTGGTCAGAGCAACTTCTCCAGATCCAGATTTACGACCGGCGAATGCCCAAGAATTATCGGAGTTAGTCCGTCTTGCACAGATTGCGATTGATCCAGCAAATAGACAGCTCTCGTTGCCACTTGGACTTCCACCGCTGCCTGTGCCAATCAAAAAAGAGCCGCGGTCAAAAGTTAAAAAGATAAAAGAGATTTCCAAAAAAATGGATACTGTTCCTGTTATCCAAAACAAATATTCAGATACAGGTGAAATTCGCAGGCAAACATCAAAACGCGTAAGACGAAATCGGATTATTGCTATCGTCCTATTTTTTGCATTTCTGCTAAGTGCAGGTGCGACTTGGTATAACTATTTTGGTCCGGGCGCTAAAGTATCAATCCCTTCTATTGTGGGCATGAAAAGTAGTGAAGCCAAAAACACTTTGACGCAAGCAAATTTAAATTTGAAAATCACCAAAGAGATTTTCAGCGAAGAAATTGGCAAAGGCCGAGTTATTGAGATGAACCCATCAGCAGGAGAAAAGATTGCAGCGGATGGATTAATTAACGTAACTATCTCTAAAGGTCCCGAACGATATCTGGTACCTAAACTCTCAGGATTATCTCTTGCTGACGCTGGTGCTTTGCTGACCAAATCAAAACTTGTGATTGGAAGTACAAATTACGTTTTTAATGAAAAAATTGAGAAAGATTTAATTATTGGCTCCTCCCCTACCTTCGGAGAGATACTTAAGAAGAATTCACCAGTAAATCTTTTGATCAGCAAGGGTTCTGATCTAATAGATGTAGGTGCTTATGCCGGAAAGAGCTCAGATCAAGCCTTAACTGAATTAAATGATGCTGGATTTGATGTCACTGTTAAAGAAAAATTTAGTGAAACCGTTAAAGCCGGAAATGTGATCTCGCGTGACCCACAGGAATTAAAAATGGCTCGTGGGTCAAAAATTACTCTGACTGTTTCCAAAGGGCCAGAGTATGTCCTCGTACCTACTGGCTTATTGAAAACTGACCAGCAATCAGCCACTAAGAAATTGGAGAATGCTGGATTTGTCGTTAAAGCGGTGGTGCCAAGTAAAAAGATCACTGGAAAGGTCCCCAAGGTGTTCCGAGTTACACCACTACAAGGAAGTAAGGCTAAACGCGGTTCAACTGTATTAATTGACCTCAAATAATCCGGGCCAACCGCCTAGGCTTACTGTTATGGCCACTTCTAAAACACCTAATGCGCGGAAATCTTCCGGAATCGGCCCGCGCATTGGTGCACATGTACCTACCTCTGGTGGTCTGGCAAAACGCGCCCTTGGCTACGCCAAAACTATTGAGGCTGAAAGTATTCAGATCTTCGCCTCAAGTCCTCGCGCTTGGGCGATGCCGACTCCAGATCCTGTAGCAGATTTAGCTTTTCGTAATGGTGCCGCCGATATGGATATCACCACATATATCCATGCCTCATTTTTAATTAACCTTGGCTCTCCCACTGTTGCTACATATGAAAACTCGTTAGCCGCAACTGAATATTCATTAAAACGCGGTGGCGATCTTGGTGCACTTGGCGTGGTGATTCACACCGGTTCTGCAGTAAATGAAGATTATGTGGAAAAATCATGGAAACAAATTCACGATGGAATGCTGCCAATTTTGGAAAATCTTTCAGATGATTCACCTTTTCTACTTTTGGAACCTACTGCAGGACAAGGACAATCACTTGTCAAAAAGATAAATGAAGTAGAAAAATATTTAGTTGCACTTGAGTATCACCCAAAGGTTGGAATTTGCCTTGATACCTGCCATGTTTTTGCTGCCGGTCATGACATCTCTAAAAAAGGTGGGATGAACGAAACTCTTGATTTGTTAATTTCAGTAGCAACCGCTGATCGAATTAAATTAGTTCATGCAAATGATTCAATGGATGTTTGTGGCGCTCTTAAAGATCGCCATCAATCTATTGGTCAAGGTCATATCGGGACTGAGCCTTTTCGCGAGTTAATGCATCATCCGGCTATGAAAAACGTTCCATTAATTCTTGAAACTCCAGGTGCTGAGCCAGAACATGGCGCAGAGGTGCAAATCTTAAAAAAGTTACGTGCTAAAAAGTGAGTAATCGAAAAAGACTTTGGGCAGTAATTGGTTTGATCGCAGTAACTGCGGTCTGGGGTGCCGCATTTGTACTGATGAAAGATGCACTTGAACGTCAGCCGGTAAATGATTTTCTTGGTACTAGATTTGCAATTGCAACTTTAATTTTAATTGCAATTCGACCTAAAGTACTAAAAGAGATTGACTTAAAAATGTTAAGTGTTGCAGTTCCACTTGGATTACTGCTTACTCTTGGTTACATCACGCAGTCAACAGGACTTACTCATTCAACTGCCGCAATTACTGGCTTTGTAACTGGTTTATATGTGATTTTCACGCCGCTGCTAAGTGCAATTTTTCTAAAGAAAGTAATTACCAAAATTGAATGGGCTGCGGTCTTACTGGCCACTATTGGGCTTGGATTGCTTTCACTTCGTGGATGGGCAATAGGGTTCGGGGAGTTCCTGACATTGCTTTGTGCTCTCTTTTTTGCCCTTCATATCATCGGACTCGGAGAATGGTCTTCACGTTTTTCGACTTACCCATTGACGGTTGTGCAACTTGCCACCGTTACAGTTTTTACTGGTATTGCTGGCTTTTCAAATGGATACGTAACTCCCCCGGATGGTGAAGTATGGAAAGCAATATTAATAACCGCACTCTTTGCAACCTCTGCCGGTTTCCTGATTCAGACTTGGGCCCAAGCTCATATGGATGCAACAACAGTTGCGGTAATTTTGACTCTTGAAGTGGTTTTTGCCGCTCTTGTGGCCGTGATTGCTGGCCAGGAAATACTTACCGCTAGAACACTCGTTGGAGGATCTCTCATTGTCTTCGCAATGATTGCCATGCAGGTTAACCCGAAGTATTATCTTTCTACTTTTACTCGTAAATAAATCAAAACAGGAGTTTATCTATGAAAAACAAATTAACCAAGCTTGCTAGGGAGTATTGGACAGCTGAGGAAAGTCGGGATATTAATTCAATTCTTTCCTTCTTCTCAGCAGATGCAAGGTGGACTGGCCCAGATGGAGTAACACTTGTCGGACATGATCAAATTCGAACCTTTTATGAAAATAGCGCAGCCGCTTATCCAGGATTGAGTGTTGAAGTAATGCGATCATACGGTGATAAGTATGAAGGAACAGTGGAATGGTGCGCTAAATTAATTGCACCAGATGGGCGAGTCCTGGATCTAAGTGGAGTAAACATAATGAAAAGAAAGAAAAATAAATTTACCCACCTAACTGCATATTTTAATCTAGGTGCTTTTTAATCTAAAGGAGATCCCAATCATGAGTGGAAAAAGAACAGCGATCGTAACTGGAGGAGCATCTGGAATTGGTGCAGCTTGTGTACGTAGGTTTTTAAAAGATGGTATCTCTGTAGTCGCACTTGATTTAAATGAAAAATTACTAAAACAAATGCAGGTCGATTTAAATAATCCTAATTTGCATATTGTCGCAGGCGATGTTTGCGATGAAACCATTCGCGGTAAAGCGATTGATTTAGCAGTGAGTGAAGGTGGTTCGCTAGATATTTTAATAAATAATGCTGCGGTCTTTTTGCTTTCTGGTATTGATGCCACTCGTGAACAATGGCAAAAGACTTTTGAAGTGAACCTTTTGGCAGGGGCCAATTTAGTGACCCAATCACTAAGCCAACTTCGCAAGAGTGCTAATCCGGCGATCGTAAATATCACCAGCATCTCTGCACATCGTGCTCAAACTGGTCGATGGACTTACAACGCCATGAAAGGCGCACTTCTTGAATTAACTAAATGCCAAGCATTAGATCTTGCCAAAGATCGTATCCGCGTTAACTCAGTAAGTCCCGGATGGATTTGGACTGAAACTCTTGATGAAGCAGCAGAAGGAGACCGCAAAAAATGGGAACCTGTCTGGGGGCTTTACTCGATGATGAATCGTTGTGGTGAACCTGATGAAGTTGCTGCAGCGGTTGCCTGGCTATCTAGCCCTGACGCAAGTTTTGTGACCGGAGCAGATTTAGCTGTAGATGGTGGTTACTTGGCTTTGAGCCCAGAAGCCACAGATACCCTCGACTTACAGAGAGGTTAATTACATGAAATGCATCGACTCACATATGCATCTATGGGATTTAAAAGTAGGGACATATCCATGGTTGACTGATCCGGAAGATCGCGAAGCAGCTTTTGGCAATTTAAAAAATTTAGCAATTGATTATCTTTTGCCCGAATATCGAAAAGACACTGCCACTATCGAACTTGCTGGCTTAGTCCATGTTGAAGCCGCGTGGGATCCAACTAACCCAGTTGGCGAAAGTAAATGGCTAGCAAAAACTTTGGCCGATTTTGAGACTCCATACGCAATTGTCGCTGGTGGTAATTTGCTCAAAGCGGATTTCCCGGAGTTACTAGCGGCACATCGCCAAGCCAGTGATCGAGTTGTTGGCGTTAGACAGATTCTAAATTACCACGTAGATCCCAAGTACACCTTCACTGATTCTCCTGAGATTATGCGCGACAAAACCTGGCGTAAAAACTTTGCTCACCTTGGTGACCAAGGGATGATCTTTGACCTCCAAATTTTCCCAGATCAATCAGCAGGGGCTGCAAGATTGGCGCAAGAGTTTCCGCAAACCAAGATGGTAATTAACCATTTCATCATGCCACTTAAGTGGGACTATGCCGGAATTGCTGATTGGAAAGCGGAGTTAGTAAAATTAGCCGCACATGAAAATATTGCGATTAAATTGAGTGGTCTGTACATGTATCACCGAAACTGGCCGAGCGATGCAATGGATACTTTGGTTGATACGGCACTGGAATTATTTACCCCAGATCGCGTGATGTGGGGCAGCAATTTCCCAGTCGATCGCCAGTTTGTTTCGTTGGAGAAATTAGCGACCAACTTTGAAAACACTCTTGCTCGTCATGCTTTAACCACTCGTGAGGATGTTATGTGGAAAACCGCAAACAGTTGGTACCGCTTAGGCGCTAGCTAATTCTGGATAATTAGTGGGTTTGAGCTGCTTTCGAACCATTTTAAAGAGATACCCAACCAGCATTGAACTCACAATGAAACCCAAAAATGCAAGAGTTAAAAATGGTGAGATCACCGATTGCACAACTATTGGTATAGCAATTTGCGGTAACTGATCAGCCGAATTTCCCCCGATGCTTCCACCAGCCGCGGATCCAATCAGGTAAATCAAAATAGAAATTACCACAAATACTGCACTTTGAATTCCGGAGAATTTCAACACGTTGTGCAAATTACTAGCAAATTTCCAATAAAGAGCAGAAAACAAAATAAACCCAATCCATAAGAGAAAGACAAGCCACATAAATCCGCCTTTAATTTGTTTTAAATCGACATCAGATTTCACACTATTAAGCGAAATTAGATCAATATCTTTTATTTGGTCTTCCGCTAGTGAGAAAAGTGACGCAACTTTAGAAAAAGCTTTTAATGCCATCGAGGCGATGGGGCGGATATCTATTGTTGTAGATTGACTATCGCCTTCTACATAAAAGTCGTAAGACGTCTGGGTTATTCCAACTACCTCATCTTCAAAAGCTTTTGTTCACATTGCATCAGAAAGAGCTACTCTGATTTCTTTCGCCTTAGCTTTGAAAAGTAGTGCTTCTGCTCCTTTTGCATCTTTTGAAATACTTTCAATCAATTTATTTGCAGCAGCATCTCAAACTCACTCTTTGCTAAAAGGGAATGAGCAATTTTAGGTGCTGGATTAGATTTACCTACGGCAAGATAGAAGCCACTTACAATTGGCAGGAAAATCAAAATTGCAGTGCTTAAAAGTGCAAATGCTATTGCCGGGCCACGTTTAGCAGTGAGAAAGATCTTGGAATTCACCATTAAACAGTATTCAGAGCAACACTAATGAGCAAGTTAAATGGCACCTTCGTGTTTCAATAACCATTCTTTCTTCGACACTCCATAGCCATAATTTCCAAGTGCGCCACCAGTTTTGACAATACGATGACACGGAATAATTGGTGCAATCGCATTACGACTGCATGCCATACCCGCTGCACGAACGGCCGCTGGCGACCCAGCACGTTGGGCTAAATCTGCATAAGAGATTACTTTTCCACTTTTAATTTTCCGCATTGCTTTCCACGCAGCTTGTGAAAAATGAGATCCCGGCTGACGCACCTCTATTGCGTTTAACGCATCTAATTCGCCATCAAAATAGGCGCTAATTAAATCTGCAATTTTGCCAACTGCTTTACTGCTCTTAATTTCTCTTTCTTGTTCCTCATTTGATAATTTCAAGGACAGTTCTTCTACAGTAGTAAATCCTGCAGCTAAAACAAGATCACTATCTGCAATCCAGATCAGTGAACCTATTGGTGTCTTAATCGAGGAAGTTGATAACACTCCAAAAGGCTAGCGATCACGCAGCATTTCGGCAACGAGGAAAGCAAGCTCAAGTGATTGAGTGTGGTTCAAACGTGGGTCACAAGCGGTCTCATATCGAGAAGAAAGATCATCATGTGAGATTTGCTCTCCCCCACCGACGCATTCAGTTACGTCATCCCCAGTTAACTCAATATGAATGCCACCAGGATGAGTTTCTAATTTCTTATGTACTTCAAAAAATCCACGGACCTCATCTAATACATCATCGAATTTTCTAGTCTTGTAACCACTTGGAGCCTCATAAGTATTGCCATGCATAGGGTCGCAAACCCATAAAACTTTAGCACCAGATTTTGTAACACCTTCAACTAATTTAGGAAGTGCTTCGCGAACAACCCCGGCACCCATCCGAGTAATGAAGGTCAACCTACCAGGCTCGCGACTTGGATCTAACTTCTCAATTAAGGCCAATACCTCATCAACTTGGGTTTTAGGTCCAAGTTTTACGCCAATTGGATTGCGAATTTTGGAACAGAAATCAACATGTGCTCCATCAATTTTACGAGTACGTTCCCCGATCCAAACAAAGTGAGCCGAAACATCATATGGCTCTTGAGTGCGTGAATCGATCCGAGTTAGCGCACGTTCATACTCAAGAATTAACGCCTCATGGCTGGAATAAAGATCAACACTTCTAAATGCATCTGGATCAACGCCAGCTGAATGCATAAATGCTAGCGCTCTGCCGATTTCATTTGCCATCTGCTCATAACGTTCACCTACTGCTGAGTCACGGATAAATCCCTTGTTCCACTCATGCACTCGGCGCAGATCAGCAAAGCCGCCATGAGTAAAAGCGCGGACTAAGTTGAGGGTGGAAACCGAAGTTTGGTAAACGCGCACTAATCTTTGTGGATCAGGAGTGCGAGATTCAAGCGTGAACTCCAAATCATTTACCGCATCTCCACGATAAGCCGGAAGAGTTACATCTCCACGTGTTTCATTGTCGTTACTGCGCGGCTTGGCAAACTGTCCAGCCATGCGGCCAACTTTTAAAACTGGCAAACTAGCTCCGTATTGTAAAACTGCAGCCATTTGCAAAATAGTTTTCATCCGGTTTCGAATTGAATCAGCAGTTGCGCCAGCAAATGTTTCAGCACAATCCCCACCTTGCAACCAAAATGCTCGACCCTCTGCAGCTTCGGCAATCTTCTCTTTTAGCGTGTCACACTCTCCAGCAAATACAAGTGGGGGGAAAGTGCGTAACTGTTCAACCGCTTTTGCTAACGCCACTTTATCTGGCCAATTTGGTTGCTGGGCAGCCACTAGCCCAGGAGTAAATAGCGCATCGATAAGAGATGATTGAGTGGAATTCGGGTTCACGCTCATAAGCCTAGAGATCCTTTGCTGTTGGGGGCGGGGTAATTAAATCTGATCTATCCGAAGAAGATTTCCGCTTCGGCGTAGAGAGCTGGGTCCACAACTTTTAGTTTTTCAGTTGCCGTTGAGAGCAAGACCCGTTCGATCTGCGTCCCATGCAGAGCGACCATTTTGCCAAAATCTCCCTCATGAACAGCGGTAATTGCATGTAAACCAAAACGAGTGGCTAGAACTCGATCAAATGCGGTTGGTGTGCCCCCACGTTGAATATATCCCAATACCGAGGTGCGCGCTTCCTTGCCAGTGCGTCTTTCAATCTCTTGCGCGAGCCACTCACCAATTCCTGAGAGTTTCACATGTCCAAAAGAATCTAAGGTTCCATCTTTAGTAATCATGTCGCCGTCTTGAGGTACTGCACCTTCGGCGATAACAATAATTGGTGCGTACTTTGTTTGGTAACGAGATTCAACATACTCACAAACTTTATCGATTGAAAAAGGAATCTCTGGAATCAGGATGCAAGCGGCTCCACCTGCTAAACCAGCGTGCAATGCGATCCAACCTGCATGCCTACCCATAACTTCAACAATCAAGGTGCGATGGTGAGATTCAGCTGTTGTGTGTAGACGATCAATCGCTTCCACAGCAATATTTACTGCCGTATCAAAACCAAATGTGTAATCCGTATTATTTAAATCATTATCAATAGTTTTTGGAACGCCAACAACATTTACTCCAAGTGAATGCAGCTTTGCCGCAACTCCTAAAGTGTCTTCCCCGCCAATAGCAATAAGTGCATCCACACCTTGCGCGGCTAAATTTGCTTTAATCTTTTCAACACCACCCTCGATCTTGAAAGGATTAGTACGTGAAGATCCCAAAATTGTTCCACCGCGTGGAAGTATTCCTCGAGTAGTTGATACATCTAACGGAATTGTTAAACCTTCAAGTGGGCCTTTCCAGCCATCTTTAAAACCAATAAATTCATAGCCATACTCTTTAACACCTTTTCGTACCGCAGCTCGAATAACCGCATTTAACCCAGGACAATCCCCGCCTCCGGTTAATACACCTACTCGCATTTCTCGCTCCTAATTACTGGAAATCTCCTCAAATTGTACCGTTCGCGGGGAATATTTAATAAACTTCAATAAACTACAGGTAATCACTCAATAAGAATGAAAATTGGAGCGAAAATGCCAGCACCTTTACACCCACAAGCTGCAAAATTTCTGGCAGATCGTGCTGCATTAGGCCTACCAGTTGCTGGTGAAGTGCCTATCTCAACTTTACGTAAAAATACCCATCTCTTCATTAATGATGGCGGACCCAGTGAAAGCGTTGCTGATACCCAATTAAAAACAATTCCGACCCCAACAGCAGATATTTCAGCACTAGTAATCACTCCTGAAGGCTCAGGCCCTTTTCCAGTACTACTGTTTTTCCATGGCGGTGGATGGGTTTTTAATTTCATTGAGATGTACCAAGCACCACTGAGTGCAATATCTAATAGAACAAAATCAGTAGTAATAGCGGTTAATTATCAAAAAGCCCCCGAGCACAAATTCCCAATTCCATTTGATGATTGTTGGGCAAGTGTTGAGTGGGTAATTGAAAATGCAAAAACTTTAAATATAGATCCTAAAAAGATTGCAGTTTCTGGAGATAGTGCTGGCGGAAATCTAGCTTCTGCGGTTGCACTGAAAGCTAGGGATCAAAATATTCAACTTGCATACCAACTACTACTTTATCCTTGCAATCAAAGAGATACAGATACTGAATCGATGAATGATTACGCAGAAGGTTATGGCCTAACTCGCGATCGGATGGCTTACCTCTGGGATCAATATCTAAATGGTAATAACGATGACAAAAATTCTTATGCCGTTCCGCAAAGTGCAACAACACTAAAAGGTTTAGCACCAGCAATTGTGATTTTGGCGCAATGCGATGTGCTTTACTCTGATGGGAAGAAGTATGCGCAACGTTTAACCGATGAAGAAGTATCTGTTTCTATGCGCGAGTACTCTGGAATGATCCACGGATTCTTTAGTCACGGAGCCTTTGTCTCAGATAGTTTGCGCTTGCGTGAAGAGATTTCAGAGGAGATCAATAAGATTCTAGGTTCATAGATTCCTAGTAGGATCAATAAATGAACTCCCGTAAGTCACTTGGCCTATTCCTTTTGGTGGGCATCCTTTGGGGTGTTCCTTATCTTTTTATTAAGATTGCAGTTGCTGAATTTTCGACTCCAATGGTGGTTTTTTCACGGGTTTTGATTGGTTCACTTATTTTGCTCCCAATCGCTATTAAGCAAGGTGCAATCGCACCAGCTAAGAAATATTGGAAATTGATTCTTGTCTACGCCATTCTTGAGATGGTTGGCCCTTGGTATTTAATCACCACAGCAGAAAAAAGCATTTCATCCGGATTGGCAGGATTACTTATCGCCACAGTTCCGATCTGGGCAACATTGCTGGCTTCTGCATCAGGAGATACCACTGTGTGGCATTCAAAACGGCTTTTTGGTTTAGTTATTGGTTTTATCGGAGTCTTTGCACTTGTTGGGGTTGATTCACTGCGTGGTACAACAGATCTTGCTGGAGTATTAATGGTTTTGCTATCGGCTTTTCTCTATGCTTTTGCAACCAACATGATTTCAACAAAAGCACCAGAAGTCCCGGGAATTGCAGTAAGTGGAATCTCAATGGCGATAACAGCGGTTATTTTCGCTGTGCCTGCCGCATTGACCTTCCCAACTGAAACTCCTTCACTAAAGGCAACCTCTTCTCTTATTGGATTAGGCGCGATCTGCACCGCCGCAGCTTTCTACTACTTCTTTAAATTACTTGCCCAAGTTGGATCGGCTCGAGCATCGGTAGTCACTTACATAAATACCGCAGTAGCGATCGGCCTGGGGGTCATTTTAATTGACGAACCACTAACTCTGGGAATCTTTATCGGATTCCCATTAGTCCTAATCGGTTCCTATTTAGCCAGCCGTAAAAACTTACCTTTAATTAATCAATCCAATTAAGAGTTTTAGAGACCGCTTTTTCCCACTGCTCAAATCCTTTTGTTGCTAATTCGCTATCTTTATCTGGACTCCATTTACTAGCAATTACGCTTTTTGCTTTAATCTCTTCAGTGCTCTCCCAATACCCTACGGCTAATCCTGCAGCATAAGCCGCTCCCAGCGCTGTTGTCTCAACTATTTGTGGGCGAACAATCTCAATCTGCAAAATATCTGCTTGCAATTGCATACATAAATTATTATTTGTAATTCCGCCATCAACACGTAACTGATTAAGTTGAACTCCGCTCTCGGCCGCTAAAGCCACCAAAACCTCACGGCTCTGATAGCAAATGGCCTCCAATGCAGCACGTCCTAGATGGGCTTTCGTTACACTTCTGGTTAATCCCACTATTACCCCACGAGCATCACTTCGCCAATGTGGAGCAAATAACCCTGAGAATGCGGGCACAAAATAAACTCCTCCATTATCTGGAACCGTCTTAGCTAATTCCTCTATCTCATCGGCACTTTTAATTACCTCCAATTGGTCCCGCAACCACTGCACAGCGGCTCCGGTGACGGCAACTGATCCCTCTAATGCATATTTAGTTTTCTCTGCTCCAAATTTATAGCAGACAGTTGTTAATAAGCCATTTTCACTTCTTACTATTTGCGTCCCAGTGTTTACTAATGCAAAGTTACCAGTTCCGTAAGTGCATTTTGAATCCCCTACTTCAAAACATCCCTGACCAACCATCGCTGCTTGTTGGTCTCCAAGAATTCCAGCAATTGAAATTTCAGATCCAAAAACACCATCTTTTTTTGTATGCCCATAAATTTCAGAAGAGGATTTAATGGTTGGTAAAGTTAATTTTGGGATATTAAAAATCTCTAGTAATTCCTCGCTCCACGCGAGATTTTCGATATCCATTAATAACGTGCGACTAGCATTTGTCACATCTGTTGCAAAAACTCCACCATTTGCCCCACCAGTTAAGTTCCACAGTAGCCACGTGTCCATAGTTCCAAAAACTAATGAACCATCCGCCTTTGCATCGCGCACTGCAAGTGAATTTTCAATTAGCCACTTCATTTTGCTTGCTGAAAAATATGGAGAGGCCGGTAATCCGCTTAGAAACTGGATCCTTAGCTTTTGCGATTCGGAGAGTTTTTCTAGTTCATTTTTGGTTCGGATATCTTGCCAAACTATCGCATTGGCAAGTGGTAAACCAGTTTTCTTGTTCCAAGCTAAAACAGTCTCTCTTTGATTAGTGATGCCGATGGCAGTTAAATCCGATCCAGTAATTCCGGCTTTTTTAAGTGCACCCTCAATCACCTTGTTGGAGTTATGCCAAATTTCCAATCCATCATGTTCAACCCAGCCGTCGGCTAAAAGTATTTGCTTATGCTCCATCTGATCCATCGCGACAATCTGTCCATCGTGATTGAAAATGATGAATCTAGTACTTGATGTCCCTTGATCTAGCGCGCCGATACACTTCAATTTTGGTTGACAGCTCCATACAGTTTTACGGTATCTCCGGGAATGTCAGCATCAAATGGGAAAAAAGGTCTTTCTCTTTGCACATAAGTTAGCGCTTTGCAGGTCGCCGGAGTTGGCCCAGGTGAGTCGATTACATAGAAGTTATTGGCTATCGGGCTATAAGTCATGAAGTAATTCATCGGATTCTTAACAACTATTAATTGATAATCAGATGGATTCAAGCCCATTGAAAGGTATTGCTCGTCTCGCCATTCATAGGTTGGGAAAGTAGCTATAACTATGTCTATTCCACCGACCCTAACTACCGCAGTGGCTCCCATACGCCCGCTGGCTCCATCCCAGACTCCACCTTGATACATAAATTTTCCATCACTTACTTTAAGAACCGTTCCTTTGATATTTACTGGGGCTCCCCACTTTTTATCGATCTCGGCTCCAATTTGTAAATTAACTTCTGAGCCAATGCCAGATTTAATGGCAATTCCAACGGCATTAGGTGAAACCACTGGATAGATCGCTTTTATTTTTACATCAATATCAAGTAATGCTCGAAGGACTGCAACACAATCACCAGCAGATCCTCCACCGCAAGTATCTGCAACTTCAGTTAAAACAGATCTACCGGTCTGATTTTCAATTGCGTCATGAATAGCAGCTTCAGCTTTCCAAACTTTAGGTTCAAACTCTTGGCGTCGCTCCCAATACTCTTGTGCAATCTCGCGTGCCATTTTGGCCGCACTTTGCGGATCATTATCAGTGACTATCAGCGCGCCACTTCCCATTTCTGGGCGATCAATGTATGGGTGTACCAAGAAAACACTGCTTGATAAACATTTACCTTCATGTTCCCACTTTTTGGCTTTTTTCATGAGATCGAAAAAAGGTCCAGGTCTTTCCGTAGATGCGTTGATCGCACTTGTTAATACCGGAACCCGAGCCATAACTTGAACTGGATTGACCTGTTTATTTAGGGTGCGCACCATTAAATCTGCAGCACGAGCACCTGTCGTGAATGAATCCATGTGTGGATAGGTTTCCCAGCCGAACAACGCTGTTGATAGCGCAACCATTTTTTCAGTGATGTGAGCATGTAGATCAAGAGTCACCATTATCGGAATCTCTGAGCCAACAGCTTTTCGAACTGACTCCAGCAATTCCCCTTCGATATCTGCGACGCTAACTGACACTGCAGCTCCGTGCAGTAAAAGCAAGACCCCATCAAGAGTTCCAGCAGCTTTTAAGCGTTCGATAATTTCATCATGAAAAGTTTTATAGCATTGATCTGTCAATGCTCCACCAGGAATAGTTGAAGTAAAAAGTAAGGGGACTGGAATAAATTCTGCATGTTTAGCAAGTTCACTTAATGTGCCGCCAACTACGCCATCAGTTCGCTCGAACATCTGATCGCCACGAAGTAGCTCAACCCGTTCAAAATCGGCTTCTGTAATTAAAGCACTAGTGAAATCATTGCATTCGGTTAATATTCCCGCGATTGCAATTCGTTTCACTTTTGTACTCCTTAAAATCCAAACTTTTCGAGCGACCGCGGATTTCGTTGCCACTCTTTCTCAATTGAAATATGAAGATTAAGAAAAACCTGCTTACCGGTAACTAATTCAATTTCTCGCCTTGCCTTGGTGCCAATCTTCTTTAGTCGCTCCCCACCAGGCCCGAGGACAATTATGCGCTGACTTGGGCGCTCAAGGAAGAGTGTTGCAAAAATAGTTTTGATATTTTTCTCTTGGATTTCATCAATCACGACAACTATTGAATGAGGAAGCTCATCTGAAACCTCTTCAAGGGCTGCTTCTCGGATCAATTCTGCAAATACCATGTAATCATCATCTTCATTAACTTGGTTATCTGGATATAGAGCTGGACCAGTTGGAAGATAAGAGATTAACAGTTCTCTTAACTTCTCAATCTGATCACCCTTGCGTGCCGATACTGGAATAATCTCTTTCCATGAAGCCAATTTTGAAACTTCTAATAATCTTTTGGGAAGCGCATCTTTTGGAACCGAATCACTTTTGGTCACAATTGCAATTAATGGAATTTTCCCAGAAATTTCACTAATGATTCGTTCATCACCGGAACCGCTACTTTCATTTGCCGGCAGGCAACATGCGATCAAATCAACATCTGAGTAGGCCTCGGCCACAATTGCATTTAATCGCTCACCTAGCAATGTACGCGGACGATGTAAACCAGGTGTATCCACCAATATCAATTGACCCTGTGGGCGGGAAATAACTCCGCGAATAATCCGCCTTGTTGTTTGTGGCCTGGTTGAAGTAATAGCTATTTTTTCACCGACCAGTGCATTTATTAAAGTTGATTTGCCGGTGTTTGGCCGACCTACAAGAGTGACAAACCCTGACCGAAAATCTGGGGTTGATTGCTCTGAGTTTGGCACGGCTTAATCATCCCATCAGAGTCGAGCATCAACTGACCATCCTGGCCGTACGGCCCAACTATCTCCGCTATTTGCCACGGTGAAACAACTAACTCTGCGACCCGCTCGGCGATCAAGCGGTTTACGCCAGCGCTAAGTGGTGATGAGATTGGCCCAGGAATAGCCATAACTGGACGAAATAATTTCACCGTATCTAATGCGGTCCTAATTGCTCCACTTTTATATGCGGCTTCAACTATTAAAGTTCCAACAGCCAAACCAGCAATTATTCGATTACGTTCTAAAAAATTATGTTTGCGAGAAGGCGTACCGGCTGGATGCTCAGAAACAAGTGCACCATTCCTGCTGGCATCTGCAAACAAATTGCTATGTGCTATCGGATAAGGGCAATCAACTCCCCCTGCAAGCACGACTACCGTTTTGCCACCGACCGAAAGTGCTCCGCGATGTGCTGCGGCATCAATTCCAAAAGCTCCACCACTAATGATGGTGTAACCAGATTCGGCAAGTGCGGCAGCAAAGTCTGCGGCAACACGCAAACCGTAGGGAGTCGCATTTCGCGAACCGACAATTGCAATTGAGTTGGCAGTTAGCACCGACAAATCAGGTTCGCTAGATTCGATAAATAATTGCGCTGGTGGAACCTCTAGTAGATTTAATTGTTGTGGCCACTCTTGATCACTTGCAAGAATTCTTCTCACACAAAACTCCTTTCATGCAATGATGTTGCTTCTTCAATATCTAAAAGAGTAGGAATTAAATGTTGGTGCATATCTGCAATCGACCAACTAACTCGAATGATCCGATGAAATGCGCGAGCAGTAATCAATTCGCGGTCAAGTGCACGATTTAAAAAAAGCAATCCTGCAGATTCTGGTGCAAACTCGTTTCTTAGGTACTTGGCTGGAATTAATGAATTACTTTTCCAGTAGTAACTTGAAAACCGAGTAGCAGCAATTTTTCTGGCATCCATAACTCTGGCGCGGACCACCTGACTACTTTCGCCAATTTGTGACAGTCCAGCACGACCGGTTGCGCCTACTTCGACTTGCAAATCTATGCGATCCAAAAGTGGTCCGGAAAGTTTATTGAGATAACGACGTACCGATTGCGGCGTACAAGAGCAGTTGCGTCCAGTGCCAGTAAAACGACCACAAGGACATGGATT
Organism: Candidatus Nanopelagicaceae bacterium; assembly: GCA_009694285.1. GTDB lineage: Bacteria > Actinomycetota > Actinomycetes > Nanopelagicales > Nanopelagicaceae > UBA3012. The sequence goes on along the minus strand of SHVK01000001.1, from coordinate 35,439 downwards.
TGCTGCCAAAACTAAAGTGAAGCGAGATGGAAAATTCGCACTAGCCCCACTACGTGAGATTGTGATCGAGCCAGATTCAAGTGGCTGGCGCAATGCATCCAAAACCCCAGAGCTCATTTCCGGGGCTTCATCCAAAAATAAAACTCCATTATGTGCAAGTGAGCATGCACCTGGTTTGATATTCACTCCCCCGCCACCTACAAGTGCTGCACGCGTAGCACTGTGATGCGGAGCCACAAATGGAGGTTGGGTAATTAATGGGGAGTCATTACTCACTTTCCCTGCTAAAGAATGTAATGCAGTAACTTCTAAAGCACCTTCTCGATCCAGTGCAGGAAGTATTGATGGCAATCTTGCCGCAAGCATTGTCTTGCCAGCTCCTGGCGGTCCGATCATCAGTAGGTGATGACCACCAATCGCTGAAATTTCTAACGCTTTGCGCGCTTGAAGTTGACCCCCAACCTCACTTAAATCTAACTCTTCACTATCTTTATTTTCCACATAACTTTCAGCAATCGAGTGGGTCGGTGATTCACCAGTTCGGATCCAAATCGCACACTCCTTTAATGTGCTCATAGCTATAATTTCTAAATCGTTAACCAGTCTGGCCTCTTGCGCATTAACAACTGGAACTATTGCTTTATCGAAGCCAGCTTTTTTAGCTGCCATTAACGCCGGCAAGATGCCAAGAATTCCTTTTATTTTTCCTTCAAGAGTTAACTCCCCTAAAATTATTACGTTGCTCAACCTATCGATTGGTTCTACTTCAGATGCTGCTAACAAAGCGGCAGCAATTGCCAAATCAAATCCTGATCCGCGTTTTGGAAGCCAGGCGGGAGATAGTGAGATAGTAACTCGCTTATTTGGCCAGATCTCTCCAGAGTTTATTAAGGCAGCACGAACTCGATCTCGAGATTCAGAGAGTGCGGCATCTGGAAGACCTAATAATGTATATCCGGGAAGCCCAATGCCAATATCTGCTTCTACATCAATAACAGAACCATTTAATCCAATTAGTGAAATACATTTTGCGATCGCAAGGCTCATGCACAAACTCTTTTTAAATGGTCAATCTCAATTTCATGCTCTTTGGAAATTACAATTGAAATAATATCTAATCTCCATGGTTCACGATTAGCACTATTTTCGCTGAGCCATTCAAGTGCCAAGCGATACATTCTTAAGTACTTAGTAGCGGAGATTGCTTCAATTGGATCGCCAAAATCTCGACTGGATCTGGTTTTTACTTCGACAAAAATTAGTTCAGTACTTGCATTAAGTGGTTCACTTGCCACAATATCTATCTCACCTGTTTTAGAACGCCAATTGCGATCAAAAACGACGTATCCTTGTGAAATTAAGTAATCAACTGCAATGTCTTCACCACTGGTACCTAATATTTGCTTCCTGTTTTGCATGTTCAGCAGGGTAAATTAGCTTTCCCAATGGTTGGCATCTTTAAATCTTAACTGTGTAAGAAACTCAACTGTTTAAAAGTAACTCTGCGATTGGAGCAAAACTTCGTCGATGAATTGAAGTAACACCTTTACTTTTCAACGCCAAGGTATGTGTTGCAGTTCCATATCCTTTGTGGTCAGCAAATCCATACCCTGGAAATTGTTGATCACACTCAATCATTATTTGATCACGATGGGTCTTAGCGATAATTGAAGCAGCCCCAACAGTTTCACTAATCTGATCACCTTTCCAGATTGCCAATGTTGGTACCACTACTCCTTCAATCGCATAGCCATCTGTAAGTGCATAATCGCAATTTCCAATTTCAACAATTGCCCGACGCATCCCGGCTAAATTTGCTTTGTGAACCCCGTTGGCATCTATCTCAGCTGGGGATATTTCAATGACTGAAATCGCCAGCGCGCGCGCTTTAATCTCTAAAGCTATCGCAGCTCTAATTTTCGGAGTGAATTTTTTTGAATCTCCAACTTTAGAAAGTGGATTCTCTGGATCAAGAATTACCGCGGCAACTACTAATGGTCCAGCGTATGCACCACGCCCGGCCTCATCTACTCCAACAATTCGCGCAAATCCATTTGCCCAAAGAGTTTCTTCTACCGTTGAGCTTTTACTTTTGCTCACTTTAGTAATTTCTTATTTTGTTGCAGATTTAGGCGCGCGCACTGGAATATTTTTAAGTACATCTGGCTCTGGAAGGAAACTAGCATTACTTGGTGGCCAAACAATCGCCACTGCTCGTCCGACAACTGCTGAAAGTGGAACCATGCCTTTGCGTGGATCTTCTTGGTGGTACCTCGAATCTTCACTTGCAGCGCGGTGATCTCCCATCGCCCAAACAAAACCTTTAGGCACGGTAACTCGAAACTCTAGTTCACTTGGATTATTACCTGGGTACAGATAATTCTCTTTAATTACCACACCGTTAATGCTTAACTTTTTATCAGTACAGCAAACAACTTCATCTCCAGCTACGCCGATCACACGTTTAATAAGATGTTGCTTTGCTGGATCTGGAAGCAATCCCACATAAACCAAACCACTTCGAAGTATTCGGATAGCTGTTCCGCGGTTTTCTGGCAAATTTTCAGGTAGCCATCCTCCAGGGTCGCGGAAAACTAATACATCTCCACGTTTTACATCAGTAAAAAAATTACTAAATTTGTTCACTACAACTCGATCATTAATCTTCAGAGTTTGTTCCATCGACCCGGACGGAATATAAAATGCTTGTATCAAAAATGCTTTAATAAAAATTGAGATTATTAAAGAAACAGCGACAAGCAGCGGAATTTCACGAAGGAGTGAGCCCTTCGCAGGGAATTTCACTGGGATTAACTCTCTTCGGTAGCTGCTGCTTCTACAACTTCTGCCACTTCAGTTGCTTCAGTCACTTCAGAAACAGGAGCCGAGGTAACTGCGCTTACTGGGGTACCAGTTGAAGGAACTTCGCCACGACGCTCACGAATTTTGGCAGCTTTTCCGCGCAACTCGCGAAGATAATAAAGCTTGGCACGACGCACATCTCCGCGTCGAACAACTTCAATCTTCTCAATTACAGGGGTGTGGACTGGGAAGGTACGTTCAACTCCAACACCATATGAAATTTTGCGGATAGTGAAAGTTTCACGAACTCCACTGCCGCTGCGACTAATTACTAAACCTTGGAAAACCTGGATACGACTTTTGCTTCCTTCAATAACGCGTACGTGAACTTTAAGTTCATCGCCAGAGCGGAAAGTTGGGATATCGCTGCGAAGTGAGGCAGCATCTAAGGAGTCAAGAATATTCATTTCTAATACCTGCATTCTTAAAAGATCTGGAAGGAGATCGCCGCGGGACGAGCGCCTTACTTGAACTAGCTCGATCAACTATCGAGATTCGCTACCCCCTGCGGCGGGGCGACTCGATCGAGGGGTACTTCAACCACAACTACAACGGGCCCTATTCTGCCTCAACTGTGCGCAATCCCCAAAACCACCCTTTTCACCGAAGTTCTAGCGCTCTAGCGGTCGCCCTCGGGAGGCTTTATCCGCTTAATCTTCTCGGTACGTGCCACCGCTTGAGCAGCCCGCCATTTAGCGATCTCCGCATGATTGCCTGAGGTAAGGACATCGGGCACCTGAAGGCCGCGCCACACCGGCGGCTTAGTGAAATTTGGGTACTCAACTAAGGCTTGGCCATCTTGCATCAGAGAGTGGGACTCTTCGATCAAGGACGCGGCATTTCCGAGTACGCCGGGAATCAACCTAGTGATTGCTTCAATCATTACTAAGGCGGCAACTTCACCGCCGGCTAAAACATAATCCCCAATTGAAATCTCGCGCAGATCAACCCGCGCACTTAAGTCGGTCATTACTCGAGCATCTATGCCTTCATATCTTCCACATAGAAAAAGTAAATGATCTGCAGTTGAAAGTTGTTCGGCTATCTCTTGCGTGAGTACCTGACCTGATGGCGTCGGGACAATCACAATCACCTGCGGATCATTTTCAATAATTACATCTGTGGCATCTCCCCAAGGTTGAGCTTTCATAACCATTCCGGCCCCCCCACCATATGGAGTGTCATCAACAGTGCGATGTATGTCAGATGTGAAATCTCGTAGATCATGAACTTCAATGTTTAGCAAACCCTCTTCTTCTGCTTTGCCAATTAATGAAAGTTTCAAGGGAGCAAAGTACTCAGGGAAAATCGAGATTAAATCAATTTTCATCAAGTAACCCCTCTGGTGGTGTAACCACAACTTTGCGTCCTGCTATATCAACTGTTGGAACGATTGCTTTTACAAATGGAATTAGTACTTGTTTCCCACCGCGCATGAAGGAAAGTAAATTCTGCCCTTTAGTAGTTAGTACATCATCGATAGTTCCAAGAACTGTTCCATCAATTAATTCAATAGTACAGCCAATTAAAAGCTGAACGTGAAATTCATCAGCATTACTTTCGGCAATATCAACATCAGCCATAAGTAATACATTTTTTATCTTCTCTGCAGCTCCGCGATCAGATACGCCATCAAAAGTTAAGAGTAAAATTCCATTGTGCCAACGTTGTCCAGTAATTGTTAAAGGGCCAAATTTGAAAGGATCGGTAGCAATCTTTGTGCCAACTTGAAAACGATCTTCTGGTGAATCAGTGCGTACTTCGACGGTAACTTCGCCACGCACTCCGTGAACGCGACCGATGCGGCCCACGATCAGGAGCATTTTTATTCGTCTGCTTCGAGCAGATCTACCCGGATTGGGCGACGAGCAAGTGCACTTGCAACGGTGCGAAGAGCTTTTGCAGTGCGTCCATTGCGCCCGATGACTTTGCCAATATCTTCTGGGTGCACGCGCACTTCGTAAGTTAATCCACGTCGACCATTTTTTTCAGCCACAGCAACTTCAGTAGGATTATCAACAATCCCTTTGATGAGATGTTCTAACGCCTCATCGATCATGATTATTGGGCTGGAGTTTCGGCAGCAGGCGCTGAAACTTCTTCAGTTACTGGTGCTGCAATTTCAACATGTGCGGCTTCTTCAACCACTGCTTCTGCTGCTGCCTCAACATGTACTGGTGCAGCTACTTCTTCTGCTTGGACTACTGGCTCTTTCTTTGCAGCAAGACGCTCTGTGGCTTTTTTCTTTAATGTGGTTGCGCCATCTTTTGGCTCATTCATTGCTTCTCTAACAGCGGTTTCAAAGCGAATCAACTTGCTCTCTTTAGGAGGTGCGACGCGAAGTGTTCCTTCTTTTCCAGGAAGGTCGTAATGCTTTTGCCAGTCACCTGTAATTTTCAATAGCGCTTCAACTGCTGCAGTTGGCTTTGCGCCAACACTTAGCCAATACAAGGCGCGTGATGAGTCAACTTTAATAAAAGATGGTTCTTGTCCTGGTGAGTAGCGACCGATCTCTTCGATTGCACGAGAGTTGCGTGCAACGCGTGAATCGGCAACGACAATACGGTAGTGAGGGGTACGGATTTTTCCCATACGCGCCAAACGAATCTTTGCAGCCACTAACACTCCTGAAATTTGGGAACTAGATTGGTATCTGGTTCGAGCGGTACCAGCAGGTGAAACCAGCCCACCTGACTTGGGGCATATCTTGCCATCTCAACGCCCAGAAGCGAAAACGAGTGACATCTGCGCAGATATCTGAGCCTAAGAATTAGATTTATCTGCCTTCAAGGGCTCTTTTAGCGGGATTGCCTGATTTTGAACGTTTAGGCGGTGGGGCAACCTTTGCAGCCGGCATTCCAGAGATTCCGGAGACAGGCGGCATGCCGGGCAGATTTGCCGCTCCGCCTAAACCTGGCTGATTACGCATCTGCTTCATCGCTTTTTGGGCGGCAGAAAATCTATCTAAGACATTATTGACGTGGAAAACTTCAGTCCCACTGCCTCGGGCTATTCGGGCCCGTCTTGATCCATTAATAATCTTTGGCTCTTGTCGTTCATTTGGTGTCATGGAATGAATTATTGCTTCCGCGCGAATTAATTCATTTTCATCTATTGCGGCAATTTGTTTTTTCATGGCAGCGCTTTGAGCTCCCGGCAACATTCCCAAAATTTTAGACATCGAGCCCATTTTTTTCATCGCTTGCAATTGCTCTAGGAAATCATCAAAGGTAAATTTTTCACCAGAAATAAATTTCTCTTCGAGCTTTTGCGCGCTGTCTCCATCTAGTGCTTTCTTGGCTTGTTCGGCGAGGGTTGCAACATCACCCATGCCCAAAATTCGATTTGCCATTCGATCTGGGTGAAAAGGTTCAAACTCATTACTTTTTTCACCTGTAGATAAAAACATCACCGGTCTATTTGTTACAGATGCAATTGAAAGTGCGGCACCACCTCTAGCATCTCCATCCATCTTGGTGAGCACAATTCCATCGAAACCTACGCCGTCAAGAAATGCTTGTGCTGTATTCACAGCATCTTGACCGATCATTGCATCTACCACAAAAAGTACTTCATTGGGAGAAATTGCATCTCTAATATTCTTGGCTTGTTCCATCAACTCTTTATCAACGCCAAGTCGACCGGCGGTATCTACAATTACAAAGTTGTGAACTTTTTGTTTCGCAAATTCAATTCCAGCTTTTGCAACTTTTACTGGATCACCAACACCATTACCGGGCTCTGGAGCAAAGATCGGAACTCCTACCGAACTTCCCACAACTTGCAATTGATCAACAGCGTTCGGTCTTTGTAAATCACAGGCCACAAGTAACGGAGTGTTTCCTTCACTCTTTAAATATGCGGCTAGCTTTCCCGCCAAAGTTGTTTTTCCCGAGCCTTGCAACCCGGCAAGCATAATTACTGTTGGGGCTGTTTTTGCAAAGCGCAACCTGCGTGCACTTCCGCCAAGAATCGCAACAAGTTCTTCGTGAACGATCGAAATAATTTGTTGACCCGGATTAATGCCTTTTTTGTCTAGCGAGATTTGCTCAAGTGATCGAGTTCGCACCTTTTCAACTAATAAAGTCACAACAGAGTCAGCGACATCAGCTTCCAGAAGTGCAATGCGGATCTCTTCGCAAGTTTCTTCAATATCTACCGGGTTAATCCGACCGCGACTACGAAGCCCCGTAAAGGTCTTGGTAAGCCGAGAGCTGAGCGAATCAAACATGGTCAGATCCTATTAGATTCTATTAGCGCGCAACTGCTGCTCAATACTTTGCGCAACTGCTGCAGCTCGTTTGGGATCCAACGGACGACCATCTATTTCAGTAATATAAAGTGAATCGCAAGCTTCTGCTCCTAGGGTGGAAACTATTGCCGCCCGAACATCAACCCCAGTTTCAGTAACTGCTTTTCCTACGAGATAAAGCAATCCCATTTGATCATGTGATCGCACATCCAAAACAGTTGCTTCGGTAGCGCCGTCGTGAATAACTTCCACAATCGGCGGAGGGACTGGTATTGGGGAAGTAGACCGATAACTTGCCACACGCTCTTTAATTTTTTCAGCAATATCCAATTCGCCGTTAAGAGCTTGAGTTAAAGATTGCTTTAGTGCACTTTCTGAAATATCAGGTGCATAAACATCAGGTAGTACTAACCATCGCATAACTGCAGAATTCGCAAATGTACGCGTGCGTGCAGATCTAACATTTAATCTATTAATTGTTAAGAATCCCGCAACAAGTGACAATAATCCCGGTCTATCCGGAGCGATTATCAAAAGTTCAGTTATCTCATCTCGTTTAATTATCGAAAGATGTATCTGGCCAGATTTAGCCAAATCTTTTTCACTTTCTGAAAACTCTGGTTGTGGTGGAAGTCCAACTCCTGAAATCTGCTTTTTAACACGGTTAACTAGGTCTGCTACCAATGAGGCTTTCCAACTACTCCATGCGGTGCTTCCAGTTGCTTGGCCGTCAGAGATACTAAGTGCGTGCAAAAGTTCAATGGTCAGTGGATCACTTATTAGTTCACATACAGAATTAATTGTGGTTGGATCATCTAAATCTCGACGAGTAGCCACCGTCGATAGCAATAAGTGGTGCATTACTAAAGTTTCAACAACAGATACGTCGTTTTCTGGGAATCCCATACGTTGCAAAATTGGTTTAACTATCTCGGCTCCAGTAATGCTGTGATCCCCTGGCAAGCCTTTTCCCATGTCATGCAAGAGAGCTGAGACTAATAACAGATCTGGACGATGCACCTGTCTAGTTAAATCACTTGCATGTAATGCAGTTTCAACCATATGTCGATCAACTGTGTGTCTATGTAAAGCATTTCGCTGTGGTAATGATCTGATTCGATTCCACTCTGGAATCAAAATTTGAGTGAGTTCTGCTTGATCAAGCGCCTCCCAAACTTGCACCATTGCATTTCCAGCTCCGAGAAGAGCTACAAAATCCTCACGTGCTTCACGTGGCCAAGGTTGTGGGAAAGAAATCAATTCATCTTTAGCCAATTTGCAACTATCAATTGAAAGTGGGATACCTCGTTGCGCCGCAGATGCGGCTGCGCGAAGCAGAACTGATGGATCTAATTCTAAATCCCCGGTTATTATGACTTCACCTTGATAAATGCCAACACCTTTTGCAATCTCTGTTGATTTTTCGGCTTTCGGCTCTCTTGCCTTGAATGAAAAAAGTTTTGCAACAGGGCGGTATTGATCAAAACGGTGAAAAACTGTTTCAGATAAATAATCAACACTTCTCGCAGATTGCGCAATATTTAACATTAATTCATCAGCATCTTTATAGCCAAGCATCTCAGCAACTTTGTCTTGCTCAAAAAAACTTAATCGGTCACTACTCTTTCCAGTGATTAAATGCAATGCTTCTCGAGCATTGTTCAATGTTGATTCTGCTCTAGCGATTCGATCTAATTCCACTGTCACTAAATCGGTCTTCGCAATTCCACGTAGGGCAGTGATATCCCGCAATCCTCCGCGCGACTCTTTTAAATCTGGTTCGAGCAGATAGGCAAGTTCACCAGATCTTTGGGCACGCTCTTGTGAGTATTTTCTTAATTCACTAATCCATCGACCACCATTTTTACGCCAATCAATTAGCGCGACGCTTTCAACGGTATCAACTAAGTCGCGGTTTCCAGCTACCCAACGAATATCTAATAAACCTAACGCGACACGTCCATCAATATCAGCAATCTCTTTAACTTCACTTCTAGTGCGCACTGAATGATCGACTGAAAAACCACTATCCCAAAGTGGGTAAAGAATTTTCTCAACCGCTTTAGTCAATTCAGTTTCACGAATATTTCCATTATGTAAAAAAAGTAAATCTAAATCTGATCCAGGTGATAATTCGCCCCGTCCATATCCACCGATTGCAGCAAGTCCTAATGAATCGCGGTTTGGAATAAGTAAAAGTGCTCCATTAAATAGCGAAGCCAGACGGGCATCCGCAGAGTATGAACGTGCCCTACGCTCGCGTGTGCCCATCTGGCTAGACTCTCACTAATTACTAGAGAGCGTCTACACCCTTCTCTCCAGTTCGTACTCGAACTACCTGCTCAACCGGAACTGACCAAACTTTTCCATCACCAATTGAACCTGAAGAAGCTGCTTTAACGATTACGTCGATGACCGCATCGTTATCACTGCCACTAACAAGCACTTCAAGACGTATTTTTGGTACTAACTCAACTGTGTATTCAGCACCGCGATATACCTCAGTGTGACCTCGTTGACGACCAAAACCACTTGCCTCGGATACGGTCATCCCTTTTATCCCATGGGCTTGCAGTGCATTTTTAACATCATCTAACTTGAACGGCTTGATGATTGCAGTAATTAGATTCATATTTGCCATTAGAAGGAACCTCCTCTTGATGAGCCAACATTTCCGATTTCATAGGCTGTTTCAGCATGTACCGCTAAATCAATGCCAGTGATTTCCGCTTCTTGCGAAATTCGGAATCCCATCGTTATATCAATTAATTTTGCGATGATTAAAGTGAGAATAAATGAGTACACAAGTACAGCACCGCAAGCAATTGCTTGCTTGACTAGCTGGCCACTGCCTCCACCATAAAGCAATCCATCTACACCAGCTGGGGCTGCTGCTGTTGCAAATAGGCCAACAAGTAGCGAACCAGAAAGTCCGCCAACTAGGTGGACGCCAACAACATCTAGTGAATCGTCATATCCAAATTTGTATTTCAATCCAACTGCAAGTGAACAAAGCGCACTTGAAATTGCACCAAGTGCGATCGCGCCTAGCGGATCTACAGCCGAACATGATGGAGTGATTGCTACCAATCCAGCGACTACCCCCGATGCTGCACCCAAACTTGTTGCATGGCCATCACGAATTTTTTCAACAGTTAACCAAGCCAACATTGCAGCACCAGTTGCAACAAATGTATTTAAGAAAGTTACGCCTGCTGCTGCATTTGATGCTACTGCAGAACCAGCATTAAATCCAAACCAGCCGAACCAAAGTAATCCGGCACCCACCATTACCAAAGTTAGGTTGTGTGGTTTAAATGGTTCACGACCAAAGCCAGCGCGCTTTCCAATTACTAGAACTGCGGCAAGGCCTGCGATACCAGCATTTATATGAACGGCAGTTCCACCTGCGAAGTCAATTGCACCAAGTTGGTTTGCAATCCATCCTCCGGGATCGTTATCTCCACTATCGAAGTCAAATACCCAGTGTGCGACTGGGAAGTAAACCAAAGTTGACCAGACAATTACAAAGACCACCCATGCACCAAATTTTGCCCGGTCGGCAATTGCACCAGAAATTAAAGCAACAGTAATAATTGCAAACATCGCTTGAAAAGCAATAAAGACAGTGCTTGGAATTGTTCCAAATAAAGAATCTGGCGCAATTAAACCCTTCAGGCCAATAAATTCTGAAGGATCCCCGAGTAAACCATTGCCTAAATCTTTTCCAAATGTCATTGAGTATCCATATAGAACCCAAAGCACAGCGACGATACCCATTGAAACAAAGGACATCATCATCATATTTAGCACACCTTTAGCACGAACCATTCCGCCATAAAAAAGTGCTAAACCTGGAGTCATTAACAGAACTAATGCGGTACTGGTGAGCATCCAAGCTGTATCACCGGTATTGAGAACTACTTCAGTCATAATTTTTCCTCACGTTCAGGTGGGATTAAATGCAAATCCGAATTAAGCCTCGGAACTGGCACTCGCCGTTGAGTAGGGTAAGTATCTGATTGCAGTGTTTCCAGATATGAGCAGTAAAGGTTTCCGAAAGATCACAATTTCGGCTGTTGTGTTACCGGCAGGTTAAGCAGATAACTAACTACTTATGAGAGCTGCAACAAAAGCGGCCGCCTCGAAAGGCGCCAAATCGGAAATCGCCTCACCCGTGCCCACAAATTTGATTGGAGCACCAAAATCACGCTCGATTGCAAAAGCGATGCCACCTTTTGCCGAACCATCCAACTTAGTGACCACCACCCCGGTAACTCCTACGGTCTGCGCAAAAATCTGCGCTTGGGCTAACCCATTTTGTCCGGTAGTTCCATCAATAACTAATAAAACTTCTCCAACTGAGGTGCGTTTTTCGATCACCCGGCGGATTTTGGATAACTCATCCATTAATCCGGCTTTGGTGTGCAAACGTCCTGCGGTGTCAATCAAAACAAAATCTGCGCCAATTTCAAATCCTTTAGCCACTGCATCAAATGCGATTGCTGCTGGATCTGCGCCGTCTTTTCCAGAAACTAATGTTGCTCCAGCATTTATTGCCCAAGTACTAACTTGCCCAGTAGCTGCTGCGCGAAAAGTATCTGCTGCTCCGATTACTACCTTATTGCCAGCTGCAACTAAATAATGTGCCAACTTTCCAACAGTGGTTGTTTTCCCAACTCCATTAACTCCAACAATTAAAATTACATTTGGATTTGGATTTTGATTTTTTACTAAATCTCGATCTCTGTCTTTGCCCAACAATTCAAGTAAGCTCTCTTCAAGAGACGCATTTGAATTTTTCTTCAATAATTCAACTAGTTCAACACTCAACTTTGGTCCAAGATCACTGTTTATTAGTTGCTGCTCAATTTCATTCCAGTCGACATTAGCATTTGCTTCAGGTTCGCGGCGTAACTTTGAAATTAAAGATGTTATTCCTGAAAACGAAAACAGAGCCATAATTTAAGCGTTCTCGATTTCACGAATTCGCTGTGAAATTACTTGAGTGACGCCATCACCACGCATTGAAACTCCATAGAGTGAATCGGCAATCTCCATAGTTCTCTTCTGGTGAGTCACAACAATTAATTGCGAAGATGAGCGAAGTTCAGCCAGAACTTCAAGTAATCTTCCCAAGTTTGTATCATCTAGCGAGGCTTCAACCTCATCCAAAACATAGAACGGACTTGGGCGGGCTTTAAAGATAGCTATCAAAAGCGCAACAGCGGTTAATGAGCGTTCTCCACCAGAGAGCAACGAAAGCCTTTTTATCCGCTTTCCTGGCGGTCTTGCTTCTACTTCAATTCCGGTCGTTAATAAATCTTCAGGATTAGTTAGTAATAACCGGCCTTCGCCCCCAGGAAATAACCTTGGGAAAATCACTGCAAATTGACGTGCTGTCTCTTCATAGGCTTCACGGAAAATAATCTCCACGCGTTCATCGACTTCACGCACAATTTCCAACAAATCACGTCTAGTTGCTTTCAAATCCTCTAGTTGATCTGTCAAATACTTTGAGCGCTCTTCCAGAGCAGTGAACTCCTCAAGGGCTAATGGATTGATCTTTCCTAGCACCGCCAATGAGCGTTCTGCTGCCGCCAATCGTTTTTCTTGCTGGTCGCGGCGGTACGGAATCATTTCTGTTGCAATAACTTGACCTTCATCATCAAGTACAAAGGTTGGAACTTCACGGTCTGGTCCGTACTCAGCCAAGTGCGACTGAGATTCAATACCAAACTCCTCATAAACTTTTTCCTCTAATTGCTCAATACGTAACTTCTGCTCAGCTCTAGCGATTTCATCGCGATGCACGCTATCGGTAAGTGCTTCCATCTCAACTGTTAATTCCCGGTTTCTTGCCCTTGCTGCTAGCAATTCACCGTCGCGCGCTACTCTTTCATTTTCTAATTCAGTGCGCTCATTCATTGCTTTAGTTAGTGAAACTTCAATCTGAATTAACGCCTCATATGCAGTTTCAGCGATTGCTTGAGCCGTTATTGCACCTTTGGCTCGACTTTCGCGACGTGTAATTGCAATAACTTTTGAATCGCGTTCTGCCTGTGCTGATTTTTCAAGTTGTTCAGCGCGAGATGCTGTCGAATTGGCTCTTTCTTCACTTGTTCGCAGAGCTAAACGAGATTCCATTTCAACACTTCGTGCAATCGCTACTGCTTCACGTTTGGTTTCAATTGCAGCAGTGTCAGGTTCGGCAAAATGTATTTGCTCAACTGGTTCGTTTTCGACATGGATCAATTGATTTCCATGTTCTTCTAGCGCTTTTTGGGCCTCAGCAATTGCTGTGGCTAACCGTTCAGCTTCAGCTGATGCCGCACGAACATTTTGATTTGCTAACCCCATCTGTTCAGCAAGTGCTGCCATGTGCGCGTCCGACTCATTTAATTGTGCAATACATTTTTCAAGATTTTCGCGCACTGCCGCAGACTGAGTTTCTAGTACGCTTATCTCAAAACGAAGTCTTTCTCCATTGTGCGTGAATTCCCTTAGCGACTTCTCACTCTCGTCAATTATTGCTCGAAGCTCAATCAAACTTGACTCACTCTTAGATCCACCGACAACTAAATCACGGCCAAGAATATCTCCGTCGCGAGTTACTACTCGCAAATCAGAATTACTTTGCAATAGTGAGTGAGCCAACTGCAAATTTTCGACAACAACTGTATTCGCTAGGACATGAGATAACGAACGTACTAAGTGATCGCTTTTAATCAAATCAATTGCACGGTACGCACCAGAAGGAAGTGAGATATTCGGTTGATTTGAAATTGCCTCGATGGAGCCCATAACTAATATCTCGGCACGACCACCATGCTCGCGTTTGAGTAAAGTTAGTGCATCTATAGCATCAGATAAACGTCCAACAACTACTGCATCTGAAAGCGAACCGAGTGCGGCCGTTATTGCGCTTTCCCAACCAGAAGAAATTTCAATAAGTGAGGCAACAGACCCAAGCGCGTTAACTTCTGAAGAAGAACTCAGAAGTGTGGCTCCACCATCTCTTGAGTTAACGCTTAACTTAAGTGCCTCAATTCGAGCTTCAACCGAAGATCTTGATCGTTCGCTGCCACGTTCGTTATCCCGTGCTTTTTCTAAATTTTCTAGCACTTGATCTGCTACTTTTTTCGCTTCTTGATAAGCGCTATCCAAATGTGCTTCACCGGCATCAAGTCCGGCGATCTCAGATTCACGTGTTGCAAATTCACGTTGTGCGACACTTACGCGCTTGAGTGCTTCATCTCGGTTTCGCGTTAATCTCTCAATTTCTGCTTCTCCAGCTTGAATTCTTGAGCGCAATGAATTAACTCTGCCTTCACGCCTGGCACTTCCTTCGCGCGCATCTGCAGCCTGTCGCAACGCAGAAGCCAATTGACTTTCTTGGGCAGTAAGAGCGACTTCTGCTGATTGCAGATCTAAAGAAGCTTTCTCTAGCGCACTTTTCTGCAAAAGCATTCCATCTCGAATTTTTCCTTCTTCAGCACGCAATTGCTTCGCTTCTAAATCCATCGCATCCGGATCGATTCCTGACGCTCTGATCTCTTCGGAATCAGCAAGGAACCGAGCCCGTTCTGTTGCTAAATTTGCTGTCCCACGGAAACGCTCACGTAAACTGTTTAGCCGATAAAAATTTTCTTGGGCGCGCACTAAAATAGGTGCTTCACGCAGTGATATTTCTTCTAACTCTTGTTCACGCTTTCTAGTTCTATCCAACTCGCCTTCAACATCACTTCGTCGACTTCGTAAAACTGTTTCATCTTCTACATCTGCAGATAGGGTTGAGCGCAACGAAAGTAAATCATCCGCAAGTACGCGCAACTTCGCATCTCGTACATCTGCCTGAATAGTCGCTGCTCGTTTGGCAACTTCCGCCTGACGTCCAAGTGGTTTTAACTGCCTTCTTAATTCAGCTAACAAATCTTGGATTCTGGTAAAGTTTTGCTGCATTGCATCTAATTTGCGAATTGCTTTCTCTTTACGTTTCCGATGTTTAAGAATTCCCGCAGCTTCCTCAATAAATGCGCGTCGTTCTTCTGGGTTTGCAGACAAAATTGTGTCCAGTTGCCCTTGTCCAACAATCACATGCATTTCTCGGCCGATTCCACTATCACTTAATAATTCTTGGATATCTAGCAAGCGAGAACTCTCACCATTTATCTGATACTCACTGGTGCCGTTACGAAAAAGAATTCTTGAGATAGTTACTTCAGTAAAATCAATCGGCAATGCGCCATCAGTGTTGTCAATTGTTACGGCTACTTCTGCACGCCCAAGTGGAGGGCGTCCTGTAGTTCCGGCGAAAATTACATCTTCCATCTTTCCACCACGCAAACTTTTTGCGCCTTGCTCGCCCATAACCCAGGTGAGCGCATCAATAATGTTGGACTTGCCAGAACCGTTTGGGCCTACAACGCAGGTAATGCCACGCTCAAATTGCAAGGTGGTGGCAGAGGCAAAGGATTTAAAACCTTTCAAGGTCAGGCTTTTCAAATACATCTACTGACCTCTCCCTATCACTGGCTAACCCCTGTCTGGCTCTCCCAAAAATTCTGCTTGCGCAGGGGCAAACCTACCCTTAGCCCTTATCCAAGTACCGCAACTTGCGTAAATTGCGCGATTAACCTGATTTTAGTTGGCATTTACTGCAGAAATGGCTGTATCTCCCCATAAATCTGGCTTTAGTGATCAAGCCGCGGCATTTTGGCCGTGGGCAAGGGGCACCGTTTTGGCCATATGCGGCGAGTGAGCGATCAAAATAACCACTTTCACCATTTACATTTACATACAAATCATCAAAGGAGGTTCCGCCAGCTTCAATCGCCTGACTCATCACCTCTTTGCATTTATCGATTATCTTGACGATTTGTGCCGGCGTTAAATCTTTGCCGAACCGCTGTGGGTGAATTTTTGCGCGCCACAAAGCTTCATCGGCGTAAATATTTCCAACTCCACTCATAACTCCTTGGTCGAGTAGTAATTTTTTTACCTCAGAATTACTTCTTCTTATTTTTTCAACTACCACTTTTTGCTGATACTCCGATTCAAATACATCAGGGGCAATCTTCTTAACACTTTTTGGAATGCCGCCTTCAAGATCATCTAAAGTCATATGACCAAAAGTGCGTTGATCTACAAAATGAATCTCTTTATCCATCTCAGCGATTGATAATCTAATTCGTAAATGTTTATGAGGTGAATCGATGACATTAGGTAGTAAAACTTGACCGCTCATACCCAAATGAATTATTAACGCTTGATTATTGTCTAGCAGCAACCACATATATTTTCCACGACGGTCAACTTTTGTAATTTTTCGCCCTGGCAGCACTTTTCGTAAATCGTAAGTTGTGTTATTTCTTACTGCTCGCGAATGTAAGATTTCTACATTGGAAATTTTCCAACCGAGTACCCATTTTTCTAAACCACTTCGAACTGTTTCAACTTCTGGTAACTCGGGCATTATTTAAGTTATTCACTCTCGCTTAACAAAGATTCATACGCCTTGGTTGCTGCAATCTGTTCGGCTTCCCTCTTACTCTTGCCATAGCCTTCGCCAGCAACTTTCCCAGAAAGTAAAACCTGGGCGACAAAACTCTTATCATGGTCAGGTCCTGATTCGGTAATTGAATATTCAGGAGCGTTCTTGCCTCGGGCTGCAACTAACTCTTGGAGTGCGGTCTTTCCATCAAGGCCTGCACCTTTATTTATCGCTTCGTCAATTGCTGGATTTAATAACATTAGAATTATCTGCTCAGCTTTTGCAAATCCTTCTGATAAATAGATTGCTCCAATAAGTGCTTCAAGTGTATCTGCCAGAATTGAGGCTTTGTCGCGACCAGCAGTTACTTCCTCACCTTTGCCAAGTCGAATATATTTTCCGAGTTCTAAATTACGTGCAACATCGGCGAGCGCTTTAGTATTCACAATTCCCGAACGAAGTGGACTTAGCCGACTTTCCGGCAAATCAGGAAATCGTTTATAAAGTTCATCGGTAACAATTAATCCCAATACGCTATCGCCAAGAAATTCAAGTCTTTCATTAGTTGGCAAACCACCTGCTTCATAAGCAAAGGAGCGGTGCGTCAATGCAACTTCAAGTAAATCTAAATTAATGTTTGCGCCGATCTTTGCGCAAAGCTGGGCGATCATTAGACGTTAAGGACGTTGCGGTCCCGATAAGTGCCACAGGTTGAACATGCGATATGTTGCAAACGAGGTTGGCGACATTGTTCACATTCAACGGTATTTGCAGCCGTGGTAAACCATTGACTACGACGCATGCGAGTGCGGGCCCTTGATAACTTCCGCTTTGGTACTGGCATTGCCAACTCCTCTAAAAGATAAAGATCTAGATCGAACTTGCCTCTGGCCCTCCGGAACCGGTCCGAAGTCAGGGGGAAAGTATCCCCTAACTACTCCTTTTTCGGGAAATCGAGCAGATTCCCGAGTGCGCTCCAGCGGGGGTCAACCGCCTCGTGGCTATGGGCGCCATCGGTTAACCGCTCCCCACACTCTGGGCACAGGCCAAGGCAATTCTCAGAACAATGCGGAGCTAGGGGTAAATCCAGACAGATCGCATCAACAATTGGAGCCAAGATATCGATCTGATCATCAGTAACCAAAAGTGGCAGGTCCTCATCCTCTTCTAAATCTGCGGGTGGCTCAAAATGAAAAAGCTCTTGCACTGTGGTGAAAATTTCTAAAGTAATTGGGTCTAAACATCTAACACATTCTCCAGCGGCATCTGCTTCTATTTCTACTGTTAGAAGTGCTCCAGTTGATACCGCTTCGACTCTTCCCAATATTGAAAACTCAGAACCAACTTCAGCACCAATTATGTCTATTCCAATTCGTTCATTTAATGGAAAAAGTAAATCCACCTCAATTTTTTCACCAGGGTGGCGCTTTAGCTCACTTAAACTAATTATAAATTTTGGGTTAGGTGTGATCATTTAAATTGTCCGCTATAGCTCTTTAAGATTCAGCTAATTGAGAAAGTACATCGTTTTCACTTGCACCAGCGATTCGCTCGCGCCCTTTAGCAATTGCATCCATAGTTTTAGTCAAAATTACTTCAAGAGTTGCAAGTCTGGAGTCAATATATGCATCCACTTCTTGACTCTTCTCATCTGCTGCAGTGTGAGCTTCATGTAAAACACGTTCTGCTTCAGCCCGAGCCTCTATGACAATTTGGGTTTGCTCAATCATTTGAGCAACTTCTTCTCGAGCCATCTCTACTAATTTTTCGGAGCTTTCGCGACCTTGCTCGATTAGTAAATCTCTGTCTAGTAAAACTTGTTGCGCTGCTTCTAGATCTGTTGGAAGTGAGCCGCGAACTTCATCAAGAATTCCTAACAACTCACCACGATGCAAGACGCATGATGCGCTTAATGGAACCGCGCGAGCTTCTTCAACCATAGTTATGGCATTTTGTAGTCGGTCAAGTGAGTCCATTATCGACCTGCCTTTTCATCATCTTTGTAATCATTATTGGAACTGTTCTTAATTTTTGCCAAGCGAGTCAACATTAACTCAAGAACTGTTTTAGGAAGATGCGCTGAAACATCTCCTCCATAAGTTGCGATCTCTTTAACAAGTGATGATGACAAAAATGAGTACTGCGGTCTAGTTGCCATAAATAGAGTTTCGACACCTGCTAGTTCTTGATTCATCTGGGCCATCTGTAATTCGTAATCAAAATCGCTGACCGCACGCAAACCTTTAACAATTGCAGAGATGGAATTTGCACGGCAATAATCAACTAGCAATCCACTCCACGAATCCACTGTTACATTTTTCAACCCTTTTACAGTTTCAGTGATCATGGCGATGCGCTCATCGACAGTGAATAACGAGCTTTTCTCTCTATTCACCAAGACTGCGATTACAACCTCATCATAAATTTCGCTTGCGCGTCCGATGATGTCCAGATGTCCGTGTGTAATCGGATCAAATGAGCCAGGGCAAACTACGCGCTTCATAGGGACACGCTAGCGAAGTACACCAGTGCTTCGCCATATTTACGCTCCTTTGAGGCGGTAAATCCGGCTGGCCAAGCGAATGGAGAATTTCTTGATGGGCGTTCTACCGCCACAATCGCTGCTGGAGCTAATAAAGAAGAGGTTGTCAAAGCAGTTAAAATATTTTCAATATCTTCATTTGTAAATTCATAAGGCGGATCCAGAAAAATCACATTAAATGGATTTCCAGAAGCTGATCTAATAAATGTGTTTACTGCACCTCCATGGGCGCAAAATTTTCCAAGTTCAACTAAACCTCTGGAAATAATTTCAAAATTATCACGGCAAATCTGCAAAGCTTGCGGATCCTTTTCAACAGATTCAACTACTTCGGCACCTCGAGAAAGTGCTTCTAATCCAACTGCACCTGTGCCGGCAAATAGATCAAGAAATGCAACGCCATCCCAAGTTCCAAGTTCAGAGGTTAGCGAGGAGAAAATTCCTTCTCGTGCGCGATCTGAAGTTGGTCTTGTAATATTTGCGGGCGTTAATAAATTTCGCCCTCGTGCGGCACCGGCAATGATTCTCATCTTTTCATCATCTTCACTATGCCTTCTCAATAAAATCTGATCGTTCATCTGCTTCAAGCGCATTCAACTCTTCTCGTAACTCTGGCAACTTCTCAAGTTTAGGATCTTTAGCAATAATCTCAATCGCAATTGTGCGTGCTTGGTCAATCAATTGTTCATCTCGAAGAACTCGCAATAAGCGCAGAGCTGATCTTGAGCCTGATTGGGCAGTGCCAAGAACATCACCCTCACGCCTTTGGTCGAGGTCAACGCGGGCAAGTTCGAAGCCATCAAGAGTCTGCGAAATTGCATCTAGCCGTTGATGTGCAACAGAGTCTGGTTCGCACTTGGTCACTAGTAAGCACAACCCTGGCTTTTCTCCACGACCAATACGACCACGTAATTGATGAAGTTGTGAAATGCCAAATCGATCTGCATCCATAATTACCATCACTGTTGCATTTGCAACATCTACTCCAACTTCAATAACTGTAGTTGCAACAAGGACATCAATTTCTCCTGCTGCAAATTTTTGCATAGTCAGATCTTTTTCATCTGCCGTAAGTTGACCATGTAATTTTGCGATTCGGACAGATTTAAGCGGGCCTAAAGTTAGTTGTTCAAATAGTGCATCTACCGCATACATGCTCTGCTTTTCTTCGGCTGTGACCACACCTAAAAGCACATTTGTGATCAAATCTTCTTGCGATATCTCTTCGCTTGCTTGAGCGCTGATCCGAGGGGCGACGATGTAAGCCTGTGCGCCTGTTTTAACTTCTTCGACAATTCGCGCCCATGCTCGTTCTAAATAATGTGGTTTATCACTTTCATCAACTATGTGAGTTGTTATAGCGGAACGGCCTTTTGGTAACTCGCGCAATGTAGAAATATCCAAATCTCCAAAAACAGTCATAGCCACAGTTCTTGGTATTGGCGTTGCAGTCATTACCAAAACGTGCGGAGGTAAATTACCTTTCGCACGAAGTGCATCTCGTTGTTCAACTCCAAAGCGATGCTGCTCATCGATTATGACCAATCCCAGATCAGCGAAATCAACACCTTCTGTCAGAAGCGAATGTGTTCCAATTACTATTCCTGCTGAACCATTTCTAATTTCAGCAAGAGCAGTTTTCCGCTCTGCACTACTAAGAGAACCGGTTAGCCTGGATATACGTGTTGCTCGGTCGCTTCCGCCAAGCATGCCTGCGCTTGCTAAATCTCCCATCAATTTAGAGATCGAGCGAAAATGTTGTTGAGCTAAAACTTCGGTGGGTGCAAGCAAGGCCGCCTGTCCCCCACTATCGACAACAGTAAGTGCAGCACGCAGTGCAACTATTGTTTTTCCAGATCCAACCTCGCCTTGTAATAAGCGATGCATTGGATGATCAGCATCTAAATCACTTTGAATTTGTGCTGCTACCTCTTTTTGTCCATTTGTTAGTTCAAAAGGTAGTTGGGCGTCAAATAGCTCAAGCAATCCACCACTACGCACCAATCGTGGAGTGGCTTTTAATAATTTATGTTGTTCACGTCTACGTACCAACAAAAGCTGCAGCGACAACGCTTCATCAAATATTAATCGCTTGCGTGCTAAATCTGCATCAGATTGACTCTCAGGTAGATGAATACCGTGGAGAGCGTCATTAAGGGTTGGCAATCCAAAACGCAACTCATCAGGAAGTGGCTCTGGCATTTCATCCAGTACATCTAGAACTGTCCTAATGCACTGTCCAATTTTCCATGAAGGAAATTTTGAAGTTGCCGGATAAACCGGAAGAATTTTTCCAGCAAATTCTCCAGCAGCTTCCTCACTTTCAACTCCATCCGGGATTAGTAAGTAATCTGGATGTGAGAGTTGTCTTACTCCTCGATAAACTGAAATTTTTCCAGCAAACAAACCCTCACGATCAACTCGTAAATCTTTTTCTCTCCAGGCTTGATTAAAAAAAGTTAATGCGAGACGACTTTTTCCGTCGGTGACGATTACTTCCAGAATTGATCCTTTCCGTCCCCTTATTGGACGAGTCGTTGCAGAATGGATCTTCGCCAAAATTGTTACTTCATCGCCCTCATTCAATTGATTTAAATCAGTTAATTCGCCACGGAGTACATACCTTCTTGGATAATGGCGAAGTAAATCACCAGTAGTTGTATAACCAAATGTCGTATTTAAAGCTTTTGCAGTGCGATCACCCAAAGATTTGGATAAGCGGTCATTTAATCCAGCCATATTTTTTCTACTCAACGCCGATCAAAAGTGGATACCAAGCTTGACCACCTATATATGTTGTCACTTCAACGCTGCCATGATTTTTTGCCAGATGTTTTTGGACTTGCTCGGCAAGTTCTTTTGGTGCGCTCTCGCCCATGACTAAAGTAATTAACTCTCCGCCGCCGTTTAACATCCGGTCCACACACTGAACGCAAACTTTAATTAAATCCGTTCCGGTAACTATTACTTCTCCATCTACGAGCGCCAACACATCGCCAGCTCGCACCCCACCAATAGCAGTGCTCATATCCCGTGGGGCAAGTGCGATTGTTGCTGATCGAGTTTGCCTGGCAGCTGTTGCCATCTCAACAATTTCATCATCGTAATCAGCATCTTCATTATGAGTTGATATCGCAGATAAAGCCTGAAGTGGTGAACGCGAAGATAGAACCGCAATTCGTACACCTTCTCGGCGAATTACCGAAATTGCTTCGTGGGCCGATTTCCGACTTTGTTCATCAATTGGAATTAAAACAACTTCACGCGCGCTTTCACTTGCATCTACCCACTCTTGAGCAAGTACTCGACGCGAGTTAAATGCATCGATTACTCGAACTCCGGATTCCCGCATTAATTCACTTAACCCTGGACCATTTGCAACAGTGATTAATTTTCGAGTGCCTGTTTCAGAACTTTTCTCACCAATCCCTAGGGTCGAAGCAAGATGTGTAATCTTAATTTCAGAGGCTTTTCCAAAATGTGTTGAGACTTCAATTATCTCTCCTGGAAAATCTGTATGAATATGAACTTTGCAAAGTTGACTATCTCCCACTACCAAAAGACTCTTACCTAAGTTTGTGAGTTCGCTCTGCAATCTAGAAATTTGTTTTTCATTCAAATCTTTCATCGAAAACATAACTTCAAAATCGCCATCACTTGCATGATTAGCATTTGATGCATGTGCACGCTCTTTTACATTTGCGCTACTTGGAATTTGCGAGATGACCAACTCTGGATCCAACATGGATGCAAGTGCTCCGTAAATTAATTCAACTCCATGTGCTCCAGCATCAATAGTTCCCATCGCATCTTGATGTGGTGGATTGTTTGCTGAATCCAACGTTGAGGCGCGAGCTGCACGCCAAGCATCAAGTGCAACTGCGCCGTCACGGCCGATTTCACCAGCTCTTAATGCAACTGCATCTCTTGCTGCACGTGCTGCAGATAAAATCGTTCCCTCTTTTGGATGTGTAACAGCTTTTTGAGCGGCTTCATGAGCGCGCGCAAATGCTTGCGGTAAGCCTTCGCGAATTCCATCCGCAAATCCACGAAAGATCTGACTCAAGATAACTCCGGAATTTCCTTGTGCTCCACCGAGTGCTCCGCGCGCTGCCGCGTCGGCAACATCGCCGATTTCTTGCGAATCCTCTGCTCGCATCGCGGTGACCGCTGCTTCTAAAGTTGCTTCGAGATTTGAGCCAGTATCTGAATCGGCAACTGGGTAGAGGTTTTCAGCATTTAATTGAGCGCGTGATTGTGAAACTTCGCTCCAGGCTCGTTCGAGCCAAGCGCGGAACCTGGGAGTATCTAACTCGCTCATCATGACCAGATTACTCTGGATTTACCCCTCAATTGGCTCGAAGCCCCTCTTACCGGCTACCCTTACGCCGCTGCAGAAGTTCTGAGCAGAGTATGAAATCAGTTGAAATTTAGGAGGCGATGATGGCTGCCAAGTGCGACATCTGTAATAAAGGGCCAATCTGGGGAAATTCAATCTCTCACTCACATCGTCGCACCCGTCGTCGTTGGAATCCAAATATCCAGCGCGTTCGCACCATGATCAATGGTGTAACCCCAAAACGTTTAAATGTTTGCGCTGCTTGTCTGAAAGCCGGAAAAGTTACCCGTTAATTAGATTTTTATATTGTGAGAACCTGATCCTAATCTCATTTTACCTTCATCCTTAGGCGATATAAACCAACCTATACTTCCCGGCGGAACAACTATGTTGATTTCATACTCATCATTTTTAATTTCATGCCAGTCGATCGCTGCATAGCCAAATCGAGTTTGCACACTGGCTTTTGCCCACTTTATTTGTTTTGAAGGTTTTGGTGCAAAATTGATCTCTTCATACCCTGGCTTTTCTATAGTTGGTGAAATGCCAGCAAGAGTTCGGTACATCCATGCAGCAACTGCACCATAGGCATAATGATTAAAGGAAAGCATACTTTCATCGACATCAGCTAGTGATCCATCAGGCATCGAGCCATCTGGATTAATTCCATTCCATCTTTCCCACATTGTTGTTGCACCCATCTTGATTTGATACAACCAACCTGGCATCTGCTCGTTTAATAACAATAAGTAAGCCACGTCATGATGTTCACTATGTGACAAGGCCGGCATTACAAGAGGTGTGCCCAAAAAACCAGTGGAAATTTTTCCTTCTGCTTTTTCTACAAGTTGCGCCAAAGCATTTCCGATTCTCATAACTTCATTTGGTGGAGCTACTTCCAGTTCGATTGCCACAGCACAACCTGTTGCAGTAGTTAATAGATCTGCTTGCCACTTATTCCAAGTTGCTTTAGCAACTTCCTCACCTAAGGCCGCAAATCTAATTGAATCCTGTTTCTTATCTAATTTTGTTGCAGTTCGTGCAAGGAGTTTTGCACTATAAGAATAGAAAGCATTTGCGATAAATAGTGAATCACATTTTGCAGCCCATGGTTTTTCAACCGGTGCATCCGGATCCAACCAATCACCAAATTGAAACTCCCCTCCAGCTAATAAATTATCGGTATGTGATCGAGATTCTAAATATTCTACGTGGCGATACATGCTGGCGTATTGAATATTTAAAGTTTCCAGATCTCCATACGCTTCATAAAGGGACCAGGGAACAATTGTTGCTGCATCAGACCATCCGGCGCGCCCGGCAGCCCGATCAAGGCCTGGGCTCTCCCAATTCTCATCTTGTACATTTGAATGAGCTGCCCCCATTACCGGTAAAATATCTGGAGCGATATGAGAGACCGCTCCATCTGGAAATTGATCTAATGCCAAATCAACTAACCAATTTGCCAAAAAAGATTCGCTATCAAACAATGTGGAAGCCGCGGGGGCAAATGCTTGCGCATCTCCGGTCCAACCCAAACGTTCATCTCTTTGCGGGCAATCCGTTGGAACGCTGATGTAATTTCCACGTTGACTCCACGAGATATTTAAATGCAACTTATTTAATCCTGCGTGTGAACATTCGAAGGTACCGATCGCAGTGATGTCTGAGTGAATTACCAAAGCTTTCACTGATGAGACTTCAACGCCTGGATCCAAATCTAATTGTGCGAATCTAAAGCCGTGAAAAGTAAACTCTGGAGTTAAAATTTTCTCAGTACTATCGGAGAGAAAATACTCATCTTCAGCTTTAGCGTGACGCAAGATTCCACGATGTAGATTCCCATTTTTCAAGACCTCTGCATGAGTGACAAAGATGCGATCACCGCTTTTTCCTTTTACCTTCAGTTCTAGATATCCAGTTAAATTTTGTCCGAAATCGTAAATAACAGATCCATTAGAGCTTTTACTGCTAGCCACTGGAGTAATCTGCTCAATTACTCGAATGGGTGGAGTTGAAATTGGGTATAACTTGGAAATTACTACTCGTAATTCTTTGGCTTTTTCCCATTTTGAATCATCAAAGCCAACTTCAGTCCAGCCTGCGTGCTCTTTTCGAAAATCAATTACGCATCCTTCATAAAGATCGGCCGATTGTACTTTCCCGGTCGAGACTCTCCAGTTCCGATCGCTGTTAACCTGAACGTGCGTCCCGTCAATCAAAGAGATTTCAAGTTGACTAATTAACGCGATTTCACGGCCATAAAAATTCCTAAATAACTCCCATGTCATCTGGCCGCGATACCAACCATCTGCAACAGATGCGGTAATTACATTTACGCCATTCTGTAGAAATGAGGCAACATCATAAGTGGCATAAGGCAATCGCTTATTGTAAGAAGTCCACCCAGGGTTAAGTAACTCTTCACTAACTTTTTTTCCATTAATCGTCAGATCGAAAATTCCGTAAGAAGTTACATAGATGCGGGCTTTTGCAACATCCCCTGTAATTTTAAACTCTTTCCGAAATATTAGTGGTGCAGCAAGTCCAGAGATCCCAGGATCGTTTTCGATAGTGATTGGGCGAGCTTTCCAATCTAAATTTGAAAGCAACCCGGCTTCAATCTGAGCACGTGCGCTCCACTCACTCCATTCACCCGATGTTTCAATTCGGACTCTTACGTATCTTTTTTCACGGCTTTTAAGTGAGGTACCAAACCACGGGGCTTGGATTACTGAACTGGATTTAACTATTCCTGATGTTGCTAAAATATTTTTAAAATCTTTATCACTCGCGATCTCAATTTCATAGGCAGTTTGCAAAATATCTGTTTTGCTAGTCCTTATCTTCCACGAAATACTAGGTCGACTTTCGCCACTCACTAAATGTTTATTCTCTCGACCTATTCTTACCGCTTCGACTATTAAAGAATTACCGGTCATATTTCCCCCTATTTGATTCAAAATCTACAAAGATAAGAGCACTATTTTGCTTATTTTTCAAAATGTTGCCAATCTTTCGAAGTACTTCCAATTCTTGTTCGAGCATCTGAAAATTCTCCGAGCACTTCGACGCCCGATCCATTTACTACTTTGCCAATCTGAAGTGTGCCCTTTGAAAGTTCCGCACTTGCCGGCAAAGTCGCGATAAAAAGATGTTCTTCTCCACTTGTTAAAACCCAACTCATCGGATCAACTGCCAGAGCAGTGCCTGCTTCGATAAGTGAAGATAAATCCAAATGATCAAGATCAATTTTTATGCCAACGCCACTTGCTTCACTGATGCGCGTTACATCAACTAATAATCCATCACTTAGGTCACACATAGCTGTTGCACCTGCAGAAATTAACGCATGGGCTTTCTTGCCGTCTACTGAAGGTTGCAGATGTGCTTTCACAATCTCCGGAAATAATTCCCTTTTATCGGCTTTCAATAAAGCTAGGCCTGCAGCAGATGCACCAGGAAGTCCAGAGATAACTACCTGGTCGCCAACTTTTGCACCACTTCGATAAATAGGTTCACCTGTATTGCCGAGTGCGGTAATTGCAATTGTTATCTTCTCGCCCCGCACAGTGTCCCCACCAATTACTTGCGCCCCAACTTTCTTAGCTTCTTCTGCAATCCCGCGAGCAAGATCTAGTACCCACTCCACTTCCTCTTGACCAGTTAATGAAATTCCAACTAACAAAAAGTGCGGCTCTCCGCCCATTGCGTAAATATCAGCAATATTGGCAACCGCTACCTTTGCTCCAATCTGCTTCGCTGTAGACCAATCAGTTTTAAAGTGAACATCTTCAACAGCTAAATCCATAGTTGCCACAGTTGCTAATGCACTTGGCGCTAAAACCGCCCCATCGTCGCCAATGCCAAAGAGTAAATTTCTTTGATTATTGAGATTTTGGCCTTGGCTAAAGATTTCACCCAGGGCGGCAATGAGCGCTCCCTCGCCAATCTGTGCTATCTGCAGGCCCAAAGTGATCCTTTCTTCGCTGTAACTGTGCTGTAATTTCGCTGTAAAAAGTCGGAAAATTTAAATGACTATCGCCCTGAGCCTACTCCGCGCTACCCTCGGAACATTAAATACCTGCCAGTGAAGGAGTAGCCCATGTCAGTTCAGTCGTTCATTCTGATTCAAACTGAGGTCGGAAAAGCTGCTGGCGTTGCTAAAGCAGTTGGCGCAATCCCTGGTGTGAGTTTGGCTCAAGGCGTTGGTGGTCCATACGATGTAATCATGCGTGCCGAATCTGCATCCATGGAGGAGTTCGGTCGCTTAATTCTTACCAAAGTTCAAGCAGTCCCCGGGATAACTCGCACTCTTACCTGTCCAGTAGTTAACGAGTAACTACTAAACTTTTTTTTGTGCAACCTTAATAAGCTCGGTGATTAAACTTTGATAAGCAATTCCACTTGCTTGCCATAACCTCGGATACATCGAAGTCGCTGTAAATCCAGGCATTGTGTTAATCTCATTTAAGATCAAAGATCCATCATCTTTCAAGAAAAAATCAACTCTGGCTAAACCTTCTGCCCCAATTAAATTAAATGCTTGTATTGCTAATACCCTAATCTGATTAGTAGTCTCATCTGGAATTTCCGCAGGCACTATTAATTTAGTGGCATCGTCCAAATACTTTGCCTCAAAATCATAAAATTCGTGGTTACCAAGAATCTTAATTTCACCTACAGCTGAAGCTTTAGAACCCAGCACTCCGCACTCCACCTCACGGCCAGAAATCATCTCTTCAATCAAAACTTTATCGTCATGGCAAAATGCATCATTGATGGCACCCGAGAGTTGGTCCCAACTCTTTACTTTTGCAACGCCCTGACTTGACCCAGATCTGGAAGGCTTCACAAACAAAGGAAGTTCAAACTCAGCCTTAATCTCAATTTCAATTTTGCTTTGCTGGATTTTCCAGTCGTTCATCAATAAAATTTTTGTATTGGTGCTTGGAATTCCGGCATCACTAAAAATTTTGCGCGAAACCGCTTTGTCAAAACCAGCTCCAGATGCGATTTCTCCAGATCCAACATAAACAATTCCTGCTTGATCTAAAATTGATTGCAAAGTTCCATCTTCGCCAAATGTCCCGTGAACTACTGGGAAAGCTATATCTATCTCAGCTCTAATTTCACTTAATGAAATATCAGGTGCATCTGTAGGTACGACTGGAAGCTGGTCCCCCTTAAGTGAGATTAAAGACGGGTCATCTTTCAAACGGACCCATTTACCCTTTTGCGTAATCCCAATTAGTGTTACTTCAAAGTGATCGCGATCGATAGATTTGAGCAAGGAAGCCGCTGATAAGCAGGAGACTGAATGTTCGCTGCTGGCACCGCCACAAATGACTCCAACTTTTAACTTAGCAGCATCTCCCATGGGTGTTATTTTAATACTCAGAACGAGTTGTGCGGCTCATTAAACGTTTAACAACTTCAGCCGGCGGTAAAGAATTTTGCACAACATCTACCACTGCTTCCACAATTGGCATATCAACTTGAAATTTCTTAGCAAGAGCAAGCACCGCAGGTGCTGAACTCACACCTTCTGCTGTTGTTTTAGTTTTTGATCTGGCTTGGTCAATTGTTGATCCGCGTCCGAGAAGTTGACCAACAGATCTATTACGCGAAAGTGGTGAAGAACAAGTGGCCACTAAATCCCCCATACCTGCGAGTCCAGCAAAAGTAGATGGATCTGCGCCCATTGCGACGCCGAGTCTGGCAGTTTCAGCCAATCCGCGGGTAATAACTGTGGCTTTGGTGTTATCACCCATTCCTAAACCAACTGCCATTCCAACTGCTAAAGCCATAACGTTTTTAATTGCACCAGCTAATTCGCAACCAATCACATCTGTTGATGTATATGGTCGAAAGTATGGAGTGGCGCATATGTCTTGTAAGTGATGTGCATTTGTTTCATTGCTACACGCAATCACCGAAGCCGCTGGTTCACGCCTAATAATTTCGCCAGCTAAATTCGGACCAGTCAAGACAGATACTCGCTCAGCATTAATTCCTAATACTTCAGTAGTCACTTGGCTCATTCTTTCAAGAGTCCCGACTTCAATTCCCTTTAACAAACTTAAAATATTTGCACTACTTGGGATTGATGATCCCCAATCACTTAAATTTTGACGCAACGTCTGTGCTGGGATTGCAAGTACCACCACATCGGCATCTTTCAATACTTTTTGTGCATCGGTTGATGCGTTAATGGATTGAGGGAGGATATTTTCAGGGTGAAATTTAAAGTTGTGATGATCAGTGTTTATTTCGTTAATAGTTTGCGGGGTTCTACCCCAGATCGAAACATCATTTCCAGCATCGGCAGCAATTTGCGCGAAAGCCGTACCCCAAGAACCAGCACCTAATATCGCAACTCTCATTTATCCGATCCTTTGCTTTTCTTTCGAAAGTTTCCAGTTCGAGGTAAAGAGGTGGTTCGTGGATCCAACCTCTGAGCGGGCGCTTTTTCACCACGCAAGGTTTCCACCATACCGGTGATCGTATCCATTACATATGTGGTGGCCTCATTTAATGCTTCGATCTCATCTTCTCGTCCGTACCAAGGAGAGAAATCTAGTGGCGAGCCAGCGGTGACTTGAGTGAGTTTGCGTGGAAAAAGACGAGGACGCTTTGAATAAGGTGGCAATAATGCTTGAGCCCCCCATTGTGCACATGGAATAACTGGAACCTTTGTCATAATTGCCAATCGCGCAATTCCAGTTTTAGCTTTCATCGGCCAAACCCCAGGATCGCGCGTAAGTGTGCCTTCGGGATAAACACCAAGTAAATGTCCGGCTTCCAAAAACGCAACTGCATGGTGAAGTGCGAACTTTGCATTTTCGCTTTCGCGCTCAACTGGCACTTGTCCGGCACCGCGCAAAACAGTTCCGATTATTGGCAATTTAAATAACTCTGATTTTCCGAGAAATCTTGGAGCTCGTCCGTTTGCATACAAAAAATGTGCAAAGGCAAGTGGGTCAAAATAAGAGATGTGATTTGAAACAACAATAGCTGCACCTGTTTTGGGAATATTTTCAGCCCCACGCCATTCACGCTTTGAAATTAATTTAATTAGTGGGATTACTAATCTGGCACCAAATCTAAACCAAGAAGTTACGCCAAGTGGGTAACCCTTTGGCGGTGGATATGTAATCTCACCCATGTCAGTACCTTACTTTAATCAGCCTTTCATCAGCCATAAAAAATCAGGGCCGGAGAGATTTCTCACCCAGACCCTGATTTTGCTGATTCTTTTAAAGCAAGAGCGACTAGCGACGCTTTTTAGCGGCCTTCTTCCCTGCCTTTTTAGGTGCTTTCTTAGCTACCTTTTTTGCGGCTTTCTTAGGAGCTTTCTTGGCTGTTTTCTTAGCTACCTTTTTTGCGGCTTTCTTAGGAGCTGCTACTGCTGGCTTTGGCGCTGCATCTTGCTTACGATCGCCATTTACAATTTCCTTTAGCTCTTTACCAGCAACAAACCTTGGAACAGATTTTGCTTTTACCTTTACTGGATCACCAGTGAAAGGGTTGCGAGCGGTACGGGCTTTTTTGTGAACTTTCTTAAACTTTCCAAACCCAGCAATATTTACTTCGTCGCCTTTTGAGACTGCGCGAGTAACTGAGTCAAAAACAATGTCAACTGCATGAGTTGCATCTTTCTTGCTGCCATGAAAGTGCGGCATTAGAACCGCAATAAACTGTGCCTTATTCATAAAAATCCCCTTTTTTATAGGCGAATCGAGGAGCACCCTCAATCTTGTCTAAAACTTAGAGGCCGCCGAGATGAGAGTCCATCACCGGCCTCGCGTGTCGCGCAAAGTTATTACATGCTAAAAAGCCTTATTTTATCCGACAAATCTCTTAGATTGGAAAACTTTGGATTAGTTAGTAAGAGTTACCGGTTTGAAAGTAGCTCTTTTACGCTCAAAATCCGTAACTTTATCACTATGTTGCAAAGTTAAACCGATCTCATCGAGGCCTTCCATTAGCCGCCAGCGGGTGTAATCATCAATTTCGAAGGGCAGGATTTTCTGCTCGTATCTGACTTGGCGCGCTACTAAATCAACTGAAATTATGGTTGCCGGGTTTTTCTCAACCTGTTCCCAAATAGCCTCAATCTCGCTTTCCGGCAAAATGACAGTTAGCAATCCACTTTTAAGTGAGTTGCCGCGGAAAATATCGGCAAATCTGCTGGAAAGTACTGCTGAGAATCCATAATTTTGCAGGGCCCAAACCGCATGCTCGCGGGAAGAGCCAGTTCCGAAATCTGCGCCCGCTACCAAAATAGATGCTGATTTGTATTGCGGTTGATTAAGTACAAATTGTGGGTCCTTGCGCCAGGCCACAAATAATCCATCTTCAAATCCGCTTCTGGTCACACGCTTTAAATACTCAGCCGGGATTATTTGATCAGTGTCAACATTGCTGCGGCGAAGCGGAACTGCAGTTCCAGTATGAATGGTGAATTTTTCCATTCGTTACGCTCCTACTTTCACTGGTCTGAGTTATTTCTAAAGATCTGCCGGCGCAGAAAGTGTGCCACGTATTGCAGTAGCCGCAGCGACAAGTGGACTTACTAAATGTGTACGACCACCTTTTCCTTGTCTTCCTTCAAAATTCCTATTACTAGTTGAAGCGCAACGCTCTCCAGGTTTTAATTGATCAGGATTCATTCCTAAGCACATAGAACAACCTGCTTGTCGCCATTCGGCACCTGCGGCAAGGAATATTTCATGCAAACCTTCAGCTTCTGCTTGCAGACGAACGCGGGCCGAACCTGGAACAACTAGCATCCGTACGTTTTGGGAAACTTTTGCACCTTTCAATACTTGAGCGGCAGAACGTAAATCTTCAATTCTTCCGTTAGTACAAGAACCCAAGAAAACTGTATCGACTTTAATCTGCTTCATCGGAGTTCCAGCTTTGAGATCCATGTAGACCAACGCCCGTTCAGCAGAATTTCTAGCTGCTTCATCTTTAATATCCGCCGGGTTTGGAACAACATCATTTAAAGCCACACCTTGTCCTGGATTTGTTCCCCAGGTAACAAAAGGAGCAAGTGAATCAGCCGGAAGATCTACTTGTAGATCGAAATGTGCGTCATCATCACTCTTCAAAGTTTTCCAATATGCAATTGCTGCATCCCAATCTGCACCTTTTGGAGCATGATCGCGACCCTTTAAATAATTAAAAGTTGTTTCATCCGGTGCTATTAATCCGGCTCTTGCGCCCGCCTCAATAGACATATTGCAAATTGTCATCCGAGCTTCCATTGAAAGCGCTCTTATTGCGCTACCACGATACTCAATAATAAAACCTTGGCCGCCGCCAGTTCCGATTTTTGCAATTAATGCCAAAATTATATCTTTGCTGGTGACTCCTGCTGGCAGTACTCCTTCAACATTTACCGCCATCATCTTAGGTTTTGCCGATGGAAGAGTTTGAGTTGCCA
Source organism: Candidatus Nanopelagicaceae bacterium (assembly GCA_009694285.1). Taxonomy (GTDB): domain Bacteria; phylum Actinomycetota; class Actinomycetes; order Nanopelagicales; family Nanopelagicaceae; genus UBA3012. Next base: position 2,497 of record SHVK01000001.1, on the reverse strand, counting down.
ATACATGTTCTACTTCGCTGGTTCCGATACCAAAAGCCAATCCACCAAATGCACCATGTGTTGAGGTGTGTGAATCTCCACAAACAACTGTCATTCCAGGTTGTGTGAGTCCTAATTGTGGCCCTACAACATGCACAATCCCCTGCTCGACATCACCAAGTGAGTGAATTCGAATACCAAAATCTTTTGCATTTTTGCGTAATGTATCTACTTGAATCTTTGAAATCGGATCGACTATTGGTTTATCAATATCAATAGTAGGTGTGTTGTGATCCTCGGTAGCAATAGTTAAATCAGGACGGCGCACTTTACGTCCAGCAATTCGCAAGCCATCAAATGCTTGCGGGCTAGTTACTTCGTGGATCAAATGTAAATCAATATAAATTAAATCGGGTTCACCAGATGCGCGATGTACTACATGGTCTTCCCAAACCTTTTGCGCTAATGTGGTCGCCATTCCAAGCCTCCTATTGCATCTCAATATTCAAGATGCTAGTATCATATCATGGATAAAGATCTGGGTGGAAGTGGTGTTGGAGTTCTTGATAAAGCGATCGCAATATTAAATGCCCTTGAATCAGGTCCGCACTCCCTCGCTGAATTAGTTGCCGCAACTGGAATCGCCCGCCCGACCGCCCATCGTTTAGCGGTAGCACTTGAACATCATCGTTTTGTCGCCAGAGATTTACATGGACGTTTTACCATCGGTGCCCGCGAGGAGGAACTTGCAGCCTCTGCTGGTGAAGATCGATTGATGGCAATTGCAAACCCAGCGTTAGTTGCTTTGCGTGATGCCACTGGTGAAAGTGCCCAGATTTATCGTAGACATAGTGATTCACGTTTATGCATTGCAGCTGCAGAGCGTTTATCAGGATTAAGAGATTCAGTTCCAGTTGGAACTGCACTAACAATGCAAGCCGGCTCTGCGGCACAAATACTTTTGGCTTGGGAGGATGTAGATCGATTACATCGGGCGCTGAAAAACTCCAGATTTAACGCGGCGACTTTATCCGCAGTTCGACGTCGTGGTTGGGCGCAAAGTGTCGGTGAACGAGAGGCAGGAGTTGCCAGTGTCTCGGCACCAATTCGTGGACCACACAATCGAGTAATTGCCGCAGTAAGTATTAGTGGACCAATTGAAAGATTAAGCAGACAACCGGGCCGGATTCATGCCGCCGCAGTTGTCGCAACCGCTGCGCGAATTACTGAGTACTTAGCAAAAGGTTAATTTTTACCACTCGGCGTATGAGCCATCTTTCTGAATCCACTCAGGCTGTCTGGCGTCATTGAATTTAACAGCAGCCGCACGCATTGCTTTTTCATCAACTTCAATTCCAAGTCCAGGTTTTTTCATCAACTCAATATAGCCATCTTTTGGTTTTAGGTCAGAGTAATTAACTAAATCTGCCAGAACTTCACCGGGATCCCCTACCCCGATAATTTGTTCCTGTACTAAAAAGTTTGGCGTGGCAAAATCAACTTGCAAGCACGCAGCAAGAGCAATTGGCCCAATTGCACAATGTGGAGCCATGGCTACATCATAAGTTTCAGCCATGGATGCAATTCTGCGCATTTCTGAAATACCACCTGCGTGACTTACATCAGGTTGAGCCACGGCAATTCCAGAACGTAATAAATCTTTGTAATCTCCTCTTGAAAACAATCTTTCCCCAGTGGCAATTGGAGTTGAAGTGGAGCGCGCCACTAATCCAAAATGAGATGTATATTCAGGAAGTACCGGTTCTTCAATAAATAGCAGATTAAACTCTTCTAAAAGTGGGAAGACTTTACGTGACATCGCCAAGCTAAACCGTCCATGAAAATCAAGCGCAATTCCAATGTCGTCGCCAACTTCATTGCGGACTGCTTCAACCCTACTTACAATATTCTTTAACTCCGTTGGGGTATCAATATGAGCCAAAGCATCTGCCGGGCAAAATTTAATCACTTGCAATCCGGCCGCCATCTGTTGACGAACTCGATCTAATATTTCCGAAATATCTGCTTTTACCGGATACTTACCAAACTTATTTCGTTCTCCAGAGCCACCAACATGTCCATAAACTTTAATTCGATCCCGTACCGGACCACCTAAAAGTTGATAAACCGGAACTCCTAATTTCTTTCCGGTGATATCCCATAGCGCTTGATCAATTCCGGAAACTGCAGAGTTAAGAACAGCTCCCCCGCGGTAAAAACCACCTTTCATCATTCGTTGCCAATGTCGCTCAATCTGCATTGGATCGCGACCCATTACATGATCCATCATCTCATCAACAGCTGCTATTGAAGTTGCTGGCTTATATTCCAGTCCAGGTTCACCCCAACCAGTTATGCCCTCATCTGTTTCAATCTTCAAAAATACCGAACGTGGCTTGACATTAAATAATTCATAACCAGTTACTTTCATTTAATTAATCACTTTTACCATTCGGCGAATGATCCATCTTTATGATGCCACTCTGGCGCACGACCACGATGGCCCTTAACAGAGGCT
>SHVK01000020.1 GCA_009694285.1 Candidatus Nanopelagicaceae bacterium | reverse complement strand
CATATTCCGATGCTGGAAAACGCTTAACGCTTCTTTGTAATTAAGAAATTGGTTTTATCAATTTGTAAGACTTCATTCCCGCTCATGCGCGCCCATGCCGATAAATCAACCCAAGTCGCTGGGTCATCACTTTGTAACGAGATTTGATCACCGGTCACTAAACTTTTTAGAGCCTTGGCACTTTCAATGATTGGGAGTGGGCAGCGCATTCCTAAACAATTTAACGGCAACATTTTCAATCCAAACGCGCGCGTTCGATTTCGGTTTTTAAGGCTACTAAAAATTGATCAACGATCGGGATTGTCATATCGGCTCGAAACGTTAGCCGGATATTTCCGTGCGTTAGCACTCCCATCGCAGCGAGTACATGGCTAGGCGCAAGGTCGGCTGCGCTACAAGCCGAACCCGAATCAACTAGATAACCGGATTTCTCTAAATTTCGCAGTAACTCTTCGGCTTGGACATATAGAAATGAAATCGAAAGTTTACGAGGATCACTATCTTCGATATCACCGGCGATATCCGCATCCGAAATATTCGCAGCCACAAAGCTTCTTACCCGTTGGTTCAATTCCAATATGTGATGTGAATCAGTATCGAAATTTTTTTCCGTATTCTCAACCGCCACCACGCTTGCTAAAAATAATGGAATTGAAAATCCATTGGAAACCCGTTCCATATCAATATGAGGGAGTGGGTTTATCCAGTTCACGCCGTTTCGGATTGCCAAGAAAGCAATACCTTTCGGCCCACCCCAAATCGTGCCATCCCAAATTGCGGTGCTCCAATTAACGGGGAGCTCCGACCGAAAATTTGCGCCGGTCATATCTGCAAAGATTTTCGTTCCGCTTATAGAAATATTTTCGAGCGCTCTGGTTGCAGATTGCTTAACCCCAGTCTCTCGATTACATGATTGCCAAACAATTACATTCTTATCGGATGGCTGGATAGCGGCATAATCAATTACGCCACCTAGATCGCAATTGCAAACCTGCACCTCGCCACCATTGTTTTGATGAGCGCGTGCGATTGCAAAAATGTCTTGGCGATCTACTGCGCTATGAATAAGTTTTGAATTTGAATGCAAAAGCCCAGATATTCCTAGGTGGAAACCGAGATTTAAATCAGAGATAACTTCAATTTCATTGGGAGAGATTTTTAGGTGCTTTGCCAAACTCGTTTTTGCATCAGTTATCAAAATTGCTAATTCAGCTGAGGGGAGATGGATCTTTGTTGGGTCGCGCCAACCCCGTTGATAAAGGTCGCCAAGCAGCCCCAGGGCCATCGGATGGACGGGGCGATCACTCTGGAAATCTCCTGTGACACGAACCACCCTTGGAACGGTACTCGGTCAGCGCGAACTCTGCGAAATGGACGGTTATCCTTTTCCCATGTCCCGCTTAAAAAAGTTCGCAAAAATGACAAGTGTCGTTTTTTTAAGCACAATTTTCACAACTGGATGTTCAAGCAAAGAAACTATTGGATTTGGATTCAACCCTGGACTCTCCAGCGTAACTGATATCTCGCTGCCACTTTGGCAAGGAGCTTGGATCGCAGCGCTAGTCGTCGGAGCATTTACAGCTGCGTTGATATTGTGGGCCGCAATATTTCATCGCAAAAAAGATGAAAATTTTCCCAAGCAAACTCGGTATAACATTCCAACCGAAATTGCATATACGATAATTCCGTTCGTGATTGTGGCAGTACTTTTTGGCTATACCGCAGTTGCCGAAACGAACATCACCAAAATTTCACCGGCGAATTCTCCTGCGGTACACGATGTGACCGTAAACGCATTTCAGTGGTCGTGGCAGTTTAGTCACAAAGAGGCTGGACCAGGCACAACTATCACTGGTACTCCTGCACAACCAGCGGTTTTGTACATGCCACTTGGGGAACGGGTTCGATTCAAATTAACCTCTAGCGATGTTATCCATGGTTTTTGGATTCCAGCATTTATGATTCAAATGATGAATTTGCCTGGTGTAGATAATCAACTTGAATTTTCAGCGAATAAATTAGGAACCTTTCCAGGTCGTTGCAACATGCTTTGTGGGCGAAGTCATTCACAAATGTTATTTACGGTAAAAGTTGTAACTCCGGCAGAGTATCAAGCTTATATTGCTGACTTGAAAGCAGGCCAAAAATGACAACTTATGCGACTAAGCCAATGATGGCTACTTCTGGCCAAACTAAAATTCAAAGTACAAACAAGGGTAAGTTAGTAGTCAAGTGGCTCACTTCCACCGATCATAAAACAATTGGCTACCTATATTTGATCACTTCTTTTGCTTGGTTTTTGATTGCTGGCGTGCTCGCGCTAATTATGCGGAGCGAACTAGCTAGGCCGGGACTGCAATTTGTGAGCGCAGAACAATACAATCAAGCCTTTACGATGCATGGCACAATCATGTTGTTACTGTTTGCGACTCCGCTCTTTGTTGGCTTCACAAATGTCCTCATGCCGCTTCAAATCGGCGCAGCCGACGTTGCGTTTCCAAGATTAAATATGCTTTCTTACTGGTTATATTTACTCGGCGGCGTAATGGTATTTGCCGGATTTTTAACGCCAGGTGGCGCGGCTTCATTTGGTTGGACTGCCTATGCTCCACTTTCAAATTCAGATTATTCGCCAGGCATCGGTTCAGATTTGTGGGTAATTGGTTTAGCAATCAGTGGCCTTGGAACAATTATGGGTGGCGTTAATTTTGTAACTACTATTTTCACAATGCGCGCTCCTGGAATGACTATGTTCCGGATGTCGATATTTACATGGAATGCTCTTCTTACATCAATTCTTGTTTTGCTGGCATTTCCGCCATTAGCTGCTGCGCTATTAGGACTTGAGTCTGACCGCATATTTGGATCTCACATATTTGATCCAGCAAATGGTGGCGCCATGCTTTGGCAACATCTCTTTTGGTTTTTTGGTCATCCAGAGGTTTATATCTTAGCGCTTCCCTTCTTTGGAATTGCTACTGAAATTTTGCCAGTTTTTAGTAGGAAACCTATTTTTGGGTATAAAGGCTTAATTGCGGCCACAATTGGAATTGCAGCGCTCTCGGTTGCTGTCTGGGCACATCATATGTTTGCATCAGGTCAAGTTCTATTGCCATTCTTTTCGTTTATGACTTTCTTAATTGGTGTTCCAACTGGAGTGAAATTTTTCAATTGGATTGGCACTATGTGGCGTGGTTCTATAACTTTTGACACACCAATGCTTTGGATCACGGGTTTTCTTATTACCTTCTTATTCGGTGGATTAACTGGAATTATTTTGGCAAGCCCACCATTAGATTTCAGCGTTTCGGCTTCATATTTCGTGGTAGCGCATTTTCATTACGTCTTGTTTGGAACGGTAGTTTTTGCAATGTTTGGCGGCTTTTATTTCTGGTGGCCAAAAATGACTGGGCATATGCTAAACGAACGTTTAGGAAAAATTCATTTCTGGACGCTTTTCTTCGGTTTCCACATAACATTCTTAATTCAACACTGGTTGGGCATAAAAGGCTTCCCGCGTCGCTACGCAGATTATCTGGCAACAGATGGATTCACGGAAATGAATATGATTTCTACAGTTGGATCATTTCTACTAGCTTTATCAATGCTTCCGTTCGCTATCAATGTTTGGATATCTCGAAAGAATCCAAAAGTATTAGTAGATGATCCGTGGGGTTATGGTGGCTCTCTGGAGTGGGCCACTTCCTGCCCACCACCGCGTCACAACTTCACATCGATACCGCGGATCCGAAGCGAACGACCAGCGTTTGATTTACATCACCCACATATGGTCAATACTGATGGTGGGCACTAATGCGCGTGGCTTGGAAATTATTTGCAGTGCTGACATTTTTTTATGCCTTGCTAGATGTTGTGTACTTCTTAGTAGGCGGTGAAGAGTTAGGTGTCATAGCGATTGGGTTAAGCTCGCTATTAGCGCTGCTCATTGGTTATTACTTATGGTTTATCGACCGACGATCCGGCGGAGTTCTCCCAGAAGATAATGACCTAGGCGAAATTTCAGATTCCGCAGGTGACCTTGGTTTTTACAGCCCACATTCATGGTGGCCATTGCCACTTGGACTTTCGATTTGCACAGTAGGCCTGGGATTAATCATTGGGTGGTGGCTCACAATTATTGGGGTAGGTGCACTTCTGATAAGCGTGATTGGGTTCTCACTTGAATACGAAAAGCCTTCTGCTAACGTTCATTAATTAAATTTTTGCAAAAGAAATAACTACTTACTGACTTCTGCCAGGCGGGCCTTTACGATAGCTTGCAATAGTTTTTCATCAACCTCCCAATTGTTTGGCACGCCGATTGTCTTTTTCTTAACATCTAAATTCTTCATTCTGGGCGTGAATTTTTCGATTACATCTTTACTCCAAGGCGCAAAAAGAATATGGTTCTTAGCAGCCGAAACCCCAATTATGTATTTTCCATTGAATTGCAACATTGGTTGATTCCAAGCAATCACGAGCTCTAATTCCGGGTACTTACTCTTTATCGATTTAAATATTGCCCGCACAGTCTTCGCTTGCTTAGGATCCAACGTTTTGAAATATTCGGTTGGGGTATTAAATCTCTTCGAAGATGTTGATCCGCGCGAGAACATAACAAGGGCATTTGCATGTGCTTGCGAAAAGCCATAATTTTCCCGAAGGTGGGCTATCTGTTCTGGGTATTTTTTCCCAGCCAATTTAGCCATAACTTTGAACCAATAATCTATTGATTTGCCATAACGTTTTTCGATAGCAGGAAAATGCGACTCTCGACTCGAATCTTTGGCATTCATATTCAAAGACTACTACGCTCAATTCATGGCGCTTAAAAAGGAATTTGCCGAACATCTAGTGCTCCGCGAAAAAATGGCGATGCCAGCTCCATGGGAGATGACAATGGTGGAATATCGTTTCCGCACTCTTCCCAATCCTGATTTCATTGGCAAACCAGAACCAATATTTAGTGTTGAACATAAGGTTATTTCTGGGCCGAATGGATATTTACCAATAAGAATTTATCGACCAAACGATGAACCAAATCTTCCGATTATGCTTTATTTACATGGCGGCGGTTGGGTGATTGGAAATATGGATGGTTTCGAACCAACGGTTCGTTCGCTATCTAATAAAGGAAACTTTGTTGTTGTACAGGTCCAGTATCAAAAAGCGCCAGAACATCCTTTTCCAACTCCATTTAATGATTGTTATACAGCGCTTGAGTGGATCGTCAAAAATGCAGGCTTATTAAAAATTGATGCCACAAAGATTGGTGTTGGCGGGGATAGCGCTGGCGGAAATCTAGCCGCGGCGGTAGCACTTAAAGCTCGCGATACCGGATTAGTGAAACTTGCATTTCAAATGCTGGTATATCCATGCACCGGCCATGATGGATCCTTGCCGAGTGCGATTAATAATGCCGAAGGTTTTGGATTAACTTCAAAAGTAATGCGTTGGTTTGAATCACAATATGCTCAAAATGATGCAGCTCTTAATAACCCTTACGCTTTTCCAGCTACTTCCAAAAACCTTTCAAACCTCGCACCGGCCGTAGTGGTTACGGCTGAATACGATCCATTGGCCGATGACGGGCGACTTTATGCGGAATCGTTGGAAAAAGCTGGCGTTAAAGTAATCTTCAAAGACTATAAAGGCGCAATACATGGTTTCAATGCTTTAGCGGGGGTTTCCCCGGAAGTTGCAGCAGAGGTACAACAATTTTTAGTTGATGGAATCAATACTTATTTAAGTAGAACCAATCAATGAAATGTCTTTTATTTAAAGTTCAGGTAATCTGACTTAATGGACGTAGTTACGGATCGACTTTTTCGACATTTAACTTGGTCTAACGTAGGTTAATGAACGCCATCTTCTTCTCGCAATTCAAAGGACCACTATCGGTTATTGATATTCCGATTCCGGCTCCAACTAATGACGGCGTTGTAATCAAAGTTGAAGCAACTGGCTTATGCCGTAGCGATTGGCATGCTTGGATGGGCCACGATTCCGACATCGTTCTGCCACACGTTCCAGGCCACGAGTTCGCGGGCATCATTTCCGCCATAGGCAGTTCAGTCACTAAACATTCAATAGGCGATCGCGTGACCGTTCCCTTCGTCTCTGGCTGCGGTAAGTGCGGATACTGCCTGCGTGGAGATGCACAAGTTTGCCCAGCGCAAACCCAACCAGGCTTTACCGGTTACGGTTCATTCGCTGAATACGTTGCAATTAATAACGCCGACTTTAATTTAGTAAAAATTCCCGAAGCACTCTCCTTCGCTACCGCGGCCGCTTTAGGTTGTCGCTTTGCCACTGCTTATCGAGGCCTAATCAAGCGCGCACATTTAACAGCCAGTGAGACAGTTGTTATCTACGGATGCGGCGGTGTTGGTCTTAGCGCAATCATGATTGCAAAGGCGAAAGGTGCAACCGTCTATGCCGTAGATATCAACGATGCTGCCTTAAAAATTGCCGAATCTCTTGGTGCCGAAACAATTAACTCAAGCAAAATAGATCCCATTGCACATCTTCAAAACCTTGGTGGCGCTGATGTTTCAGTAGATGCACTTGGCAGCAAAACAACCGCCGGCGCATCCGTCCTCTCGCTGGCACGCTGCGGCAGACATCTGCAATTAGGACTCTTAATCACTCCCAACGGTTTATCTGAAATTCCGATGGCCCGCGTTATTGCTTGGGAGATTGACCTGCTTGGATCCCATGGAATGTCCGCTCGTGATTATCCAGAAATGTTGGCGCTAGTTGCCACCGGTGTGCTAAATCCTGCAGCGCTAGTCAAACGAGAAGTTGGGTTAGCGGAAGGTGCCAAAGCGCTCGCCGAACTCGATAGCAATTCACTTGGCGGAATAACGATCATCAAACCTAATAATTATTCACTCATTTGAAAAGGCGCTAACAATGGGAAACACTGCCGCCACTTGCCGCGCTTAAAAGCAAGGCTGGCAATGAATTCCAGTGGGCGCAGCGAATGGGGCTCATGTAGCGTTTAAGTATGAAAAAATTTATCCGGGTTTTGCTCGCGTTAGCACTTGCATGCGAGATGGCCTCGGTACCGGCACTGGGTTTTGCCGCAACCTATAACTCGGTCTCGCACATCCATGGCGTGAAGGTATTTGGCAAAGAGATCCTCATGCCAACCCACGAGGGTTTATATCGATACAGCGCAGCCAACTCGATGCAGATAGTTCCAGGTCCGGTCTTTGATGTTATGGGACTTGCCACCTATGGAAAAACTCTTTACGCCAGCGGTCATCCAGGCCCTAACTCGCAATTTCCAAATCCGGTCGGGCTGATTGCATCAACAGATGGGGGAGCGAACTGGAAGAAAATATCGTTGCAGGGGAAAGTCGATTTTCATATGTTAGAGGTTGGAAAGTTTGACATCTATGGCGCAGATTCAACCAGCGGTCGACTCATGCATTCTAACGACAACGGAAAGAATTGGAAAAAGTTAGGAGTAAATACTTACTCAGATATCGCGATACTTGACGTTAAGAAAGGTGCTGCATATGCACTCCTTGATGGCTTGTTAGTGCAGACACGCAATAGTTTTGCTACAACGGTTACCCTAAAAACAAAGATGAAATGGAGCGCACTCGAGGTTGTAGGCACCACTATCTATGGTGCTTCTGGAAAAGATATCTATCGATCCATCGATGGTGCAAAGAGCTGGAAGAAGATAGCCAGCTTGCCTAATGAGATATCTAGTATCTCTATAAACAAAGAAGTCGTTGCCGCCGTGACCGGTGGCGCTATCTTTATTTCGCGAAATGAAGGTAAGAACTTTTCATCTTAACGAACTTGGCGACATCTACACTTATTGAAGTCACTAATCGGACTATTACAGATACTTTTCCCTTCAAAATATAAACTTTTTAGTACCTGCCAGCTAGTCCCTTAGCTATTCAAGAATGTTTAATACATACTGAATTACATTCTCCAACGAAGATTACCTACACTTGCCTTACATGTTAGCTCAGCGGCCACAAGCCCTGCCTTTGAACATGGCTTTCACAAAGTTGTGCTGCTGCGCAACGGTTACCTGATGGATCGCTTCTGCGGAAAATACTCCGATAAACAATCGGCGAGATAGGTAAAAGGCGCAGGTGTCTCCATACCGTTTTTGCATATTAGATAAAAACTTTGGAGTGTTTTAAATAAAGGTTACGGTCAACCAATCCGATAACAGTGGGTTAGGTCCGGGCAGTTGAGGTTGCGCGCGCCAGTTGCGACGAAAGGCCGGCTCTGGAATCGCTGGATACTCCTGCGGACGAGGTGTATCAAATGCGCGATTGGCATAGATAGTCATATGACAAATGTAGACCTTTAGTTCAGTTTGCTATAGGTGTAACTCAAGTTTGCAGCTATCGCTACCCATGCTTGGTAGGGAAGTAGTGCAAGACCAATCGGGATTGAAGTTCTAAATGTGATGATAACCATGGGGATTGTGAGCAGAGCTGTTAGGGCTAGAGCGATGGAGGCCGCTTGAAGATTGTGTGGGCGGTAGAACTGGAAGGCCCATGTCAGTGCGAAGATGACAGAGAGTGCGAAGAATCCAAGATAGATAAGTGTGGCTTTGGTGGATGCGCGTTGTGCGATGGTGACCACTGCGATTCCAAGAACAATAAAGTTATAGGGCCAGATAATTCCAAAGATAAAGTCTGGTGGTTGCCATGGAGGTGCGTTGAGGCTGCCGTACCAGTTATCTCTGGTGTTGACCCACAGCCCAGAACCGATTACATAAACAAAGACTAGAGCGATGCCTGTTGCTGCAGTTAGGGTTTTCATTAAGAGTTCTTTAACTTGCCGCGCCAAGCGCTAAAAGAGCGTACCGATGCTGCATGAGGTAATCGTAACCACGGATATGGATGCAACTGCGCAAGATTGTCAAACTTCGCAAAACTCGGGACCGGAGCATAGGTGACCGCAACTTCGGACTCGCGCGCAAATTGATAAGAATCACCCACATAAACAGTTAGCTCACGCCGCTTTGCCAAATCTTGCAAACTCTCTAAATAAAAATAAATCCGTTTCGATGACAATTGCAACTTAGCTAGCGCTTGCTCATTGAATACAAATACAACCGGAAGATTCGGGTGTGCAACCAACGCCGGATCGGCATCGCCCAGTGAATCAATCGTTAATAAAACTGTTGTTGCCGACTTATTCTCTTTCACAATAAGTGGCCCAGTCGTTGCCGCAAGATCTGGATCTGAAAGTAATAAGCCTTCGAAAGGCGCATCATCTAAAGCAACCTCGTGTGGAAAATCTTCAATCGGGCAATTACTTTTTAGCGGACACCTTACACACAACTGCGGAGCGCGCTTTTGAACTTGCCAGCGCGCAAAGCCATACGGCTTGCCAGTGCCGGCACCAACGGTCCACTGCCATCCCAACAAATTTGCAGCACGCGAACCATCAAGTAAGTGGCGGTACATCTCTTCTTGGCCATGCAACCAACCGAACTCATTGCGCACCGTCCAATGCGAAGCAAGCCACATTCTGCTCTGATTAACCAACCAACCATTACGGGCTAACTCATCGGTTACAAAATCAATGCAGGCCATACCTTCTGGCCAACCATTTCCGGGCGTATCCCAAATCTGTTCAAATCGAAGGTTACGAAATAATCTGGTGCCGACGCGCGCATACAAATGCCGTGCATACTCTTGCCACAATAATTCATCCCGAAATTTTTCACGATCGGCAAATGGCGCATTAGCTACGTGATCCCACACTTGTTGCAATGAAAGCAGATTGTGGCGGATGTACGGTGACAACTGCGATGCCCCACGCGACTCGAAAGGGAGAACTTCTGATCGATTCTTTGCATAGCCTGCGATATTTAACTCAAGTAATGCACTATTCGCTGCACTCTGCCCACCTGAAATTGGACTTCTGCCACCACCGCTATGCAATGATTGAAAATTACCTGTAACAATGCCCGCTAGATCTGCAGTGATATCAATCTTCTTCATCTTTTGTCGCAACGGCTAAACAGCTCGGTTAATAACAGCATGATCGCCATGCCTCTTACGATTTTATTCTCTGCAGGAATTAATGTGCTCATTTATTAAAGGCCGCTATCTGATCCAATAGTTTTGCAACATAAAGTGATTGATCTATTGCTGGAATCCATGCGGGCTTACCAGAGATCGCGCTAGAGAAGTTCTCAATCATTAAGGAGTATGGGTCAACTGGGGCAAATTCTTCAAGTCGATTACCGATGCGCAATGAACTTGGTTTTTTCCATGAAGTAAATGCATCATTGCCAATGCACTCAATTGTTGCTGATTCACCAGTGATGGTTATTTCTTGCTTCTCCAGTTTTTCAAATGACGACAGGGTGTTTATCTTTACACCATTACTTAACTTGGCGTTGATCTGAGTTGTTAGGTCTATGCCGGTAGCGCCGATGTTTCGATTCAGGGATTCGATATTCAACTCGTACTCACCATCATTTAGTGATCTCCAGATATGAGCTTGGTACACCCCGACATCGAGCAAACTTCCACCACCCATTTCTCTTTGCAGTCGATAATTGTTTTTAAGCTGTGCGGGAAAACAGAACGAAGATTTAATTTCAGTTAGCGCCCCGATATCACCACCATTTACCAATTCAACGATCCGAGCAAACCTAGGGTGCCATAGGTTCCAGACCGCTTCAACTAAAATCCGATTACTTTTGGTGGCTGCAGCAGCCATTAACTGGGCCTGCTCATAATTAAGGGCCAAAGGTTTTTCGCATAAAACATGTTTGCCAGCGGCGAGAGCCGCAATTGTCCACTGGCAATGTTGGTGATTGGCGAGATTGATATAGACCGCATTTATTTTGGGATCTGCAAGTAAGTCTTCATAACTTTTATAAATTTTTTCTGGACCTAACGCTTCTGCGCGGCTGTTATCTTGACTCGCTACTGCGTGTAATTTGGCATTGGCTGCGGAATGAAGCGCTGGCGCTAGGGCGGTTGTTGCAACCCACCCCGCACCAAGAAATCCCCATTTAATCATCTGCGCAAGAGCACCGGAGAAATTGGTTTTCCATTTGATAATGCTGATTCTTCTGCTGCTTGCATAATTGCGACGACATCGCGTGATTGTGATGCGACTACTGACATTGGGATTGCATCGTTTAAATAAGAGACTAGCGATGTGTAGAAGGAGTACGGCTCTTGGCTAATATGCGAAACCAATTCACTACTTCCATCTGCACGATGTAGCGTGATAATCGCCGGTAAGTCAGCAACCGAGCCGCCACCTGATTCATCCCAGTCACCAATTAGCGCGCCTTGAGTTCCAAGGATATAAAACTTTGGCTTACGAGCTGCGGCTAAATCAGAGTTTATAAAAACTGCTTGCAACCCATCTTTAAAGTTAATAGTTACCTGGGCATGATCAGCGTTTGTTACATGATCCCAAACTCGTTTTTGATTGAGCCCGCTTACGAAATCAACGTTGGATGGCACGAGCGACATGATTTGGTCGATGAAGTGGCTTCCCCAGTCAAAGATTGCGCCACCGGATACCGCGGCGTCAGAGTGCCAGTATGAACAGGGTTTTGAGTAACCACCAACAAAACTTTCGTAATGAAAAACGTCACCGATCTGATTGGTTTCAATTTGTTGCTTGATTGTCAAGAAATCTAGGTCATACCGTCGATTCTGATAAACGACTAATAGCGCACCATTCGTTTGTGCTAATTGCATTAACTCATCACACTCATGCGTCGTAAGTGCCATTGGTTTTTCGAGCATGACATGGAGCCCAAGTGATAACGCTTGTTTTGCCCATTTGTAGTGGCTATCTGGTGGCGTGGAAATTACGACTAGATCAATTTCCCCGTTGGCTAACATTTCATTTGCATCAGTGAAAGTTTGAGCATCTGGTGAAATCTGCAATGCGGCTGTGAGGCGATTTGGATTTGTATCACAGACGGCGTGAAGAACGAGGCTCGAGGTAGCTTGAATCGCTTTGCTGTGTTCGTCACCGATAGCGCCATATGCGAGTAATCCGACTTTAATCTCTTTGCTAGACACCTTTGAAACTCCTGGTTCGTTAAAGTGAAAGCGCAAGAATAGTCCTGAGGCAATGCCGAGGCACATTGAAAGTCGCTTTCCTTGCTGTCAGGACAATTCTTAGTTAGTAGGAGTACTCACATTCTCGATCTTTCTAGGAGTGAGTCTGCCACCCACTGCCATTGCTGCTCCTATGAGCACAAGATTTTTAATTATATATTGACCTTCGAGAGTTAAGTTATATGGAATTGATTGAAAGCAAACCTCGGGTAGAAGTATTAGAGGTAGGAATGTTCCTGGCATTTGGAGGGCTAGTAAAAAGAGACCCGCACGATTTAAAAAAGGTACGATAAGGCAAAGGCCAATTGCTGTCTCCCAGGCTCCTAAAATCGGAATGAAAACATCAGGATTGAACCAATAAATAGTCTTTGTGATGAGATCGTTGGCTGGGCTATCACCAAAAATCTTTAGAACCCCAAACCAGATAAAGATAACAGCTAGCGAGATTCGGAGAATCGTTAAGGAATATCCATTTAAAAATTCAATGAACCAGGCATCAAAATCGTTTATCCAAGATGTAGCTTTTTTCAAAAGTCCCCCTTTTTTAATCACATTGAGATCTGATCTGAGTTCAAAAAGCATAGTAACCACCGCAAACTCTGGCATTATTTGCTTGTGAAACCAAGAGAGGTAACAGTCATATATGACGGAGAATGCCGCTTTTGTAGAGCAAGCCTAAACTGGCTGCAGAAAAAATTGTCGGTGCAAGCAATTGCATTTCAGAACGCCCCGTTAGAAACGCTGGGGCTAACCTCTGAGCAATGTTCGAAGGAAGTCTTCGTGTTGACTGAGAGTCAAACTTACTCAGGGGCCGGGGCAGTTTCTTTTTTGCTTAATCTTCGCGGCAACACAAAGGCGTCGTTGTTCATCAAAAGATCAGGCCCAGTCGGCCGTTTTGGTTATCGCTGGGTTGCCTTACATAGAAATTCCGTATTGGTGCGCGCAATCACTAAAATTCTGGAGAGACTTTAAATTTGCTTGAGGTAGTTTTAATTAATACTTACCTGCAGAGATTGATGCCAGACCGATTTTGTAGCTTTTTACAGGTATCGCCCTAGCCTAATTAAAGGCTAGAATAAGTACGTTGTTTCCGGGGTCGATGTAATTTCGAACCGGCGGTTATAGTCCGCGACCCGATGCCACCCAGGTATCGGTTGACTCAGTGAAATTCTGGGACCGACGGTTAAAGTCCGGATGAGAGGAAACAAAAATAGGTGGGCATTTTGTCTACCGTATTTGTGCCTGCATGCACACACCCCGGCGACTCGAAACATGAGTGGGGGTAGATATGGATTACACAGTTGCGATGCAACGTGCCATTGCCCTTGCCGAAAACGGCCTTGGAAAAACTGCACCTAATCCAATAGTTGGAGCAGTAGTAATTGATTCTGCTGGCCTAATTGTTGGTGAAGGTTTTCATGATCGAATGAAGAGTCCAGATCATGCCGAAGTTGTTGCCATTAAGGCAGCTGGTGCGAAAGCTAAAAATGCGATACTTGTTGTAACTCTTGAACCTTGTAATCACGTTGGTTCAACGGGGCCGTGCGTAGCAGCAATTATCGATGCAGGAATCACAAGCGTTGTTTACGCAGTTAGTGATCCAAATGCCAAGGCGGCAGGCGGTGCCGAAACTCTGCGAGCGGCTGGTATTAAAGTGGTCAGCGGCCTCCTTGAAAAAGAAGCGGCGTATTCAAATCGTGCTTGGCTCACCAAGATTGCTAAGAACCATCCATATTTTACCTGGAAGGTTGCGACAACACTTGATGCAAAGGTTGCTGCAACAGATGGAACATCCAAATGGATTACCAATCAAACCTCACGTGCTGATGTTCAACAAATGCGTCGCCATGCTGATGCGATTTTGGTAGGAACGAATACAGTTATTGTAGATAACCCACATTTGATTCCGCGGGGAGAATTTGTTGGATATACAAAAAACCCAATCCGCGTTGTTTGTGGGGAGCAAGAGCTGCCAACTGATGCTTTAATTTTTGATGATGCGGCAGAGACTGTTCTTGTTAAGTCTAAGGATCTCGAAGTTCTGGTTGAAAAACTCAATGAACTAGGGGTTAATCATGTCTTTGTAGAAGCTGGTCCAACATTGGGAAGTGCCATGGTGGATCACTGCCTCATGGATGAGCTAGTTATCTACCAAGCACCGTCTCTATTGGGTTCTGGAAAGCCCTTTTTCACCTTTGATTACCCTTCAACGATCAGCAATCAAATGCGACTAGATCACATCAGTACCGAAGTTCTAGATGGCGATGTTAAATCGGTATACAGCATTAGAAATGGTGAGTGATGTTCACTGGATTAGTTGCTGAATTGGGTCGGATCATCGCAATTAAAAAGGGTGAAAGCTCTGCGATCTTTACTATCGATGCGCCAGAGTTGATCAACCAAATTAAAGTTGGCGATTCTGTTGCACTAAATGGTGTTTGCTTAACTGCGACATCGGTATCTGGCACAGAATTCACCGCAGATGTCATGATTCAAACCTTGTCACTAACATCGCTCTCACAGATTATTGTTGGTAGTCCGGTAAACCTTGAGCTGGCTGCCCAGTTAAATTCACGTCTAGGTGGTCATATGGTTCAGGGACATGTGGATGCAGTGGCAGAAGTTGTTGGGTTAACACCAGGGGATAAGTGGGCAAAGTTTGATATCAATGTTCCATCTCATCTCTCTAAATACATCGTTAACCAAGGCTCAATTTCTCTTGATGGGGTTTCATTAACGGTGGGAATTATTAATGATAAAACAGATGTGGTTACAGTCTGGTTGATTCCGGAGACTTTAGAACGAACTAATTTGTCAACAAAAAAGCCAGGAGATCTAGTCAATATCGAAGTTGATGTTCTCGCTAAGTATGTTGAGAGACTCCTAGCCAAAGGGGATAAGTAATGAGTAATTTCAAAAACGCTCTCACAGATTTTAAGAATGGAAAATTCTTAATTGTCACCGATGATTCTGATCGTGAAAATGAGGGCGATTTAATATTGTTGGCAGAAACAGCGACTACGGCACAAATAGGTTTCATGGTACGACATACCTCTGGTGTTATTTGTGGCGCAATTACTAATGAGATCGCCAAACGACTCAAACTTCCGATGATGGTTGCCAAAAGTGAAGATAGCCATGAGACCGCATTTACGGTTTCGGTTGATTTGATTGAGGCGCGAACCACAGGAATCAGTGCAGAGGAGCGGGCAAATACACTGCGCGCGCTAGCCAATCCAGATACAAGAGCCGCAGATTTTTCGCGCCCCGGCCATATTTTCCCACTGGTAGCAGTTGCCGGTGGCATCCACGAACGAGGTGGGCATACCGAAGCGGGTATTGCCCTTTGTGAATTAACTAATTCATATCCAGCGGCAGTGCTTTCAGAGTTGGTTAACGACGATGGATCAATGATGCGCGGGCGCGAACTAGAAGAGTTTGCTTCGAAGAACTCCATTAGGAGAGTGACTATTAAAGAGATTAAAGCCCAAGTTGTCAGGAAAGAAGTCGATAACAAAGTTGATTTTCAATGGGCTAAATTACCCATTGGGGAGCATGACTGGAAGGTCACCACATTTACTTCACGAAGTGGCGTAGAACATGCGGTCTTGGCACTTGGGAATTTGCAAGAAAAAAATCTTTTGAGTCGAATACATTCAGAATGTTTAACGGGCGATGCCTTTGGTTCATTGCGCTGTGATTGTGGACCACAACTAATCCAAGCAATGTACGAAATTGAAGAGCGTGGCTCAGGATTGATTATTTATTTACGTGATCATGAAGGACGAGGAATTGGGCTCGGCGAAAAAATTCGCGCTTACACATTGCAAGATCATGGGCAAAATACTCTTGAAGCTAATATCTCACTTGGCCATGGTGTTGATGAGAGATCATATGGCGATGCAATCATAATTCTAAAAGCCCTTGAGATTTCCCAGATCGAGCTACTCACTAATAATCCAGAAAAGTTAGCAGTCTTTGAAGGATCGGGAATTAAAATAAAAAAACGCAGGCTTCTAGTTGGAGTAAATAAATTCAATAAAAAGTATCTAGAAAGTAAGAGAGATTTATTGAGTCACTCGTTAGGAGAGATCTAATGGTTGGAAAATCACCCGAAGTGGAACTCAAAAACTTATCCCACTTAAAAGCGGTCGTAATAAGTGCATCCTGGCACCCAGAAATTTGCCAAGCACTCATTGATGGCGCTCTTAAAGGATTTGAAACATCTGGGCTAACAAATGTCGAAATCCGCAAGGTAGCGGGCTCCTTTGAGCTTCCTCTCGCTGCCCAACTTGCTTTAGATTCTGGTTTCGATGTTGCAGTAGTTCTCGGACTTGTTCTTCGCGGAGACACACCACATTTTGATTATGTCTGCCAAGGCGTTACTACAGGGATTATGGAGGTTTCACTAAGTCGCTCTAAACCAATTGGATTTGGAGTTTTAATGTGCGACACAATTGAACAGGCAAGGGCTCGCGCTGGATTTACTGAAAGCTTTGAAGATAAGGGATTTGATAGCGCAGTTGCTGCGCTAAGTATTTTGAACTAATCAAGCAAACCGTATTTCTTGAGAATCGTTATGAGAAAAAAATAAACTCTACACCTGGGGTGTTACGTATTCTGCGGAGTACACTTCGATTAAGAGTTAACAAAAGTTTTGAGGCATAACGCTGTTAACCGGCTAATCTTCCTCGAGCTCTTTACGATCTTTGGCCATCTCTTCGGAGACTGCTGCAATAAAAGTATTAACATCCTCATCCGTGGTATCCCACGAACACATCCATCGCACCTCACCAGTAAGGTGATTCCAAGTGTAAAACTTAAATCGCTTTTGTAGACGTTCTCTGACTGCTGGAGGCAAAATTGCGAAAACTGCATTTGCTTGAACAGGACGAACTATTTGAACGCCGCTGATTTTACGCACGCCATCTTCAAGTTTGCTTGCCATGGCATTGGAATGAGTTGCGTTACGCAGCCATAAATCATCTGTTAAGAGCGCATCTAGTTGAGCGCTAACGAAACGCATTTTTGATGCGAGTTGCATTGATGTCTTGCGTAGATAAGGAATTGCCGATGCAAGTTCGGGATTCAGAACTACGATAGCTTCGCTAGCCATCGCGCCATTTTTTGTAGCACCGAAAGAGAGAACATCAACGCCAACATCTGTAGTGAACTCATGAAAATTAGTTCCCAGTGATGCTGCTGCGTTAGAAATACGAGCACCGTCTAAGTGGACCAGCATTCCCAGGGCATGTGCATGTTGAGTGAGGTCCTTGATTTCATTAACAGTGTAGAGAGTGCCAAGTTCACTCGTCTGCGTAATTGTCACCACTGCTGGTTGTGAACGATGAACATCTCCAAAACCCCAAGCCTGGCTGTCAATTAATTCGGGAGTAAGTTTTCCATCTGAGGTATCAACTACCAATAACTTTAAGCGACCAACTTTTTCCGGGGCACCGCCTTCATCAACATTTACATGGGCTGTTGTCGCACAAATTACAGCCTCCCATGATTTTGTCATTGCTTGGAGTGCAACCACATTTGCGCCAGTGCCGTTAAACATTGGAAAGATTTCTGCTTGGTCTCCAAAGTGATTACGAAACTTAATCTTCATTCTTTCGGTAATTTCATCATCGCCATAAGCCACTTGGTGACCAGCATTGGCTTTCGAAATGGCACTTAGAACCTCAGGATGTATCCCAGCATAATTATCGCTGGCAAGGCCACGCCATATTGATGAATTCATGTAATCAGTGTTCCCTATTTTGTGCGTAGAGGGCAATTTTAGGTAAATATTTCCTGTAAACCCTCTCTATCTCTCTGGATTATCGGTAGTTTTAGAGTGCATTCATGGAGGCTGCTCATGTGGATGCTCGATGTGATCCCACCCAAATGACTGAATTCTTAAAAAAACTGCTGATCTTAAAGTAAACATTATGCTTTTACATTGTTATCCATTTGTCCGTGAAGCCGGTTACCTCGCGCAGGTTTACCCTCATGTGTATTTAGACACTGGCGCGGCAGGACATTGGGCCGGACTCTCTAGCCCAGCAGTAATTTCCGAATCTGTCGAGATGGCCCCAATGAGGCTCAAGAGATAAAAACAATGGTCGAATTAATTCAAACTGCTTAACAGTTAAAACCGTTACTGAATTATATCGGCAGGCGTAGGTGCGGTTATTAATGCATTGCACTCTGCACAGGTGGCATTATCAAGCAGATACATATCAATTTCATAAGTCTCATAATTAAATGAAGCGGTAATATTTAATAGATTTCCGCCACAAGCAGGACAGACTGGTGAGGGGATTCCTCGAAAATCTCCCATCAAACTACCCCACATTTCTAGCTGACACCCATATTAGCATATTGATAACAGTTCTCAATAAGACACGCGACCCTAATGCAACTTGTTCTCATTATCAATTACCCCTATGCTCTATTTATGAGAAAATCCATTAAATTACTAATAGCCGTATCACTGTCATCACTTTTACTTTCTAGCTGCTCATCTGATTCTTCAGGTGAGGCAGATGGAAAACTGTCTATTTTTGCCGCTTTTTATCCAATTGAGTTTGTGGCAAGTGCGATTGGCGGAGATTTAGTATCTGTTGAAAATATGACGCCACCAGGAGTAGAACCACATGATTTAGAGTTAACACCAAGCCAGGTGGTTCGCTTATCTGAGGCAGA
>SHVK01000019.1 GCA_009694285.1 Candidatus Nanopelagicaceae bacterium | reverse complement strand
GATGCTTCTCTTTCGATTTCTACATTTGCAACTCCAAATGTATTAGGAAGAAATGACGGCTGGGGAGATAAGCAAAAAGGTTTACTGGCTCTAGCTGACCAACTTTGGCGGGTACGTGGGTACGGCGATTTTTGGTCGCATTTACTAGTTGCCGAAGGGGCAATTGATATTGCCGCTGAACCTTCGTTAGCGCTTTGGGATATGGCCGCGCTCTCCTTGATTGTTAAAGAGGCTGGCGGTCGATTCTCCGATTTTATGGGTGTCGATGGACCAAATGGGGCAAACGCTGTTACCACCAACCACTTACTGCACGAAGAAGTTTTGGGAATTTTTGCAAAGCGATAACCTAAAGGCATGGATGTTCGTACTGTTGATTTAAAGATTGAAGGAATGACCTGCTCTTCTTGTGTTGCCACTCTCGAACGAGCTTTGAATTCAATTCCGGGTGTTAGTGCAAATATTAATTTTGTGACAGAGAGCGCACATGCAACCATCCCTGAAAATGTTGATGCAGGTCATTTAATTAATGCAATTGAAAGTAGCGGATACCGCGCCTCAATTCTCTCACTTACCGGAAATGATTTACTGGCGGCTCCCAATATGGGTTGGCGGTTGACTTTAGCAATCTTTTTTGCAATTCCAACAATTGTGATTGCAATGGTTTCGGCACTGCACCAAAGCATTGATGAAAATATTAATTTGGTACTCGACAGTTTAAATATTTTGCATCCAGCTTATGCACCATGGGGTTGGCTAGCTATCGCACTTAGCATTCCTGTTGTTTTTATTGCTGGTTGGCCAATTCATCGAGTTGGGCTTAGAAATTTAAGACACCCTCAAATGGATACCTTGATCTCGCTAGGAACTCTTGTCGCTTTTTCGTGGTCGGTTTATGTAAATGCGACAGGTAATGGCGAAATATATGTAGAAGTTGCAGCCGGCGTAATGCTCTTTATTTTAGTTGGAAGATTTCTCGAGGCTCGTGCGAAGCAACGTGCAGGAGACGCAATTCGCACATTGTTAGATCTTGGAACTCAAGAAGTTTCAATACTGCGCAATGGCGAAGAGGTACTTGCGCCAATCTCACATTTGCAAATTGGAGATTTATTTATTGCACGCCCCGGGCAAGCAATTGCAACTGATGGAGTGATCGTTGAAGGGTCAAGTTCTGTTGATACTTCTCTGGTAACTGGTGAATCACTTCCACAAGCAGTTGGTCCAGGAAGCAGAGTAATTGGGGCGACCTTGAATCAGGATGGGCGATTAGTAATTCGTGCTGAACAAGTTGGTGCAGAGACTCAACTTGCCCGAATCACCCGTTCAGTTATCCAAGCTCAAGGGGAAAAAGCACCCTTGGCCCGAATGGCAGATCAAATTAGCGCAATTTTTGTACCTGTAATAATCGCACTTTCTTTAATCACTTTTTTAAGTTGGTATTTCTCAGGTTCATCGCTTTCCGAGGCAATTGGTCCAGCAATCACCCTGTTAGTAATTGCTTGCCCATGTGCATTGGGGTTGGCGACACCAATTGCATTTCTAGTTGCCTCAGGTCGCGGAGCGCAACTTGGAATAATTATTTCATCACCAGCCGTTCTTGAAGATACCCGTGAAATTGATCTTGTCGTTTTAGATAAAACTGGCACTGTCACGACTGGTGAGATAGATATTTTGGCGGCTGAATACTTTGATTGCGATAAGAATTTAGCGCTAACAATTATTGCCGCTCTTGAAAATCACAGTGAGCATGTAATCGGACAATCTCTGGTTAAGTACGCATTAAGTAATGGGGCAAATAAATCTGCTCTTGTTTCGGTAAGTGATTTCTTGGCAACCCCAGGACGAGGTATTGCTGGTCGAGTAGAGATTGAAGGAATTAAATACACCGCACTTGTTGGATCACCATCTGCAATTTCTTATGGAACGGCGCCTTTCACAAAAGCGATCTCCGAAGTTTTAACTTCAGTAACTTTCGCCGGAAAAAGCACAATCCTTTTAGCATGGGATGGTCAGACTCGTGCAATATTTACAATTGGTGATTCAATAAAGGTTGATTCAGCACCTGCAATTGCAAAGTTCAGAAAATTCGGAATCACTCCATGGTTGATAAGTGGAGATTCCTTGCAAGCTGCAAATACCATTGCAAGAGAAGCAGGTATCGCAACCGAGAATGTCAGGGCTGCAGTGCTTCCAGATCAAAAAGTCGCTGCAATAAAAGAGTTACAAGACCAAGGTCATCATGTTTTAATGATCGGTGATGGAGTAAATGATGCTGCGGCGCTAGCAAGTGCAGATTTAAGTATGGCAATGGGAACTGGTACCGATACTGCGATCGCTGTTGCAGATATAACTTTAGTTCGTTCAGATTTAACTTCTGCGATCACAGCACTAAAACTTTCCCGCAAAACTTTGCGAATTATTAAAGGTAATCTTGTTTGGGCGTTTGCTTATAACGCAATTGGAATCCCGATTGCAGCAGCCGGGTTGCTATCGCCAATGTATGCAGGAGCGGCTATGGCACTTTCAAGTATTTTCGTAGTTACTAATTCATTGCGCTTGCGAAAATTTAAGTAAGCAAATAACTAACGCCTGAAACCTAACGCCTGAAACCTGAAACGTAACGCCTGAAACCTAACGCCTGAAACCTGAGTTGGTAGCGGGGGCAGGATTTGAACCTACGACCTCTGGGTTATGAGCCCAGCGAGCTACCGAGCTGCTCCACCCCGCGTCGGTATCCACCTGCGATCACTCGCTCACGCCGTGAATATGTACCTATGTTAGGCGGGGGCTATCCACTCCAGCAAATTGCCCCCAGTCAATTACTTCTTAGCGGATTTACTCTCGGCTCTGACCGCATCCCCGATAGCCTGTTTAAGAGCATCTTGAGCCTTGCCGTAAGCGGTGAAATCACCCTTAGTAAGTGCCGCTTGGCCCTCTGAGAGGGCTTGCTTGGCCCGTGCTAACGCTTCTGCCACGGTAGCTGTGACAGGAGCGTCACCCTTATTTCCAGTTGTGATTCCAGTTGTGCTTCCGCTGCCTTGGCCCGCGTTTCCACCAAAGACCTGATCCAGCGCACCTTTTACAGTGTCGGCATAACCAATCTGATCTCCAAACGAGACCAATACTTTTTGGAGCAACGGGTACGCCGCGGTATTTGCAGTAGCGCGCACATAAACAGGTTGCACATAGAGCAATCCCCCACCAACAGGCAGAGTTAGCAAGTTTCCTAATTCAACATTTGAACCACCTTGGCGCAAAAGTGAAAGTGATGTGGCAACTTCAGGCTTGGCTTCAAAGTTTGATGAAACTTGTGAAGGTCCCGCGATATTTGTACTGCGTTGCAATTGCAATACTTTAATTTTTCCGTAGTCAGGCCCTGGGTCAGAATTCACTGTTGCGAATGCTGCCAAGTTTTCACGACCACCGCGAGGAACAAATGGTGTGGTTAATGAAAAGGCTGCCTTCTTTTCGCCCGGCATCTTCAATGTTAGGTAATAAGGTGGTTGTGCGCTCGCGTTATTTCCAAATGTTGATGGATCACGCGGAACTCTCCAGAAATCCTGTCCGCCATAAAATGCAGTTGCATTTTTGACATGATAAGAACTCAAGATGTCGCGTTGAACGCGGAAAATATCTTCTGGATAACGAATATGGGAAAGTAAATCTTTAGAGATCGCACTCTTTGGTTTGACTGTGCCCGGGAATGCTTTTGACCAAGTTTGCAAAACTGGATCTTTTGCATCCCACTGGTACAAAGTAACCGTTCCGTCATATGCATCAACAGTTGCTTTGACCGAGTTACGAATGTAATTGATAGAAGTATCAAATTGAGCTGTCACTGCTGCTGAGTTTGCAGTTAACGCATCTGCAGTTGATCCCAAGAGGCTAACTTTGCGTGAGTATGGGTAACCAGCACTTGTGGTGTATCCATCAACTATCCAAAGAACTTTTCCATCAACAATTGACGGGTATGGATCTCCGTCAAGTGTTAACCAAGGGGCAACTTTTGCAACTCGTTGACGCGGGTTTCGATCAAAAAGTATTTTTGATTTTGAGTTGATTAAACTCGAAAGCAAAATTCTTTGCTCTTGGTACTTAAGTGCAAATACAGCGCGCGCAAATAAATTACCCATTGGCACGCCGCCTTTGCCGGTATACGTGTAATTTTTCTGACCATTGGCAGATGCATCATCTGGATAATCAAATTCAACTTCGGTATCTGAATTTGTTCCACCGATAATTGAGTAATCAGGAACATTTTCGCCAAAATATACGCGTGGCTGGAAAGCACCCAAAGTCTTAGTTGGTGGGATGTCGCCTAGGAAAAATATGGGTTTTCCATCAGTATCTTGCGCATCGCTATAGGCGCCCGCGAAACCAAATCCATGGGTGTAAACCAAATGATCATTAATCCAATTTCGGTTTGGGTTACCATCGATATTTAATTCGCGCACCGCAACTACAACATCGCGAACTTTTCCATTAATTTTGTAACGGTCAACATCTAAAGAATCTGCAAAAGTGTAATAAGGCTTAATTTGTTGCAACTGTTGGAATGTAGCTGAAATAACATTTGGATCCATTAAGCGAATATTGGAAATAGTTTCTGCATCAGATGCCAACTGACCGGCTGCAGTATTAACGGTGGCCGCATATTCAGTAATTTCAACTTTATCAATTCCGTAAGCAACTCTGGTTGCCTCAATATTGCGTTGAATAAAAGGTGCTTCTTTGGTGGACTCGCTTGGTTTAACTTGGAATTGCTGGATTGCAGCAGGATATAAACCTGAAATTACGACTGAACTGACCACCAAAAGCGCAATTCCTGCACCAGGCAATACCCAGGAGCGCCTAATAATATTTGCGAAAAATAAGAGCGAACAAACAGCAGCAATCCAAGCAAGAATTGCTTTTGCTGGCAAAACAGCATTTACATCTGTGAAACTCAATCCGGTGATTAATCTGTCATCTTTCAATGCTAATTGGTACCGATCAAACCAATATGCAACTGCTTTAACTAGGACAATTAATCCCAGCAAAACAGATAATTGCACGCGCGCAGCAACGGTAGTTTTTTCGCCAACACTCTGTGGTCTGATACCACCGTACAAATAATGAACCACTGAGCTTGCAAGAGTGGAAAGTATTAGCGTCGAAATTGCCCAGCCGATCAAAGATTGATAAAAAGGAAGTGAGAAAGCAAAAAATGAAATATCTAAATTAAATTGTGGGTCTTTGACGCCAAATGGAGTTGCATTTTTCCAAAGCAACCATGGCTCCCAGAGTTGTGATCCGGCAGAACCGGCAAAATAGAAAAGCCCTAAAGTCAATGCCAGAAATCCCATACGTTTAACAGGTTCAATCTGAGCGCGATAACGCTCTAAATTATCGGCTTCGGTTGTCAACGGCGCAAAAATAGGTCGTGATCGATAGGCAATTAATACATTTGAGATTATTACTAAGGCTGTAACAAAACCGAAAAGTACAAAGAGCCATGCTTTGGTGAAAAGTGTTGTCTGCCAAACTTTTGTAAAGGAGACTGAGTTAAACCAAAGCCAATCAGCATAGAAGCCGCTCATGCTCACTAATGCGATTGATAACAACACCAAAATAGTTATGACTAGTGGAAGCGGGCCACGACGACGATTTGCACCAGAGGTAAAAACAGATTTAAAGACCATAGGGGTACGGTACAGAAATAATGGCTACAGGGCCAAAGCAGTGCAAAAATTTACTGCCAACGGAAGGTAAAAATGGGGGTCGAACGCTAAATTTAGCCGCAAGCGGGCAGTGACTCTAAATCTTGGCTTTTCAGCGCAGTAACCGCCTCCACAAGAGTTTCCACGGCAACCACTTGCAGGCCTTTTGGAATGTGATGAATATCGTCGCAATTTAAGGCTGGAGCTAAAAATAGTTTTGATCCAGCCCGTGCGGCTCCAATTAATTTTTCCTCGATGCCGCCTATCGGTCCTATATTTCCAAAAGCGTCGATTGTTCCGGTTCCGGAAATATTTCTACCTCTTGTTAGATTCTCAGATCTCAATTTTTCAATAATTCCTAAAGAAAACATCAAGCCAGCACTTGGCCCACCAACATCTTTTAAGCTAATTTTTATAGTGAATGGGTACTTATATTTCGATTCAACCATTAAACCTAGGACTTTTTGCTTTGTAGGAAGTTTGTAAGTGCTGACATTAAAAACTTTCTCTTCACTCTTACGCAAAATGGTCAATTGCATCTTATCGCTTGAAGTTTTTGCCACTGAAATTGTTGCTAATTGTTTTTTAAAGTCAGAAGCTGAAGCGAGTTGAACACCATTTAATTTAATTATTTCATCACCATTTTTCAAAGTTTTATTATTTGGCGATTCTTTAGTTATGGCAGAAATAACAATCTTTTCTGGAGTGCTGTATCCCAGGTAGTGAAGTGCTGAAACTTTTGCATGCTCTTGAGATTGACGCATATCTAATGCATTTTGCTGATCAACTTCTTTGCCCGAGACTCCCTCCGGGAAAAAAACCTCTCTAGGCTGCACTCTTCTTTCGCCATCAACCCAAGCGGTCAAAACATCAAAGCCAAAAATTTTTGCTTCAGGACTCGAAACATAGATGCTAGTTAAATTTAATTTTCCGGTTGTTGGAAAAATTTTCGCTCCGGTTATTTCAATCAACCGCCTACTACTGCCCTTCTCAACTTTTCCTAAAATATTTTGTGGCTCTCCTGGTTCAATAATTACGTAAGGAAGTGGGATTGCCATAGCGGTGACAAGTAAAATCAGTGATAGCAGTATCGGCACTCTAGGCAAACGACGAACCATTTACTTTAACTCAAACTTTCTGTTTATAGCTCTTCGGATCGGTGCTGTGATTCAAAAGCTGATCGAAATCTTTCATACTCAGCAATAGATTTTTCAATATTTGTTTCACGTTTACTTCTTCCAACTCGCCATACATAAAATAATGCGCCGGCGGTGCCCAATAGAGGGATCAACCACCAGATAAGTGCGGACATAAGACAACGATAGAGTTTTTTCAAATTTCCGGAGTAAATCTGGGATCTTTGCTGGAGTAAGGGAGTAAGGGAGTAAGGGAGTAAGGGAGTAAGGGAGTAAGGGAGTAAGGGAGTAAGGGAGTAAGGGAGTAAGGGAGTAAGGGAGTAAGGGGATTCTTGAGTAAAGGTGCTGCTCGCTTGGGTTAGCCGTTTGTACTGGGAAAGTAATAATTCTCTTGGGGATCCGGTGTGCGTCAATCATGAGAATCAAGAGTGGATCAATCTTGGGAATCGAAAGTGCATGTGTATGGTTATATGAGTAATTGAATAATCTTTTGGATTGGAAATTGAGCGTGAGTATTCCTGGTGGTGGGTTTGGAGCAGGGGATTTTGGTGACATGGGTAGTTTTGACTTTGCCAAAATGGGAGAAGCTCTTTCGCGTTTGGGACGAGCAATCTCTGCAAATGCAACAGGTGAAGGAATATCCCCAGATGCGGTCCGCGAAATGGCAACACTTACAAATGACAAAGCACCAACTGTAAATGAAATTAGTTCAGGCCTTGAAGCCCTTGCTGTTGCCCAACTTTGGTTAGATCCAAAAACAGATTTCACTGCACCCGTTGCGCCGGCACAGATTTGGTCACGCTCCCAATGGATTGATGAAACCCTTGTTGGCTGGTGTGAAATCGTCGCTCCACTTGCTGAATCTCTTTCAAGTGCAGTCTCGGGCGCAATCTCTGGATTAACCAAAGAAGCACTGGGAGATGCTTTTGGTGATTTATTAGGCGATTCATTAAGTGATGAACAAGGTGGCATTCAAGGAGATGTATCAGGAAATCAAAATAGCAATCCCTTTAGCTCTTTTGGTTTTGGCCCTCCATTAAATTCAGAAAACGCCAAAAATGATGACTCGAAAATAAATCCAAATGCCGGAAATCCAATGGCCGGAATTTTCAATCAAATGAGCAATGCGATGCGCGCTTTTGGTGGAGTGATTTTTGCAACCCAACTTGGTGAAACAATTAAAACAACTGCTGGAAGTGTCACCGGCGGGGCAGATATCGGAATTCCACTGCTTACTAATAACCGTCCGGCATTGATCGCAACTAATTGCAATGCTTGGGGAGCTGAACTTGGTATTCCAGAAGCAGAGTTACGTTATTACTTGGCACTTCGTGAAGTAGCTGGCGTAAGACTTTTCAACAACGTTCCTTGGTTACGCGAATACATAATTACTGCGATTAAAAGTTATAGCGCTGGCATCAAAGTTAATATTCAAAAAATTCAAGAAGGAATGTCGGGGATGTCGGTTGAGGGCATCGGTACTTCCCCCGAGGCGCTAAATGAGGCGATCGCCAACGGATTGTTCACAACAGATGAGACCCCGGCACAAAAAAGCGCAATACTCAGGCTGGAAACGATAGCTGCATTAGTTGAGGGCTGGGTCGATGAAGTAAGTGCCAGTGCTGCTCTAGAGCACTTACCGGCACTGCCAGCATTGAGAGAGAGCGCACGTCGTGGCAGAGCAACTGGTGGTCCAATGCAAAAAGCATTTGCAGCATTAATTGGTTTAGAAATATCACCACGTGCTTCTCGCGATGCTGCAACATTCTTTAATTACATTGCAACGAATGAAAGCATTTCACAACGAGATGAATTGTGGAGTTCTCCAGAGTCTTTGCCAACAATTGAAGAAATAATAAATCCAAGTGCATTTAGAAAAGGAAGAAGTGCGCCAGACGATTTATCAACTCTTTAATTTCACGAAATTATAAAGCGAAGCCCTCGGGGCGCACGTTTACTTATCTGCCTTCCCCTTGCAGATGGGTAACCGGTTATCCGAGGACTTCGTAGCGTGAAAGTACGGCTCTATTTATAAAGATGCAAGATAGAAATTTTGGAAATAATCTGCTACTGAATTTCTGAATTTTTATCCCTGTGCGTAACTAACCCTGTATCTGTGCATAGATCTGCACTACCTGTGGAAATAGCAATCTATATTTCTGAAAATCCCTCGCTGACCTGCATTTATGCACCAAAAAGGCGACACATAGGATTAGCCCCCACTTACCCACATCCGGTGGAAAAGTTCGCGAGTATGGTTAGTGAAACTCTCGAGCAGTAGGTGAGAAAAGGGGCAATTTTGGAGCGCGCGTTCTTAGTTGAAGTGCGTAGAAGTAGTAAACGTCGCAAAACAATTGAGGCCTATCGAAAAGGCGACACAATTATTGTTGCAATTCCTGCGCGTATGAGTAAACGCGAAGAAGAACGCGTTGTTGCTGAAATGGTTTTAAAATTAGGTAAAGATGATCTGCGATTAACTTCAACTGAGTTAATGGCGCGAGCACTTGAATTAAATTCATTTTATCTTGGAAATAAAGCAACTCCTATAACTGTCGAGTGGAGTTCGCGCATGGAAAGAATTTGGGGTTCTTGCACAATTGAAGAACGTGCAATTCGATTATCAAATCGACTAGATGATGCTCCGTATTACGCTCTCGATTACATCTTGCTACATGAATTGGTGCATTTGATCGTCGCCGGCCATGGTCCAGATTTCAAGGCCTTGCTGGCCGTGTATCCGCAACTTGAGCGAGCAGAAGGTTATTTAGAGGGGCGCCAAATTCGACTTGAGGAGGATCTGGTAGATCCCATTGAGTCCATTGCGTCCATTGAGTCCATTGCGTCTATTGCGTCCATTGCGTCCATTGGGAAAGTGGCAGTGGAAGTAGCCGAGCAGGTTGCGATAACCGCGCTTAAAGGCCCCCGCAGATCCGTAGCTACTAAACCTCGCGATAAGGGCGAGGGGCAGCTGGAATTGATTTCACTAGCGGAGATCTCGGCTTAAAACCCTAAAAATCCGACAAAACGGATATTTAGCCGGCGGTTTGTGTAGTAATCACTACTTTGAGGCGAAGATTTCCTAGAAAAGCAGGTCGTTGAGGGTAAATACCGAGGTTTGAGCGTGGATCAAGCGGTACCGTGCTCTTTAGTTGTTCCACCTTGTTCCAACTTTCAGGAGGATTCCATGGCAGTAGAGACTTATACCGGCGAGGCATATTGCGTTAAGTGCAAAGCAAAGCGCAACTTCACTGGTGATGTAAATGTTTCAGAGTCAGGCCGTCGCATGGCAAAGGGCAAGTGCCCAACATGCAACACCACTATGTGTCGGATCTTGGGTAAGGCGTAAGCCCTCCAAGCAAGCCGCAGGAGTTTTAAGTTTCACAACCACGCAGGGCGAATCTCTAGCCACATCAGATGTGACAAAGATTTACTCCAAAGTTGGATTGTGAGTAAAAAGTATGAAGGAGCCTGGCAAATGTCAGGCTCCTTCTATGTTTAATGAGATGTTTAATGAGATGTTTAACGAGAAGCTTGATGAGATGTTTAACGAGAAGCTTGATGACAAGAATCCAATAGACCCAATAGAGGTCAGCCCGAGTAAGTCTGCAGGAGCAAAAATTGTCCGCGAGTCCGGTGTAACTGGAACCGTCTCCAGAAATGATTTCCCGAGGATAAAAGTTGGCGTATTAGTTTCACCTCGGGCCGATGGTCTCTTTGTCGGAACTTTTGATGATGCATTGATTATTGACCTGCCTGGTGCTCGTGCGGCTTTGGCCTTATGTGATGGAAGTAAATCCATTAGTGCGATTGCAATTTCAGTAGGGATTTCCGAATCAGATTTAATAGAGTTGATATCAACTTTAAATAATGCTGCATTGATAACTTTTGAAAACGTAACAAACCAGAGACTTTTACCTGAATTGCAACTTATTGATTGGTACCAACAATCTGCAACTCAATCTGCAACTTCATGCCGGCCAGAAAGAATGAAAAAACGCGCAACCGCAACTGTTTATATTTCAAGATTAAATCGTATTGGTTTTGCCCTTTCTGGCACCCTTTTAGCAAGTGGAATTGGTGCTGTTATTAGCGATGATAATCGAAAAATAACCATGTCAGATTTAATAGGTGGTTACTTGCGACTTTCTGATGTTGGCCGCTCAGGAAATGAAGTGCTTGCTGATCAATCTCGTGAAAATTCTCAAAGTAAAAATTCAAGTGATCTTAAAAATCCAACTTTGATCATTGCAACAACGCCACCAGATCCAGAATTACTTGCTGAATGGATGCGAGGCAGTACCCCGTTTTTTCTGATTGATGGATTAGATAGAGACAACTTAACGTTCGGCCCCTTTGTAAATCCAGGCAAAGATGCATGTCCACGGTGTATTGATCTGCACTGTCTTGATCGCGATCCAAACTGGAACAGCGTCAGCCTGGCACATTTTCTGGATCGGAGAAGAGAACTCTCAACACCTTTGGCGTTGCTTGGGGCAAGTATGGGCGCAATTTTTGCACTTATTCAAGTAGATCAAATAGATGAAACTCCATCTCAGTTTCAGTTGCGGGGGAAAACCATTACTTACTCAGGATCTGAATTGATGCACCCCGTAATCCGCAGATGGAGTCGCCACCCACTTTGCGGTTGCTCTTGGCAGTGATGCTGGAATGCAGTGATGCTGGAATGCAGGAATGCAGGAATGCAGGAATGCAGGAATGCAGGAATATGCGAGTGAGGGCGAGATCACATAATCATGAAATTCTTCTCCTAATGCACTACTCAACACAAGTAATTTTCAATTCGCGATGATTGTGGCTATCTAGCACAATTAGCCACATGTCTAGCAATGAAAAAAGTGTTAAGAAAGATTCATTGCAGACCAGCACAAAAATCCGCAGTGCAAAGTTAGCTTCGTTACCACTGTCCCTTGCAGGACGTAGTGCAGTCGGCCTAGGTAAACAATTAATCGGGCAATCAAACGCCTTGGTTTCTTCGGAAATTCAAGAAAAAACTGCACGTCAAGTTTTTCAAGTATTAGGTGAACTAAAGGGCGGCGCGATGAAGTTTGGGCAAGCGCTTTCGGTATTTGAAGCTGCCCTGCCAGAAGAGATTGCTGCTCCATACCGCGAAACGTTAACTAAGTTGCAAGAATCTGCGCCTCCACTTCCAGCTCGAGTAGTACATCAAGTACTTGCAAAAGAGTTAGGCGAAGATTGGCGTGATAATTTCTCATCATTCACTGACAAGCCAGTTGCTTCAGCATCTATTGGTCAAGTGCATAAAGGTGTTTGGAAAGATGGACGAGTTGTTGCAGTTAAAGTGCAATACCCAGGTGCGGCTGAAGCACTTATCTCAGATTTAAATCAAATTCAACGTTTTGCAAAAATATTTCAATTATTTATGCCGGCTTTAGAAATGGGGCCATTGCTCGAAGAGTTACGTGCCCGGATTATTGAAGAGGTTGATTATCAATATGAAGCCCAAGCACAACGAGCTTATGCAGCTGAATTTGATGGCGATCCAGATATCGCAATTCCAAAAGTTGTAATGGCTTCCGACAAAGTTCTAGTTAGTGAATGGTTAGAGGGAATTCCATTGTCCCGAATAATTGCAAAAGGGAGCCGCGAGCAACGCAACAATGCCGGTCTCAAGATTGCTCGTTTTCATTTCACTTCTCCGATGCGAGTTGGATTACTTCATGCAGATCCACATCCCGGAAATTTTAGATTGCTAGAAGATGGCCGCCTCGGGGTATTAGATTTTGGTGCGTGCAACAGATTACCAAACGGTTTTCCTGAGCCTCTAAAAAATCTACTAAAACATGCACTAGATGATGATGCCGTTGGGCTTTATAACGGCTTTAAAAAAGATGGATTTATCCTTGCTGATGTTGATGCAGATGCAAATTTGGTTCTAGATTATTTATTGCCACTTGTAGAACCGCTACGAACAGAGAAATTTAAATATTCACGGGAATGGTTACGGGATCAAAGCACTCGCGTTGGTGACCCCCGTAATCCAACTGCGAAAATTGGTTTTCAATTAAATCTTCCACCTGAGTATGTATTAATTCATCGTGTGACCCTTGGAACCACTGGTATTTTCTGCCAACTAGGTGCTGAAGGAAATTTCCGAGATGAGGCGCTGTCTTGGTTTCCAGAAATTGCGCCTTCACTTAGCAAGTAATTGACTTTGAATATTTACCAAGTAATCTAGTTTAAAATAACTTTATTTTTGGTACTACTGCTTTCAGCGCACTTATTTTTCCCACTGTGATCTATCTGATCAGCTAATTGATCCCCTCAAATCAATTGTGGTAAATAAGTGCGCTGAAAATTTATGCTGCAGTACGTGGACGTCCGGGTGAACGCTTCGCAGCGACTATCTTTCCATCTTCAAATATCTCGCCACCCCAAACACCCCATGGTTCTTGACGTGATAATGCTCCTTCAAGACAACGTGCGCGCATTGGACAAGCGGTGCAAAGATCCTTAGCAGTCTCTAACATCTCTTGTGAATCGGCGAAGAAGAGCTCAGGATCGACTCCGTGACATGGAAGTGAAAAACCCTCATCCTTCTTGTGCCCTGAATTCTCATTACGTGTTAACTCGTACACACCTACCTTTGTCTCTGCCCATCCTGGAACTAACAGTTCGTGAAATAAAACCGTCATTGCTCTCACCTTCCCTCATCTTGTATTGCGCGGCTCTTGCAATTTGCAAGTTTTCCGTTTCTGCTGTTCTGCTGTTCTGCTGTTCTGCACTTACTATTTCGATTTTTCTTGTGCTATCCCACTGACCTCTCTGTGAATCTCCCTAATTTCTGCTTCTGGAGTTACTTGCCCAAAAGATTTGGGTTGTTTTCCTCCCAGAAAAAGAAAAGAGGGCCTGAATCCTTTTGGATTCGAGGCCCCCTGGGGTTTTCACTGGTGCTTAGCCAATGAACTCCAGGGTGCCACTAAATCCAAAATGCTTTGGATTGCTGGTGGCGTATGAATATGAACGCGCGAAATCGTTCGTACGCCAATTGGCAGTACGAATCGGTGTTGATGTGAGCGCTAGCGCTACAGACACTGTCGACCTCTTTCGTTTCATCTTCAAGCTCTGTTTAAACGCTTTCAGGCCATTTCTAGCCTCAAAAACTCCTTAAACATAACTCCTTGGCTTTAGGGTAAAGCAGAGGGTGGTCATCTAGCAACTTAATAAACCCGCTCAACGGGGGCCCCGCTCAATACCGGCTTCACTTGAGCGGCAAGCCAGCTAGAAATCTGGAAGGGGTTCCAGCAAAAGAGAGGTATAGCTCGTTTTTTGCTCTGGTGACACCGACATAAAACAGTCTGCGCTCTTCTGCAACCGCTGCAATGCCTGCTTCTTCACTTAATGTATTGCTAATTGCTTGCGAGATGGGAAGCACTCCCTCG
This sequence comes from Candidatus Nanopelagicaceae bacterium, assembly GCA_009694285.1. GTDB lineage: Bacteria > Actinomycetota > Actinomycetes > Nanopelagicales > Nanopelagicaceae > UBA3012. Next base: position 4,766 of record SHVK01000019.1, on the reverse strand, counting down.
CGTACCGCAGGAAGAAATACATAATCCCACTCCAAACCTTTTGCAGTGTGCAGTGAAGTAATTGTTACTCCTATAGCCTGTGGTTCAATCGCATCTCTCTCCCGATCATCAAACTCATCCACAAAGGTGCGTAAATCAGCATCTGGCACATCTTGAACTAAATCGTAAGCCAATTCATAAAGTAACAACCTCGGGTCATCACCTTTTGCATTATCTGGACTCCAGCCGATTGAAGTTAAAACTTCAGAAATCGAAATAAACAACGGTTGATGATCTGAAGTAGTTGAAAGATCTTTTATCACTTTAAAGTTTTCACCCGGTGTGACTTTCTTGCCTGATGAAGCAAGTGCAGCACCACGTAATAATCTAATGGCTTCACGAATTTCTGGAAGTGCAAAAAATGGGCGCTTACCGGCAAGAACTACTGGAGTTCCGGCAAGTGTTAATACTCGTTCAAACTCTTGCACTTGATCATTACGTCTGAGCAAGATAGCGATATCGCGCGGACGAACTCCCGCACTTATTAAATCTGATATTTGGTGAGAAATTGTTTCGATCTCTTGTTGTTCATCGCGATACTCTGTTAACTGTGGAGCGCGATGTGCTTTTGTAGTGGCGTTTCTTGTCGCAGATAGATCACGATCTTCAATTGAATTAGCAAGGTGAACGATATGTGGGGTTGATCGATAATTATTTGTGAGCCGCAGAATCTTTGCATCTGGATATTTTTGTGCAAATCCCGTTAAATACTCAGCAGTTGAGCCTGCAAATGAATAAATATTTTGGCTTGGATCACCAACGACACAAATTTCTTTACGTTTTCCTAACCAAAGATCTAAAACTCTTTGTTGCAATGAAGATACATCTTGATACTCATCTACAGTAAAGTATCGATATTGATCTCTAACTCGATCAACAATTGAAGTTTGCTCTTCTAAAATTGCTGATACAAATAATAAAATATCTTCAAAATCTACTAGCCCTCTTGATTGTCTGCGCTGATCATATAAAGCATAAATTCCGGCCATCGCATCTACTGTTAATCCACTGGATAAAGTTCGCTCGCTAGCCATTGAAACAAAATCATCATGATGAATTTGTTTGCCTTTAGCCCACTCAATTTCATCACTTAACTCTCTGATAAATGCTGGCTTTCCACTTAACCCCTCTTCGCGCGAAATTTCAGAAAGAATTTCGTATTTACTATTAAGGATTTTTGGTAGTGGACCACCAATAGCGTCTTTCCAGAAAAAAGTTAATTGACGCCAAGCAGCACTATGAAAAGTATGTGCTTGCACATTTGGTTGTCCCAAACCTCTTAATCTATTTCGCAATTGAGCGGCAGCTTTCGCGGTAAATGTCAGTGCAAGCACGCGATTTGGATCCATCACTCCACTTTCAATTGCATATGCAATTCGATGAGTAATTGCCCGGGTTTTTCCAGTACCTGCACCAGCAATAATCGCCACTGGACCGCGAATCGCGGTTGCTGCTTCTTGTTGTTGTGGATCGAGATTGAGTAATAATGCGTTCGCCTGTGCGCTTGAACCTTCTAGCGCCACGCTTCCACACCTTCTAATGGTTGCCCGTACCAAAGTTCAATCATTCTGCGCGCAATACTTATGCCTGGCGGAAGCAACAACTCGCCAGATGCAATATCTACAGCAATCTGTTCTCTTGTATACCAACGAATCGCTTCGATCTCTTCACCATCGGCTTCGGCATCCTCAGGATTATCAGTTACCGCTGTAAATGACAGCATGATTGATGCTGGAAATGGCCAAGGTTGAGATCCTAAATATTTAATTTCACTAAGCGATACTCCAGCCTCTTCTGCAACTTCGCGAACAACGCAAGCTTCAAGAGATTCACCGGGCTCTAAAAATCCAGCAAATGTTGAAAACCTTTTAGCAGGCCAGATTTTTTGCCGCCCTAATAAAATTCGATCATCTCTATCTCTAACTAAAACTATTACAGCACTATCTGTTCTTGGATAGTGCTCTGCCTCGCAAGCAGGACACTTTCGAGTTGATCCACCCAAAATAGAAATAGTTGTTTCGCCACACCTTGCACAACGTTGATGTACATCATGCCAATTCGCAAGCGCAACAGCGTGCATCACTGCACCGACCTCAAGATCATTTAATAATGTGCCAACTTCTCGCAGTGAAACTAAATTTTCAGTTCCATCTGGGAATGGTGCATTGATTGCAAAAAATGGTTGACCGTTTGGAGCAAGTCCTAGGAAAAATCTTTCAGCTACTGATTCGGCAAACTCAGGTGACTTAATCTGCGCGCTATCTGGCTCTAAGTAGCTCAAACCGCTAGCTGAAGACCCAGAAGACCCAGATTTATTTTGGTTTGCTTGGTTTGCTTGGTTTGCTTGGTTTGCTTGGTTTGCTTGGTTTGCTTGGTTTGCTTGGTTTGCTTGGTTTACTTGGCCGGCACCATCACTCCAAAAAAATTTTCCTTGATTTACTTGAAATATTTTGGCTTTAGCGAAGAGCTCATCCAAAGTTTGATTCGAGGTGCGCGAATCGGCGGCGCGATCAAGGAGTGAGCGTGCAAGTGCTAAATTTTGTAGTTCTGGGGCCATAAGTGGCGAGCCTATCCAATCCACCCCTACGGTTCACAGATGAAGATCGGCTCCTGGAACCTCCTGCATGGAATGGCCATCCCAGAAGGTGGGATGTCAGCAGAAAGGTTGCTCAAAGCGGCTGAGTTGATCGATTTAGATCTGCTCGCCCTTCAAGAAGTCGATTTCTTTCAAAATCGCAGTAACACTGTTGATCAAACCGCTTTGATCGCCCAAGGTATGGGGGCACAATTTTATAACTTCACTCCCGCAATCTTTGGCACTCCTGGCGAACAATGGAAAGCTGCTGATTTAATTAAATCAAATAAATCAAGTGATCCAAGCTACTCGACTGAATTAAGTGCTGAAAGCAAAAATTATTTAGCAAATCAAAATAGTGCATATGGAATTTCAATTATTTCAAAAATCCCGATTAATGAAATTCGCCTTTTGAAGTTAGGAAGGTCGCCTGTTGGAATTCCTTTACTGGTTCCAAATGAGAACGAGGGAAGAATGCGTCCAAAAATCATTTATGTTTCTGACGAACCCCGAATTGCCCAAGCCGCAATCCTTCAAAATGGAATAACTGTAATCAACACTCACTTGTCATTTGTCCCTGGAATAAATGTTCGGCAATTACAAATAATTAAAAAATGGGCTGAACATTTGCCGGGGAAAAAAATATTGATTGGAGATTTAAACTTAATAGGAAGAATCCCAGCAAAAATTCTGGGGTGGAATCCATTGGTAGAAGCAAAAACTTATCCTTCATGGAAGCCACGGATTCAATTTGACCATGCGCTCTCAGCCGATTTTACGGCTGCTGAGATCCAGCAAATTCAAATTCCAACTCTTGGGGTAAGTGACCATTTACCGATCGCATTTGAAATTACCTGAAAGCGATTGCTGAAATTAAACAGTTGGAACTTGATTAATTAAATTTATTAAGCCATCTCGATCTAGTAAATCTACCGGCCTAATTGTTTCTTGTGATGAGACATAGTGAAATGCAGCGCCCACATCAGATGGGTTGCAATTAGCAATTTCAGCATAAGCAAGTCGGTACATAGCTAATTGAATTGCAGCCAATTCAAGTTCTCGTCCACTTTTTGCTGATCCAGTTTTCCAATCAACTACTTCAAATCCACCGGTAGGAGTTGAATAGACTGCATCCATTCTGCCCCGTAGTAAAACACCGGCGATGGTTCGCTCAAAAGGAACTTCGACAGCAATTGGCGAACGAGCTCCCCACTCGCTAGCTAGCCATTTTTCTTTTAATGAGGAGAGCACGCTCTCATCAAAGGCACCTTCATCAGCACTTCCTGGTAATTCATCTTCATCCAAAAGTGCAACATCTCCGAATCTTTCTTCTAGCCAACTATGAAAAGCTGTTCCGCGGCGGGCGATTGGGTCTGGCTTAAATGGAAGTGGTCTTCTAATTCGAGCCGCAAAATCTTTTTGATCTGTCGCGAGTGCAAGTAATGCTGAAACTGACAATCGTGGTGGAAGTTTGACGATGATTTCACTTTTATCTCGTTGCTGCTCTTGAAGTATTAACTCCACTCCACTCTTAAGTTCTAAAATCTTTTGGTCTAATTGAGCGTTTTCTGAAATTCTTGAAAGGTTGGAATCATTATTTTGTAATGCTTTTAATAATGTTTCAAAGTTAGGCCGACGTTTACCAAGTGGATCAACCGGCCATTGCGCACTCTTTGGATTCATTAAACCAGGATTCTCTGGGTCAGTTGGTGGTTCATCAATCTCACCGGCAACTTTGCCACCAATTTTTACAACTTGATTAAATACATCTTTATATAACGAGCTCGGTGGTACGAGATTTTTTCCATTTCGCCACCACGAAGTGGTACAAAAAAGATGGCTGCGCGCTCTGGTGACCGCAACGTAAGCCAATCTTTGTTCTTCATCACCTTTGCGATCATTGCAATATAAGTGATACTGCCCGATTTCATCACGGACATCTGTTGTCGTAATACATCTTTTTAATTCAAGGGGTTTGAAACGATCCCGATCTAAACGGAGCGGGAATGGGACTGTTCCTTCATCTTTAAGCCAATTCTCCCCAGATTTATCTGATGGGAAAACACCTTCAGCTAATCCTGGCAAAACTACTAAATCCCATTCGCCGCCTTTTGCGCCATGGACTGTAAGAATCTGCACAACATCTTTTCTA
>SHVK01000018.1 GCA_009694285.1 Candidatus Nanopelagicaceae bacterium | reverse complement strand
CAAAACCAAAGTTGAGTTTCCGAAAACTAAAGATGATCTCTCCAGCCGAAGGTATTGATACAACGATCTGGCCACTAAAAGATGTCAAAGCACGGATACATGAGATTGAAAAACTGCCTGGAGTTTTGGATGCCACGATTTTTTGCACTCAACCTTGGCTCGATGTCAGCGAATTAGGTTGGTCAGCACTTGTAGTTACCGATGAAAATTCCGAAAGTTCACCTAACCTCGGTCAGCAATATGCTGATGAAATTGCAAACTCACTTTGGAATTACCGAGATAAATTTCTATTTACCAAAGTTGATATCGCCAATGCAGTAAAAACCATAAACGCAAGTACTCCTGAACAACGTCCTTTTGTTTTTGCAGATGGAAGTGACAGCACATCAGGAGGAAGCACCGGAGATAGTTCATTTATCTTGGCGGCATTAATATCCAATCCAATTCATGGTCAAGTGTTGATGTCCATAACGGATAAACCAGCCGCCATCGCTTGCGCAGAAGCTGGAGTCGGAGCCACGGTCACCCTTAATTTAGGCGGAACAAGAGCGACTAAATTCTTTAAGCCATTGCAAGTTACTGGAAAAGTCACAAAAATTACTGATGGATCTTATCAATCTAAATACCCTTCAAAAGTTTTTAATGTAGGTACAACTGCTCTTCTTAAGATTGGTGAGATTGAGATTGTGATTACTTCAAATCCTGCCTTTATGTTGGATTATCAACTTTATGATCACATGGGATTAGATGTAACAAAAGCAAAAGCTGTGCAAGCAAAATCTGCTGGTGGGTATCGTGCATATTACGAACCGATCACCTTTGCCTGCATCGATGTTAACTCCCCAGGGCCATCTGACAATCGATTAAGTGAACTTCCATTTACTCGACCAAAAAGACCACTATGGCCGCTAGATCTTGATGTTGCTGAAAAAAATTATCAATATTAGAAATTAATACATCACCCAGCCGCCATCAACATTGATGACTTGTCCAGTTATAAATGCAGCATCTTCACTTGCAAGAAAAACAAATGCTCCAGCAAGATCTGTGGCCAAACCGCGACGTTTCAATGATTGCAATGGCAAAATTAAATCATTAACCAGTTTGGGATCGGGAGACAATGAGACCTCATGTTCAGTGCGAATTCCACCGGGCATTACCGAATTGATCCGCACTCCATCTGCGCCAATTTCACGAGCAAGTGAGCGGGTTAATCCGATTATCGCTGCCTTTGATGCTGTGTAATGAATCTGTCCAGGCTGTCCGGTTTCTGTCATTACCGAAGTCACAGTAATGATATTCCCTTGATGTTTTTTTAAATCATCATATGCAGCATTAATCAAGAGCCAGGTTGCTCTAACATTTACCGCTTGAGTTAAATCCCAATCAGCAACAGTAATTTCGCGCCATGGTTTCAATTGCATCGCTGCGGCATTAGCCACAATGGTGGTAATTTTTCCAAATTTTTCTTGAGTGGCTTTGACTAAAGCTGCCGGAACTTGGGGATCAGATAAATCTCCGGCTAATGCGATTACGTCACCTTTAAATTGGGCAACTAAATCTTCGGCTTCTTTTTTGCGTTCTGGAGTGTCTAGGTAATTAATCGCAACTTTTGCACCTTCAGCTACAAATGCTCGGACAACCGCAGCGCCAATACCTCTACTTCCACCAGTAATTAATGCAACTTGCCCTGCAAGGCGTTGTGAACTCATAAATTAAAGCACCGGAAGGTCAGTAGCAGATTTGTAAGCCATTCCCACCAAAGCCACTACATCTCCCGGTGTTACACGTGGAAACCCTCTTTCAACTCCAAGCACACCGTTCTGTCTGGCAATCACTGGAATCGCTGGAACTTCTGGGTTATCCATATTGTGCACTAAACCTAAAACTTCTCCTTTTTTAATCTCTCCGCCGAGTGGGAAAAGATTTTCGTATAAGCCAAAATCATTTACTGAGTGATATGCACTTTCAGCGCGCATATCCAAAATAAATGCAGGAGGCAATCCTTGCTCTTCGCGAGTTTTTGGTGCGCCATTTAGAATTCCTAAAGTACGCAGCGCATTATCTAATCCATCTTTGGCAACTTTTACGCTGGTGTGATTTGCCAACGCTCCCCCACCAAGTTCGGTCGTAAAAACCTCTTTACCTTGTCGTTCTGCTTCGCCTGGCAATAATGATGCCGGGTTAGTGGATGGTTGTTCTGGAAGAATCATGCTGTAACTGGCGTTCCAGGTGAGCATGCTCTTTAACATCTTCGCTCTTTGTTTTTCATCCTTGGCCCAAACCATAGTTGAACATGGGATGAAAACATGTCCGCGACCACCACTATGGATATCCATTACTGCATCAACTTTTGGAAATAGTTCGTGAGTTAAATAATAGGCAAGTTTTGAACTTACTGGACCATCTTCATTTCCTGGGAAAATTCGATTGAAATTAACGCCGTCTGGCCAATGTCTAGTTCCTCCGCGCGATGCTTCTTGAGAAAGGCAAGGAATAATAATTACCTGTCCATTAATTTGATCAGGTTTCAAATCGCGCGAAAGAGTTGTCGCAGCAATCTGGCCTTCATACTCATCGCCATGATTACCCGCAAGGACTAGCGCACTTGGGCCATCTCCATTTTTAATTGAGATGATCGGGACGTTATATGTCGTCCACCCGCTGTTGTTGGTTGAATCACCGACTTTAAGATATCCGGCTTGTTTTCCATCTTTTGTTAGGTCAAATGTGCAATTTACGGTTCCACTCATGTCAGAACTATAAAGAATATTCACACGAAACGATAGGTATTGCAGATAGAATTTCCGAATAATGTCACGCTATTTAGATCTACTGAAATTGCCCAACGCTCGGGCTTTACTAATCACCTCTTTTCCCGCTCGTATCGCTTATGGAATGTTGGGGTTAGCTGTTTTTTTTAAAGTTGAACGCGAGACCGGCTCTGTGGCAGCAGCAGGATTAGCGATCGGTGCTCTTTCGCTGAGCCAATCAGTTACCGCTGGAATTCGTGGAACTGTGATTGATCGATTCGGTCAGAAATGGCCACTTCGCATACTTGCACCAAGTTACTGCGTAATGGTTTTGTTTTTCAACACATTAACTGAAAGAAATTCATTGCTGATATTTGCATTAGTAATGGGTTTGGCATCTCCCCCTATAAATTTATCAGTTCGTCCACTTTGGAAAATTGCAGTAAAGCCAGAACAGTTGCGAACGGCTTATGCGCTAGACACTTCAATAATGAATATTGCTGCAGTCTTTGGACCAGTAATTGCAACAACAATGTCACTATCTAGATTGCCAGATCTTGCACTAGACAGTGTGGGAATTTTGATTTTAGTTGGTGGATTGTCGCTTTCATTTACAAAAATAGCTCGTGAATCTATCCCCGAGCCGCGCGAAGTTGGAGGCATACCCATTTGGAAAAATAAGGGAATGCAACTTCTGATGATTGAGGGAATTTTTATTGGTTTCGGATGGGGGGCATTTGATGTTGGTGTTCCAGCTTTCGCAACACTAGAAAAAATTCCAGGTTGGACCGGACCAATACTTGGCGCAATGGGAGTTGCTGCAGTCTTTGGTGGTTTATATGCAGGAATGATCTCAAAACGAACTTCAGCATTAAAAGGTTTGATTAGAACTTATGTGCTCTGGATGATTTTCACGGCACCACTTGCCATTACCTACCCTGGGTGGAGCATGTTAATTGTTGGAGTATTCCTCGGGGCTTGTGGCGGTGCATTGCAAGTTTTCTATTGGGAAGTTTTAGAAGCAGTACGTCCAAAAGGCATGGCAGTTGCTTCCCTCGGTTGGCTGTGGACAGTTGAGGGAACTTTTATGGCATTAGGTGCTGCAGTTGGTGGTGTAGTTGCCAGTGAGTTCTCACCACGAGCCACATTGGCCATCACTTCAATATCTATTGCTATCGGATGCGCAATCATCTTCATGGGCAAGAGCGCTTTAAAAGCAGCAGATCGAATTCCAACTGCTGAGGAAGATCTTTTGGCCATGAAAAATATCGGACATATGGAACAGATTGCGCCCAATAACTCCTGACTAACTCCTAAATTTAATCCCGTTCAAAAATAGTAAATTCGCCGCACAAAACGAATCCAACTTTTTCATAAGATCTTTTGGCTGCAATATTGTCAGCCCGAACTGCTAATCCAAGGCGTGCAAATCCTAATTCATTCGCTTTAGCCACCATCTCGGTCACTAATTTTGTGGCGTGCCCTCTACCGCGTTCATTTATAGCGGTGCCAACGGAAGAAAGAACTTTTTGGCCGGTCTCCCACATTGTTACTGCTCCTACAGCAATCAAATCTCCATCTGCATTACGTTTGCCGGCCCAAAAAACTACTTCAGGGTTTGCCGGCCATACTGAGGAATTTGGTGCATTTGCTGTTAAAAAATCTGAAATCTCTTCATCACCTTGAACTTCCACAGCAATTGGTGAATTTTCGTATTGCCGAGTTTCAATAGAATAAATATCTAAATCTAACAGTGGGAACGAATCTACATAATTACTGGTGTCCACTTTACGTTCAACGGTGAATCTTTTCCAATCTGGATCAATAGGCGGATTTATTCCAAGACCCAATCCAAAAAGCTTCTCATCCATTGTGGTCAACGAAACAGAGTTAGAATTTCTAACAGCTTTAATAAATCTATCTTCTGGAATTATCATCTGGGCTTGATTAGGATCTCCGGCAATTTCAATCGCCCATTTTTGCGCGAGCGCATAGTCGGTACTTTCGATCAACTTTTCCATTTTGCTAATTACTTTTTCTTAAAACCAGCAGGGCATTTAGGATTTGTACCACTAATTTTCCTGATGATTTTTCCTTTTACACAGCTAATTGATTTCGTGGCAATTTTCTTAACTTCTGCAGATGCGGCAGCTTTAGTAGTGGTTGTCACAGCTTCTTCTTTAGGTGCTTGTTTTTCTGGAGCTGCTGGACTCTCTTCTTTGACAGCAGCTTTTGCAGGATCGGCAGCGCCACCTTGAGCCAACTTAATCTTCAATGTTGGAGTTGAGAATGTGAATCCGTAAGCACCTAGTCGAATCCAATTACCATCATCTTTAAACAAGGTTGATTGAACTCGAGAACCTGCCTCTGTCGAAACAATACTTACCGTTGCAGAAACTGGAACTTTCGCAGCGAATCCATAGAGACAGCGAGCAATTGCTCCATCCATCACCAAGTCATACTTTCCAATGAAATCACTTCCATCTGGATTGCTGTGCACTCCAGCAACTTTATAATTTAAATATCCATCCTCAAATTTTGGTGGCCCAGATTCATAGGTAAGCGCGTTAGTTGTAACCATGCCAATCAAAGCTGTTGTGGAGTTTGCACCGGCAATTGCGCCAAGTATCGATGAAGCTTGTGGCAGACATTTAGCAGCAGAACTGCCTAAACCTGTTGAATCCGACGTACTGCCAAATCCGGCAAATCCAGCAAAACCCGAACTCATAACTTCAGCCGGATTAATAGATCTAAATGACCAAGTATCCGTTAACGATGTTGCCTTATTTGCAAAGAACTTTTCAAAACCTAAAAAGTTTCTTAAAGCTCCGTCTGAAGATGCAGTTGTCATCATGCTAATTTCCCCGGGTGGTAGATACCCTGATGGATCTCTAAAGTTATTGGAAATTTCAGGCGAGACTTCAGTTGATGAAATTAATGCGCTGGCAGATGGAGTCAATACTGGTGCAGCCTCCACAGTTAATCGATTTTGAGTCTGGGTAATCGCAGTAATGTCGACCGTTGGTTCAGTTAAGCGACCATGCAGCCAAGAGGTTAAATAATTTCCTAAATGAATGGTCAATTTTACTTTTGCATCTTTTGGAAATGCGACTTCAACCCCACATGTGCCGTTCTCAGTCCAAACACATTTTGAATCACCTTGATTTCCACTTACTGTAGGTACACCAAGTGGATTGACCCATTCGTACATCGCGATATCGCGCATAGAAGTTGTTCCGCTCGCATAAGGAACCACTGTTGCTGAGAATGCTTTTGGTTTCAACCCAATAATTGGAATCTTTTGAAAATCGACTTTAACTTTGACAGAATACTTTGAAACTTCTCCTGCTGCAGCTAAAGCCGGCACTTCAAACAATGACCAGTTAGATCCGGCAGGTAATTCTTGATTAACATTTGCGGCAAACGATTGGGTACCAATTGTTTTAACAAATACCGCCTTACTTTGCGGCACTTTTGCTGTTGTTATCGACAGTGCTTCGACACAATTTGCTTCAGTTGCGCCCTTACACACTGGAAGAATTACGTAAGCCGTTAGCGAATTACTGCACTTTGGGTCATCCCAACCAGTACATAAAGATTCTGAACCGTTATTGCCCTGCCCGGTAGTTATATAAGAAAGATTATCTTGTGGAATTCCACCAAAATGATCAGCTAGATTTACATTAAAAGCGGTTGTTGCAGAAGCCGGGGCCAAGAAGTTGCCAGTCACAAGAAAAGCAATCAGGCCGAGGATTGATAGTTGCTTACGCATTTGCAAATTCTAGGCGGGTAAAGTGATCTCGAGCAGCAATCCACCTAGTTTGCTGACACCGAGTTCAATCGATCCCCCATGTTCGCTGATGATCCCAGACATAATGCTCATTCCCAAACCTGACCCACCAGTGTCGCGGGATCGGGATTTATCAAACCGTTGAAAATGTTGTCTTCCTTCAACATAAGCTCTAGTGGGCAGCCCAGGTCCCCCGTCCTCAATTGCTAAATCAATTTTCCCATTGGTTGAAGTTAGTGATATTTGCACTGGAGCATCAGATGGGGTGTGTCTGCGAATATTTCCAAAAGCATTTGCCAACATTTGTTGTAGATGTAAGCGTGATCCATTTAAGTAAATCTCACCACTAATCATGGACTCTATTTTTCGCATTGAATCTAATGCCTTTAAATCATTAACTTGCGTAAGCACAAGCTCTGAAAGATTAACCTCTTCGTTAAATTCTGGAGTTTTTTGTCCTAATTCTGCCAGCAACAGTAAATCACGAATCAGGATCTCCATCCGCTCAATTTCGGAGGAAAGACGTGAATAAGCGCGCGCGCTTTGCTCAGGATCAACCAATTGAGCCTTACTCAACAATTCAACATAACCCTTAATTACTGTTAAAGGAGTACGTAATTCATGGGAAGCATCACCTAAAAATTCTTGCATCCGAGAGGCAGATTCTTTCTCAATACTTACCGCACTCTGCAATGAAGTAACCATTTTATTTAAAGCCAAACTTAGCCGATCAACCTCTGAATCACCCGATGAGGGTTGAATTTCGACTAAGGAATCCCCCTCAGAAATTTTTGTTGCTGAATCTACGAGCACTTCAATTTTAGAGATATCTCGGCGAATAAAAAATAAAATTAATAGGACTCCAAGAATTACTGCTACTAGTATAAATCCAAATAATGTTTGAATATTCTTTGAACGCATAGCTTGTACATCACCTAGAGATGTAGCAATAATTATATATTCGCGATCAGGAAGTTGAAATGTTCGAATTCGATACGGAGTTTCACCGCTTATTTCAATTCCACGAGCTTTTGCTTGGTCTAACTCAGCGGGTGAAGGAAGCTTTTCAAATGTACCAACTGGCTCGGTAAGTAATGTTAATTCGCCACCAGCTGGCAACAATGCAACCGCAAGCGGTATCGATAACTCTTGAGAATAATAAAAGGCTTCGCCCAATGGATTCTCACTATTTAAAATCTGAGATAGCAAACTTTCCATAATGCTATCCAGTTTGGAAATCTCGGACCGCTCCGCAGTAAGAATAGAAGCTGCACCAATAGAAAGTGAAACCAAAATCGTAATTGATGCAGTTGCTAATGAAAGCCTTGATCGTAATTTCACTAATTATTACCTTTGATCATTTAGGCTCGACTAATTGAAATCCGACTCCTCGTACAGTGCGGATAAATTCAAGATTCTCAAGGTTTAATTTTTTCCGCAAATAAGATATATATGTATCAACAACCGTACTTTCGGAATCAAAATCAATCTCCCAGACTGCACTTAACAAGGTGGTTTTACTTAAAACTTTCCCTTTATGCTCCATCATGTATTGCAACAATCTATATTCGGTTGGAGAAAGTTCAATCACTGCGTCATCCAAAGTTACCAAGTGCAACTCATCATTTAATTGAATTGGGCCACAGCGCAAAATTGGCGAAGAAGAACTCTTGGGCGTAGATCGGCGCAAAATTGCGGCTACCCGTAAAAGTAATTCTTCAAGGCTAAAAGGTTTAGTTACATAATCATCTGCGCCCAATCGCAATCCGCGGGCGATATCGGTCTTATCTCCACGTGCGCTAAGCATCAGCGCCGGGGTCATATCCCCCGTAGAACGCAGCCGCTCGAGCAGTTCAAAGCCATCCATTAGCGGCATATTTATGTCGATGAGTAAGAGATTGGCCGGGCGCTTTCGCAAAGCGGTGAGGGCGGCCATCCCATCACTCGCCTCAAAAGTTTCATATCCGCCCAGGCGCAAGGCATCACCGAGCAAGTCACGAACTCCTGCCTCGTCATCTACCACCAAAATCACTGGCGTATCTGTCTTAGCTAACCCTGTTGTGCCTGACATCTGGACCCCCTCGATTGGGTTATCTATCAGGTGAGGCTACTAGTAGCCCTGATCCAATTGCACCCCCCAGATAGGGGATTCCCCCTAATCCCATAAAGCGCGAACCATTTTCACAGAACCCTCACAAAATCGAAGGGGATGCTTAGACCATAACTTCGGTACCGTTATCGAAGTAGGAATTGCGCCAGATTTAGGAGTGAATAATGGTAAAAAATACGCGGGCCGCTTTCAAGCTCTCGTTAGCCTTACTGATTTCTGGTTCCCTTTTAATTCCATCTGCAATATCGGTACAGGCAGCAGAAACTCCCGCTCCAACTCCCTCACCATCCGCAACCGGCACTTATGAAGAACAACTTGCTGCTTACAAAGTTGCTTTTGATGCTTACAAAATTGTTTTAGATAAATATAAGCAAGATCGGCGCAGCGCAGAAGCAATTTACAAAGTAGCTCTTGGTAAATATGAATTAGATGTAATTGCATTTGAAGAAAAGCATGAAGTTGAATTAGTCACGATTAATGAAGCTTTTAAAGCTGCGATTGATAAAGCGCGAGCAGATCAACGAAATTCTCAAAGTAGCGCAACTACACCTGAAGCAAGAAATACTTTGCGCACAGCAATGAATACTGCGGTAATGGCGGCAACAAAAACCCGAAAAAATGCAATCGATGCACTTGGTGATATTCCGATCAAACCTGAGCGACCAGTATTTGCACCACCTCCGGCCGAACCACGCAAACCGATGCAAAATCTAAAAGGAAATAAAAATCCGAAAATGCCACCTAATCCGCAAATTGAACCTAGCAAGCCCGATAATCAGAACAATCAACAACCCACTCCAAATATCCAAAGTAAAGTAACCAAGCCAGCAAAAAATCAAAATGCTGCTGGAAATTCAGCGGTAGTTGAGAGCGAGTTCGCTGCCTAAAAGTAAATTTCTTACTGCGAGTTAAAACCCCGAGTCGACCCCTCGGGGTTTTTTAATTCTTATTCTTTTTGGACTGCCTCAATCAATGCCTGGATATAACCATTTGCAAATGCCCGGCCACGATGTCCCCATTCGGTATCACCATGAGTATGTGGAACATGGTCATCCATAAAGAAGCCATCAAAGTTGTGCTTGTGATAAATCTTCATCGCCTTGTACATATCCACATGCCCAGTGTTGATGAACTCCTCTTTGAAAACCGGAACTGGTCCAGAAACATTGCGGAAGTGCACGTAGAGAATTTTCTTACGAGAGACAAAGTATTCAATCATCTCGTAGATATCATCTTTCATCTCTGAAAAACTTCCTTGGCAAAATTCAATTGCATTGCTATCACTTGGATAAATTTCAATTAGCCGCTTATAAGCTGCAAATGAGCGGAATAACCTTGGAATACCACCTAATTTTGGAACTGGTGGATCACTTGGGTGAATTCCAAGCCGGATTCCTTCTTCTTCGGCAATTGGAGTAATAATTTTGATCCAGTACTCAAGATTTGCCCACATCTCTTCTTCGCTATATTCGCGATCATGTGAAAGTGGATACTCCTTAGCAATATTTTCATCAAATGCTGTAGCAACCGCCCCGCCACGAATTAACTCTGGCTTTGTACGCCAAACAAGAGAAGGCTCCCAGTTATATCCAAAGATTGGGATGCCAGCTCGGGCAATATTACGAATCGTGTAAATCATATTTTCGATCTGCTGATCTCGCTTTGGGCCATTCAGCATGATGTGGTCATAGAAATTACTTGGCACATTTTCCAGTGCGGTCAACTTCATGCCAAAGTTTTCAATCTGCAAACGCAATTTAACTAAATCATGCAACTCGAATTTTCCACCACTGCTAGGAATCCCCGATGTGTCATAAGACTGAATTGCCACATCGGTGATTCCAAACTGCTGTGAAAATTGCAACTTATCACCATGGCTAAAACCAGTGCTGATCCAAATTCCCTGACCTGAACGCATCTTCACCACAGCCTTTCGTGAATATGAAGTTGATTAACCCTGCTTCTGAACTGCTTCGATCATCGCTTGGATGTAACCATTTGCAAAGGCACGACCACGGTGTCCCCATGGAGTATCCCCATGAGTGTGTGGAACGTGGTCATCAATGAAGAAACCATCAAAGTTATGCTTATGGTAGATCTTCATCGCCTTGTACATATCTACGTAGCCGGTATTTATAAACTCTTCATAGAACACTGGAACTTTGCCAGAGACGTTGCGGAAATGAACATAAAGAATCTTCTTACGGGAGACGAAGTACTCAATCATCTCGTAAATATCATCTTTCATCTCTGAGAAGGTTCCTTGGCAGAACTCAATTGCGTTGCTATCACTTGGATAGATTTCAACTAAGCGTTTGTACGCTTCAAATGAACGAAGTAGTTGTGGAACGCCACCAAGTGTTTCAACTGGTGGATCGCAAGGATGGATTCCAAGGCGGATTCCTTCTTCTTCAGCAATCGGAGTAATGATTTTGATCCAGTACTCAAGATTTGCCCACATCTCCTCTTCGTTGTACTCGCGATCATGAGTTAATGGATACTTCTTGGCAATATTGTCATCAAAAGCTGTAGCAAGTGCTCCACCACGAATTGCAACCGGCGGTGTACGCCACACATGTGATGGCATCCAGTTGTAACCAAAGATTGGAATACCAGCACGGGCAATATTGCGAACTGTATAAATCATATTTTCAATCTGTTGATCGCGCTTTGGACCATTAAGCATGATGTGGTCGTAGAAATTTGTTGGCACATTCTCAAGAGCGCTTAACTTCATGCCAAATTGCTCTACGCGCAGACGCAACTTAACTAAGTCATGTAATTGCCAACGTCCACCATCACCTGGAATGAGTGGAGTGTTAAAAAGAATATCTGTAGCACCAAATTGTTGTGCGAATTGTAAATACTCCTCGCTGGCTACTTGAAACTGACCAAATCCTGGACGCATCTGCATACCTGCTTTCCTGTGAGTACCTATTGAATTTTTATTTAACCTTTTACCGAGCCTGTCTGTAAACCTTCAACAACAAATCTTTGTCCAACAAAATAAATAGCCATAACAGGCAAAGCAGCGATGGATGAGAATGCCATTGTGCGACCCCACGGAACTTCATCTGCAACAGAAAGATTTAGAATGGCTACCGGTACGGTACGCATCTCAGGTGAGATGTTAATGACTAATGAATAAAGCAATTCGTTGTAGGCACCTGTAAAGGTAATAATCGCTACAGAGACTAACCCGGGAGCGACCAAGGGCAGCAAAACCATCCACAAAGCTTGCAAGCGGCTGGCTCCATCAATGCGCGCTGCCTCTTCCAACTCAGGTGGCAGCGAGCGGAAAAATCCGATCAATAAATAGGTACCCAATGGCACCATGAAACTCAAGTAAACCAAGATTAAACCTTGCAGGGAATTAGAAAGTCCAATATTTGCCATAATTACTGCCAAAGGGATAAATAACAGTGCCCCTGGAGTTAAAAAGGCAATAATTATGATCCTGCCTAAGGTATCGCGACCTTTAAACTTTAAAATCACCAAGGAGTAGGCCGCCATAACACTAAATAAAATCGTGATCAAAGTGGCAGTTCCACAAACAATCACACTATTTAGTAGAGCTCTTTTAAAATCAGTATTTTCAAAAGCTGCTCGATAATTATCTAAATTTGAATCAACAGGAAGCAAGGTAGATTTCGACCAAAGGGAAGATTGCGAACGTAGTGACAAAGTAATCATGTAATAGACTGGGAAAAGTACAAATATCGCGACTAGTGTCAACATTGAGTACTTGAATACTTCAAATTTAAAATTAGTTCGCTGCATCATTAATCCTTTTTCAACTTGTTAAGCAGGAATATCGCGATCACGATTGCAATTGGAACCATTGACAAAGCTGCTGCCGCAGATTCACCAATTTGAAAAGTGGTTAGCCCCTTGTATGCGAAGACCGGTAAAATCACAGTGGCATCAGAAGGACCGCCTGCTGTAGTCAACCAAATCGCCTCAAATGAGTTGATGGTATTAATTGTTGAAAGCATAAAGACAATCAGAATTACAGGTCTAATTCCAGGGAGTGAAATATTTCTAAATCTGTGCCAAGCATTTGCCCCATCTACTGCAGCAGCCTCATACAATTCTTTTGGCACTGCTTGCAATGCAGCCAAAAACATAATCGCCCAAAATGGGAAGCCGCGCCAAATCGTCGCGAAAATTACCGATGCCATTGCCCAGGTGCGGTCTCCTAAAAATGCAATTGGAGCATCGGTTATCCCGGTTTTAGTTAAAAATATATTCATTGCGCCTACATCTGGATTATAAATTAGTTTCCACACCATGAATGCGACAAAGCCTGGCATTGCGTATGGCACCAAAACCACTGCACGCCAAAATCCACGCGCAACTAACTTTTGATGCAACAATATGGCAATACCTAAACCTAAGATAAATTTTCCGGCTTGTACAAAGCTCACATAAACCACGCTATTTTTTGCCGCGGTCAAAAACTCAGGATCTGCAAATAATTTAACATAATTATCCACACCAACAAATTTGGCATCATTACCAAGATTTGCATCAGTGAGACTAGTCCAAATTTCAAATGTTAGTGGGTAAGCGAAAAAGAAGAAAAGTACCGACATCGCCGGCAAAATCATAAAGTAGCCAAAGAGATTAGTGGGCCCAAAGAGGCCCGCACGTTTTTTGCTACCTAGATCTTTCTGCCGGCCCACCTTTACCACCACTTTTACAACCGCCTTTTTTTTACTGAAATCTAGGAATACTGCAAAATTTTTAGCACCTGCCTGCAGAAATTGGGTGAGCGCTGGCTATAACCAGCGCTCACCCAATTAACTTTTCAACTACTTTGCCTTACAACTTTATGAATTATTTATCATAAAGTGCTTGGCAAACAGCTTGTGCTTCTTTAATGGTTTTGTCTGCACTGTCACCATCAAGAAGGTGACGTTGCACCATCTTTGACATGCCAAAGACACCACCAAAAGCGGCATAAGCAGCGTTGTTTGTATCTGGGAAAGATGCAGAGGTTCCATTTGTAGCAAGGTCATAGAGGCCTCCGTGAACTGGATCTACATTCTCATCCCAGAAGTTAAACTTTCCGTACCCCTTGAATGCCGGACCATAAATCGCCCACTCGTAGTACTCCTGCATGTTGCGGGTATCCATCATGTAGCGGATTAGATCCTTAGCAAGTTCAGGATACTTTGAAGTGATTGGGATTGCTCTCACCGCAGCATTTGCTGGTGCCACCCGAGCTTTTGGTCCACCAGGTAGGGCAGAGAATCCGGTGTTCTTAGCAAGTGTTGGATTTTTTGGCCAGGCTGCAGAACCGTTGAGGAGAGTGGTGTAAACCGAACCTGGGTTGGCGATAAATACTGTTTTGCCACCTAAGTAGAGGTTGTTATCCCATCCACCATCATTTGTTACTGCGCTGGTTGCATAGGCACCTTTGTCATACCACTTCTTCACAAATCCCAGAAAGTCACGGGTTGCTGGAGTATCAAGGGTGCACTTCTTGCCAGCATCATCGGCCAACCGTCCGCCATATCCAACAAATTGAGCACGGAATACTGATTCAGCATCGCCAACATTTCCAAGTGCAAATCCGGCACCGCCAACCTTCATCGTCTTAGTGCCAGCCTCCATCAACTCTTCCCAAGTCTTTGGAGCAGTTGTTTTTGCACCAGCATCTTTAAGAAGATCTAGACGACGGTTAATCAAGTTTCCAGAAATACCATAAGGAACTGAAAGACCCTTTCCGGCAAAACTCTTGTCATCGGTGGGCGCTGCTCCTGCGGTAAAGCCGCCATGAACTTTGACCATCTCATCAATTAAAGGTTGAATGTTGAGTAAATTTTTTGCACCTAGTTGCAACACTAAAGCCTCGCCCATGTCAAGGGCATCAGGCATTGTTCCAGCAGCTAACGCTGCAGTTACTTGGGCATTTGTGTTATTTTGATTTACTAGTACCGGATCTACTTGAATTCCGCGAGCCTTACCCCAAGATTTAATTTGATCTTGTGCGGCAGAGTTTGCGATATCAGAGAAGATCAAACCAATCCAATAAGTAAATTTCTTACCTGATGCATTTAATGCTGCAACCTCTTTTTGAACTGGAGTAGTTGCAGCTACTGGTGCTGGATCTGCAGATTGTGATGCAGCAGGTTTTGCGGCAGGTTTTGCGGCAGGTTTTTTAGCAGCAGGTTTTGCGGCAGGTTTTTTGGTAGCAGCGTCAGCACTAATTGAACCTGCGCCGCCAATTGCTAGCGCAAGCACTGCGGCCATTGCTACGGATTTAATCTTGTTGTTCAAGAGGGACCCTTTCTCTTGGGCATCGGTTTTACTTGGGGAAAGCGGTATTGCTTGGAGTGAGATTCACAGTAAATCGGAAAGATGTCAACGATTTTGCACACATTTGTCTGACAAATAGCAAGATTGTTATCCGGTTGTTATAGGCCAGATTAGGCTCTGATTTAGTTTAATTTAGTTCAATTCAGTTCAATTTACTTCAATTTACTTCAATCTGCACCAACTTCCCCGCTCCCAAGGAGCCGAAAGAGGGGCAACCGCTACCGTTGTCTTCATGCCCAACCCGAATGCTTCCATATCCCCGCCCAGTGGCTCTGGCTTAACAGTTGAAACCTTAAAAGCTGGCTGGAATCAACTCCTAGATCAGTTGGAAGCCCGAAACCGGGCCTTATGGCTAATCTTCTTTGACGCCCGACTGGCTGCTTTTGATGGAGGTGTTCTCAAACTTGATTTTCGCGATGCCGATAAATTTTCGACGTCGCACGATTTTTCATTTGTGCGCGACCAAGCCAAGTTAGCAATTCTGGAAGAGATTGCACTGTCCATATATATGGTGCCGATAAAGATCGAGGTACTTGAATTTAATAAGTAGCGCGACCGCCAGATAAGTCGAAGACAAATCCAGTTGTGAATGAGCACGCTGGCGAGACTGCAAACGCAATCATTTCAGCCGCTTCACTCGCTTCACCGATACGTCCCATTGGGATACGAGAAATCATGTACTTCATTACTTCTTCTGGAGTATTTTCATTTATCGGTGAGCGAACAACAGCAGGTGCAATCGAGTTAATGGTGACACCTTTTGTAGCGACTTCTTTAGCGGTTGCTTTTACAAAACCAATCATCGCTGCTTTTGAAGTGCTATAGGGAGCCATATTTGGATTTCCCTCCTTGCCAGAGATTGAAGCAACATGCATGATTCGGCCGTACTCAGCTTTGATCATATGCGGGAGAACAGCAGCATTCATATAAATCGCGCTATAAAGATTTACATTAAATACATTTACAAAATCTTCGGTCTTCAGTAAATGTGCTGCGATTCCAGTTGGGCCGGTGATGCCAACAGCGTTTACAAAAGCGTGAATCGCACCATGGTCAGTATGGATTGAATTGATCACCTCATGAACTTGAGCCTCTTTAGTGGCATCGAGCAATTGTGCCGATGCAGCACCACCATTTGCTTTAATTTCAGCAACAATTTTTTCGGCATTTTCGATTCGAATGTCACAGATAACTACATGGGCACCTTTTGCAGCGATCGCAATTGCGCTTGCAGCGCCAATTCCGCTTCCGCCTCCAGCGACTACGGCAATCTGACCAACCATGCTCTCTGACATCTGCGCTCCTAACTCATTAATCCAGCAATCCATTAATCCGTCAACGAATATTTAAGTGATCCTAACTTACTCAATTATTTAACTTTAAACGATTTTGCATACTTTCCCAATCAATTCCACCTACTGGCTCAAACCGCTTGAGACTGATGGAGCGCCCGATTAGTTCACGTGCTTGAACTAAATCTGAAACTGCTCCAACCGCTATGGCCTGAACCACCAAATTTCCTATGACTGTTGCTTCAACCGGGCCAGCCAATACTTCACAACCGGTGGCATCCGCAGTTAATTGATTGAGAAGGTCATTTGCTGAACCTCCACCAACAACATGGATACTCTCGATCTCTTTGCCTGAAACTAAAGAGATTTTACGAATGGTCCTTGCGTAGGCCAGAGCGAGGGAATCATAAATACAGCGTGCGTACTCTGCAGCTGTTTCAGGCACAGCTAAGTTTTTCTCCCTGCAGTAATTTGCAATTCGTTCCGGCATCTCTCCAGGGGCGGCAAACCTTGGGTCATCTGGATCGATTAAAAACTTTCCGATTTCAATCTTATTAGCTAAATTTATTAACTGTTCCGGTGAAAACTCATGGCCGTGTAATCGCCAATTTCTACGGCACTCCTCTAACAGCCAGAAGCCAGTCACATTTTTCAAAAGTCGAACAGTGCCGCCAAAACCTAATTCGTTTGTGACATTTTCGGCAAGAGCAAGAGGGGTGGTGATCGGAGCATCAACTTCAACGCCTATTAACGACCAAGTACCGCTTGAGATGTATGCGCTTTTTCCATCAATGCGAAGTGGAATTCCAGCTACAGCGGAAGCAGTGTCATGAGATGCAACTGCCACGATCGGTAATCCATCAATCAAACCATGGCCTGTGATCTTTCCCAATACCTCACCAGCTTCATGTAATTCAGGGAAAATATCGGTTCGTAAATTCAACTCTTCGATTAAATCGAAATCCCATTGCCTGCTAGTTGCATCTAGTAATTGAGTGGTTGAAGCATTTGTAATTTCTAAGGTAGCAGATCCCACTAAATGATTGTTTAGTAAATCTGGAAGCAGTAAAAATTTTGCCGCCGAAACATACTCAGGTGTTCCAATGGCGCTAACTAGTTGGTAAATGGTATTAAAAAATAAGAATTGAATCCCAGTTGTTGAATAGATTCGCTCTCTTCCTATTTGAGCAGTCACGGATTCCAAAACTCCATCAGTGCGACTATCGCGGTAGCAGTGCACTGAACCGATTAATTGATCATCAGATGTTAAGAATCCATAATCAACAGCCCAAGAATCTATGCCAGCACTATCCAGTGGTCCTAAATCCATGGCTTTTTTCAAACCAATTTTTACTTGATTAACAATCTCATCCCACTGCCACAGCAATCCACCAGCACCTGCATCAAGTGGTTCATGAGCAAAACGGTGAACTTCATTTAAAACAAAACGTCCATCAACTATTTCACCGCGGGTTACCCGACCACTAGTTGCACCTAAATCAACTGCTGCAAATGCTGGCATTTAAAATCACCGCAAAAATGCTGCGGCGACTCCCCCATCTACTGGAATATGCAATCCCGTTGTTAAAGGTAAATCTCCCGAAAGCAGTGCAAATGCAGCTGCACCAATGTGCTCTGGAAGTACCTCTTTCTTCAAGATCGTACGTTGGGCGTAATACTCACCAAGTTTTGCTTCTTCAACGCCGTACACAGCGGCACGTTGCGCACCCCATCCGCTGGCGAAAATTCCAGAGCCTTGCACCACTCCATCTGGATTAATTCCATTTACTCGAATCCCAAATGCGCCTAACTCAGCAGCAAGCAAACGCACTTGATGTGCCTGGTCTGCTTTTGTAGAACCATAAGCCACATTGTTTGGCCCAGCAAAAACTGAGTTCTTAGAAGAGATATAAATAATGTCTCCGCCAATACTTTGAGTTTTCTGCGCAATCATTACTTTTGCACTTTCCCGCGAAACCAAGAAAGAACCGCGAGCCATAACATCGTGCTGAAGGTCCCAATCTTTAACTGAGGTTTCAACAAGAGACTTACTAATTGAAAGTCCGGCGTTGTTAACAACGATATCTACTCCACCAAAAGCTAATACAGCTGCATCTACACATGCTGCCACTTGAGCTTCATCAGTGACATCAACAAATACCGCCACGGCGTTATCTGGTCCACCCAATTCCGCTGCAACTTTTGTTGCTCCTTCAAGATCTCGATCTGCAATCACAACACAAGCACCTTCTGCCTGTAACCGTCTCGCGGTAGCTAAGCCAATTCCTGAAGCAGCACCAGTGACAAGGGCAACTCTGCCTTGCAATGGTTTGCCTTTAGGAGCGCGGCGAAGTTTAGCTTCTTCTAACTCCCAATATTCGATTCGGAATTTCTCAGATTCAGGAATCGGAGCATAAGTAGAGATTCCTTCAGCACCACGCATTACATTAATTGCATTAATGTAAAACTCGCTAGCTACACGCGCGGTCTGTTTATCTTTTCCAAAGGTAAACATTCCAACACCGGGAATTAAAATTACCGCAGGATCTGCACCTCGCATTGCTGGTGAGGATTGATCTGCATAACGTTGGTAATAAGCGGTGTAATTTTTACGATACTCCTCATGTAATTCATTTGCACGAGCAAGAAGTATTTCAATTGGAGCATCAGCAGGTAAATCAATAAACATCGGTGAAACTTTGGTACGCAAGAAATGATCAGGACATGAAGTTCCAAGTGCAGCCAATCTTGGCGCTGCTTCAGAAGCAATAAAGTCGAGTACAGCTTGTGCATCGGAAAAATGTCCAACCATCCGCGCATCATGAGAGGCAATTCCGCGCAATGTTGGTGCCAATTTGCTGGCTTTCTCACGTCGATCACCGTCTAGAAGTGCAACGCGATCTTTAATGACTTTCCCAAATGGTTCAGCCTTTGATTTCTTGGCGATGAACTCTTCGGCTTTGTGAATTGCCCACTTCGACCGCTCTTCACATTTGGCGCTACTTTGGGCCCAAGTGGTTAATCCATGTCCGCCAAGAATGCATCCCTTTGCATTTGGAAATTTCTTGGCAATCTCTTCCATGTCTAAGCCAAGTTGAAAACCAGGTCTGCGCCAATCAACCCAAGCAATATCTTCACCAAAACACTCTTTGGT
>SHVK01000017.1 GCA_009694285.1 Candidatus Nanopelagicaceae bacterium | reverse complement strand
ACGCTGCGCCATTCGTTATTAGAAGCAGCGCTTCGACTGGTCCAAGTGATTCCATCAGGTGAGGTCATAACCTTGTTATTGACGTCGCCGGATCTGGAGACCGCAACAAAGAGACCATTGCCGTAGGTAACGCCGTTCCATATGTTGTCGCGAGCGGAGCTTCGAATGGTCCACGTGATTCCATCAGGTGAGGTCATTACAGAGTTAAGTGTGCCAGAGTAACCGACCGCAACAAAGAGACCATCACCGTAGGTAACGCTGTGCCAGGTGATGTCGGCAGCAGAGCTTCGACTGGTCCAAGTGATTCCATCAGGTGAGGTCATTACACGGTTACCCGTACCGCTAAAGGAAACTGCAACAAAGAGACCGTTGCCGTAGGTAACGCTGTTCCAGGTGTTGTTGGCAGCAGCGCTTCGACTAGTCCAGATGTGGCCGCCGTTGGCAGTTGCAGCTGGTGAAATCCCAAAGGAAATCAATACAACAAGAAGCAGAAATGAAACCGCTCCACGAATACTTTTCATAGCTTTAGATATCGGGCACTCCCCAATGCTCAACAATCAAGAGAGCGGGTTCGCCCAATTGGTAACTCCCAAAGATTAAAGAGAAAGATAGCCGAGGATCAATACCTTTTCTAGTTAAAACGCCACTTAATGCGCCTAAATAGTTGAATTACCGGGGTGTACGTACTCTTAATCACCGGGTCGGCGGTTCGAGCCCGTCACGACGCACCATATAGATGCAGTTCAAGCACTATGCAATTGGTTAAACACTTACTTTTCTATTAACACTTACTACGTTTGTCCGTTCCTTGTCCGTTCCGGTATCGAAAAGTGAATCACCAGAAAGATCTATGCATTTGCTTGCATCATCTTTATACAAGTGACCATAAACATTTAAAGTCATTTGCGTTGATGCGTGCCCAAGAAAAACTTCAATATAAAGAGTATTCTCTGAAGCAAATGGAAACGATAATTTTGCTATCACTAATTCCAATCTCTCTATTTGCTTGGTATTGGCTATTTTTCCGAAAGTACAACCCAGGCACGCCAGGCGTAAGCAGTTCAGCGCGTGATCAAGTCTTTCCATTTATCGATGCCTACATGCACTACAAGACTGCAGCATTAAAATCGGCAGCAAATGGATCAGGGGCAGAAGATTACATTCAAAGAGTTCTTGGCAAAGCTGCACAACATTTACCAGAAAACGAAGAATCTGTAGTGATTTTTCACAAATATTTGCAAGCAATGGCCGCTTGGAGCAAAGAAGTAGATAGAAATTTTCAAGACAAAGAGAAGTTATCTCAAGCCACTAAAAAATTAGAATTAGATATAGATCAATTAGCGCCTATGTGCGAAGAGTTGGGCTGGAAATTTAAGAATAATTGGCGTTGATTTAGGATTTCACACTTAGAGGAATTGAATCGGGCAGATAAAGCCGGAGCACTTTCGGAGAAAAAACTTTAAAAGCCCTATCAATCGACGTGGAATACCTCTGGAATCGCATGCCACTGTTCATTTCCCGTTGCTTCGCCCACTGGTTGCAGTAACGGTGCAATCAAATTTCGCCATTCAATATTTTTTGGATTTTGACTAGCTTTTTTCATATCACTTTCAAAATCATTTCCGACATACTCCAAATATTCAAAAAGTAATTCACCATAGCGATACATAGAAAAATTACGAATATTGGACTCATGTAATACTTTTAAAACTTCCGGCCAAACATTTGCGTGATGGCGCTCAAACTGCTCCCGTTGAGATTGTGGAATTCTAATAACTGAGGCATAGCGCTGCATGTAAATCTCCTTTTACAGATTCTCTTTAGTGAAGATTATCCTCTAAAACGCAAGTGCTGCTTCATCTATCGGAATTGCCACTCCGTTGATGTGTTTTGCTTCATCAGATGCCAAGAAATATATAAGAGATGCAATACCACCGGCAGAAACAGATTTATCCCAAGGACGGCTAACTACCTTTGGACTTGATTGCAATAATGAAATTTCTGGTGCACCTTCGGGCCGCTCGATATGTCCTGGGCAAACAATGTTGCAACGAATTCCCTTGTCAAAATAAGCAGCAGCAATGTTTTGCGTTAAACCCATTAAGCCATGTTTAGAAGCGGTGTATGCCGGCCCGCATCGTCCTCCACGAAGGGAGGCGGTAGAGCCAGTATTTATAATTACTCCACTACCAGATTTAACCATCAATGGAATCACTCTTCGTGAGAGTAAAAAAGGCCCAGTTAAATTCACTCTGATAACTTCATCCCAAACTTTTTCTTCAATATCTTCCATTACTGTGGTTTCAATTAGTGCTGCATTGTTACAAAGCACATCAATTTTATTATCTGCGATTTTGATAATCTGTTCTGCACCCGCAATCGTTGCCGCATCTTGAACCAAAATGCGGATCCCTGGAAAAGTATTAGCTAAATCATTCAATCCCTTTTCATTAATGTCTACGGCAATTACCACGGCACCAGAACTGTGAAATTTTTTAACTAAATTACGACCCACATTTCCAGCGGCAGCAGTTACAACTACATTCTTGCCGGTAAACACTATTCTTCTTACCCGCTTACAGGTGGCGTTATTGATTCATCTTCAACTTCTTCATTAGAAGTTACTTCTTCCTCAATTACAACTTCACCGTCAACTAAAACCTCTTCGTCAACTACTATTTCCTCATCGGAAATTACCTCACCCTCGGTAATAATTTCCTCATCCACTAGTACTTCTTCTTCTGAGACAAGAAGTTCTTCTTCGGCTTGAGCAGCCGCTGCTGCTGCATCTTCTACGCTTAATTCTGCTTCGGCTTTCGCTTCGGCTTCCGCGATAATTTCATCAGTGACAGATTCATCTTCTGCTGGAAGAAAGGCTGGGTTAATGAATTCATCAAGTGCAATCTCATAGGCCGTTAGCTCTTGCTCATACTGAAGCATCGCCTCGTTATATTCATTTAATTCACTTTCAATCTTGTCAGCAATTTCTTTAAACAATCGCTGGCCTGCAGGAGTTCTTTCAAGCAAAGCAATTAGTTTGTCTCCTAATTTAGAATCCTGAATTGCGTCTAATAATGATTCCAAATTATCATCATTTTTTTGAAAACTTTTTATAAAAGTATCTGGGTGTTTTTGCAATTCTTTAACCGCGTTTTTACCTTCAAAACCAGGAAGGTGTTTAATTATCTTGGCACCATCTTTACTCCCAGCAGTCTTTGCTAACAATTTAATCAAATCGTCAACTTTATTTTCATAAACTTTTACGTAGATTGAGATCATGTCAGGCTCTTCGGGTGCTTCTGGAAGTTCAGGTAAGGTTCTAACAACTAAGTGCGCGTTTTGGTCTTGGGGTTTATTTCCATCTGAGTTGCCAATCAGTTTCCCAACATTTTGCTTTGACATGAAATACCTCCTGATTACGGCTACGCCACGAACGCTTGCCTTATCGTTCTGTAACCCTGCGGTCTTTACAACCCCATTCTTGCTTCTGGGCTCAAAATTATAGATTTTGAATAGGGATTACCCGACTTTGATCCACTACTCCTGGCCTATCTCTAACTGCCCGATCAATTTGAACTCTCCCCCACCAAGTTGGCCTTGAGCAGCGTACATCTCAAGCTTGGAGCGTGTATCTGCAATATCTAGATTGCGCATAGTCAGTTGACCAATACGATCAACTGGCCCAAATGCCGCATTCTCTATTCGCTCCATTGAAAGTTTTTCTGGGTGATAAGTGAGCGTTGAGCCAGTTGTATTGATAATTGAATAATCATCGCCACGACGGAGTCTCAATGTCACTTCACCGGTAACTGCAGATGCCACCCAACGTTGCAAAGATTCGCGCAACATCAATGCTTGTGGGTCTAGCCAACGTCCTTCATAAAGCAATCTTCCAAGACGCCTACCTTCGGCGTGATAATTAGCAATTGTGTCTTCGTTATGGGTACCACTTATTAATCTTTCATAGGCGATAAATAACAAA
This sequence comes from Candidatus Nanopelagicaceae bacterium, assembly GCA_009694285.1. Lineage (GTDB taxonomy): Bacteria > Actinomycetota > Actinomycetes > Nanopelagicales > Nanopelagicaceae > UBA3012. The sequence goes on along the minus strand of SHVK01000017.1, from coordinate 15,746 downwards.
GCCATTCCTGGTGCCTCATAAATACCACGGCTCTTAGCTTCAATAATTCTATTTTCAATTTGATCTGCCATTCCAAGACCATGACGACCACCAATAAGATTTGCTTCATTCATTAAAGCAACCACATCCGTAAAGTTCTTACCATTAATTGAAACTGGTCGTCCTTGCACAAATGCGATCTTGACATCTTCAGTTGCGATCTTTACTGATTCATCCCAAAACTTAACACCCATAATTGGGTTAACAATTTCAATAGATGAATCTAGATTTTCCAAACTCTTTGCTTCATGAGTTGCGCCGAGAATATTTGCATCAGTTGAGTAAGCCTTTTCGACGCTATCGCGATATGGCAACTTGTTTGCGACCAGCCATTCAGACATCTCTGTCCGTCCGCCGAGTTCACGCACAAAATCTGCATCAAGCCAGGGTTTGTAAATTCTTAAATTGGGATTTGCTAATAAGCCATAACGATAAAAACGTTCAATGTCATTACCTTTGTAAGTTGAACCATCTCCCCAAATTTCGACTTTGTCTTGCAACATAGCCCGCACTAAGAAAGTTCCGGTTACTGCACGGCCAAGTGGGGTTGTATTGAAATACTGTTTTCCACCAGAGCGGATATGGAAAGCTCCGCAGGCAATTGCTGCTAAGCCTTCTTCGACGAGTGCACTCTTGCAATCAACTAACCGCGCAATCTCTGCGCCGTACTCTTTTGCTCTATCTGGAATTGAATCAATATTTGGCTCGTCATATTGACCAAGGTCGGCGGTGTAAGTACAAGGAATAGCACCTTTTGCGCGCATCCATGCCACTGCTACAGAGGTATCTAGGCCACCCGAAAAGGCGATCCCAACTCTTTCACCGACTGGAAGCGAGGCTAATACTTTAGACATGGGTACAGCCTAACCGAAGAGCCCCAAAGCATGTCTAAATCAAAGCAAATAAAGTCAGGGCTAATGACAAAAGTGACAAATATGTGATCGATCCATGGAAAACCCGTGCGGCAGATTTTTCAACTTTTTCAAGGTTAATGGTGGCAGTTTCACGAACCCCAATTACCAAATAGATAAAACCTAATCCAAGTACCGTCGCAATAATTAGGTAAGCCGGTGGAAGTTTCGCGCTAAATCCAAGAGCGATAGAGGCGACAACCATTGCAAGTGAATGCCATAACATCGCTGAAGCTACGACTTTTTGGGAAGCTACAACTGGGAGCATTGGAATCTTGGCTCTTTGATAATCATCTTTATATTTGATTGCTAAGGCCCAAAAATGTGGTGGTGTCCAAAAGAAAATCACTAAGAAAAATAGCAACCCACTCAAAGTTATCGAGTTGGTAATGGCAGCCCAGCCAATTAACACTGGCATGCATCCAGCAGCACCACCCCAAACAATATTTTGACTAGTCCTGCGCTTTAACAAAATTGTGTAAACAATTACATAGTAAGCAATTGCAAAAAGAGTTAAATACGTTGCAAGCGGTGTAGTGAAAATCCAAAAAATACTTAGCGACAAAATTCCAATTATTGAGGCAAATATTAAACTCTCGATGGAAGTTAATTGTTTCTCAACTAACGGACGTCGCTTGGTACGTTGCATTAATTTATCTAAATCTTTTTCAATGACTTGATTGAAAGCATTAGCACTGCCTGCTGCTAAAGTTCCACCGGCCAAGGTTGCAACCGTAATTCCCAAAGGCGGCAATCCGCGTTCTGCTAGGGCCATTGCTGGGATTGTAGAGATTAGCAATAACTCTACGACTCGTAATTTCATAAGCTCGACATAGCTTTTTAGGCGAGCTTTTATCTTCACGCGCAGACAGTACCAATAAATTTAATTAGGTACGAATTGGAATTTAAAAACTAAATTCTTCTCCAAGGCGCTCAGCCAAGGCTGGTAGAACACCTAATTCTTTTACCATTTCTTGATATCGGGTAATTTCAACTTGCTCAGGTTTTGCCTTTGTATTGACAGCTCTTATCAATAGATTCTTTGGAGTATGTTCACCACCAATAAATTCGATCACATCTGTTCTATAACCTACCAACCTTAAAATTTGTGCACGGATTGAATCGGTGAGAATATCGGCCAAGCGTTCTCTCAAGATTCCATGTTTTGTTACCAATGGCCACGGTTCAGGGATCTCTTTTAATTTAGATTGCAAATCATGTTGACAGCATGGTGCTACCAAAACTAATCCAGCTTTACTTTTAACCGCCCACGCTATTGCATCATCAGTAGCGGTATCGCAAGCATGCAAAGCAATAGCAATATCCACTCGGCCATTACCAACTCTAGCTATTTCATTAGCTTTGAATTCAATACTTTTTTCTATGCCGAGCTTCTTAGCGATCTGTGAATTTCGTTCTCTAGCCTGTTCTCGAATATCGATGCCGGTAACGTGTACTGAAATTCCCTTACTCATCAAATATTGGTGAGTTGCAAAAGTTAGATAGGCATTTCCACAGCCTAAATCCACAATCTCGAGTGGAGATTCCACACTTGGAGTTTTAATTTGCCCTGCAGCGATGGCACTCTCAAATGCTGGAACAAGAATCCGTAAAAACTCTTCTACTTGGCGATACTTGTCCTGCCGCGAAGGTTTTATTTGTCCATGAATATCTGAAATTCCAACTTCAACTAAATAAGGGTCAGCAGAATCTAACAATCTATCTTTTTTTCGATCATGATTTAGATTTTGCGTTTTATTAACTTTTTCACGATGAATCTGAGCTTCACCTTTTTTGGTGACTCGAATAGAGATTGCAGAATCTGTGGATTCCACCAAAATATTTGCAAAACCGCTATCTAATAAATCTGAGATGACTGTGATATCGAAATCAATATTTTTTGTGGTAACTGCTCTGCCGTCATTACTTGCAACCTGCAACATTAATTTCTCTTTTATCAAAACTGGGCGAATATTAATTCGTTCGGCCGATGGTGTGAAATTTCTGCGGGCTCCGGAAAGAACAACCCTAACTAAAGTATCTAAATTTCCGATGCGTTCGATTGATTCTTGTAACGCATGTGCCAACTCTTTTGTCACATGCAGCTCCAATCAATTAATAATTAAAATTAACATACCTCATTAAGTATTAAGGCTTAAAGCAGCAAGTGCGGCATTTACGATCGAACCAGAATCTATGTCATTTATGTCATATAGATCATGGATGGTGCCGGATTGGCCGAAAGAATCAACGCCCAAGGCAACTTGCGGCATTCCAAGAGCTGAACCAAGCCATGCCATCGCATGTGAGGCGCCATCGTGGACTGAAACGATTGGTGCCCGCTCATAGAAAATTGGTCGCATAGCACCCGGGAATGATGGAGTTGTTGCAGTTCGAACTCCTTGACGCAACGTGCGCTGCCATCCCCCATAGAGTCTTCCGGGAGCGGTGATATCAACTACATGGGCAATAACACCTTCGCTCTTTAATTCAGCAGCAGCAATCAAAACTTCTGGCATGACCGCACCTATTCCCACTAAATGAACTACCGGTGCGTTGGTTAATTCACTCTCATTTAAATTGGCACGTCCATCTATTAATCGGTACGCCCCGGCTATTACTTGAGATCTAAGTAATGCTTCTCCCAAACGCTCTTGTGCCTGTGCAAATGGATCTTGATCAATCGGACGAGTAGTTAACCTAAAGTAAAAAGCTAATTCTGACGGGCGAAGTTCTGGAGTTGTTTCTTCACGTTGGCCAGCAACATGAGTAAGTGCATCACAGAGCAACCAATCAAGAGCTTGGGCATATGCCGGTTCCATCAACACAACTCCGGGAAGTTCCATACCTACCGAAGGAGTAATTGTTGATTGGTGCGCACCACCTTCAGGGGCAAGGGTTACTCCAGATGGAGTTCCGGTAATAATAAATCGAGCACCGGAGTAGACGCTGTAAATAAATGCATCCAAGCCACGCAAAACAAATGGATCGTAAACTGTTCCGATTGGGATTAATGGTTGACTTGAGTGATCCCAAGAAAGTCCAAGTTGGCCAAGCAACATAAATAAATTCATCTCGCTAATACCTAATTCGATATGTTGACCGGTTGGACCTTCAGCCCATTTCAATATTGGATCTTCATTCCAGCGCCGTAACTCTTGCGGATGAAAAACACCTGCTCGGTTAATGAACCCGCCCAAATTTGTAGAGGTGGCCACATCGGGTGCAGTGGTAACTAAATATTTTCTAATCTCATCGTTTCTACTAATCTCACTTAAAACTCTTCCAAATACTTCTTGAGTAGATGTCATGCCGGTGGTTTTTACGCCAGTCTTAGTTGGTAAAACTAAATCAATTTTAGAAGTTGTTGATTCTCTAGCCAAAGCCTTTGCCCGTTGTGAACACAGCTCTGCCTCCACTGTGCCAGGTGCAAATAAATCCCATTCATTTGCATCAGTTAAACCCTTATTGATTCGTAAATCTGAGATCTGTTTCTCGGTAAGTAAAGCAGAATGATTCCTTGGATCTCCTGCGATTGGAAGTCCCCATCCTTTTACTGTGTAAGCAAAAATTACGCTAGGTCGATCTGTTTCGGCATCACACTCTCTAAATGCCGCAAGCAAAGAATTTAAATTATGCCCACCAAGATCAGTTAATAATGTAAACAATTCATCATCGGAGTATTTGGCAATCTCAGCATTTACGCCTTCTGGGGCACCTTCTAAAAATCGGGCGCGCAGATCCTCGCGTTTTTGCCCATAAAGTGATTGGTACTGCTCGTTAGGAATGTCATCAAACCATTTCTTAAAAATCGCATTACCGGGTTCGGCAAATGCTGCTTCTAATTTGCGGCCATATTTAGTCTCAACTACATGCCATCCGGCCGCTTCAAATTGCCTGCGCCACTGCGCAATTCGAATTCCGGGAATCACACGATCTAAAGATTGACGGTTGAAATCTACAATCCACATAACTTTTCCAAGACCATGAGTGGCCGGATCTGCTACCGCTTCCCAAACATTTCCCTCATCTAACTCAGCATCACCAATTAAGGCAATAAATCTGGAATCTGGACGTTTGCCAAAATGTGCATCTACATACCTTCTGGTGACACCAGCAAATAGTGGAGCGGCGGCACCTAATCCAACAGAGCCAGTTGAAAAATCTACTGGATCTGGATCTTTGGTTCGTGATGGGTAACTTTGCAATCCACCTAATGAACGAAGTTGGGTTAAATACTTTTTATCTAGTCGGCCCAGTAAATATTGAATCGAGTGAAAGACTGGTGAAGCATGTGGTTTTACACTAACTCGGTCTTCACTATTTAAGTGATGAAAATAGAGTGCAGTCATAACTGAAACTAATGAAGCACTTGATGCTTGGTGTCCGCCAACTTTGATGCCATCAGTGTTGGCTCGCTCGCGATTTGCCTGATCAACCATTCGCACAGCAAGCCAAAGAATGCGCTCTTGAATGCGCTCTAAAACTGAAAGATCTTTTTCAGAAAGAACCATTAGCTGCTACTTCAATTCTTTTCGAACAGCCATTACTAAAGCCTCATAATCTGCAGGCGTATTGTAAAGATGGCCGGAAATACGGAAAAAGTATTTGTCACTAAAGATTGTTATAGGAACTTCAATTTTGTACTCGGTTGCTAATTTACGGCCAAGTGCAGCACAACCTTCAACTCCACCTTGCATATTGTGAATCGGAACTACGCCCATGGGTAAATTTTCTTCACGCAATTCATCCTTACCAACACCAAGTTCGGCCATAACTAAATCACGGCCATAACGCATCCGCTCTTGGTGAGCTTTACGAACTCGCTCCCACCCAAATGCTTCATAAAATTCGATAGCACGAGGGGCGGCCAGCCAAGCCGAAAGATCTACGGTGCCAAGCATGTCGAATTGCAATGGATAAGGTTCAAATTCATTCCACGAGACAACGAGTGATTGAACTTTTCCTTGCCAACGTGGCGCTATACGAAATACTCCAGCACCTTGTGGTGCACTAACCCATTTATGTAAATTTCCAAACCAGAAATCTGCATCTAGCGCATCTAAGTCAGTGTCAAAATTTCCAGGGGCATGAGACGCATCAACTGTAAATGCGATTCCGTGCTTCTTGCATAATGCACTTAGATCAAAAATCGGAAAAGTGCGCGCCGTAGCCGAAGTCACATGGTCGACTACCAGCATTACTGTCTTTTTAGTAATGGCAACCTCGACAAGTTTCACCACATCTGCATCAGGAGCTAAACGCGGCACAACTACTTCTACTGCTTTGCCGCCTGCACGCTCTGAACCGCGTTTAACAGCATAGGTGATTGCACCATATTCATGATCTAAAACAAGTACTTCATCACCAGATTTAAAAGGGAAGCCGCGCATGGTGGTTGTTGCCGCTTCTGTAGTGTTTCGCACCAAGGCAATTTGTTCTGCTTCTTGGCCTAAGAAATTCGCGATCTTGGCACGAGCGTTCGCAACAGCTGGGCGAGATTGCCGCGCATAAAAAGCAACAGGATTTTTATGTACTTCTTCCTGCCATTTTTTTTGTTCTGCGTAAACAACGCGCGGTAAAGCGCCATAACTTCCATGGTTCAAATGATGAACTTCTGGGTCAAGGCTCCACTCGGATTTTACCTCGACTAAATCGAAGGTAGTCATTAGCCTTTGACAATTCCAGCCGAAAGACCAGAGATCATAAACTTAGACATTAATCCGAAGATGATTACTGTTGGGATAATTCCAACCATAACTGCTGCAGATAACCCGCCCCATTCGATCCAGTATCCACCAATAAAAGAACGCATCGCAACTGGGAAGGTTTTGTTACCCTCGGAGTCAATTAAAATCATCGCCAAGAACAATTCATTCCAGCATTGCACAAACGAAAAGATGAAGGTTGCTGCGATTCCAGGTAATGCAACGGGAGTTACCACACGAAATAGCGCAGTAAATCGATTACAACCATCGATCAATGCCGCTTCATCCAGTTCGGGTGGGATGCGTTGAATAAATCCGCGCAACATCATCGTCGAGAATGGAACCATTCCGCCAACATAACAAAGTGTTAAACCAATTAATGAGTTAAGTAAACTAAGTTTTTGCATTAATAGGTATAAAGGTGCGAGAGCAATAAGCCCAGGAATCATCTGCGTGGCTAAGAATGCCAACATAATTTGGGATTTCCCGGTGAACTCATAGCGCGCTAATGCATATGCGCCAAGTATTCCAAGGCCGATAACGATAAAGGAAGCAACTAGTGAAACTATTAAACTGTTTCTTAAGAAGATTCCAAATGCATAATCCCTGAATAAGGTGCGATAACTATCTAAAGTGGCACCTGAATTTGGAATGTAATACAGATCATTAACTTCACGTTTTGGCTTGATGGATGTTAATCCCATCCAGTAAATCGGAAATACAGTAAACAAAAGCCAGATAGTAAGGACTGTGAATTTTCCGCCTTTACCAAATGCAGTTAACATGATTAAACCCCCGACTCTTTCTCAAGTCTGGTTGCCATCAAATAGAAAAGGGTAAAGACAAACAAAATCAGCATAGTCATCAATCCAAGAGCTGAGGCTGCTCCCCAATCTGCATCAAAGGTTAATTTCTCGATTAACCATGAGGAGATTATGTGAGTCCTTCCGGCTGGCCCACCTGAAGTCATGCCGAAAATAAGATCTGGAAAGTTGGTAATCCACATGATACGCAAAAGCACAATCAAAATTAAAGTGGAGCGAATATACGGAATTATTACTTGAAATAGAGTTTGAAAACGATTTGCACCATCTAGTTCGGCTGCTTCCAACATTTCAGTGGGGACACCTTGCAGTGCAGCTAAAATCATAATTACAAAGAAAGTAACTCCATACCAAACATTTGCGATGATAACGGCGGCCATTCCCCAATTTCCATTTGATAACCACGGGATGCGAGTGTCAATCAAGCCTAATTTTAACAAAGCATCATTGAGCACGCCGAAACTTTCATCAAAAATCCACTTCCAAACAAGACCCATTAGAAATCCAGAAAGTGCCCACGGGATGAAGATTAAACCTTGGTAAATTCCAATAAATTTAAATTTCTTTTTCATCAATAATGCAAGACCAAAACCAATTGTGAATTGAAAAAATAGTGAAACAAAAACCCAAATGAATGTATTTTTAAGCACACGCACAAAATTTGGATCTTCTACTAACTTTCTAAAATTTTCTAACCCGTTGTACCCGATATTCGTCTGGTCAAAAAGATTAAAATTTTGAAAACCTAATTGAACGGTTCGAATAACTGGATAAAAAACGAAGATTAAAATCATTACAGCTGCGGGAGTTAAAAAAGCCAGCGCTTTTAACATTCGGCTGGTACTCGCCGGGCGCTTACGGGTTGTTCCCTGGAAAGTTGCGCTCATTGAATCTAGTACCCCTTTAAAAAATCAACTTAAGCAAATTTTTTTAAAATTAGGGGTAGTGGCTGGTTACTTTCATAACCAGCCACTCCCTGAATCACTGCTAATTAAACTAAGTCGCAGTTATAACTTTTAGCCTATTGCTTCGAAATTAATCGACACAATCCGCTGCGCCCAACAGATCTGACCACTCTTTTAAAACTTGAGTGGTGGTTTTGTCACCAGTGAAAAGCTTCGCCATGTCTGTATCCAACGTTGCATAGGCTTTTCCATAGCATGCCGTTAGCTTAGGACCACGAACACCACTGTACTTAAGTTCCTTAGGATCAGCGTTGATCTGGGAATAAATCGCCCAAGCGCCTTCCTTGAAGAATGGATCTTTAGCGGCAGTGGTTGTTACCGGACCAACACCATAAGCCCGAGCAAACAAAGCGTGCTGTGGGTCTTGGGTGATGTAATCCAGGAATCCAAGTGCTACGTTCTTGCACTTTGAAGATTCGGTGATTGACCAGAGTCCACCAGCGCCAATGAACTGTGCTGAGTAGCCGCCAGGTCCTTTAGGAATCTGGGCCATCGCCCAGTTACCTTTTGAGTAAGGCTCGAAGTTCTCTTCAACGATCTGAATAACTTCATTGTCCTGGATTAGGTAGTTAGCAACTCCGGTGTGGAAGCCTTTAACCATTTCAGGGTAGCCCCATGAAATAGATGCTGCGGGAGCTGCTTCTTTCCAGATTTTTAGCAAAAGATCCAGAGCAGTCTTAGCTTCTGGTGTTGCGAAGATTGTCTTGCCATCTTTAGTCTGCAAACCAGTTACATTTAAGTTTGGTGCTAAATATGCATGAATAACAAAAAGCGCTTGTGAGTGAGCAGCTCTTGCTCCACGCATCGCGTAAACAAATTGATTGTCTTTTTGCATTGACTTGGCGTTGTAAACATCTTCCCATGTCTTTGGAATTGCAACACCGGCTGCCTTAAAGCGATCGGTACGTACGAATGAAGCCTTGGTGTAGTAACCATTACCGATTCCGTAAATTTTACCCTTGGTTGTTTGTTCTGCCATTTCCTTGGTGAAAGGAGTTAGAAATTTGTAAGCCTTGGTTGCTTTGAATTGCTTAGCAATATCTGCAAGCTGTCCAGCAACTACGGCCTGACTGTAGATAGAACCAGCTGGCTCAACGATATCTACGTTCTTGGCTTGAATAAGCTGAGTGATCTTTGCAGGTGAATCAGCTTGTGATGGAGAGATCAGGTCAATCTTCACTCCTGGAGTCTTTGCTTCGTAAGCACGAGCGAAAGAGTTTAGAAGTGGAGTACGTGCAGGTCCTGCAAAGTACTCGATCATACGAACTGTTACTGGCTTTGCCTTGGTTGGCTTACATGACCAATCCTTAGCAACTGTTGCTGCAGAGCTGGTAGCAGCAGAAATTCCACCAAAAGCGAGTGCTAGTGATGCAACTACTGCGGCAGCCTTGCGAGTCGAATTAAGCTTTGACACTACGGGCCCCCTTTAGAGTCCACTTGAGATGAAATTCTTCATCTCTGTTTGGCGAATTATCTTGGTAAATGATTTATGACTGCAACATGAGATCAGCCTATTCACAAAAAAAAATCAGATATTAGGTAATCGTTATATGATTGAGATCTAAATAACGGAATTTCCTATAGGATCAATAAAATGTCCTATTTGTGTCTTACACCACTGGATCGAGTGATCCCACCTTGTCGCCCCGATGAATTATGTGAATTTTGCAGTGGTTGCCGGACTACTTTGCTTGCCGCGGTCAATAATGCTTTATGTTCTGGATTGCTCTTTGCTCTGCGATTTAAAACCGTTGAAAGTGGCAAATTTAAATCATCACCATAATGTTCTTGGCAAACCAAAATAATTTTGCGCATCACCTGTTCTGCAACAACCGCATCTTTGTTCGCGATAGCTTGATAGACATCATCATGAAGCGGCAGGCCGTGTTTAGTGACTGTGTTATCTGTTGCACTTCGAGTAATTAATCCAAATACTAAATTTTTAATTGATCCGTAAATCAATTGTGTCACCGGATTTTGTGATGCAGTAACTATGCGAAGATGAAAATCCATATCTGCATTTGCATATACTTCGGCATCTTTGCTGTTATGCATTTCATATAGTGAAAGTTTTAAAGCATCTAAATCTTCAATTGCCCGAAATTGTGCCGCTTGCGCAGCTGCTGAACATTCAATCATTAACCGCGCTTGAATCAAATGCGCTGGAGTAATAGATCCTTGACGTGCAGCCGACAAAATTCTGGTGGGATCAACTTGAGTCAAGTCCTCAATAAAAGTTCCGCGTCCAGCTTCAATCCGAATTAATCCACGTCCCTCAAGCGCCCGCAATGTTTCGCGCAATAACGGACGACTTACCCGAAAATGATCGGAGAGCGCACGTTCAGAAGGGAGGCGATCGCCAGGGTTTGCCCACTCTGAAAAAATTAACTCTTCGAGTTCAATCTCTAGATCATTTCCACTTGGAGGCGTAAGGGCGCGATCTCTGACTCTTAAAGGACTGGTCTGACCATTCATAGGGATACCGTGCCGGTACCTTTTTAATATGTCAACCGTCTTGCTAGTTATATTGGCAAAAAGTAAAAAATCAGCGTGATGGCGAAAGCCACGCCTATGGATTGCAGCAAAATAGTTAAAGCCGTTTTGCGATCAGCATTTCGCGACACCGGATCATTTACGCGTTTGATGTCGCCCATTCGCCCAAAATTAAACGTCCCCGCTAATCCGTAAGCCAAGCAAAATTTGCGGCGGGACTGAATCCAACCGATGGCTGCCACTAAAAGTGGAACGAAAACCGCCCATCTGGCTGATTCAGGTGAATCCGCTGACAACACGGCTGAGGCAATAATTAATGCAAACAACACACCAGATAGTGCAACTATCCGCCGGCGCATAATTTCCCGGGTGCCGATATTGCAACTTCCGGCAATATATAACTCCTCAGCCATCTGAACTCCCTAATTATTAAAGCAAGAATTAACCTGCACTAAGTATGCCATTTATATCTCGAGCAAACTCCTTTCGAAGGTTTTTTCCCTGATCGATATCTTCTGAGTAGCTAAAGAAGCCATGGATTTGGCCCGGATAATCTCTATAGATAGTTGGGACATTGTGCTCTATTAACTTTTGCGCATACGCAGCACCATCATCATGCAGTACATCATATTCTGCAGTAATTATTATAGTTGGAGGTAAATTTTTATAACTATTGGCAGCATGAGGAATTGCATATGGGTTTTGGTCATCATCATCACCATTTAGGTACTGTTCCCAAAGCCACTCCATTCCTTTTTTTGTCAATCCATACCCCTCAGTATTTGAAAGCATCGATGGATAATCAAACTTGCGATCATTACAAGGGTAAATTAATAGTTGGTAAGCAAGTTTTCGCAAGCCTTGATCTCTAACTTTAAGTGCAACTGCGGATGCTAAATTTCCGCCAGCACTATCACCAGCTATGCCTATTTTACTTTGATTAATATTTAGTGATTCACTATTTTGGAAAACCCACTCAAGAGTTGCATAGCAATCATCAAAAGGAATTGGAAATTTATGTTCTGGTGCTTTCTGATAATTTACCGAAATTACAACTGAATTTGTAGAATTTGCCAATGATCGCAATTGTGGCTCGTAAAGTTCATCAAAAAAGACACACCATCCGCCACCATGAAAATAAACTAAACCATTAAAGGGGCCAGAACCTTTTGGAGTAAATATGCGAATTGGCAAATCAGCAGTCGGTCCGGGAATAAATGTATGTGTAACTTGTCCAACATCTTCGCGAGCACCGCTCATGAACTTTGCAGCCTGCAAACCGGCTCTAGTTTCCGATATTGGAACCTCAGAAATATCTGGCGGATTTCCATCATTGGCTATTGCCAAAAAAGCAGCAGCCTGAGAATCTAATGGCATTTTTGACCTGCTCCCCTAAATATTTAGTATGCGGGTAATTTAACCCATAGGCTTGCCTCATGGAAGAGCACAGAGTTGATCTGACCCCGGTTCAAATTGCACATTTACAAACTCTTGTTGTGGGTCAAGTTAGTACTAATGAATCGGTTCTTGACCAACATGGACGTGATGAATCTGCCTTTCCGCCTGTGCGCCCATCAGCTGTAGTTATGGCAAGTACCACCGAAGAAGTTTCTCGAGTATTGAGTTACTGCAACGAACAACGAATTCCAGTTGTTGCATTTGGAGCAGGTTCTTCTCTTGAGGGGCATGTCCTTCCACTTCATGGTGGAGTGAGTCTTGATTTAACTCCGATGAATAAAATTATTGAAATTCGCCCTGATGATTTACTAGTACGAGTTGAAGCGGGCGTGCATCGTGTTGCACTTAATGAAAAATTAGCAGTGCACGGACTTTTCTTTTCCGTTGACCCTGGTGCCGATGCAACGCTTGGCGGGATGGCCGCAACTGGGGCGTCTGGAACAACAACTGTGCGTTACGGATCAATGCGCGAAAATGTTATGGCGATGACTGCGGTTATGGCTGACGGCACAATTATTAGAACTGGGCGTGAAACACGAAAACTTTCAGCCGGTTATGACTTAACTCGATTAATTGTTGGGTCAGAAGGAACACTCGCCATAATTACTGAACTAACTCTGAAGTTAAATGGAATACCAGAGAAAATGGCAGCGGCAGTTGTTCGTTTCAAAACTTTGTCGCAAGGTGTAGAGGCAGCAACCGCAGTTGTTCGTTCAGGAATTGCAATCGCCCGATGTGAATTCCTCGATGAAAAATGTATTCGAAATGTAAACGCACATGACAACTTAACTTTGACTGAAACACCGACATTATTTTTCGAATTTCACGGAAGCCCGCAAGGCGTTGCTGAAGATGCTGAGTCAGTAAAAGAGATTGTGACTGAATTTGGTGCATCCGAATTTGAATGGACCACCGATGAAGGTGCACGTAGAAAATTATGGCAAGCCCGTCACAACGCTTATTGGGCTGGTATTGCCGCGAACCCCGGGAAACGTGGAGTAAGCACTGATATGGCTGTTCCACTATCTAAATTGGCTGAAGCAGTATCAGCTGCAGATGAGATTTTGCGTGCTGATCGTTTTCCGTACTCGGTATTGGGGCATGTGGCCGATGGTAATTTCCACTGCCTGATCATCACCGATCCAGCAAAACCTGAAGAGCTTGCACAAGTGCGCGAATTAACTCATAAATTAACAATGAAAATAATTGAAATGGGCGGAACTTGCACTGGAGAACATGGAATTGGTTCTGGGAAGATTGATGCATTAATTGCTGAGACCGGAAAAGAAGCAGTGGGAGTCATGCATGCGATTAAGCGCACACTTGACCCCCACCAGATTCTCAATCCTGGCAAAGTGCTTCATTACGAAGCACCGTTAAATTAATTACTCAGCAAATTTTGGATAAGTTAATCCAATTTGTTTAGCGATCTCAGTCATAGTTTCCATAATTGATTGAATCTCATCCAACGGAAGAATTGGTGATTCAGTTAATCCAGCGCGAACGCAACGTGCAAATTCAATAGCCTGTTCACGTAAACCATGGCCTGCGTACTTCTTATCTGAGCCACCAATTATTTGATCTTTATTATTGATAACTCGGAAAGTGCTTGGTGCATAGAAGGTGCGATCTATCTCGATTCGGGCTTCAGTTCCAACAATGAGTGCGCGGTTTGGTGTGGCTGCAAGGTTGGTGGTGTTTAATAAAGCTTGAGCTCCACTTGCAAACTCCATCAAAATCGAAGTTTGTCCATCGACACCTGTGAAAGCTTTTGTACTGCGAGCGGTAATTCGACTTGGAGTGCCAAGAACCATAGATGAAAATGAAACTGGATAAATTCCAAGGTCAAATAACGCACCGCCCCCAAGTTCTGGTTTATACAAACGGAATTCCGGATTTGCTGGAAACCATTGGCCGTGATCTGCACGAACGCTGATGATTTCACCGAGCACTCCACTTTTAATAACTTCACGAACTTGAATCATGTGTGGCAAAAACCTTGCCCACATTGCTTCCATCAATAACAAATTTTTTGAACGAGCAACACTGATCATCTCTGCTGTTTCTGCTGCGCTCATTGCAAATGGCTTCTCACAAAGAACAGGTTTTCCAGCATTAAGGGCCAAAATGGTGTCCCGCTTATGCATTGGATGATGAGTAGCAACATAGATTCCATCAACAGAAGGATCGTTTACTAGAGATTCATAAGATGCGTGGCGGTTTGGCACATGGAACATATCGCCAAATTCATCAGCTTTAGCTTGGGTACGTGAACCAACAGCAACAACTTTATGGTCGGCTAACCGCTGAACATCTCTGGTGAATTGTTGGGCGATTCCTCCGGTGCTTAAAATTCCCCAACGAAATAGCTCTTGACTCATTATTGTTCCTCTCTATTTTGCTCTAGCGGTTGGTTAACTATTTTGTCGAACTAAGTAATGCTTGCGCTAAATCACTCCATAAATCTTCAACGTGTTCACAACCGACTGACATTCGAATCAAACTCTCTGGAACGGTATCTGGTTCTTCTGGATGCAATCGACGTCGTTCCCAAAGGGATTCGACTCCCCCAAGACTTGTTGCATTGCTCCAAATTTTTGCGGCCGCTAAAGCTTTATCAGCAGCTACCGCCCCTCCATGAAATTCAATTGAGATCATGAAACCAAAACCTGGATACCGTACTCGTGAAATAGCTGGATCTTTTTTTAATCGCTCCACCAAAATAGCGGCGCTTTCACTTGCTTGGCGTAGGCGCAGCGGAAAAGTCCGCACTCCACGAAGCGCCAACCATGCTTCAAATGGGCCAGCAATTGATCCGTGAAATTTGCGATGAACCAACAATTTTTCATAAAGATCTGCAGATTTAGTAATGGCCGTACCAAGCAAAATATCACTGTGTCCAGAGATTGCTTTTGTTAAAGAGTGGATAACCACATCCGCACCCATATCTAACGGCTTTTGGTTTATTGGGGTTGCAAAAGTATTATCAACTACTACTAAAATTTTTCGCGTCCGTGCTGCGTCAATAAATTTTTGAACTTCGGCCACATCTAGTAGTGGATTTGTTGGTGATTCAAAATAAAGCATTTGTGCACCATCGAGTGCAGCAATTACTTCATCAGTTTTCGTAATATCAACCCAGATCGGTTTTACCCGTCCCTTTTTTTCTAATTCTGCAATTAATGCCCCGGTTCCCAAATATGAAGCAGTTGGAATCACAAATTTTCCGCCACCTGGAATCAAATCCAACGCTGCAGTAACCGCTGCTAGTCCAGAGGCATAAATTAATGCTTGCCCATTTTCTAATTTTCCTAAGACAGATTCAAGATCTTGCCAAGTTTCATTGTT
>SHVK01000016.1 GCA_009694285.1 Candidatus Nanopelagicaceae bacterium | reverse complement strand
TAATGGCGCGCTTTGATTCGCTAGCTGATTCAGTTGGCCACACACCATTAATAGGTTTACCGAAATTATCTCCATCACCAAATGTTCGCTTGTGGGCCAAGATGGAAGATCGTAATCCAACTGGTTCTGTTAAAGATCGTGCCGCACTTGCAATGATTGAAGCCGCTGAGCGTGAAGGATCACTGAAATCTGGCGCAACAATTTTGGAACCTACATCTGGAAATACTGGAATTTCTCTAGCCATGATTTCTAAAGTTCGCGGTTACAAATTAATTTGCGTTATGCCAGAAAATACTTCAGCCGAGCGTCGTCAACTCCTTGAGATGTGGGGCGCGAAAATAATCTCATCCCCTGCTGCTGGTGGATCAAATGAAGCAGTTCGCGTTGCCAAAGAGTTAATCGAGAAAAATCCTGATTGGGTTTTCTTGTATCAATATGGAAACCAAGCAAATGCTGATGCACATTACAACTCAACTGGTCCTGAAATTTTAGAAGATTTGCCAACAGTTACTCATTTTATTGCCGGACTTGGAACCACCGGAACTTTGATGGGTGCTGGACGCTACTTGCGTGAACATAAACCTGGAATTTCAATTGTCGCTGCAGAGCCTCGTTACGGTGAATTAGTTTACGGATTGCGAAATATTGATGAAGGGTTTGTTCCTGAGCTCTACGATGCATCGGTAATAACCCGTCGTTTCTCTGTCGGCGCAGAAGATTCTGTTAAGCGAGTACGTGAGCTATTAGATATTGAAGGAATTTTTGCCGGAATCTCTACGGGTGCGATTTTACATGCGGCTATTGCAATCGGGAAAGAGTGCGTCGCGGCTGGAGTTGCTGCGGATATCGCCTTCATACTTTGTGATGCTGGTTGGAAGTACTTATCAACTGGCGTTTACCACGACGATATTGATACCGCGCAAGAGCGCCTAGATGGACAACTCTGGGCGTAGGCTCAGTGCCGTGGAAATTCTGCCTAACCTGCCAGCTACATCTGCTCCAATAGGAGTCTTTGACTCAGGGGTAGGCGGATTAACTGTGGTGCGAACTATTTTGGATCAACTTCCAAATGAACCAATTTTTTACATTGGTGACACTGCCCGCGGACCTTATGGTCCAAGACCTCTTGCTGAAGTTCGCGCATTTGCACTTGAGATTATGGATAATTTAGTTGAACAAGGTGTTAAAGCAATTGTGATTGCTTGCAACACTGCAAGTGCTGCGATGTTGCGCGATGCACGTGAAAAATATTCAATTCCAGTAATTGAAGTAATTCAACCTGCTGTTCGTCGTGCCGTAGCCGCAACACGCAATGGTCGAATCGGTGTAATTGGAACACAGACAACAATTGATTCACGTGCTTACGCAGATGCATTTGCTGCAGCACCACAACTTGAGATCACTTCTATTCCATGTCCATTATTTGTTTCTTATGTAGAACGCGGGGAAACTATTGGCCAAGAGATTTTAAAAATAGCCACAGATTACTTACAACCAATAATTGATGCAGATGTAGATACTTTGGTTCTTGGATGTACTCACTATCCATTATTAACTGGAGTAATCTCGTATGTGGTTGGTGAGAACGTGACTTTAGTTTCTAGTGCTGAAGAGACTGCTAAAGATCTGTATCGAAAGCTGGCCGAAAGTGGAGTTGAAAGAGCAGCAGATGCCGGAGCCCCCGAACACAAGTTTTATGCAACCGGAGATACTCGAACATTTTCCGCTCTTGCTCGACGTTTTCTCGGCCCAGAAGTTACTGCTGTAGAAAATTTAACCCTTTAATAAAGATAACAAAAAGATAACGAGGAGAGCGTAAATGACCGAACTGAACAGAAAAAGTAATGGAAGAAGTAATGGAAGAAGTGACGCAGATTTACGCGAGATTAAATTTACGCGTGGATGGTTAAATCACGCTGAAGGTTCAGTCATTGTTGAGTTTGGGCAAACTCGCGTCCTTTGCGCTGCATCCTTTACTGCCGGTGTTCCGCGTTGGATGGCTGGGCAAGGAAAAGGTTGGGTGACATCAGAGTATTCAATGTTGCCGCGTGCCACTAACACCCGATCAGACCGAGAAAGTGTTAAAGGAAAGTTAGGCGGACGCACTCAAGAAATTTCACGTTTAATCGGGCGATCATTGCGTTCGATTATTGATATGTCAGCACTTGGCGAAAACACAATTGTGCTTGATTGTGATGTGCTGCAAGCCGATGGTGGTACTCGAACCGCAGCGATTACCGGTGCCTATGTTGCATTAGTAGATGCAATTACTTGGGCACAAGGTCAAGGTTTAGTAAAAGGATCACCACTTACAGATTCGATCTCGGCAGTTAGTGTTGGAATCATTGATGGAAAACCAACCTTGGATCTTTGCTATGAAGAAGATGTTCGTGCTGACACTGATATGAATGTGGTTTGTACCGGATCAGGAAAATTTGTAGAAGTACAAGGCACCGCAGAACGCGAACCTTTTGATCGTGCACTTCTTGATCAACTTCTAGATTTAGCATTAAAAGGCTGCTCTGATTTAACTAAATTTCAAAAAGCAGCACTTGCTAAGTAAAGAGCAATAAATGAAATTGATACTAGCCACTCGTAATCATGGAAAAATTGTCGAGCTACAAAGAATTATCGCTGAAATAATGCCTGATGTTGAATTAGTTGGTACTGATTCATTCCCTGATCTTGCTGATGTTGAAGAAACGGAAGATTCTTTTATTGGCAATGCGTTATTGAAAGCGCACGCAGTCGCTAAAGCCACCGGCTTGCCAGCGATTGCAGATGACAGCGGTCTAAGTGTTAACTCATTAAATGGTGCTCCAGGAATATTTTCGGCACGTTATGCCGGAACTCATGGGGATGATCTAGCAAACCTAAATAAAGTGCTCAGCAATATGGATGGAGTAACCGATCGCTCGGCTGCATTTCATTGCGCAGCTGCATTTGCTAAACCGGATGGATTTGAAATAGTGGTTGAAGCGAAGTTGCATGGAAGATTAACGACTGCCCCAATCGGGGATGATGGGTTTGGGTACGACCCGATTTTTATACCGGACGGCTTCGAGATCACTACAGCCCAAATGAGCCCGGTGCAAAAAGATCAGATCAGTCATCGTGGAATGGCATTCAGGGCTTTAATCCAAAAGGCACTAAACGCACTTTAAGCGGTTTTCAGAGGTTCTACTTCGACCTGTTCAGGGTAAGCACTTTAACTTTTTACCTACTGTTCACCCAACTCAGGCAAGATTGGGGGATGTCCTTTTCAAGTGCGAGCAGGTTTACTGATCGCGAATTAAGCTGGTTAGATTTCAATCAACGAGTTCTTGAATTGGCTGAAGATAAAGAGATTCCGCTTCTCGAGCGAATTAGGTTTTTGGCGATTTTCAACTCGAACTTAGATGAGTTTTTCATGGTGCGAGTTGCTTCTTTGAAGCGAAAAATCGAAGCGGGTGTTGTTGATGTAAATTTAGCTGGTTATGCCCCAAGAGAACAGATGAAAGTTGTCTTAAAACGCACCCACGAATTGGTAGAGAGACAATCAAAATTTTTCCACAATGACCTACTTCCAGAGTTGTCAAAAATAGGAATCAATTTTTTATCGTGGGATGATTTAAGTGAAAGTGAAGCTGCTTACCTGCAAGATTTATTTACCTCTAGAATTTATCCAGTATTAACTCCACTTGGAGTAGATCCGGCGCACCCATTCCCACATATTTCTGGTTTATCCCTAAATATCGGAATTCAACTTCGTAATCCAGAATCTCTTGAGGAATTTTTTGCAAGAGTTAAGATTCCTTTGAATTTGCCAAGGTTTATTGCAACTGCAGACGGAACAAAAAATAGATTCATTCCGCTTGAATTATTAATTAGAAAAAACCTAAGTCAATTATTTCCAGGGATGGAAATTTTAACTCACTACACTTTTAGATTAACCCGCAATCAAGATATGGAACTTGATGAAGAGGAGACAGATGATATTTTGCTCACTCTCGAAAAAGAGTTGCAAAAACGCCGGTTTGGGCCCCCAGTTCGACTAGAAGTACCACTAGATATTCCCTCCAAAATTCTCGCCGATTTAGCCTATGAATTAGAGATCGATGAAAGCGAAATTATCAAATACCAAGAGCCATTGGATTTAACTGGTCTAAATCAAATTGCAGATCTTGAAATATCAAATTTAAAATTTACGCCTTTTTCAAGTTTAACCCCACCACAATTCACCGAGATTGAAGATGATTCGCCAGAAGAGTTTTTCGCTGCCTTAAGACATGGTGAAATTCTTTTACATCATCCTTATGACTCATTTACAAATACCGTAGTTAAATTTTTAGAATCCGCCACAGCCGACCCCAATGTTTTGGCCATTAAGCAAACTTTGTATCGCACATCTGGCGACTCACCCATTATGAATGCATTAATAGAGGCGGCAGAAGCCGGGAAACAAGTCCTTGCAGTCGTGGAAATTAGAGCCCGTTTTGATGAGATGGCCAACATGAAATGGGCGCGCAAGCTAGAAGATGCCGGAGTGCATGTTGTTTATGGATTATTAGGTCTGAAGACTCATGCCAAATTATCTTTAGTGGTTCGCGAGGAACCAAGTGGAATTAGACGTTACTGCCATGTTGGAACTGGAAATTACAATCCAAAGACTGCGCGATTTTATGATGATTTTGGATTGTTAAGTGCTGACTTTTCTTTATGTGATGATTTAACCAAACTTTTTAATCAATTATCAGGGTTCGCACCATCCACAACATATGCGCGTTTGTTAGTAGCACCTAAAACACTGCGAAGCGGAATTTTAGCGCGGATTGAAAATGAAATTAATAATCACAGCGCTGGTAAACCAAGCGGAATACGTTTCAAATTGAACTCGCTGCTGGATGAAGAGATTATCGAAGCACTTTACAAAGCCTCAAGTGTAGGCGTTCCAGTTAAGTTGGTAGTTAGAGGAATTTGCGCTCTTAAAGCTGGCGTTCCTGGTCTTTCAGAAAACATAGTTGTTCGCTCAGTTTTAGGTAGATTTTTGGAACACGCTCGAATTTATAATTTTGCTGCTGCTGGAGAAAATGAATATTGGATAGGTAGCGCTGATTTGATGCACAGAAATCTAGATCGAAGAATTGAAAGTTTAATTCGTGTTGAAAGAAGTGATCATAAACTTGAATTAGATCAAGCGATTGCTGAAGATTTATTAGATGATTTATCAACTTGGAATTTAGTTGAAGGTGACAATTGGCAACGCAAGGTATCTGATGCTTCGGGGAATAGATTACAAACTCCCCAAGAAGTAATGATCAAAAGAAAGAGGAACTTACCTTCATGAGTAAAGCAAATTTTGATTCTGAGACGACTGAGATTATGGCCTCTGGTGCAGTCCTTTATCGATTAATTGAAGATGTAATTGAGATCGGCCTGATTCACCGTCCTCGATATGACGATTGGTCTTTTCCGAAAGGGAAGATTGAGCTTGGTGAATCTTTTTTGGCAACTGCCCGCAGGGAAGTATTGGAAGAGACCGGGTATGCGGCCAAATTCGGTCCGCTAATAGCTGAAATTCAATATTTAGCTGAAGGGGTTCCGAAAAGGGTTAAGTATTGGGCGGCGCAAGCGATTTCCGCAGCAAAGCCAATTGCAGACGTAGAAGAGGTAGACCAATTTGAGTGGCATAGCTTTAAAAGTGCAAAAACTAAGTTAACTCACGAAGAAGATCGAAAAGTACTCAAGTTATTTAAAGATCTGTCCGCAGGAATAGATAAATATTCCACTTTGATTTTATTGCGACATGCCAAGGCATTAAAGCGAGTCGAATGGATCGGAGATGATGGGGATCGGCCACTAGATAATCGTGGTCAAATTCAATCTGAGAAATTTCGTTCGATTTACGAGGCATACGGAATAGATGAAATATTCAGCTCTGATGCCTACCGATGTCTTGAAACTGTAAGACCACTAGGCCGTGACCTTGAAATTAATGTAGGGATTGCTAGTGATATCAGTGAATATCAATATTCGCGCGACAAAGATAAACCACTCAAATTTGCTAAAAAGTTTTTGAAAGCCTCCAAGGATAGGGAAAGTATTAAAACCATTTTGCTATGCAGTCACAACCCAGTTATTCCCAAGATTTTAAAAGAATTGGCCGGCGCGATGGCTTTTGATGAGATCGATCGAGGGCTAGACCCAGGTGATGGTTGGGTTTTATTCCATCAGGATGGGAAAGTACGCGCAATTAATTTTATTCAAGGACCTTAACTCTCTAACCAATCCAACCTTCTTAGGATTACGCCCTCCCGAAGCGCCCACGGACAGATTTGAATCTCATCGAATCCGATAGCGTGCAAAGTTTGGCGCGCGACCATTGCCCCGGCAACTATTTGATGCGCCCGAGTTTTAGAAACACCTGGAAGTTCATTGCGTTCTGCTGCTTTCATCTTCAGAAGTTTAGGAACCATTTCATCGAGGCAGTCACGCGTTAAACGTTTATCTGAATCACCAAGCCAATCCTGTGACATTTTGGCTAGTGTCCGTAGCGTCTTGCTTGTGCCAGCCACTTTGTCAACCTCATGCTCAGCAAGAGCCACAGCTGGTGTCTCTAAATATGCATCAATGTAATCTTCAAGATCACGTGCGGATTTGTTGGTAAATGGATCCTCCTTGAGAAAGGAATGCGTTAGCCGACCTGCACCAAGTGGAAGTGATAACGCAAGTGCCGGTTCTTCATCGCGACCGGTAGCAAGTTCAAGGGAACCACCTCCGATATCAATAACCAACAAATCACCACTTGACCATCCAAACCAGCGCCGTGCTGCCAAAAAAGTAAAACGCGCCTCTTCTTCACCAGATAAAACACTTAACTCAATTCCACAATTTTCATTAATATGGTTGATTACACGTTCACCATTTGTGGCATCGCGAATAGCCGAAGTCGCAAAAGTTAAAATTTCTTCAGTTTGAAATTTTGTAGCTTCAGCCATAGCGGCTTTTATAATTGAAGTTAACGCCTGAATTCCTTCTATCGTTATTGCGCCACCGGCATCCAAATAATCAGTTAAGTGAAGTTCAGTTTTATGACCAGTCGCTGGAATTGGTTGCGCACCGCGGTGGGCATCAACTACCTGTAGGTGGATCGTGTTGGAGCCAACATCAAGAACTCCCAATCGCATGCGGCAAAACTTACCGCCCATTTGATGAAAAAATGGTTAGGCGGGCAGCAATCTAAAAACGCGTCAAGAGGTCGTCAAGAAGTGTAAATGGCGATTGAAATTGCAACGTACTGGGAAACCCAGGCAGCGATAACAAAGAGGTGGAAATATTCATGAAAGCCAAAGTAGCGCGCATTTTTGCCAGGGAATTTAAATGCATAAGCGAGTGCCCCGACTGAATAAAACAAACCACCTAAGAGGAGGGGTATGAGAATCTTTAATCCACCTTCTTGGTACAACTGTGGTGTATAAATAATGGCTACCCATCCAAGGGCTAAGTAGATTCCAACATAAAGCCAACGCGGTGCTGAAAGCCAAAAAACTCTAATAACGACCCCTGCGAATGCTCCTAACCAAATAACCCAAAGTAATACTGCGCGGTCTTTGCCAGCTAAAAGAGTCATCGCAAATGGAGTGTAAGAGCCAGCAATAATTAAATTTATATTTGCATGATCAAGACGGCGCCAGATTTTTTTCTTCTTTGGCGACCATGGAACGCGATGATAAATTGCTGAAACACTAAATAGCGCGACTGCTGTTAATGCATAAAGCGCAACTGCAAACTTAAAACTTTCCTTACTTAAAATAAACAGCACCAAAGAGGCAATAAAAACAAGTGGTGCGGCAATTAAATGTGACCAGCCGCGGAGTTTTGGCGGGACTGGCATGCCAGGAAAAGAAGGTGATGAAGGTACTGAATAATCCAAATGCACCTCCGCTACTTACCTAAATAAGAACTCAATGACTTGATAACTTGATGACTTCATAACTTGCTGATACTGGTTGAAATCTTCGGAACAATTTGAACAATTCAAATTGGTGCGGGAGGCGGGACTTGAACCCGCACGTCCGAAGACACAGGTTCCTAAGACCTGCGTGTCTGCCATTTCACCACTCCCGCAAGAGCGACGGAGATAAGGGTAAGCCCGATAGCCTTAGAGTGTGAATCCGGGGGACCTTGAAGTGGCTTTGATGGCCAAAGTGCGCTCACTTTTCGACTCTGGAGCGGTTGGCGGATCAATCCCTGACCGGATCTCGGTTGAGCGGCCTAAAAATCGCGAGTATGGAGATTTCGCAACTTCAATCGCTTTGCAACTCGCCAAAAGTGCTGGAATTCCACCGCGTGAGATCGCACAGTTGCTAGCAACAGCATTCGCGGAGATCGACGGAATTGAAAAAACTGAAATTGCTGGCCCGGGATTTATAAATCTAACTTTAGTTTCCGGTGCTCAAAGCGCAGTTGTAAAAACTGTTATAGAGCAAGGAAAAAAATATGGTGAAGGAAATCTTCTATCTGGTGTAAAAATTAATCTTGAATTTATCAGTGCAAATCCAACCGGTCCGTTGCACTTGGGGCATACCAGATGGGCTGCTGTTGGTGATGCCATGGCCAGAACCTTAACTGCAGCAGGCGCACAAGTAACACGTGAGTTTTATATCAATGACCGTGGAAATCAAATGGATTTATTTGGAGTATCACTTGCTGCCGCTGCAAATGAATTGCCGATTCCAGAAAATGGATATCACGGTGAATACATTAAAGATTTAGCAAAAGAGATAGTTCTACAAAATCCAGAAATAAATAAGTTAAGCGGTGATGATGCTCTGATCGCTTTTCGCGAAGCAGGATATAAATTGCAACTTGCACAACAGCAAGGTGTCCTTAAAGAGTTTGGAACAATTTTTGATGTTTGGTACTCAGAGCGAAAATTACATGACAGTGGTGCGGTTGCTAACGTAGCCGAAAAGTTAAAGAAAAATGGTCATGTCTACCAAGATGGTGGTGCAACCTGGTTGCGCACAACTGATTTCGGTGACGACAAAGACCGAGTTTTAGTTAAAGCAGATGGTGAACAAACTTATTTCACATCTGATACCGCTTACTATTTAGATAAAAGATCTCGCGGTTTTGATTTATGTATTTACTTATTAGGCGCAGATCATCATGGATATGTTGGACGTTTGAAAGCGTTAGTTTCCTGCACTGGTGATGACCCAACTAAGAATCTACAAGTGTTAATTGGCCAAATGGTAAAAATTATTGAGAACGGTGAAGAGTTAAAACTTTCCAAAAGAGCCGGAACCATTATTACTCTTAAAGAGTTAGTTGAAAAAGTTGGAGTAGACGCGGCTCGATATTCACTTACGCGTTATCCAACTGATACCCCACTTACTCTTGATGTGGATTTATTGAAAAAGCGCACAAATGAAAATCCAGTTTTCTATGTGCAATATGCACATGCCCGGATCAGCGCTCTATTGCGAAATGCTAAAGAGCTTGGCATGAAGGTGGAAATAATAGATTTCCAGCAAGAGTTACTTGATAGTGAGGCAGAAGAAGCTCTGTCTGCTTCTATTGCACTCTTTCCAAAAGTTGTTGCTAGCGCTGCCGAACTTCGCGAACCGCATCGGGTAGCCCGTTATTTAGAGGAGTTGGCCGGCCATTACCATCATTTTTACGCTCACTCCCGAGTGCTTCCAATGGGGGAAGAGCCAATCACGGCGTTGCATCAATCACGGGCGCTGTTGTGCGAAGCCACCCGCCAAGTTTTGGCAAATGGGTTGGCCATGCTTGGCGTAAGCGCGCCAGAAAAGATGTGAATACCATTAATACTGTGAATATCTGGCCGCGAAATACATCAATTGAAAATGGTGAAATTTATATAGCCGGAATTCGTGCACAAGATTTGGCAAAAGAGTTTGGTACCCCAGCATTCATTATTGACGAGGATGATTTTAGATCGCGGATTCAGGAATTTAGAAGTGCGCTTGACATAACTTTCGGAAGCAAAAACTCTGACATATTTTATGCCGGAAAAGCTTTTCTTTCGGTGCAAATTGCTAAATGGCTGGCGGAAGAAGGCGTGGGATTGGATGTTTGTTCCGGCGGCGAATTGGCTGTGGCTATTGCTGCAAAATTTCCGGCAAATCGAATTGAAGTTCACGGAAATAATAAATCCGCAGCAGAGATAAGAAGTGCAATTGAAATTGGCGTATACGTCATTGTTGCTGACTCCTTGCATGAAATAGAAAGAATTGAAGATATTGCAAAGCAACTTGGGAAAAAACAAGCAATTCTTTTGAGGTTAACACCGGGTATAGAAGCACACACTCATGAATTTATTGCCACTGCCCATGAAGATGTGAAATTTGGATTTTCAATTGCAAGTGGTGCGGCTGCGATCGCCACCAAGAAGGCATTGGACGCCAAACATATTGAACTGCGGGGATTCCATTGTCATATTGGTTCACAGATTTTTGATAGTAACGGCTTTGATATTGCAGCCCAGCGGGTAATTGAATTTATGGCAGAGATGAAAGCAGTACATGCAATTGAATTTCCTGACCTTGATCTTGGTGGTGGATTTGGAATCGCATATGTAACCTCAGACACTCCGCAAAGTATTGATTCAGTCATAAGCAGAATGTATGAAGTTGTTTTAGATGAATGCGAAAAGCAGGGATTAGCAATTCCACATTTATCTATAGAACCTGGACGTGCCATTGCTGGTCCTTCTACCGTAACGCTTTACGAAGTTGGTACGACTAAAGAAGTTAACTTAGATGGAGGTCAGCGGCGCAATTACATTTCAGTGGATGGTGGAATGAGTGACAATATTCGCCCAGCACTTTATGGCGCACAGTATTCAGTGCAACTTGCAAACCGCACTTCAACTTCACCGCTAACTTCTAGTCGCGTTGTCGGCAAACATTGTGAAAGTGGTGACATAATTATTCGCGAAGTCGAACTTCCAAGTGATGTGAAACCTGGTGATATTTTGGCTATCCCAGCTACCGGAGCCTATGGACGGAGCATGGCTAGTAATTACAATCACCAGCCTCGCCCGCCGGTGATCGCGGTAAGAAATGGCCAGGCACGAGTGATTTTGCGCCGTGAAAATGAAGCCGACTTGCTCAATCTTGAGGTCAACTCCTGAGAGTTAAGTTGATCGGTAGGCTGTGCATATGAATTCGGCTAAAGGTGCGCAAGCGAATGCGCCCTTGCTAAAAGTTGGAATGCTCGGAGCCGGCGTTGTCGGAGGCCAGGTCGCTCGTTTGCTTGTTGAACAAAATAACGATTTAGCAGCACGGTCTGGTTCGCAATTAGCCCTTGTCGCTATATCAGTAAAAGATTTAAAAAAACCTCGCCCAGATTTAATTCATAGGGGCGTGAGCGTAACCAGTGATGGGGCTTCGATTGTTAACGATCCGCAAATCGACATAATTATTGAAGTGATGGGCGGCATCGAACCTGCACGATCATTAATTTTGCAAGCACTAAAAAATGGAAAATCAGTAGTTACTGCAAACAAAGCATTGCTTGCTCAGCACGGTGCCGAACTTTATGAAGCAGCAGCAGATAATGGTGTTGATATTTATTTTGAAGCGGCAGTTGCTGGTGCAATACCAATTATTAGACCACTTCGTGAATCACTTGCTGGAGATCAAGTTAAACGGGTAATTGGAATTGTAAACGGAACGACAAATTATATTCTTAGTAAAATGGCTGCATCAGGTGCATCTTTTGAAAGCGCACTTAAAGAAGCGCAAGCACTCGGATATGCAGAAGCCGATCCAACTGCCGATGTTGAGGGTTTTGATGCCGCAGCAAAAGCTGCAATTCTGGCAAGTTTGGCATTTCATTCTCGAGTAACCGCAGCAGATGTTTATCGTGAAGGAATCTCTGATGTAACCGCTGACATTGTTCGAATCGCAAATGAAATGAACCATGTTGTTAAATTATTAGCAATCGCACAATTAACTAATGATGGAAGAATTTCAGTGCGCGTCCATCCAGCCTTACTTCCAAAAGAACATCCACTGGCATCTGTTCGTGATGCATTTAATGCAGTTTTCGTGGAAGCAAAATCTGCAGGAGAACTAATGTTTTATGGGCGTGGAGCGGGAGGGGAACCAACTGCATCAGCGATCCTTGGAGATTTAGTGGCAGTTGCGCGTCATCGCGCTCTCGGCGGTCTTGGCCCTAAAGAAAGCACATACGCAGAACGTTCTATCGCTCCAATGGGTGAAACATTAACGCGCTATCTAATTCGCTTAAATGTCAATGATCGACCAGGTGTTTTGGCATCAGTCGCACAAGTATTTGCAGCGCATTCTGTTTCAATTCAAACAGTTCGTCAAGATGGTAGTGATGAGCAAGCTGAATTAATTGTGGTTACTCACGCAGCAGTGGATGCTGCTTTATCGGCCACTGTCGATCATTTGCGTAAATTAGATGTCGTTCGTTCAGTTGAAACGGTGATTAGAGTCGAAGGAGGCGCCAATTGATTTTTGGTAAATCAAGCAACGCGCATCTTTGGCGCGGAATAATTGAAGAGTACCGCCATCGCCTTCCAATTTCGCGTAAAACTCCGGTAGTGACTTTGCAGGAAGGTGGAACACCACTCATATACAGTTTCGCACTTTCCGAAATGTTGGATAACGAAGTTTGGGTAAAAGTGGAAGGCTGCAATCCAACCGGTTCTTTTAAAGACCGGGGAATGACAATGGCGATGAGTAAGGCTGCTGAAGATGGCGCACGTGCAGTTATCTGTGCATCAACTGGAAATACCAGTGCAAGCGCTGCTGCCTATGCCACCAAAGCGGGGATGATTCCTGCGGTATTAATCCCGGAAGGCAAGATTGCCATGGGAAAATTAGCTCAAGCAGTAATTCATGGTGCAAAAATTTTGCAGGTTGCTGGGAATTTTGATGATTGCTTGACCCTAGCACGTGAATTATCAGAAAATTATCCAGTTGCATTAGTTAACTCAGTAAATCCTTATCGAATTCAAGGTCAAAAAACCGCTTCTTTTGAAATTGTTGATGCACTTGGGTTTGCACCTGATATCCACGCTCTTCCTGTAGGTAACGCTGGAAATATCACCGCATATTGGATGGGATACCAGGAGTATCAAAAAGCCAGAATTTCAAAAAGTTTGCCACAAATGTGGGGATTTCAAGCAGAGGGTGCTGCGCCAATTGTGCGTGGTGAAGTTGTGAAAAACCCTGAAACAATTGCTACTGCAATTCGCATTGGCAATCCCGCATCATGGCAACAAGCTGTTGCCGCTCGTGATGAATCTGGTGGACGGATCGGAGCTGTTTCTGATCAAGAAATCTTGGCGGCATATCGTTTGATAGCTGGACGTGAAGGAATTTTTTGCGAACCATCTTCTGCTGCTGGTCTTGCTGGTTTGATAAAGGCAAAAGCTGCAGGGCAACTACCAAAAGGTAAAAAAATCGTGATTACCGTTACGGGCAATGGCCTCAAAGATGTTCAGTGGGCACTCGATGGCGCGCCAGAACCGATTGTGATTCCAGTAAGTGTTGCAAAAGCGGCCGAAGTTCTAGAGTTGGCATAATGCAAAGCAAACCAACTTTCCGCGCAACCCCAGTAACTATTCGCACGCCCGCCAGTAGTGCCAACTTGGGTGCTGGTTTTGATAGCTTAGGTCTAGCCCTTGAAATTTATGATGGGTATGCAGCCCAAGTTTCTGATGAGGTGGGCCTAGATATTCAAGTAGCTGGCGAAGGCGCTGATGAAATTAGAAAAGATGATAAAAATTTACTTATCAAAGCGATGAATCGTGCTTTTGATCATATGGGTGGAAGACCAAGGGGATTATCAGTACGTGCATTAAATGCAATTCCTCATAGACGAGGGTTAGGTTCTTCTTCAAGTGCAATTATCGGCGGACTTTATTTAGCGCGTGCATTAGTAATATCTGGGCAAGAACGTTTAACAGATCAAGATTTGCTAGCGATTGCAACAGAGATGGAAGGCCATCCCGATAATGTTGCTGCAGCTTTGTATGGCGGTGCAACTATTGCGTGGCTCGAAGGTGGAGTTGGTCGTGCAACTCCGATTACGGTTAATCACCGAATAAATGCGGTGGCTTTCATTCCAGAAAGTGCGGTTCCAACATCGAGTGCCCGCAAAATGTTGCCCGATGAAGTTTTATATAGAGATGCCACTGCAAATATTGCCCGCAGCGCATTGATGGTTGAAGCCCTAAGCAATAAGCCAGAGTTTCTTTATGAAGCGACGCAAGATTTAATTCATCAAGAGTTCCGTAAATCAGCGATGCCGAAATCTTTTGCGCTTGTACAAAAATTACGAAGCGCAGGAGTTGCTGCTTTTATTTCTGGTGCTGGCCCCACTGTTTTAGCGTTACACACTGGCTCGGTCGCTGATGCGCAAGAGATAGCCCGTGCCGGAGGCAGTTCATTTGCTACTCAAATATTGGGAATTAGCCGGGTTGGTGCCCATATCTACGCTCCCAATTAGTTAATTAGTAGTGAAATAACCCCGGGTTGAGTGCTATGCTTCTCTCACTCGGCCGGGATTTCCCCGAGTAAGCAAGAAAAATCTCAGTCGCTTAAAATTCTTATTTCCCCAAGTTTTAAGTTAAAACCGGAAAAGCTTGAACCTTTTGTTAAGAATAACCAAAGCGATAAATAATCCAACTGCGCTTATTTAATAATTTAATAAGCCAAATAACCTGAATGAGGAAATGTGACTGAAACTTCAACCCGCGCGCGTAAACCTGCGAGCGATCTAAGCGCGATGCTCCTTCCCGAGCTGCGCAAAGTAGGTGTCCAACTGGGAATTGATGGCGCTATAAAGATGCCCAAAGCTGCCCTAGTTACCGCTATTAGTGATTTGCAAGCAGCTAATCGGGCCGCGTCAGCAAAACCGGCGCGCAAAGAACGTCCAGCAAGGAAAGAGAATTCGACGGAAAAATCTAGTAATTCTGGCTCCAAAGATTCAAATAATGATAATAATGATAATAATGATAATAATGAGAATAATGAGAATAATGACTCTGGCGATAGTCGTGAAGATAACCGCGACAGCCGTAATAACAGCAATAACAGCAATGATCGTGATAACCGCAGTGACCGTACTGATCGTGACAACCGGAATGACCGTAATGACCGTGGACGTGACCGTCACCGTGACCGTGATCGCAACCGTGATCGCAACCGCCCTCCACGTGAAGAGCGTGAGGCAGTTATTTCCGAAGATGATGTTTTGGTTCCAGTCGGTGGATTAGTAGATATCCTGGATAACTTCTCATTTATTCGCACAAGTGGCTACCTTCCAAGCCCAAATGATGTTTATGTTTCTATGCAACAAGTTCGTAAATACGGACTTCGCAAAGGAGATGTGGTAACCGGAGCTGTTCGTGAACCACGTGAAGGCGAACGCCGTGAGAAATTTAATGCGCTACTTCGTTTAGACACCATTAATGGAATGGAACCTGACGAGGCTAAAGATCGGATTGAATTTAATAAATTAGTTCCGCTATATCCACAAGATCGTTTACGTTTAGAGACTGAACCAAATATTTTAACGACTCGTGTTATTGATCTAATTGCTCCAATCGGAAAAGGTCAACGCGGATTGATCGTCTCGCCTCCAAAAGCTGGAAAGACCATGGTGCTTCAAGCTATTGCAAACGCGATTACAAAAAATAACCCTGAAGTTCACTTAATGGTTGTTCTTGTAGATGAGCGCCCAGAAGAAGTTACTGATATGCAGCGTTCTGTTAAGGGAGAAGTTATTTCTTCTACATTTGATCGTCCCGCCGAAGATCACACCACAGTTGCAGAACTTGCAATTGAGCGAGCAAAACGTTTAGTTGAATTAGGTCATGATGTGGTTGTGCTTCTTGATTCAATTACTCGATTAGGTCGCGCATACAATATCGCAGCTCCTGCTAGTGGAAGAATTCTTTCTGGTGGTGTGGATTCTGCTGCTTTGTATCCACCAAAGAAGTTCTTCGGTGCTGCGCGAAATATTGAAGATGGCGGATCACTAACAATTCTTGCTACTGCCCTTGTTGACACTGGTTCAAGAATGGATGAAGTTATTTTCGAAGAGTTCAAAGGAACCGGAAATATGGAACTTAAACTCGATCGCCGTTTAGCTGATAAGCGCATTTTCCCAGCTGTTGATGTTGATGCATCTGGTACTCGTAAAGAAGAAATTCTTATGGGTGCTGAAGAGTTGAACATAACTTGGAAATTACGTCGAGTTTTGCACGCACTTGATTCTCAACAGGCACTTGAACTTCTGCTTGAGAAGATGAAGGGCACCAAGTCCAATGTGGAGTTTTTGATGCAGATCCAGAAGACCACAGTCGGGCCAACAAGCGAGGTTTAAGCGCAATTGCTACCGCCCCCAAAGGGGCGGTATCCTTTGCAAACTCTGGTTCACGACTTTTTTGAAAGAGAAAGCCGACCCAGCCCCATCAAGTAATTGGAGTAAGTAATGAAGGCAGAGATCCACCCAGCATATGAAGCAACAAATGTGACTTGCAGTTGCGGCGCAGCATTTGTAACTCGTTCGACAGTTTCTTCCGGAGCGATTCACGTTGATGTTTGCTCTGTCTGTCATCCTTTTTACACCGGCAAGCAGCGCATCCTTGATACTGGTGGACGTGTAGCTAAATTTGAAGAACGCTTTAATAAAAAAGCCAAGTAACTACTTTTAAACGGCCGTACTCATCTTGCCATTGGCGAGATTGGGTGCGGTCTTTTCATTGGAATTAAGATAAAGAAAAGTGCAGCTGGAGAGGTAGGTGGGCAGATGGCTAAAGAAATTACCGAACGTTTCACCACTGCACTTGAGATGCTTGCCGAGCATGCCGAAATAGAAACAGCACTTGCTGATCCTGGTGTTCACAATGATCCAAATCGCGCCCGCCAATTAAGCAAGCGGTACTCACAACTTGGACCAATCGTCGCTGGTTATCGTGCATGGCATGCGGCCGAAGATGATTTAACCGCAGCACGAGAGTTGGCAGTTGAAGATCAATCTTTTGCCGCTGAACTTCCAGCACTTGAAGAGTTTGCCGCAGCGGCTGCAACAAAATTAGAGGAGTTGTTGTTACCTCGCGATGCAAATGATGACCGCGATGTAATTATTGAAGTTAAAGCCGGTGCCGGGGGAGATGAATCAGCGTTATTTGCCGGAGATCTTTTACGGATGTATATGAGATATGCCGAAAGACAAGGTTGGAAAACTGAGTTAATTGATGCAACTGAGAGTGATCTTGGTGGATATAAGGATGTCTCAGTTGCTGTGAAAGCAAAAGGAGTTGCTGAACCAGGTCGCGCTCCATTTGCCAGACTCAAATTTGAAGGTGGCGTTCATCGAGTGCAAAGAGTTCCCGAGACTGAATCTGCCGGCCGAATTCATACATCAGCCGCTGGTGTTTTGATTCTCCCGGAAGCAGATGAGGTAGATGTTGAACTAAATATGAATGATGTGCGCGTTGATGTTTATCGCTCTAGCGGTCCCGGGGGACAGAGCGTTAATACAACTGACAGTGCAGTGCGATTAACACATGTTCCTACCGGAATTGTTGTTTCATGTCAGAATGAAAAATCTCAATTGCAAAATAAAGAGTCAGCACTTCGAATTTTGCGCGCTCGACTCTTGTCCGCCGCCCAAGAGGCGCAGGATGAATTAGATTCGGCGCAACGTAAAAGCCAAGTAAGAACTGTAGATAGAAGCGAGCGAATTCGTACTTACAATTATCCTGAAAATCGCTTGAGTGATCACCGTATTAATTTCAAATCAAACAATCTGGAATCAGTGCTTGATGGCGACTTAGAGCCGGTTATACAAGCCTTAATTGATGCAGATAAAGCAGCTCGACTTACCGCTTCTGAGTAACATGACTGAGATCAAGCAACTTTTGTTAGCAGCCGAAACAATTCTTGCTGCTGCTAATATTGAAAATTCTAAATTGGATACTCAATTATTACTTTCGGAAGTTTTGCAGATTTCGCGCGCTGAATTGCTGCTTCAATCTGAGTTAGGTGCTGAACAGGCGGCGGTTTTCAATGACTACATAAAGCAACGTTGTGAGCATCGTCCAATTCAATACATAACAGGTTTGGCATATTTTCGATATCTAACATTACGAGTTGGAGAAGGAGTTTTAATTCCTCGTCCAGAAACTGAAAATTTGGTTAGTGGGGTTATTGAAAAAATTAATGCCGCAGATCGTCCAATAACATTAGTTGACTTGGGATCTGGTTCTGGTGCAATTGCTTTGGCTGTGGCATACGAGATTCCGGATGTAAAAGTTATCGCAGTAGAAAAAAGTGAGGCTGCGTTAATTTGGCTTAGAAAAAACATCGAATTAATTGCACCACAAGTGGAAGTAGTTCCGGCTGACGTAAATTATTTTGTGTTAGAGAAAAAAGTAGATTTTGTGACCGCTAACCCCCCATATCTGTCGCAAGTGGAAATTCTTCCGAGAGAAGTTGCAGATTACGAACCGTCAGCAGCACTCAGGGGTGGTGGCAGTGGCATGGAAATCCCAAACCAGTTCATCTTATGCGCGGCCAGATTGCTAAAAAGTGGCGGATATTTTGCGATTGAACATAGTGAGGTTCAGGGGCAATCAATTAAAATTGCGCTTACTGACTACTTCACTGAAGTATCGGTTCACTATGATTTAACAGGGCGTCCTCGGTGGACGAGCGCGATCAGAAATGCTTTGGAGGTTAGTAAGTAAATGTCAGACCGATTACTAACATCAGAGCCACAGACGCTTGTTGAGGCGCTAACCCACATTCGTGCCGGTGGAGTGATCGCAATTCCAATTGAAAACTCATATATATTCGCTACTGATGCATTTAACAGAAGTGCAGTTGAATCCTTGCATTTGATTAGGGATGATCCAGAAGATCAAGCAGCATCTGTGATGGTTCCAAGCATTACTAGTGTCCGTGGATTAACTGCTTCGCTAAGTGAAGAAGCTTTAATATTGGCTGAAACTTTCTGGCCAGGAAAATTATTTTTACAGTTGAAAGCTAACCGATCTCTAACATGGGATTTGGGAGATGGTGGTTCTTTAAATCAATTTATGGTCCGCGTTCCAAAAAATGATTTTGCGCTTGCGTTACTCAAAGAAAGTGGCCCACTAGCAGTAGCGAGCGCTGGGCTATCCGGCCGGCCAGCCTTACGTGAGCCAGGTGAGATCAATGAGGTTTTTGGCAGTGTGATTCATTTGATTTGCGATGACGGTGCACTTGACCTGGCTTTGGCTTCGACTGTGGTGGATGCCACAGCTTTCCCGCATCGCATTGTGCGTGAGGGCGAAGTAACAAATACCCAGCTCCGCGC
Source organism: Candidatus Nanopelagicaceae bacterium (assembly GCA_009694285.1). Lineage (GTDB taxonomy): Bacteria > Actinomycetota > Actinomycetes > Nanopelagicales > Nanopelagicaceae > UBA3012. Next base: position 647 of record SHVK01000016.1, on the reverse strand, counting down.
GCTCTGCCCAACATTGGTCTAGATCCCGTTCTAGGCTATGTCCTCTACCCGCCAGGAGGATCGATGAGTTCAATTGCAGCAAGCAAAGCACATGCATATTACGGTGCAAGTTATTCTGATTTAGAAGCCCAAGATCCAGAGATTGCTGCAATTTTGCAATCTGAACTTGAGCGCGAACGCCATGGTTTGCAATTAATCGCAAGTGAGAATTTTACATCTCCGGCAGTGCTGGCAGCACTTGGTTCAACTCTTTCAAACAAATATGCAGAAGGTTATCCGGGCAAAAGATATTACGGCGGTTGTGAAGAGGTAGATAAAGCAGAAACGATTGGCATTGAACGTGCAAAAACACTTTTTGGCGCTGAGCATGCAAATTTGCAACCACACTCTGGAGCCAGTGCAAACATTGCCGTGTATCAAGCTTTTACAAAACCTGGTGACACAGTACTTGCGATGTCTTTACCTCACGGCGGTCACTTAACACATGGCTCTAAAGTTAACTTTTCTGGCAAATGGTTTAACGTTGAGTCGTATGGTGTGCGCGAAGATAATGAGTTAATTGATTACGACGAACTTCGTGATCTTGCCATTAAACACAAACCAAAGATGATTTGTTCGGGTGCAACTGCCTATCCAAGCTTGATTGA
>SHVK01000015.1 GCA_009694285.1 Candidatus Nanopelagicaceae bacterium | reverse complement strand
TCGGCGCTATGAATCATCGCCGGCACGCCTGCTTTGGCACATAACGGCGCAAGGGAGAAGGTGTGGTCGAGGTGGCCATGAGTGAGCAGTACCGCCACTGGCTTGAGGTTGTGCTTAGCCGCCCGCTCTAAAATTGCCCCACTTAGGTCTGGATCACCGATTCCAGGGTCCACAATCAGCGCTTCATTGCCTTTGCCGGTCGCGATAATCCAGGCATTGGTGGCAAAAGCTGTTGCCACAACTAAGCTCACCAGCACAAATTCTCCATTTTCAAAGCAAAGTTTGGGGGTTTGTTAAGGCTACCGGTACCGTATCCCCAGAAGTTCCATTCACCGTCAAAATAGCGAGCCGGACTGGCCCCTAAAAAGTGGCTGATCAGGTGGCGCGCAAAGAGCGTAAAGGAGATTTACCTTGAGCGAGAATGAAGGATTAATTTCAGCAGCAAGTGCCCTCATTGGAGATCCTGCCCTCTTTGGTCGAGTTCATGACGATGGAACTGTTTATGTTTGGACCGCAGCTGGTGAAAAAGCGGTTGGTTCCTATCCTGGCAAAAGCCCAGAAGAAGCATTGCAATACTTTGTCCGCAAATTTGAAACTCTGGCATCTGAAATCGCGTTAACTGCAGCTCGAGTTCGCAGTGGAGCAATTCTTCCACAAGATGGTGAGATCGCTGTTGCAAAATTGCGTGACAGTATCGCAACAATTAATGCTGTTGGAGATTTGGCTGCACTTGCAATTGCAGTTGAACAAATTCCACCATTGATTGATCAACAAAGACAAATTTATGCAGCGAAGAAAGCTGATGAAGCTAATGCGCGGGCTACTGCTCGAAACGATGCAAAAATTGCCAAAGAAGCGATTGTTGATGAAGCAGAGAGCATTGCTGATAAAGATTCTTGGAAAGTAATTGGCGATCGCCTTAAAGAGTTACTAGACCAATGGAAAGTTCTTCCTCGAATCGATAAAGCTAGTGATGAGCAATTATGGAAAAGGTTTTCAGTTGCTCGAAATGGTTTTGACCGCCGTCGTCGTACTCATTTCGCCAAATTAGTTGCCGAACAAAGCATAATTGCGTCAGCCAAAGAAAAAATTGTCCTAGAGGCTGAAACGCTCGCAACTTCACGTGATTGGGTTGCCACCGCTCGCCGATTTAGCACTTTGATGCAAGAGTGGAAAACTTCTGGTCGCGGACAAAAGAGAAGTGATGATGCATTATGGGAACGCTTCCGCGCCGCCCAAGAGGCCTTTTTTGCAGCCAAGAAAACAGATTTAGAACGTCGTGAAAACTCTATGGGAGCCAACTTGGCTAAGAAGGAAGAGATCGCTAAGCAGATTGAATCTTTGCTACCAATCACAGATTTTGCCACCGCTAAAAAGAGTTTCCGTGATCTCCTGTCGCAACTTGAAAAAGTTGGGCAAATCCCCCGCGACAAGCGAGATGCGCTTGAAATCAGAGTTGGGGCTGTCGAGAAAGAGATTCGGGTTCTTGATGAAGAGCATCGTCGCAAAACTGATCCAGCCGCAAAAGCTCGCGCATCAGATGTGGTGCGCCAATTAACTGAAGCAATCGAAAATTACGAGAAGGTTGCTGCAAAAGCAACTGCTAATAATGACGCCAAGCGCGCAGTAGCTGCTTTGGAATCAGCAGAGGCTAGACGTAGTTGGTTGGCCGAGGCGCAAAGATCTCTTGCTGAGTTTTCTGCTTAATTGTTGGTAATTCGGTAAACATCATAAACACCATCAACAGTTCGCACTGCTCGCAAAACATCTTCTAGATGAGTTGCATCAGCCATCTCAAAGGTGAATCGAGAGATAGCAACACGATCTCGTGTTGTTGTAACTGAAGCGCTCAAAATATTTACTTGCGAATCAGAAAGCATCTTGGTGACATCAGATAGCAATCTTGCTCGATCTAAAGCCTCTACTTGAATATTTACTAAGAACAGCGATACCGCTCCTGGTGTCCAAGAGACCGGCAAAAACCGCTCTGGTTGAGTTCGCTGTAAATCATCAACATTTGTGCAATCAACTCTATGAATAGATACTCCACTTGCTTTCGTTATAAAACCGACGATCTCATCCCCTGGCACTGGTGCACAACAGCGGGCCAACTTAACCAACAGATCTTTTGCACCCACAACGTCGACTCCGGCATTGCGGCGATTGGTAGTTGATGCTGGATTTTCCAGTAAGAAGTTCCGGTCATTGTGTTCATGCTCGTGTTCATCTGTTCCAAGTGATGAAATCAATTTCTCGACTATGGAAGCCGCTGAAACATGACCATCGCCGACAGCGGCATATAGTGAAGTGATATCTAAATACTTCATCTCATGTGCTAATTCAAGTAATGCATGACTTGTGAGAATCTTTTGTAAAGGTAGATCTTGTTTTCGGAGTTGACGCGCAATCGATTCCTTGCCGACGTCAATTGCTTCATCTCTACGTTCTTTAGAGAACCAAGCTTTGATTTTTGACCGTGCTCGTGGACTTTTTACAAAATTTAACCAATCATGGCTTGGGCCTGCTGTCTCCGATTTATTTGTCAAAATTTCCACTACATCGCCATTTACTAATGGGGTCCCTAAAGTAACCAATTTGCCATTTACTTTGGCACCAATGCAACGACGACCAACCTCTGTATGCACGGCGTAGGCAAAATCAACTGGAGTGGAACCTGAAGGAAGCGCCAAAACGCTACCTTTTGGCGTAAATATAAATACCTCTGGAGTGCCTAAATCAAATCTTAAAGATTCCAAAAACTCATCAGCATCTTTAGTCTCTTGCTGCCATTCATGTAACTGCTTCAGCCAAGCCATATTTGCATCGGTATTGGCTCCTGCTAATTCATCATTGCTCTTACCTTTTTTATATTTCCAGTGGGCGGCAATTCCGAACTCTGCGCGAGCATGCATGTCCTTGGTTCTAATCTGTATCTCGACCGCTTTGCCTTCAGGTCCAATCACGGTTGTGTGCAGGGATTGATAAAGATTAAATTTAGGCATTGCGATGTAATCTTTAAATCTGCCCGGAACCGGATTCCAATGAGCATGGATTGCACCCAATGCTCCGTAACAATCCTTAACATCCTCAACCAATACTCGAACCCCAGTTAAATCATAAATTTCATTAAATTCGCGACCGCGCATCACCATTTTTTGATAAATTGAATAATAATGTTTAAAGCGACCGGTGACATCAGCTTTTATTTCCGCTTCTTTAAGTTCACGTTTAATTTCAGCAATAACTTCAGTTGCATATTCTCCCCGAATAGATTCGCGATCAACTACCAACCTACCAATCTCTTCATATTTCTTTGGTTCTAATGTTCGGAATGAGATATCTTCAAGTTCCCATTTAATGGTACTCATACCTAAACGATGAGATAGCGGTGCGTAGATATCCAAAGTTTCGCGAGCTTTTCGAATTGCGGTTTCAGGAGTCAAAAATTCCCAAGTGCGGGCATTGTGTAAACGATCCGCTAATTTGATTACCAAAACCCGAATATCTTTGGACATCGCAACTACCATTTTGCGAACTGTCTCTGCTTCAGCATCTGGCCCGTAAGTTACCCGATCTAATTTAGTTACCCCATCAACTAAATCAGCAACTTCATCTCCGAAATCTATTCTCAACTGTTCAATCGAGTAAGAAGTATCTTCAACAGTGTCATGTAACAACGCTGCGATTATGGTTGAAGATCCCATACCTAACTCCGCTAATATTTGCGCGACTGCTACTGGGTGGGAAATATATTCTTCGCCGGATTTACGATTTTGTCCTAGATGCGCTTTTTCAGCGGTTTCGTAGGCACGTTCAATCTCAGCCCGTTCTTTTTTATTCGCATCGATAATCGACAGTAATGGCGAAATTAATTGCGAACTCATACAGACAGCCTACGGTTACTTGCGCTTGCCGGCTTTCTTTCGCTTCGGCTGGTTGCGTGGTCCACGCTCACCTGTCGCGGTTGAAGCAGTTGCTGCTTGACCAGTTGCTGACCCGCTGACTACATCACTTTTCCCAGTACGAGCATTAACCCGCTTAGCCAAAGCTTTCATCGCTGGTTCGCGCTCGCGCATCGCTGCTAAGAATGGTGTTGCTACAAAGATAGATGAATAAGTTCCAACGGCTAGCCCGATAAACAATGCAAGAGAGAGATCTTTAAGTGGTCCTGACCCAAGTACTCCAGTTCCAATAAACAAAATCGAGCCGACTGGCAGCAATGCCACAATCGAAGTATTAATGGAACGGATTAAAGTTTGATTAACAGCTAAGTTGGCGGCACCAGAATAAGTTAATCGCGATCCACCAGATATTCCACGAGTGTTTTCACGGACCTTATCAAAGACCACAACAGTGTCATAAAGTGAATACCCCAGAATTGTTAAGAAACCAATCACTGTTGCTGGAGTAACTTCAAACCCGACTAGCGCATAAATACCAACCGTGATCCACACGTCGTGGAACAAGGCGATGATTGCCGCAATCGCCATCTTCGGTTCAAATGCAATTGATAAAAATATAATTATTGCAAAGAGGAAAACTACTAATGCGGTAAGAGCTTTCTTAGTGATTTCTTTACCCCAAGATGGTCCCACTAAACGGGTATCAATTTCATTTTTAGCAACTGAGAAAGTTGAAGATAAGACATCAGCCACTCGGGAAGATTCAACGCTAGTTAATACACCGGTTTGAATCCGAACTTTATTAGAACCAATTGTTTGAATAATCGGATCGCCAGGCACATTTGCCTTAGCCATTGCTGCCCGAGCATCAGGAACAGTTACTCCGGCTTTATTCACAATAAATTCTGAACCACCCTTGAATTCAATCCCCAAATGCAAACCTTGAATGCCAAGCGAAAGCGAAGAGGTAATAATCAAAAGAGCAGAGAGCGCGTACCAACGCCGACGGCTTTCAATGAAATTGAAAGATTTCTCACCACGGTAGAGGCGATCCCCGAAAGAAAGTTTGGAACTCATTTAATTGCTCCCTTTCTCGTTTTTACTAGTCGCGCGTAATACTTTATGGGCATCAAGACCTGACAGCGGATGTCCATCTCGGAAGAATCGAACGTTGGCCAACAAGGTAATAATTGGTTTGGTGAACAAGAACACCACGATCAAATCGATAATCGTTGTTAATCCAAGTGCAAAGGCAAAACCACGCACATTTCCAATTGCAAATATATAAAGCAACAACGCCGCAATTAGCGAGACCACATCTGAGATGATGATAGTTCTCCGAGCTCTGATCCAGCCATTTTCAACAGCTGATCGCAACGATCTGCCTTCGCGGATTTCATCTCTTAACCGTTCAAAGTAAATAATAAAAGAGTCTGCCGTAATACCGATAGCCACAATGGCTCCGGCGATACCAGCTAGAGTCAAAGTAAATCCAATATTTTCACCTAATACAACAATGATTAAGTAAAGCAGCAAAGCAGCCAAGCTAAGTGAGCCAACGGTCACTAAACCAAGTGCCCGGTAATAAAAGAGCGAATAAAGGATTACTAGAATTAAACCTAAGCCACCTGCAAGAAGCCCAGCACGTAATTGATCAGTTCCCAGAGTTGGAGAAACTTGTTGTACTTCACCACGATCAAAAGCCAACGGCAAAGAGCCATACTTCAATACATTGGCTAGATCACTCGCTTCTTGCTGGGTGAAGTCACCGGTGATCTGTGCACTTCCACCGGTGATCGCACTGATAATTCTTGGTGCCGAAACGACAAGTCCATCGAGAACAATTGCAACTTGATTTTGTGGTGCAGCAAGTGAAACTACTCGTTGAGTAATTGCACCAAATTTTATGGTTCCCTCTTTATTAAAATCAAGTGCTACATACCAACCACCGCTACCTTGTTGATCAATTGCAGCAGTTGCTTTCTTTACTTGTGTGCCAAGTACTTCGGCAGGTCCTAAAATATAACGTGCACTTCCATCGCGATCACAGGTAACAAATGGCAAATCTGCGGAATCTCCGCCACCACCACGAAGCGATTCATCTTTAGTGCAATCAAGTGCAGCAAACTCTTGCGAAAGTAACTCTCCCGCTGCGGCAGCCGCCTGCGCTTGCGCATCAGTAGGAGCTGGCGGAGCTGGAGCTGCTGGAGTGGTTGCCTTTGGAGTAACAATTGGCGAAGCAGAAGGTGTTGGATCAGCAAAATATGGCGCACTCTTAGAAAGTTTTGATCCAGAAGTTGATGGTTGTGGAGTGGCTGCCTCTGGTGTTACTACTGCACTTGCAGATGGTGCCGGTGCCGGTGCTTCTACTGCACCACCTGATGCTAAAACTTGGCGAAAACGTAACTCTGCAGTTTGGCCAACTAATTCAACAACTCGCTCACCTGATTCACCAGGCACAGAGATCAAAATTTGGCGATTGGTGCCACTTCCTTGGGCAACAACTTCACTTTCCGCCACACCAAGTGAGTTAACCCGTTGCCGAATAATGCTGACCGCTTGATCAATCGCCTCATTGGTAACTTTGCCTTCTTGACCAACGGTGATTCGAGGTTGCAAGACAACACTCGTTCCGCCACGAAGATCTAGCCCAAGTCGCACTTGGCCTGCGCCTTGGATAAATATTGCGGCGGTTAAAGCCACCAAAATCAGTAAAAGGGCGGTTAATGAACGGCCAGGCCTTGAAGTCGAAGAAGTCTGAGACACGAGGGGTGAGTCTAGGGTTCTAAGGGGTTAGAAGCGAACTCGCCGCCAGTAAAGAGGTTCAACGCCTCGGGCGGAGTTAGCCCTAAATGTCGCCAGCCAGCCTCAGTCGCCAACCTTCCCCGAGGGGTACGCAGCAGCAAACCGGTGCGAACTAAAAATGGCTCACAAACTGCTTCCACCGTCTCGACCTCTTCACCGACCGTGAGTGCCAAAGTAGAGATCCCGACCGGTCCTCCATTAAACCGCTCGACCAACGCTCGCAAAATTGAGCGGTCTAATCGATCTAGCCCTAATTGATCCACTTCATAAAGTTCTAACGCGGCTTCAACTTGGGCAACTGAAATTGAGCTAACTTTGTTGCCTTTAATATCTTTACCTGAACTCCTATGCACCTGCGCATAATCGCGCACTCGCCGAAGTAAGCGATTAGCTATTCGCGGTGTACCTCTTGAACGTCCGGCAATTTCGTTTATGGAATCAGTTGAAATTTCTAATTGCAATAATTTGGCGCTGCGAACAAGTACTCGCGTCAATTCCGTGGCGTCATAAAAATCTAACAGCGCTGTGAAACCAAATCTGTCTCGTAGTGGACTTGGCAATAATCCGGCTCTTGTAGTTGCGCCGATCAAAGTAAATTTTGGTATTGCAAGTGGAATTGAAGCCGCTCCGGCACCTTTGCCAACAATTATGTCCACCCGAAAATCTTCCATCGCCAGATAAAGCATCTCTTCAGCAGGTCGTGACATCCGATGTATCTCATCAACAAAAAGAATTTCACCTTCGGTCAGAGTTGAAAGAATCGCTGCTAAATCACCGGCTCGTTGCAAAGTAGGTCCGCTAGTGATTCGCAAAGGCGCATTCATTTCGGTAGCAACAATGTAAGCCAGCGTTGTTTTGCCTAACCCCGGAGGTCCGGAAAGTAAAATATGGTCAGCAGCACTGCCCCGTTGTTTAGCTGCTTCTAAAACTAAACTCAACTGATCGCAAACCCGTTTTTGGCCAATAAATTCACCCAAGGATTTTGGCCGCAAAGCGCCATCTATCCCTTCATCTAGGGCGTGAAGCGCTCCTGAAGTTAATGGTTGATCATCATCCACGGGTTCCACCTCGACTCTGTGGTGATTGCAAATTCAACAATGCAACTCGTAACTTTTCTTCAAGCGGTTGATCACGTGCGGTCACAGCAACAGATGAGATCGCTTGATCAATTTCACGACCCGTAAAACCTAATCCAGAGAGCGCCGCGCTAATTGAACTTTGCCAGCCACCACCACCATTATTGCCACCGACAATTCTTTGATTAACACCCAAAACTTTATCTTTCAACTCCAAAATAATTCTCGCTGCTCCCTTTTTGCCTAATCCAGAAACTTTCTCAAGTGCTGCGGCACTTTCACTCCCAATAGCATTTCTTAAGTCGCTTACTGTCAGTGTGTTCAAAATGGATTGAGCAACTCGGGGTCCGATTCCGGTAACAGTTTGCAATAGAACAAATAGATCTCTTTCTTGGGTATCTTCAAATCCAAAAAGTGTTAAAGAATCTTCACGAACCATTAGTGAGGTATGCAAAGTCGCTTTTGAACCGATGCTTAATGTCTGCAAAGTTCTTTCAACTACTAAAGTTGAGATTCCAACTCCCCCAACATCGATAATTACAGCGTTATCCACAATCGCCAAGACTTCGCCTCTAATGCTTGCAATCATCGCAACCTGGCACTTTCAATTCGGGCTTTCAACGGTGCTCGAATTATGTGGCAGATCGCTAGCGCTAATGCATCCGCTGAATCGGCAGGTTTTGGAATCTCATCTAGTTTCAATAAGCGTTTTACCATTTCACCAACTTGTGGTTTTCCAGCTACACCAGAACCAGTAACTGCAGCCTTGACTTCAGTCGGAGTATGCAGTGCAACTGGAATATTGCGTTGAGCTGCAAGCAGTAAAGCAATTCCGGCCGCTTGCGCTGTTTCCATCGCGCTGGCGCGGTTAGCTTGCGCGAAAACTCTTTCGACGGCGATTGAGTCCGGTTTAATTTTCTCGATCCATTCAATCAAACCATTTGAAATTTCAAGCAGCCGCTGTTCTACCGGTAATTCTGCAGAGGAACGAATCACTCCAACAGCGATAAATTTTAGAATCTGACCCGGAGCGCCTGAGACGGCACCAACACCGCACCTAGTTAAACCAGGGTCAATACCAAGAACCAGCATGATATCCAGCCTAATTGAGTTCAGTAGGTCAAGACGGCTGCCTCGCCGAAATGCCAGGCTCAAAGCCTTACAGGGTAGCCATAACCTCATCAGAGACGTCAAAGTTGGCAAAAACGTTCTGCACATCATCGCAATCTTCAATTGCTTCGATTAATGCAAATACTTTATTAGCGCCATCAGCATCTAATTCGACACTCATGGTTGGCAAAAATGGAGTATCTGCAGATTCATAATCAATCTTCGCGCCTTGCAAGGCTTGACGCACTTTCACTACCGCAGATGCATCACTGATGATTTCAAAAGTTTCACCAAGATCATTAATCTCTTCAGCCCCAGCATCAAGCACAACCGCTAATAAATCATCTTCAGTTACCGCACCGGAATTTTTTGAAACGATAACAACTCCTCGGCGACCAAAAAGGTAAGAAACCGAACCTGGGTCCGCCATTGATCCACCATTGCGAGTGACTGCTAAACGGACTTCACCAGCTGCGCGGTTTCGATTATCTGATAAACATTCAATGAGTAGCGCGACCCCATTAGGACCGTAACCCTCATACATAATTGTTTCCCAATTTGCTCCGCCTGATTCAAGACCACCACCACGTTTGATTGCCCGGTCGATATTGTCAGATGGAACTGAATTCTTTTTTGCTTTTGTAATTGCATCAAACAAGGTGGGATTTCCAGCAACATCAATTCCGCCGGTCCGTGCAGCAACTTCAATACCTTTAATCAACTTTGCAAAAGTTTTTGCTCTTCGACCGTCGATGATCGCTTTCTTATGCTTTGTAGTCGCCCATTTGGAATGACCCGACATTTCTCAACTCCTTGTTTAGCCTGATGCGAACTCTAGTTAATTCAACAGATTTTATCAATAAAATAACGGTGAACTCGCAGATCTCCAGTTAACTCTGGGTGGAAAGATGAAACAAGTACGCTTTTGCTTCTTGCTAAAACTGAATGGGTTAACCCATTAGTAGTTGTTAAATCAGCAAGTGATTTCACATCTGCTCCCATTTTTTCAATCCAAGGTGCACGAATGAAAATCACATTGAAAGGTTCTACATCGATTTCAGGAATCAATAACTCTTGTTCAAATGAATCTACTTGACGGCCGAATGCATTTCTTTTCACAGTAATATCGATTACGCCAAGAGTTTCTTGATCTGAGGTTCCGTCAATAATTTTGTTGGCAAGTAAAATCATTCCAGCACAACTTCCATAAACCGGTAAACCATTTTGCAAGGCTTTCTGTAATGGCTCAAATAGATCAAAAATCCGCAAAAGTTTTACAATGGTTGTTGATTCCCCACCCGGAATTATCAGGCCATCAATGCCATCAAGATCACTTGGTCGCTTTACTTCAATCGCTATTGCTTCACAATTTTCAATTGCAAAAAAATGCTCTCTAACATCACCTTGTAACGCGAGTATTCCAATTTTTTTCAATTGATCTCATTCTGTTAAGAAATCAGTAACTACCAACCGCGTTCAGCAAGACGGTGCGGTGCTGGAATATCAGCAACATTTATTCCAACCATCGCTTCACCTAAACCGCGTGATGCATCTGCCAGAACTTTTGCATCATTGAAAAATGTGGTTGCTTTAACGCAAGCCGCTGCTCTTTGTGCTGGATTGCCTGATTTGAAAATACCAGAGCCTATAAATACTCCGTCAGCACCTAATTGCATCATCATCGCTGCATCCGCTGGAGTTGCAATTCCACCTGCTGTAAACAACACAACCGGCAATTTTCCACTTTCTGCTACCTCTTTAACTAATGCATAAGGAGCTTGTAACTCTTTAGCTGCGACATACAACTCTTCAGGGCGTAGCGTTGTTAAACGGCGAATTTCTCCAGTGATGGTCCGAATATGTGTGGTCGCATTTGAAACATCACCCGTACCTGCTTCACCTTTAGATCTAATCATTGCGGCACCTTCATTGATCCGTCGCAACGCTTCACCAAGGTTGGTCGCACCACAAACAAATGGAACGGTGAAGTTCCATTTATCAATGTGATGCTCATAATCTGCCGGAGTTAAAACTTCAGATTCATCGATGTAATCAACACCAAGTGATTGCAAGATTTGCGCTTCGGCAAAATGGCCAATACGAGCTTTAGCCATTACCGGAATTGAAACACTTGCTTTAATCTTTTCAATCATGTCTGGATCTGACATGCGTGCAACGCCACCTTGCGCGCGAATATCTGCAGGGACTCGCTCTAATGCCATGACTGCAACCGCACCAGCATCTTCGGCAATGCGTGCTTGCTCGGCGGTAACCACATCCATGATTACTCCGCCTTTGAGCATCTCAGCCATACCTCTTTTAACTCTGGCGGTACCGGTTACCTGATCCATTAATTACTCCCCTATTTGGATATTTGATTCCTCTTGAAAAGTGGTGCAAATGCGTATGGGGATACTCTACTTTGTTGCGGCGGACGAGGCATCCGATGTGATTTGAGCCTCAATTACCTTAGGTTGGCGCTCCTTATCAACTAACGCGATCCATGTTTGCCCAGCCGCAAATGGAATATCAGCCCCTATTGCATCTTTCCAGGTGGTGGCATCGGTTGCCGTTGGTCGATTCCAAATGGCTTCAAAAACTTTCCCATTTCTGAAAATCAAAGCACTGCCGGTTCCGATAGTTTCTACATGTGGAGTGATGCTGCCGTATTTGTCGCCGTATTCAGAATCGGTAATAGAAACTAATTGCAAAACCAAAGTGTCCGCTGCTAATTGCGATCCCGCTTTAGCCATCTTGGGGTCTCCATTTTGCCGGATCAGCCACTTTTTACTTACCTTGTCCCAATCAGCACCGTATTTAACTGCCGGCCAAGTGAAATCAACACCTAAAACTTTGCGTCCATTTTTTCCAGTCGGCCCAAATACCCATCCACTTTTACTTGCTTTTTCAAAGTAAATATCTTTTGCATGCGCTTTCTCTAATAAAATATTTGGATGTAAATATAAATTTACCGGAGCGTATCTACTCTCATCTCGAAAGTATGGTTCGTAATATCCAAAACTTTCTGCGCTCATATTGAAAAGATTAGCCGCATCTATTACCGATATCAGTTTGCGTTGTGCACCCGAATATGCAAATCCAAATTTGCCGTACTGAGCGAAAATCTCCAGGTCACTGATGCGGGCGCTTCGTACGGGTCCGACAATTTCTGGGTATTTAGAGGAATAAAGAGCGGCAATTCTTGTCGTCCCTCCTTCCACTTGTTCGATGTAAACCACATCTGCATCTTCAATGCCTGTTTGCGGATTTGCTTGACGAGTATCATCAATTTTAACGATAATAATTTCATTGTTGCTGCCTGGTAAACCATTTAATAAATTTTTCGCTACTTCGGCTACTTTCTCTTTTGAATCTTCAGGTGCCGAAACTCCTGAACACGAAGTTAGCAAGGCAACTACTAATGAGATCCCAATTATTTTTCTCATACCGCAATTTCCTCAAATGGGAATTGAACTGGGATCGGCGCACGACCGGCTAAACGAAAAAATTTAATCAATCCGCGAGAGCGCTGTAACTTTGTGGAATTTACCGCCTCTACATGAAAAGAAATCGCGATCCGAACTCGGCCTCGAACTTCATTTAAACTCTCGGTTAGTTCAAATGCTTTCAAACGCAAATCCGCACCAAGCACTTCAATATTTACCATCGAGGTAATAATCTGCGATAGATCTTCCTCTGCATCAGATCGATTTTCGGGAAGGGCTACTAAGGCTGAATGAGCTGCAGTCGAAAGAATCACCGAACTCGCCGGATCAAGCACGCCCGATCGCGCAATTTCAAGCGCAATTCCGGCTCTTTGATGGAGGGCCGCGTCTAAATTACCCCAGGTGGTTTCCACGCGATGGTGCAATCGATCTAAACGCGAAGCGGTAAATGATATGTACCAAACGATTAATAGCATGGCGAAAAGCAAGAAGATTAATGGCCAACTCAACATCTATTTAGACCTCATCCGTCCACGCAACTCACTACCAAGTGAGACTTTCTCCCCAGTTGAACTCACCATTTCATAAACATTTTCAATTTGATGGGCAACAATTGACCAATCATACCTTTTTGACCACTCTTGCCCGCTTTTGCCCAATTTCTCATTTAGTTCTTTATTTAATAACAAATTATTAGCCACTCGTGCTAAGTCAGTTGAATCTTCATTTATAAACAACGCGCCCGCATTTCCATTGTCAAGTGTCGCTCTAAATGCTGGTAAATCACTCGCCGCAACTGCAGTTCCGGCAGCCATTGCCTCAGCCAAAATAATTCCAAATGATTCTCCGCCGGTATTTGGTGCAACATACAAATCTACAGATTTCAGCAATCTAGCTTTATCTACATCTGAAACTCGACCAAGGAAAAGAAAACGATTGCGGATTGATTGCTCAACTCCTTTTAGTACATCTTCACTTTCGCCAGGTCCGGCAACCATAATTCGCAAATCTGGATTATTTTTTATAATTTCTGGTAACGCTTTAATTAGCACATCTAAACCTTTTCGGGGTTCATCAAATCTGCCCACAAAACCAATAGAACTCCCTACCCATTCTGGGTTAGCTTTTGCATCGCTAAAAAACTGATGATTGATGCCGTTTGGAATCACAACAGCATTTGTTTCTAAATGCTCCGTTAGCGTTTCGCGGGCCATTTCACTTACCGCAATTCGGGCACTTAATTTCTCAATTGCCGGTTCAAGAATTGGACCAACAGCAAAAATAGCTTTCTGTCTTGGCGCGGTTGCGTGGAATGTTCCCACCATTGGACCTTCGGCAGCCCAGCACGCAAGCAATGAGAGTGAAGGTATTGCTGGTTCATGCAAGTGCAGCAAATCAAAATCACCCTCTGAAATCCATTTCCGCACTCGCAAAGTAGCAACAGGACCGAAACTAACTCGGGCCACAGCACCGTTGTATGGAATCGCCAAAGGCCGGCCGGCTGATTGCACCCAAGTAGGAAGAAGCTCTTCTTCTACCGCCGGAGTAAGTACTGAAACTTCATGTCCCTTGGCAATTAGGTGTTCAGCTAAATCTCTAATATGTATCTGAACTCCACCCGGCAAATCCCACCCATATGGAGAGACCAATCCGATTTTAAGTTTCTTATCCATTTGAAACCTCAGGGTCAATCCAAATTCTTTGCAACATATGCCAATCTTCGGGTTTTTTAGAAATACCCAGTTCGAAATTATCGGCGCATTGTTGAACTAAATCTTTTGCCCGATCCTCTAACGAGCCTTCAATTCTGGGAGTCAATGGCCCCAAGAAATCTATTTGAATTCCTTTTGGTTTGTAGGAAACCTGTGCTGTAATTAATGGAGCGCCAGTACGTAGCGATAAAAGTGCTGGACCAATTGGCATCTTCGCTTTTTTGCCAAAGAAATCTACTTCAACTCCATTTTTTGAAAAATCACGGTCAGCGATAAGTGCAATTAATTTCCCCTCATTTAAACTATTACTCAACATTGGCAAAGTGTTGCTATCTAGCGGCAATATTTCCATACCAATCGCTCTGCGGTAAGTAAGAAATTTCTGAAAAAGTTTTTCTGGCTTTACTCTTTCCGCGACTGAAACTAATGGAATTCCCTGTGCGCAAAAATATGCGCCAGCATGATCCCAATTTCCTGAATGTGGCAAAGCCACAATCACTCCGGTACTGGCAGAAACTGGATCTTTCAATAGATTTTCATTTGTAGCGTTCACGGAGTCGATAATCTTCTGAGTACTCCAGCCTGGAAATCTAAAGGTGTCGCACCAATATCGAAAATACGAGGAGATTCCTTTGATAACAATTTCTTCTAAATCATTAGAGTTAGCGCTCGGCATAACTACTTGTAAATTTGATCGGAGTCTTTTAACTGCTTTTCCATTTCGGTTATAGAAAATCTTTCCTAATTTTTCAAATAATTTATAGGCAATTTTTTCTGGTAAGCGTTGAACTATTTTCCAGCCAATTAAATATAATTGAGCGCTGATAGCATCTTTTAAACTGCTCATCTCTGTTTCCAGACTTGATGGACTCGAAAAATGAATGTGGCAAAAGATGAAATTGCCAATATCCAGATTCCAACAGCAAGGATGTAAGGAACTCCAAGACCCGCGAAGCCAACCGCAGTTAATAAAATTATTACTCGTTCAGCACGTTCGGCAAATCCCCCGGCACAATTAAATGAAAGAGCCTCTGCTCGAGCTTTCACATAAGAAACCAAAAAACCACCGATCAACGCAGCAAAGGCCACAACCGCTAAGCGATCATCAGTTTTCAATAAAGATAAGACAAGTGCGCCGATTAGTGCGACATCTACAACTCGATCAATAGTGGAATCGAAAAATGCTCCCCACTGACTACTTTTTTTACTGATCCTGGCCATAGTTCCATCAAGAAGATCACTAAAGATAAAAGCGATAACACCCAGCGTTCCCCAGAAATACTCTCCTTGTGGCCATAACCACAAAGCCATCACGCAGGTGCCCAATGAACCAAAAAAAGTCATTCCGTTTGGAGTAACTCCGATTCGCAGCAATATAACTGCAACCGGATCGACAACACGGGCAACTGGCTTCCGCAAAATGGCACTTAACATAGTGAGTACATCGTAGGCTTTCAGGAATGAGATCGACAGCGCTCAAAATCGCCTTAATCGGCCATCCAACAGCCGATTTACCGCCTTTGGCGAAATCTATTGCCGACCAAGGCTTGCGCACCCTGGAATTGCCTTTAGCGGTAAGTACCTTCGAAACTGCCACAAACAATTTAACTGAAGATAATTTAGAAAACTTTGATCTAGCATTTTTTGCAATGAGCGCCCATGAGGGTCTAGATCAAGAGATTTTGAAATGGTGGGAAGCCGCATCCGACTTATCACTCCCCCGGGCACTACTCATAACCAAAATCGAAGATGGGGAAGCAGATTTTGATGAAGCAATTTTAATCGCACGCCGGGTGCTTGATAATTTTAGTACCCCATATTTAGTTTTACATGATGATGGTGGGGCCCCGTGTGCGCTTATCAACTTAAAAGATTTAACAATTCATGATTACTCAACCCCTGAATTTAAAATTTATCCATGCGATGAGGACCATAAAGTGGTAATTCAAGAATTTAGAGAAGAGTACCTTGCCTCACTTGAGGAGTTCGGTGAAGATACTTTTGTTTTTGGGCTTTTTATTCCGGCAATCCCAGTTTCTGTTAAAGCAGAAATTGGTTTTAATGAAATAATGGAGTTAATTAAACTTGTGAACGATCAGCAATCGCTTTAGTAATTTCAGCAATTGCTTCCTCCACTGAAATTCCATTTTTCTGTTCACCGTTGCGATAACGAATTGAGATTGCATTTGCCTGTTCATCAACTTCGCCAGCAATAATCATAAAAGGAGTTTTTTGCATTTGCGCATTTCTAATCTTCTTTTGCATCCGATCATCTGAACTATCTATTTCGGCGCGGATTCCCAATTTTCGCATCTGCGAAACTATCTTTTCTAAGTACGGCAAAAATGCATCCGCAACCGGGATCGCAGTAACTTGAACAGGGGAAAGCCATGGTGGAAAAGCTCCTGCGTAATGTTCAGTAAGAACTCCAAAAAATCTTTCAATTGATCCAAATAGCGCCCTATGAATCATGACCGGCCGTTGTCTGGTTCCATCAGTGCCTACATACTCAAGTTCAAACCTTTGTGGAAGTTGGAAATCAACTTGGATCGTAGACATCTGCCAAGTACGACCGATTGCATCTTTTGCTTGCACCGAAACTTTCGGACCATAAAAAGCCGCACCCTCTGGATCTAAAATTAATTCTAGTTTTTGTCGATTAGCTGATTCGCGCAAGGCTTCAGTTGCTTTTTCCCAATCTTGATCAGAACCCACAGATTTAGCCGGATTTTTTGTAGAAAGTTCTAAGTAGAAATCCGTTAATCCATAATCACGAAGTAATCCGAGCACAAATGTCAGCAAACTGTCGAGCTCGTCGACCATTTGATCAGGGGTGCAATAAATATGGGCATCATCTTGGGTAAAGCCACGAGCACGAGTCAAACCTTGGATAACACCGGATTTTTCATAACGGTAGACAGTGCCGAATTCAAATAACCGTAAAGGAAGTTCACGATAAGAACGACCACGTGAGCGATAAATTAAATTGTGGAAAGGACAGTTCATCGGTTTCATGTAGTACTGCGCACCAGCGCGTTTAACGGTGCCATCTGAATTGCGCTCTTCATCCAAAATCATGGGTGGGTACATTCCTTCTGAGTACCACTCAAGATGTCCCGAAGTTTCAAATAATGCTGCTTTAGTTAAATGAGGAGAGTAAACAAATTCATAACCTTCTTCTTCATGCCGCTTACGTGAGTACTCTTCCATTTCGCGGCGAATGATTCCGCCCTTAGGATGGAATACCGCAAGTCCCGAACCAATCTCTTCTGGAAATGAAAAGAGATCTAACTCAACACCTAAACGACGGTGATCCCGCCTTTCTGCTTCAATCAAGAAATTTAAATAACCAGCTAACTCTTCTTGTGAAGGCCAAGCAGTTCCATAAACTCTTTGCAAACTTGGATTTTTATCTGATCCCCTCCAATAGGCACTTGATGTGCGCATCAATTTGAATGCTGGAATTATTTTAGTACTTGGTAGGTGTGGGCCACGACATAGGTCGCGCCACTCAATTTCACCGTCGCGATTTAGATTGTCGTAAATCGTTAACTCTCCCGCACCCACTTCTACCGAAGATTCATCAGTTGATTCATTAGCAGATGAGGATTTATCTTTAATCAATTCACATTTAAAAGGTTCGGCTGCAAGTTCGCTTAGCGCATCTTGCTCATTTGTGACTCTTCTTCTAAATCTTTGGTTAGCCTTAACAATTTTAGTCATCTCTTTTTCGAGTGCTAAGAGATCCTCAGGTGTAAAAGGCCGTTCAACTTCAAAATCATAATAAAAACCATCCTTGATCGGAGGCCCGATACCCAGCCGAGTTTGTGGAAATAACTTTTGAACTGCTTGGGCTAAAACGTGAGCGGTCGAGTGCCGCAAAATCATCAATCCGTCAGCAGAGCTAAGTTCAATACTGTCAACTTTGTCGCCACCCTTGATTTCGGCATTCAAATCTGACAACTGGTCGTTGACCCGTAAGGCGATTATTTGCGGCTGATCTCGAAAAAGTTCACTGGTATATTTTTCGACGGTAACTGATTTCGGCTCACCATTAAGCGTGATTTCGAAGGTGGCCATGAGACCAGTCTACCAATTGCTAACGTGCGAAGAGGTAATAAGAGATGCCTGCGCCGATTGCAATCGCAACTATGACCACAGCCCCGATTAAATAGATCACGCTTTTACGGATGTCGGCTGGAAGAGCACGTTGTGCTGTTTTAATTGCCAACATCTTGGTCTTCATTAAAGCTTTGTCAGCCCATGCAAACTCTGAGGCCAAAATACCTAGGCCGGCAAAAATAATTAGCCAACCGGGTCCAGGTGCGACTAAAGCAATCGCTCCAATCACTGTTACTAAACCCCCGATGAGTCCTACCAATATTCTCCAAGCAGGCGTACCATATTTACTGCGCTTAACATTGGCGCGAAATCGCTTAATCATGGGTTGAGGTTAGCCGAAAGTTGCTCAGTGAAGGAACTCATTATCTCTTCGATTCTTTTGTTAACTTTGAATGAACGCGCATTGATTCGATTTATTGGTTGCAAATGCCGCAAACTTGAAGAAAGTAACGCCCCTTCGGCTTTTGCTAAATCATCAAAATTTAACTCTGCCTCTTGGGCCAAACCCCACTCCAGAAGTAATTCGCGAGTAATGCCCGGTAGGGCTCCTGAATCTAAATTAGGCGTTAACAATTTATTCCCTATCAATAAAAAAATATTAGCGGTGCTTGCTTCAGCTAATTGACCTTTAAATCCAAAAAGTATTGCATCATCCGCGTTTCGAGCGGTTGCATATTTATGTGCACTTAATGAGGTTGCATATGAAGTCGATTTAACATTTGCCAGAAGTGATCTCTCATTGAGTGGAAAAGGGTAGGTAACAACTCCGGCTGGCTCACTCCATGGTGTGTAAGAAGTATGCGTGATGACTAAATTTCCAGATCCTGAAATTGTGATCCGCATTCGGCCGACTAAGATCTCCTTAGTCGCAATCAATACTTCACTTACTGCTGATCTAATAAAATCATCTTTTGGGATATTGATTTCTAAAACAGTTGCTCCTTTACGCAATCGTTTCAAATGCCGATCTAACGCAATGGATTTACCATTTTGGGTTCTAATGGTTTCAAAAACCCCTTCACCAAGCAGAAAGGAACGATCACTAACTGGAATTACCGCGTCTTGCGTTGCAACTAATCGATCATTAAGCCAGATCACAGCTGACCTCCGGCTATTTGAATTAATCGATCTGCTTTCAAAACAGTCTCATTCCATTCCTTGAGTGGATCTGAGCCCCAAGTAATGCCGGCTCCAGTTCCAAAATATATCTGGTTGCTTTTGAAATCCCGCCAAAAAGTGCGGATGCCTACTGCAATTTCACACTTATCCCCCATGATCCAACCAATTCCCCCGCAATATGGACCGCGCGCAACTGGCTCTAACTCTTTGATAATTTCTAACGCTGCGATTTTCGGCGCTCCACTTACTGATCCCGCGGGAGAAATTGCGGCAAAGATCTGTCCCCAAGAAATGTTAGGAATTAACTTTCCACTTACATCAGAAACTAGGTGCACCAAACCTGGATGTTTTTCCACTCCCATCAACCTCGGAACATGAATCGACCCCATTTCACATATTTGACTTAAATCATGACGAACAAGATCAACGATCATGATGTTTTCAGCGCGATCTTTCTCCAAAATCTCGGCTTCATTCTTCCCGGTGCCTTTAATCGGACTACTCATCAAATCATCACCATAGCGTTTTATAAAAAGCTCTGGAGATGCCGAAACAATTTCAAGATCCGGTAGTGAAATCACAACTGCATGCGGTGCAGGATTGGCACTGGCTAATTCATTCGCTAACCCCAAAATTGATTGATCATTTGAAATCGGATGCGAAAGGACTCGGCAAAGATTTACTTGATATACATCACCGCGAGATATCGCCTCACGAATTTTAGTAACACCATTTTGGTACGCATCTTGGT
>SHVK01000007.1 GCA_009694285.1 Candidatus Nanopelagicaceae bacterium | reverse complement strand
GTGGGTACCGCGAATCTATTCCTGCTTATGCATCAACAGTTACTTACTAATCAATTCCAGAGTTCCTTGATATCGCTTCACAATGTTTAGACCGTGGATACAAAGCAATTAAGTTGCACGCTTTTGGTGATGCCAAAAAAGATGCAGAGTTGTCATTAAAACTTCGCGCGCATGTTGGTCCTGATATCGCACTTATGTATGACGGTTCAGCTGGTTTTGATTTGATGGATGCTGTTTATCTTGGCCATGCATTAGATGAAGCTGACTTCCTTTGGTATGAAGAGCCAATGCGTGAGTTTTCAGTTACTGCATACAAGTGGCTAGGTGAGCGAGTACGGATTCCATTACTACTTGGTGAAGTAACCGAAGGTGCTCATATGAGCGCTGGAGATTTTGTGGCAACAGGGGTTGCAAGCGCACTTCGTGTCTCAACATTTTTGCGTGGTGGCTTTACTGGTGCAATGCGGATCGCCCACTTAGCTGACACTTTCCACCTTCGCGCAGAAGTGCATGGAATGGGCTTGGAACAAGCACATCTTTGTATGGCGATTAAAAACAACTCTTATTACGAGTCCCTGGTCAAAGACAATCCATTTACGGAATTGGGACAAGATTTGCCGGTAGATAAAAACGGCATGATTCATGCTCCAAAGGGACCTGGCATTGGCTACGAAACTTTGTGGGCTGAAAAGGGCGCTCCTAAAGAGTTGGCAAAGTTCCTAAAAGGCTAAGTTAGCTCCCTCAACTACTAATTCAATTTGAAGAATGGAAGTAAGTAAGCGAATGGCAAAGATCACAGGATTTAAAACTTTGGATGTGCGTTTTCCTACTTCGCGTGGATTAGATGGTTCGGATGCAATGAACAAGGATCCGGATTATTCCGCGGCGTATCTGACATTAGAAACAGATACGCCAGGACTGGAAGGAAATGGATTTGTTTTCACTCTGGGACGTGGAAATGATCTCGCATGTGACGCCATAGATTTAATTGCGCAAACCATAGTTGGTCGCGATCTTGGTCAACTCTCTAAATCAATGGGTGCACTTGCGCAAGAGTTAGTTAGAGATAGCCAAGTGCGTTGGCTTGGACCTGAAAAAGGCGTAACTCATATGGCTACCGGAGCAGTTCTTACTGCAGTCTGGGATTTAATTTGCAAAATTGCTGGAAAACCACTTTGGAAATTACTTTCAGATATGTCACCTGAACAGATAGTCGAATTAGTTGATTGGCGCTATCTAACTGATGCGCTGACCCCAGCCGAAGCGTTGGAGATGCTAAAGAAAGTTCAACCAAATCGTGCAGCCAACGAAGCCAAGATGCTTGCTGAAGGATTGCCCGCCTATACAACTACCCCGGGTTGGCTTGGCTATACCGATGAAAAAATGGTTCGTTTATCTAAAGAAGCAGTCGCTGATGGATTTACCTTGATTAAATTGAAATGCGGTGCATCCCTAGAAGATGACAAGCGTCGTTTAAGACTTGCTCGCGAAGCTGTTGGCCCAAATGTGAAACTTGCAGTTGATGCTAATCAGGTTTGGGATGTTCAGGAAGCAATTGATTGGATTAATGCTCTAGGAGATGTAAATCTGCATTGGGTTGAAGAACCGACAAATCCAGATGATGTAGTAGGTCACGCTGCAATTGCAAAAGGTATTGCTCCTGTAAAAGTTGCAACAGGTGAAGCTTGTGCAAACCGAGTTATGTTTAAACAATTCTTGCAATTAAAAGGGTTGTCTTACATGCAGATCGACTCCGCACGTGTCGGTGGCGTAAATGAGAATGTGGCAAATGTTTTACTGGCTGCAAAATTTGGCATTCCAGTATGTCCACATGCTGGCGGAGTTGGGTTATGTGAAATGGTCCAACATTTCGCCATGTTTGATGCAGTTGCTGTTTCTGGCCACCACGATGATCGAATAATGGAGTATATGGATCACCTACATGAACACATGTCGGTCCCCACAGATGTGCGCAACGGAAGATACTTCCCACCCTCAAAACCGGGTGCTGGCGCTGGGATGCTCAAGACCAGCTTGGCAGATTTCACCTATCCAACAGGTCCGCAGTGGAAGGATTTTGTTTAAAAAGTATTGAAAGTAATGAATACTAGGTACCTTGTAAGGAAATTGACCCTGAGGGCAAGTAAGAGAGGCAGAAAAAATGTCAGCACGTGAGTTTGAAGCATTAACAGCAGTTGTTACCGGAGCTGGATCTGGCATTGGACTTGCTACTGCAACGTTGCTTCACTCTAGAGGTGCAACTGTCTACGGTCTTGATCTAAACAAAGGCGAGATGGAAGCAACCGGGGTTGCAACTTGGATTGAATGCGATGTTAGTGACACACCATCCGTAGAAAAAGCTTTTGCTGAAGTTGCCAAGAAAAGTCCAATTATCGACGTGCTAATTAACAATGCTGCGATCGGATCAATTGGAACAATCGAAAGTGAATCTGACGCGAATTGGGAAAAAGTTTTCAATATCAATGTTTATGGATTAGCTCGCGTTTCACGTACTGCTCTTCCTTCAATGCGCAAAAGTAAAAGTGGTGCAATCGTAAATGTTTGTTCAGTTGCCGCTACCGCTGGAATTCCAAACCGAGCAATTTACAGTGCTTCAAAAGGTGCCGTTTTAACTCTTACTCTTGCTATGGCTTGCGATCTAATTAATGACAAGATCCGCGTTAACTGTGTTAATCCAGGAACTGCGGACACTCCATGGGTGCAACGTTTACTTGCTCAAGCTGCTGATCCAGTTGCAGAACGTGCCCGTCTTGAAGCCCGTCAACCTTCTGGTCGCTTGGTAACTTCTGAAGAGATCGCTAGCTCGATCGCATTTTTGGCAAGCCCAATGCAAAGCGCCATCACAGGAACAGCATTAGGTATCGATGGTGGAATGCAAGGTTTACGGATTCCTAAATAACTCAAGTAGGCAAGAGTAGGGTTGCCTAACCTCGTTTGAAAGGGGCCATTCGTGAGTAATTACAGTGTTGGTCCACGTCACATTCCGCGCCATAGCGCCCTTTCTGATGACACTTTTGATCACATTCGCGAGTTAATTTTGCATTATGAAATTACACCTGGCGAGCACATCAGTATTGATGGATTAAGTAGAGCCATTGGTGTTTCCCAAACTCCAATTCGTGAAGCACTTGCCCGCCTTGAATCTGAAGGATTAGTAATCAAAGAAGCGCTTAAAGGTTATTCCGCTACCCCATTAATTACTAAAAAAGAGTTTGATGATCTATTTCAATTTAGATTGTTGATCGAACCATGGGGGGCTGCTCAAGCTGCCGAAAATATAAATGAAGCAGGACGAGATGCATTGCAACGGGAATTAACTCTAGCCGATGAAGCGACCATGCAAGAGGATTCTTTTGTAGCGATTACCGAGCATGATGCCCGTTTTCATAATTTAGTTGCCAGGCTCTCTGGAAATAATTCAGTGATGATGGCTTATGAGAGAACACACTGTCACTTGCATCTATACCGGCTCTATTTTTCTGAAAAAAGCAACAAAAATCAGCGAAACAAAACCTCGGTAGATGAAAATGCGGTAACTGATCTTTTCCGACATTACTATTCTGCAGATACTGGACATTTATCAATTGCTGAGCATAAGGAAGTCACTGCTGCAATTATTGCCAAAGATCCTGTGCGAGCAAGTGCTGCCTTACACGCACACATTGCCGGATCGCGTGAGTTCTTAATTAAGACTATGGATGTACTCGGTCGTCCTTAATTAAAATCTAATTAATGACGGTTTAAGAGTTTCACATGTTTTGGAGTTAACTCCTCAAGTGTGGAAACTCCAAGTAATTTCATATTTCGAATCATCTGAGATTGCATAATCTCTAGAGCTCGCTCAACGCCATCTTGTCCCCCGGCCATCAATCCATAAAGGTATGCGCGGCCGACATAAGTAAATTTCGCACCTAAGGCCACAGCTGCAAGAACATCACCTCCGTGCATGATTCCAGTATCAATATGTATTTCGTAATCTTTAGCAAACTCTTTCCTAATATCTGCCAAAAGGTGAAGCGGTGCTGCTGCTCTATCCAATTGACGTCCGCCGTGGTTTGAAAGCAATACTGCATCAGCGCCCAATTCGGCAGATTTCTTAGCATCCTCTAAATTTTGGACCCCTTTTATAATCAAGTTGCCTTTCCACTGTTCACGCACCCACTTCAAATCTTCAAAAGTCATAGTCGGGTCAAACATGTAATCAAGTAATTCACCAACAGTTCCTGGCCAATTTGATAGTGAGGCGAATTGAATTGCAGGTGTAGTCAAGAAGTTAATACACCAGGCCGGCCTTGGCAAAGCATCAATCACGGTTTTGGCGCTCAAACGTGGTGGAACTGTTAAACCATTCCGGTAATCTCTGATCCGTTGCCCTGATGCAGGTACATCCACTGTGAGCAATAAATTTTTTACGCCGGCTTTTTGAGCTCGCTCAACGAGAGCCATACTGCCTTCGCGATCTTTCCACA
Organism: Candidatus Nanopelagicaceae bacterium; assembly: GCA_009694285.1. GTDB lineage: Bacteria > Actinomycetota > Actinomycetes > Nanopelagicales > Nanopelagicaceae > UBA3012. Next base: position 67,007 of record SHVK01000007.1, on the reverse strand, counting down.
TATATAGCTGAAACCAGTTGCTGCCATTTGGTGCTGCAGCAACCACATCTTCAATTGTCGTTGTTCCAAGTGTTGAAAGTGAAAAAGGGATTCCAAATTTTTCAGCTGCTCTGGCACCGGCGATCTCGCCTTCGGTTTGCATCATGCGCGCAAAACCTGTGGGTGCGATTCCCATAGGCATCGAAAACTTTTGCCCTAAGACTTCACAAGTTAGATCTGCTTTTGAAACATCTTTAAGAATGCTTGGGTTAAATTCAATATCTTGATACGCCTGCCTAGCTCGAGCCAGGCTAATTTCCGATTCGGCGGAACCATCGGTGTAATCAAATGGGCCCGTTGGAGTTCTTTTTTTAGCAATATCGCGCAAATCCCAGATTGTGTAAGCAGCAGCCAGACGTGCTTTCTTACGTTTAAAAGTTGGCAGAGTAAAGACTAAGAGTGGCTTTAGGTCACGCCATTTAGGGAATTGCCGCTTCACATTTTTGGTTTTGGTCTGGCTTTTACTCTGGTCGCTCATGCCTTAATCCTATTCGAAGTGCTGGATTTTGCTAACTCTCGATCATCCGAAAATCTATATTTTTGGGTGGCCTGGCACTTTGTCGGAGCTGTTTTCTGATTTGATCATCAACGACAACCCCTGATCGCTGCGCTGCCAAAATCGCCTGATACTCAAACCAGATCGCCACTAAAGTCGATTCGCCTTCGCGAATTTGGGCGAAAGTGCGGGTAAAGATCTTTGCTAAAAACTCAAAGTGACCTAATTGCAACGCCGCTTTAGCGGCGGCCAAATCAACGCGTTCACTTGGAACCCTATTGGCAAAAGTTCCCGTATATATTTCCCAAAGTTGTTCATATTTTTCTGTGGTAATGAGTAACTGTAAATACTCTTCATAAAAAGCATCATGTAACTCTGGAGCAAATTTGTTTATCGCTTCTTCGTAAAAATCTAAAGCATGTGACAAATTTCCGGCATCTCTCTGTGCAATAGCAAGATTACGTAAGGCCCAAGGCGATGGTTTGTGCTCAAGAGATTTCTTCCACTCCTTGGTAGCTGCTTCTATTTTCCCAATTTCAAAATAGTAATTACCAATATGTAAAGCACTTGACCAATTTTGACGGCTATTTTCTAGAAGTGAAATCCATTCTTTTTGAACCATCCATGATGATGGAACCTTGGTTACATCACCACTTGGATAATTGCCAGTTTCAAGTAGTTTAATCCAATCGCCTACCTGCTCGCTTTTTAAAGATTCAAATATAAAACCAACTGGGATTTTCTCACCAGATTTTTCCCTACGCATCTGTTCAAGTGCACCCCAGCTACTACCTTGGTAAAGAATCTCTGAAGGAGTCTGGGTAGCCAGTTTTTCAAAACGTAGATTTTCACTTTCAAGTAAATCTTTGGGGACAACTTTTTCTATCTGATCTGAGATTTTTTCTTGCGCAGCTGACCATTTCACATTTAAAAGTTGTTGATTTTCGATTTTTGTAAAACTACCAAAAAATTGCGTAAATGAAATTGCTGAATTTCCAGGCATTTGGTAGCCATGTAGTTGAGTTGGAGCCAAGCCGGCTTGCAACTCTAAATATGGTGAAAAATCAGCAGATGAAGCATCAGATAAAAACTCCTGCCAACCCCGCCCACCAACATGATTTCCCCAACAAAACATCTTTTTATAACGCAATTCTGCAGTACTTCGCTCATAAAATACTTGGCCGTCCTCGTAAAGAATTGATTCCCATGGAGAACTAATCGACTTGGAATTTTGAAAGAAATACTCATTGGCAAATGGAAAATTCTGCGGAAAAGAGAGGTCAACATCAGGAACCGTTGGCAGATAAGGCAATTTGCCGCTCCCATAACCGGCAAAGCCTTGATCCACAAAAATAACTTCATCTGTACTTCCAAATACTCGGGCTTTTGGAGTTTCGCGCACTGCAATATTTGTCCACCAATACATTGGTGTCATTTCGGATCGATCATTAATTATTCGAACATGAACCCTTAAGTTTTTTGCACCTGTGGGTAAGTGGCAATCAATAGCCCAGTAGAAATTCCGAGTTCTTTCATAATCGTAAATCCGAATGAATTCATTACCGGTGTCATCAATTAATTTTGCTACATGGACAGGTGAACAGGTTCCAAACGTATGGCCATATTGCCCCATGTTCCATTCAATCCCACCTGAAAACCATGCGTTTAAAATTGAAAGGTTGGCAAATTGGAGAATTGGATTAGTGAATAGTAATTCATGCTGATTTTCTTTATCAAAAAGTGAATAGAGTCGGCCGCCAAGTTCAGGTAAGAACGTTGCTCGTAAATTTTCATTTTCAAGAACGACTGTGGTGATTTCTCTTGCTGTTAACTCTCTGGTGTACCTATCTTGCCAGCGATGTGGAAGATAGATTTCTCCAGCTTCATATCCGATTAAATTGGTTTGCTCTGCCGAAAACTCATTTAGAAACTTTACGGAGCGATCTCTATTTTGATTTCGAAAAATTGGAAGTGGATTTTCGCTCCCAATCTGCGCTCCCTGTATTGATATTTTGGAAGAAAAAGCTTTCACTTGTGAAATTTTTAGCTCAAACCGTAGCGAGTTAGCATTCCAGTCCCAATTGCAGCGCGACGCACTCGCTCACGTGCAGTTGCTTCGACCGCACCTTGCAAATGAGCGCCAGATGGATAGAGCCCCGGAGCATTCCGGACGGTAAATTTCAAATAAATAGGCGCGGCTACGCGAACCAAATCTGGAACTTCATAGTGACGAACCGCTCCTCCAAAATCATCAGCAGCTTCTACATAAACATCAACTGGAAGATCAACTTGCGAACGAATAGCTGAAATTTGAGCCAAAGAGAGATCAGTAGTTAAATTCAAAGTTGATGCACCAAGATCTTCATACAAGGCTGCGGTGGCTGGATTGTTGCAAGGGAGCGCTACTGAGGTTTTTAAAACTAAATCTCCAGGTAGATCCCCGCTGCGCTTAGCTTTTCCTAAAACATCAAGCAATCCGATATCACCCACTAATACTGATTTAACTCCTAGCTTTACTCCATGCAGTACATCTTCAACGGCAAAACGAAGTTGGTCGGCACCGCGTAGTGATGGGTGAACTGTTGCACTGGATGTGCCAATCGTAGCTCGCCCAATATCCCAAGATGAGCGTGGTCCGACGAATAGGCAAACTTCAGCTTTAACTTTTTCACCTAACTCTAAAAACTCTTTAATCTCTGGATCGGTAAGCATCATTATTCCGCTACCTTGGCTAGCACGATGGAAAGCCAATTTATGTTTTGCCGCCTCTTCAATAACAACTCGCATCGCAGCGGGACCTTCAACGGAGGGAATCTCTACTTTCCAACGGCTACCGTCAGAAAATCTTTTTGGACTCTCAGGGAGATTGTCCGCATCAGCACTTACTACCTTTTGATTACTTAATAATAAAATACCGGCATGCATTGGACCTTTAGGATCGCGACTACTTTTCCACTCAGACATTTATTGCTCCCCTTTTTTCAATTTATAAAATTTAATTAAGCAAACCGTGCGTGCAGCCCACCATCAACCATTAAATCTGCACCATTTATAAATGATGCATCATCAGATAAAACAAATGAAACAACTTTTGCAATTTCTGAAGGATTACCCATTCGAGCCATGGGTTGCACCGCTTCGGCATCAGCTTTGCGATCAGGGTAGAGGTCAAAATAAGAGTGAACCAATGCGGTCAAGGTATATCCCGGAGAAACCGTGTTGGTCCGAATATTTTGTGGGCCCTCATCAAGAGCCAAGTTGCGAGCTAAGCCATTTAATCCACCTTTTGCAGCAGAGTATGGGAAATAATTTGGTGCGGTCATCCGACCATGAATCGATGAGATAAAAACAATTGATCCTTTTTTGGCTTTGCGCATCTCAGGTAAGCATAATTTTGCAATATACCAACTTGATTTTAAATCAAGTGCAAAAAATGATTCCCACTCTTCATCTGTGTAAGTGACTGGATCTGCATACGAGTTGCGCCCTGCATTAGAACAGGCTGCAGTTACTGGGCCAAATTTTGCCACTGCAGCATCAAAAGCTGCTTTAAAAGGCGCAAACTTTGAAACATCAGCTTTAACAAAGAGCACTTCATTACCTTCGGAATTTAATTTAGCGGCTAGCGCTTCGCCGCGTTCTACATCAATATCAAAAAATGAAACTCGAGCACCCTCAGCAGCAGCATCTACAACAATAGCTGCGCCGATTCCTTGAGATCCGCCAGTTACTAATACGTGATGACCTTTTAATGCCAATGATGAATTTGATGAATTTGATGAATTTGATGAACTCATACTGACCGCGCTCCTATTCCGCCATCTACAGCCCAATCTGATCCATTTACAAAAGAGGCAGCATCTGAGAGTAAAAAAGTGACCACCTTAGCGATTTCAATTGGCTGACCTACACGACCCATGGATTGAACAGAAAGTGCATGTTCATATCTTCCAGCTTCCTCGGCATACCAAGCCTCTGCCATTGCAGTCATAATGTAACCAGGAGAAACCGCATTACAGCGAATATTGTTAGGACCCTCATCAATTCCTAAATTTCGAGTCAATCCCAAGACTGCAGATTTAGCGGCACCATAAGGAAAGTAATTTGGGGCTGTCATGCGAGCATGGATCGATGCAATATTTACAATTGAGCCTTTTCGCGCTTTACGCATTGCCGGCAAAGTTAACTTTGCAGTGTGCCAAATTGATTTCATATCAATAGCAAAAAAAACATCCCACTCTTCATCAGTCATCGTTACTGGATCAGCACTTGAACCGACGCCAGCATTATTTACTACGCCAGTAAAATCACCTTGTTTGGCTACTAACTTTTTGAGCGCTTGTTCTACATCAGCAAAGTTACCTACATCGGCACGTTCAAATTCAACTTTATGGCCGGCAGCTCTTAATTCACCAAGGTATTTTTCAGAACCTGAAACATCGATATCTACGAAGGAGACACGTGCTCCGGCCTGTGCTGCATCGAGCACAATTGCAGCCCCGATTCCATTTGCTCCGCCAGTTACTAAAATATGGTCATTTGGTAATTTCATGATCAGGAGTTTATCTCTCTTACTTGCGCAACAACAGCCAAGAATGCGGCCACATTTGCTGGGATAGCAGTCAGGCCACCTTTTAGAAGGGGGCCGCCAAGGCCAACCATATTTGCACCAGCAGCGAACCAATCTGGGACCGCGGCCACACTTAATCCACCAGTGGGACACCAAAGATTTCCTGGAAATGGATCACGTAACGCTTTTAGATGAGCCGGCCCATATGAAGATGCTGGAAATAATTTCAACACATCAGCACCTGCGGCAAGTGCGGTCGCAACATCACTTGGAGTTGCGACTCCAGGAATTGAAATCAAACCAGCCTTTTTAGTGGCCGCAATAACTTCCGAATTTGTATTTGGAGAAACCACAAAAGTTGCACCAGCTTTTGCTGCATTAGCCACATCTGCAATTGTCAAAACTGTTCCTACTCCAACGCAAATATTCTTGCGTGCTGCCAATGAGGCAATTACATCAAGCGCACCTGGAGTTGTGAGTGTAATTTCTATTGAAGTTAACCCAGCGCCAATAATTGCTTCGGCGGCTTCCTGACAACTTGCTTGATCAGCAGTTCGAACAATCGCAACTGCACCACTTTTCAATAATGTATCGACAACACTCATTGGACTCCTCCGGTTAGTTGGGCAATTATCGCTGGATCAGTTCTACCTTTAACCCCAGTTGGCAATCCAGCCCAATCACCAAATTGGCTTGCTACACGGGCCCCTGAAACGCTGCCCTGTTTAATCGCATCTATTGCACTCAAACCACTTAGCAACCCTGCGATTACCCCACCTGTAAATGCGTCCCCTGATCCAACCGGATCAACAGCTTTAACTTTAGGTGGCGTTACTTCCCCGAACTCACCATTAATAAGGTAACGAATTTTCTGGTCACCTTTTGTCATTATTGCAATTTTGCAACCACGATCTGCAACTAATTCCAAGGCTCGTTTTGGATCATTTTCACCAAAGATTGCAAGGTACTCATCTTCTCCACCAATAAGTAGATCAATATCATGAGCTAAAGGTTCAAGAACTACTCTTGCTTGAGATTCGCTCCACAATTTTCTTCTAATATTTAAATCTAAACTGCAAGTGATCTTTGCTTTTCTTGCTTTTGTTAATGCAAATTCAACAGCGCTTGTGGCTGAGGTTGATATTGCACAAGTAATTCCCGTGGTATGAACCCATTTCGATGAGTGCAGCATTCCTAAATTAATATCAGCTGGCGAAATTGTTGTTGCTGCGGCACCTTTTCTTAAATATGTTGCTTCAACAGGACGGGTAGTTCCAGGATTTCTGATCATGGTGCCACTAAATTCTGGCACTCGCTTAACTTCAGAGACATCTACGCCTTCAGCGATAAAATCATCAAGGATTGCGGTACCTAACTCATCTTGTCCGAGGTGGGTATAAAAATGTGCGTGCAAACCGAGTCTAGAAACTGCTACTGCGACATTCCCTTCGGCGCCTGCAGTGCTTCTGCGATACAACTTCGCATCAATAACTGAATCGGTGTCTTCGGAAAGAAACAATGCCATTGCTTCCCCGAAGGTATATAGATCAGGCATTACGCTTCAAAGAGGGTGGTCTTTTGACCGCGCACCCCGGGAGTTGCGATAAATGTCATTCCTGATTCCTTTGGTTCGCCTACTTCACTTTCTTCGCGAGCGCTAGTGATAATTAATTGATCTAAATTTTCACCAGCAAATACACAAGAAGTAATTCTTGGGGTTGGGCAACTTACTTCATCAAGTTGCTTGCCGTTTTCCCCATCAAAGCAACGTACTGCTGAGCCGGTCCAAAAAGCGACCCAAAGATTTCCATTTGCATCAACTGACATTCCATCTGGCATTCCCATACTCTCTGGGAAATTTATAAATGGACGACGGTTTATCACATCTCTTTCCACTACATCTAATCTGTCAACTCTCTGCAAAGTTGTATCAATGTAAAACATTGTTTTACCGTCAGGAGTCCAATCAAGACCATTACTGATTGTTACATCACCAAAAATCCTGCGCAGATGTTTTCCATCTCCACGCATCTGATAAAGAGCGGCGGCATTGTTTTCAAATTTATATCCCATAGTCCCTAAAAATAAATCTCCAGCAGGAGAGATCTTTCCGTCATTCCAACGAACTATCTGGGTTGCGCTAAAACCATCAGCATCTACTCGAGTTGGCAATTTATGCAAAGTTCCATCGGCATCACGAAGATGTGGACCACTTGCCGTGCCAATTACATCTCCGCCATTTTTGCGTGGAATAGCAAAACCAACATGCTCCGCTGTCTGATATTCGGAAATTTCTCCAGTAATTAAATGTCGGGTGCGAACCAGCTTGCCCATAATGTCGACCCATTGAATCTGCTGATTTTTGGCGCCGGTGGCGGTTGGGCCCTCACCGAGAATATTGCGTCGCTGATCAAAGACAGTTACCTGCATTTTGCCCCCATTTATGGTTATCTTTGAGCGGTACTCTACGGCGAGTACCCCTCATTTGAGTACCCCCAAATAACCGCAGAAAGGCGGGCAAGCCCGAATGTCACCAGCCCCAAACCACGACAACCAAAAATTGGTTGACCGGCTTACTGCTCTGGTTGGCGCTGAAATAGTGCATGGTGATGCCGTTGCTTTAGAGAGTTATAGTCGTGATGCGACTCCACTGTTTCATGGATTGCCAGAAGTGGTAGTAACTCCACGATCTACGGATGAAGTAGTTGAGATTGTGAAATTTGCGGCAAGCACTAAAACTCCGATTATTGCTCGAGGAGCTGGAAGTAATTTATGTGCGGCGACTGTTCCATTAAATGGTGGAATTGTTTTAAGCATGAACAAGATGAATAAAATTCTTGAAGTAAATCGTGCGCAAATGTTGGCAGTTGTGCAGCCCGGAGTCACAAATCAAACACTTGATGAAACTGTAGCAAAAGAAGGTTTGATGTTTGTTCCCGATCCAGGTTCGAAAAATGTTTCAACAATCGGTGGCAATGTTGCAACAAGTGCAGGCGGTTTGCGCGGATTGAAATATGGAACAACTAAAAATTACATTTTAGGGTTAGAAGTTGTGACTGGAACTGGCGAAATTGTTCGAACAGGTTCGCGAATGGTTAAAGATGTTGCCGGCTATGACTTGACTAGATTGTTTGTCGGAAGCGAAGGCACACTTGGAATTTTTACCGAGATAACAACGATATTAAATCCACGTCCACGTGCTGCTAAATATGGCGTGGCATACTTCACCGATTTAGCCGCCGCCTCAAATGCCGTTGATCAAGTCGTGCGTGCCGGAATCTTGCCAGCCACTATGGAGTTTCTCGACAACCCATGCATCTTGGCTGTAGAAGAGTTTGCTCATCTTGGCTTGGATACTCAAGCTGGAGCACTCTTATTATTTGGTGATGACGGTGAACCTGATTTTATCGATGCCGCTGTTGACAAGATGGCCCAGATTGCGGCTGAAGTAAGTGGATCGCGTGGCGTAACCCTTGCTGCTGATACTGCTGCCGCTGATGCGCTTTTGTATGCGCGTAGATGCTCTCTTCCGGCACTTGCCAGATTAGGAACTCTATCGATTTTGGAAGATATCTCAGTACCTCGCCCGATAATGAGTGATGCGGTTAATGGAATAAATGAAATCGGCAAAAAGAATCAAGTTTTAATTGGAACATTTGGACATGCCGGTGATGGAAATCTGCACCCAACAATTGTGGTTGATAAAAATGATGAGAGAGCAGTGCATGGTGCCGAAACGGCGCTCAAGGAAATATTTGAAATGGCACTTGCACTTGGTGGAACTATCACCGGTGAACATGGCGTAGGTAGCGCGAAGTTGCCTTATCTAACGGCACGCTTAGGTGAGGGCCAAATGCAATTACAACGCGGCATTAAATCGGTTTTTGATCCGGCTGGAATCTTGAATCCAGGCAGGCTGGGTTCATGACCGATAAATTTACCCAAAGTAAATTAGATCGCTGCATCTCATGCGGTTATTGCTTGCCTGCTTGTCCCACATATCAATTAACTGGAGATGAGCAATCATCACCCCGTGGTCGCATCACATTGATGCGGGCGCTGCAAGATGGAAAGATGCCATTTAGTGAAGGGCTGGAGCAATCATCTCTTTGCCTTGGATGTAGGGCCTGCGAACCAGTTTGCCCTGCCGGAGTTGAGTACGGAGTACTACTTGAAGAGTGGCGGGAAATAAGTTGGCAAGGAAAGAATCGCCCGCTGATTGTGCGCGGATTATTTGAAGCAGTGAAATCTACTTGGAGAGTTCGGAGTATGGGATTGGTATCCCCCACAGCACGTGAGCGAAAATCAGATCCAAATCTAAATTTGATGATGGGCTGCTTTGAAAGAGTTTTATTTCCTAAAGTTAGTAGAACTGTTGCTCGGATCGCCCCTGAACTTTCAATTACCAAAAACCAAGGATGCTGTGGAGCGCTACATGCCCACAATGGCGAGTTGGAACGCGGCAAAGAGATGGCCAAAGAGTTGGGCGACAAATTGCCTGGAACAATTCTCACTACCGCCGGAGGATGTGCCGCCCATCTAGCCGCAGTATTGGGAAATGAGCGAGTAAATGAATTTTCGCAATGGTGGAGCGCTCAAGAAAAACTCTTAAAACCGATAGAAAAAAATGGCAAAAAAATTCGCATCGGCTTTCAAGATTCATGTCATTTGCGCAATGGCTTGGGCATATTTAAGCAACCGCGCGAAATTCTTAAATCATTAGGTGATTATGTCGAAATCCCAGATGCAAGTGGATGTTGCGGTGCGGCTGGAAGTTACTCACTTCTGCAAAGAAAAAACAGTCGTAAAATTATCGCTAAAAAAATTGAGGATATTCGAGATCTCAACTTAGATTATGTAATCACAGTTAACCCAGGTTGCACCCGGCAATTAGCTACCACTTTGCGCCGCTCTCGAGTGAAAACTCGGGTGCTGCACATTGCTCAATTAATCGAAATGGCAGTTAGTTGAGTTCATCGGATGCTGAGTTTGCAACTCAAACTCTGCTATCGCTGGTGCCTGAAGCCAAAGAGATAACCGCTGTAACTCTTTCAGGTGGAGTCTCATGTGACACCATAAAAGTAAATTGGGACAACGGGTCTGGTGTTATCAAGCGTGCGCTTGCACAGTTGCGCGTGCCGGGAACCTGGGAAGCAGATGTTGATCGAATTCTTGCTGAAGGCGATGCGATAACTATGTACCACCAACTCACACCTGAGTTTGTTCCAAAATTACTTGGACGAAATGATGAAAAGTTAGCAATCATGCTCGAACTTGCACCAGAGGATATGAGTGAGTGGCGTCAACAGATGCTTGACGGAATTGTGGATCCGAAGATTGGAAGCGAATTAGGTACAGTGCTTGGGATTTGGCACAACAAAACCACCGGAGCGCAACTCCCCCCACGTATCGAAAATGGCAAGAAAAGACTTTACGACTTAAGGGCTGGAGCTTTTTACGGCGGAATGGCAAAAATTTGGCTGGAGTATGAACCTTTAATCTCGACATGCGCAAAAGAGTTAATGGAGAGCATGGAGTGCGCAGTACATGGTGATTTCTCGCCCAAAAATATATTGGCTGGACCAAGTGGAACTTGGGTTTTAGATTTTGAAGTTACGCATCAAGGTGCCCCTGTATTTGATCTAGCTTTTATGTGTGCTCATCTGATTATTAAATCTATCCATCTTGAAGAGCAAAAAGATTTGCTCTTAGCAACAATTGCAAACTTCCTAGCGGCATATAAACAGCAGCGAGGAGAAGTACCAGCGAACCTGGGTCACCATGTAGGCATCATTACTGCGGTGCGAGTTGTTGGAATTTCGCAAGTAAAGTATTTGAATGATTCGGCAAAACTGAAGGTAATTGAAAAAGCAAGATCATTACTTAATGGAGCAGATTTACTTTAAATTATCCCTTTAACGAACCGCTAAGCAGTCCACGTAAGAAGTACCGCCCTAAGAACATATAAACCAACAATGTAGGAATTGAGGCCATTAATGAAGCGGTCATATTCTTTCCGTAGTAAACCTGATTTGAACTTCCAGTAAGCCAGTTGAGTGCAGTCGTGGCAACTGCAAGTTTTGGTGATCCACCCGTTAAGAAGATTGCAAAAAGGAAATCATTCCAAGCTGAAGTGAATTGCCAGATTAAGACCACCACGAATGCCGGAATAGATAATGGCAAAATTATGGCCCGGTAAATCCGCACCATTGATGCACCATCGACGCGTCCTGCTTCAATGATTTCATCGGGAATTGAGGCGTAGTAATTTCGGAAAATCAGCGTACAGATTGGAATTCCATAAACCACGTGGGCTAGTACGAGGACGTAAATTGAACCGGTCAACCCAACTAATTTATTAAATTGAGTCAGTGGGATCATAATTGCTTGATACGGAATAAACATTCCAAAAAGAAAGAGCATAAATACTGCATTAGAACCAGCAAAGCGCCACTTTGAAAGCACATAACCGTTGATAGATCCAATTAGCGCTGAGATTATTGATGATTGCGTAACAAATAAAAGTGTTCTTCCCATCGGAACGGCAAGCCAATCCCAAGCAGCCGACCAGGTTTCGAAATTTAAAGTTTTAGGCAGCTCGAAAGCTGTATTTAGGTAAACACCGCTAATTCCTTTAAAAGAGTTAACTACCAAAACATAGATCGGCAAAATGACCATCGCCAAAATAATGGTTAATGATATGTAGCGAAAAATTAACCAAAATTGCGCAACCCCAGAAAGCTGCCTGCGATTCTTCTTGGGCGCTGTTGAATGCGTGATGCGGTCTACGATATCTGCACTCATTTAGTTCTCCCGCTCTGTCTTATTTACATGGCTCAGATAAGGAATAACTACTATCGCAACCAAAAATAAAATAATCATTGCTATAGATGCACCTTTAGCAAAGTTTGTAATATCAAAGGTAACTTGCCACATATAAACGGCCAACACGTCAGTGACGTAACTCTTTCCAGAGATACCAATAATTAGATCAAATACCTTCATAGAAATGTGGCCTAAAATAATTAATACAGTCAAAAATGTTGGACTTAATTGTGGGAAAAGCACATGCCGATAAATCTTAAATTCGCTGGCACCATCAACTCGGGCTGCTTCACGTAGATCATCTGGAATTCCACGGAATCCAGCGAGAAACAGGGCCATAACATAACCACTCATCTGCCAAATTGCGGGAACTGCCATCGCAAACATCGCCCCACGGGGGGATAAGTACCAATCATTTTGTAAAAAGCCAAGACCAATTTTTTGTAGAACGAGATTTAATCCGCCAGCATCACCATCGCGACTTGAATTTAACAACCAACGCCAAACCGTGCCCATTGCGATAAATGAGATCGCCATCGGGTAAAGGTAAAAGGATCTAAATAGACCCTCTCCAGCTACGCCTTTTTCGAGTAGCAAAGCCATAATAAATCCTGAAAGTAAAGTTCCCACCAAAAATACGCCAGTGAACTTTAAAAGATTTCCAAGTGCGTGAATAAAGCGCTCATCGGCAAAAAGCTCAGTGTAATTTTTAAATCCCACATGCTTAATATCTTTAACCGAAGCCGAATTTCGGTTAGTCAAAGAGACATTGAAGGTGTATGCAATCATTCCGTAGACGAAAATCGCAATAGCGAGTATGGAAGGCAAAACGAAGAAGAATCCACCGATTCGCGCGGATACTTGCTTGCTTTGAACCGTAGCCATTTAAAAAAACCTTTCACAAACTTATTAATCTAATTGTTCAATAATCTGATGATCTGACTCTACTTGTAATTAAAAACTCTTACCAATTAATGATTCTGGTGGGCGGTGTTTCCACCACCCACCAGAGATCACTTACAAATTTGCAACTAACTAAAGTTGTTAGTTAGTCGTAAATTATTTTACTTCTTAGGCTTGTCCTGCCATGTAAGCAGCATCAAGGTCTTTTGCCAAACCGGCATTGTCCTTGAATCCACCTGAGAAGTACTTACCAACTGCTGTGTTGTATGCGGCCATCAAAGCGTTGTTGCCATTTACTCCGTGGACTGTTGAACCAACCAAACGATCGGTCTTCCACATTTCCATAGCTGCTTTTAGATAGTCATCATAAACTGATGGATCAGAGTCGGTACGTGCAGAGATTGAACCCTTCTTAGGGTTAAATGCATCTTGACCTTCTTTAGATCCACAGACTTTGAGCCAAGCTAAACCGGCGTTGCGGTGCTTTGCTCCAATTGGAAGTGTGAATGAATCAGATAGCCATTGGTAAACGCCAACTGTTCCTGGAGCAGGTGCCCAGGTGTAATCGGTGCCTAGTACAAGACCTTCTGATTGCCACTGAGCTGATGCCCAGTCACCCATGATGAAGAATCCAGCTTTTCCACTGGTAACTAACTTGCCAGCATCTGGCCAGTCAAGGTTTCCGGCACCCTTATTTCCATAAGAGAGTGCTTTCTGGAAGTTCTTCAATGCGGCTGCAACTTCTGGACCAGTCCATGAAGTTGTTCCCTTGAAGAGACCTTCATATGAATCTGAACCTAGTGATGCAAGCAGGATGTAATCCATCAAGTGAGCAATTGCCCAGTCACCATTACCTGCAAGTGCAAGTCCGGTGATGCCAGCTTTCTTAAACTTCTCAAGATCAGCAAAAAACTCATCAAGAGTTGCAGGAGCGGCAGTAATTCCGGCCTTGGTTGCAGTTGCAGGATTCCACCACAGTACGTTTGCACGGTGGATATTTACTGGAACTGAATAAATCTTGCCATCAACGGTAAGAGTCTTAATTAAATCTGCTGGGAAAATTGTGTCCCATCCTTCAGATTTGTAGAGATCAGTTAAATCTTCAAGTTTTCCAGATTTAACATATCCATCAAGTTCCATACCAGCATGTGCTTGGAATGAATCTGGTGGATCGTTTGCTTCTAGACGGCTGGTAAGTACAGCCTTTGCGTTAACTCCAGCACCACCGGCGATTGATGCATTTACATATTCGGTGTCTGCGTTATTTGTTTTAAATACGGACTCCATGCCAGCAAGTCCTAGAGCTTCTCCACCTGACGACCACCAGGTAAAGATTTCAAGCTGTGGATCTGCGGCTACGGTTTCTTCTGTAGCGGCTGTGTCTTCGGCTGCTTTGTCTGATGAGCAACCTGCTGCAAGAAGTGCAATTACAGCAAGACCAGCAGCGACGCGATATGAGCTTTTACGCATTCATATTCCATTCTCTGCGAGGGTATTTGGATGTAGCAGAACTACATCCCGAATGCTGGTCTCATATTTGCCTTAGGTCAAATTGAAGACCCGTTGGTGACAGCATTAATACTGAGTTTTTTACCATATTCAATTTAAATTATAAATGAGAATTTGTCCGATTTAGGAAATTCTGAGCGTAAAATTGATAAATGAATGGTTCCAACTTTACGAATTAGAGCGATTTAACAAATTTCCTCGATGCCCTTTAGGCTGAGGCCATGATCTCAGCAAACAACCCAGCTAACCCAGCGCATGAACTGGCCCGACTCCGCACAATCTTTGGTGCGGCGCTAACTTCCGATGTTTTAGATCATCTTGGTTATCGAAATCAAGTATTGAAATCAGATGTCAGCATGATCTCAGGTGATGGCGTAATGATGGGTTACGCATTTCCAGTCAGGCTTGAAGTTGTAGATACATATCCAGAAGTCCCATATGTGGGCTTGCTTGCCGCACTTGATGCGATTCAAAAAGATCAGGTTTATGTAACACCCTCTGGCCGATTAAAACGTGCTGCGCTGTGGGGTGAATTGCTTTCAACTGCCTGTGCTTTCAAAGGTGTTGCTGGTGCGCTAACAGATGGTCCAGTACGCGATGTAACCAGAATGCGTGCGATGGGCTTCAAAGTATTTGGAGTCGAAACTGATCCAACAGATATTAATAGTCGCTATGAAGTTGTTGAACACAATGTGCAAGCAGTCATTGATGGTGTGACAATTAATCCTGGTGATTTGATTGTCGGCGATGTTGATGGAGTTGCAGTTATTCCACAACATATGATCGATATTGTTGTTGCAAAAGTTGAAGAGAAAAACTCTGGAGAAAGCGATTTCCGCAAAGCTGTCCGTGAAGGAATGGCACCAAGTGCGGCATTTGCAAAATTTGGCGTTTTGTAAAAAGTTGTAATCAGTATTTATGAGCGCAATAACTAAGATTGATCTTTGGCAGGTCCTTGATTCCCGGGGAATGCCAACTGTTGCGGCGCGCGTTGTATTGGGTGATAAATCAGCCAATGCGATTGCTCCTTCAGGGGCTAGTACAGGTGCTCATGAAGCCTTATTTTTACGAGATAACAAGGAATCATTCGGAGGAAATAGCGTAACTGAAGCAATCTCACTTTTCACTAAAGAAGTACTTCCGCATTTAATCGGAATTGATGGAAATAATTTCGCAGAGTTAGATAAAACTCTTCGCATTTACGATTCATCACGTACCTTTTCTAAATTTGGTGGTCACATTCCAGTTGCCATAACTATTGCTGCTTGGTTAGCAACTGCGAAAGAAAATAACGTTGAACCATTTACAGTTATCGCTGAGCACTTACATTGCACGCCCACTCTCCCGCTGCCGATGGTAAATATTTTCTCAGGTGGTGCTCATGCTGGTGGAGCGATAGATCTGCAAGATATTTTGGCGGTTCCCATTGGTGCAACCTCTATAGAAGAAGCGATGGAGTGGGTATGGAAAGTTCGAGAATCTACGAAATCACTACTGAGTAAAAGTGGTCATGATCAATCCTTGGTGGCTGATGAGGGCGGAGTTACCGCTCGTTTGCAATCTGATGAACAAGCACTCGCATTTGTGAGTGATGGAATAGCCAAGGCTGGACTATCCGGGAAAGTAGCGATCGCTCTTGATATCGCAGCAACGCAATCATTCCAAGGCGACCATTATCAAATCCATGAGAGCGGAAATATTAAGAAACTCTCTTCAGAACAATTTGTTTCTAGGTGGGGCAAGTGGCTAGATATCTATCCGATTATTTCAGTTGAAGATGGCGCCGCCGAAGATGACAACGATGGCTGGAAACAGCAAGGTGAATATTGTGATCGGATTCAAATAATTGGGGATGATCGTTACGCAACCCAAAATGATCGCTTAGTAAGTGGAATCGCAAATTTGGAAGCTAATACTATTTTAATCAAGCCAAATCAAGCCGGCACATTGCATTCAGCGCTGACTGCATTAACGACTGCAAAGGGTTCAAATTGGGGAACAGTAGTTTCTGCCAGATCTGGAGATACTGAGGAAAGTTGGTTGGTTGATTTAGCGGTTGGTAGCAATGCTGGTCAAATAAAAGTTGGCTCTACCCATAGATCTGAACGAAGTGCTAAATGGAATCGATTACTTGAACTTTCGCATTTTGCTACGGCGTCATATATTGGCAAAGCCGCGCTATCTCATGTCAAAAATTTAAATATTTAAACTTTCTCGATCGAAATTACTTCGACTCCCCCAATAGCATTTAAAACATTTAACAAATCTGTTGGATCAGAGCCAGGAATAGCGACAACTAAATCATCAACACCCTCGCCATTCTCATTTTTCATCACTGAGAGATTGCGGATATCTCCTCCGGCAAAGCCAATCGCTGAGGCAACAGTGCCGAGCGAGCCGGGGCGATCAGGAAGTTTAATCTGCAGATGAAATTGAGCCATGACTTAATTATATCCCTTCATATTTCTGCCATGTGAATTAGAGATTAAGGATTTGAAAGCGCGCTACCAAGTTTCACAGAAAAAGTTTGTTGGCCACCACTTGGTAAATCAACCAGGACGCTCACTGTGGCATTTGGAGCATAAGAGCGAATTCTGACAATTGCTTCAACATCACTGTTGATTACAAAGCCATCGATTGCTCTGATCACACTGTTTACTGGAATTCCAACTTTATCAGCGGCTCCACCCGTAGTTAAACCAATTATCTTTCCACCCACGCCCGTAAAGGTGGGATCAATATTTACGCCCATCAAAGGTCTGGTGGATTTACCGGTTTCAATGATTTCGCGGGCAACCCGCATCGCTTGATTTACTGGAATTGAAAACCCGAGTCCAATACTTCCAGCTTGGCTTGATGCCGAATCGGCAAGTGATGCGATAGCGGAGTTAACCCCGATCATTTGACCTTGGCCATTTACAAGTGGGCCACCTGAGTTTCCCGGATTTACTGCAGCATCAGTTTGAATTGCATCAATAAATGATTCGGTTGATGTAGAACTCCCAGTACTAACTGGACGATTGAGAGCCGAAATAATTCCACTAGTTACTGTTCCAGATAATCCAAGCGGAGATCCAACCGCAATTGATAAATCTCCAATTACAACTTTACTTGAGTCACCAATCTCCATTATTGGAAGATTACCTTTTGAGATTTGGAGAACAGCTAAATCATATGCAATGTCTCGACCGCGAATGGTTGCGGTAACTTTTTCACCACTTTTTAACTCTACTTTTACGGTGCCACTCGAAACTGCATCATTAATAACATGGTTATTAGTAATAATGTAACTCTTAGTTGCATCACTTTGAATAACTGAGCCAGAGCCAGTTCCAGAACCGCCAGTTGCAGTTACTGAAATCGAAACGACTGAAGGAAGTACTTTTACTGCAATATCTCTTATCGATAAATTCCCTGAATTATCTTTAGTGACTCCATCAGCTCCCGCTGCACCTGCTGCTCCTTGCGGCCCCGTAACGTTCCAACTAACTAGTGAGCGACCGGTCGGACATTTAGCAGTTTTTGAGAAGTACATAACTTTGGTTTTGGTATCAACACATGCAGCAACAGTAGGTGAGGTAGAAGTGACTGCATATGCGCCACCTCCGGCTACGGCAACGCCAGCCATAAATGCGACCACGATTTTGCTACCGGTTTTCGCACTTTTAACTTTAGCTAAATTAGCCAAAGTTGACTTGCCCACTCTTTCCAGCGTCCCAGTTAATTTCATCTTCCTACCTAACTGCACGAGCCTGCCTAAAGGCGGTGCCCTTTCTGAGAGCTTTTTGTGGGCTCCCTGACTTGGACTCGAACCAAGAACCTGCCGGTTAACAGCCGGCTGCTCTGCCAATTGAGCTATCAGGGAATAGAGACAAACCTTATCGCAGGTGGCAACCTGAGCTAAATCTTAATCTTTCCGCCGGCTCTAGATGGCTAAAAGGCCAACTCCCCTAGACCGAGATCGTGCAATGCACGCCGCTTAGCCTCGAGAGCCACTAGTTCCCCAAAAATCCCCATGTATTGCTCTTCTTCGGGATCAATTCGTTGTAATTTAGATTTAATCTCAGCTACCTGGCGAGTGAGGGAAACTTCGCGCAACCGAGCAAAAACACTTTCGGCATATCTTTGATTGATCTCACCTGTTTGAATTGGTTCAACCAGCAACTCACGTAATAGTCCTTGGATTACCTCATCTTGATTTTCAATTAACTGTGCCGGATTTTGCAATCCTCCACCGATTAGAGTGCGGATCGCTTCATAAAGTGGATCACTAAAATCACGAGCTTCAATCTCGCTCCAAAGTGCACTAATTACTGGTTGCTGCAAAATGATTTTTAACGCTTCTCGTTCTAAAGTAATTGTGGGGCTAGCTTGATCCGGTCTTGGTGCACGTGCACTTTCGCGCCCTCCTGAATTGCGACCACCTGCATCCCGAACAGCGTCTCGAACTGCTTCAATATCCATTCCTAGCCAACCTGCAAGTGCTCTAGTGTATTCCGGACGAAGCGAGCGATCGCGAATTTTTGCAACTAGTGGAGCGCTCTCGCGTAATCCCGCCACTCTTCCTTCTGCTGTTGCCAAATCATAATTTTTTAAATGGGTTTTGATGGCAAATTCAAAAAGCGGTACTCGCTTAGCAACTAAATCGCGCACGGCAGCATCTCCACTTTTAATTCGAAGATCACATGGATCCAACCCATTTGGCTCAACTGCAACAAATGTTTGCGTTACAAATTTTTGATCATCACCAAATGCTCGCATCGCTGCTTTTTGGCCCGCTGCATCTCCGTCAAATGTAAAAATCACTTCACCGCGAAAAGAATCATCATCCATTAAAAGTCTGCGCAATATTCGGATATGTTCATCACCAAAAGCAGTTCCACAGGTAGCAACAGCCGTGGTCACTCCCGCCAAATGTGCCGCCATCACATCGGTGTAACCCTCTACAACTACAACTTGTCTGGTTTTAGCAATCTCTTTCTTGGCAATATCAAGACCATACAAAAGTGCACTTTTTTTATACACAATAGTTTCAGAAGTATTCAAATATTTTGGACCGGTATCTTCTTCAGATAATTTACGAGCACCAAAACCCACCACATCACCTGATATCTCATGAATAGGCCAAATTAAACGGTTGCGAAAACGATCAATAAATCCACGTTGGCCCTCTTTAGTTAAACCAGCCATCTCTAATTCGGCATCGGTAAAGCCTTTTGCTTTCAAATGTTTTGAAAGCGCATCCCACTCATCGGGGGCGTAACCGACTCCAAAACTTTCTGCGGCGCTTCGATCAAATCCCCGCTGTTTTAAAAATTCTCGTCCAACTTGTGCCGGCCCAGGACCATTTAATTGTTCTTTGTAAAAAGCTGCGGCTAATTTATTTGCTTCTAATACCCGTTTGCGTTCACTCCCACTTATTCGTGGCGAAGAATCAGATGAGGTTTCATAATTAAGTTGGTAATTCATTCGATCTGCTAAACGTTCAACCGCTTCCGTAAAGGAAAGATGCTCAATTTTCATCACAAAAGAAATTACATCTCCGCCAGTTTGACACCCAAAGCAGTGGTAATAACCTTTGCTTGGAGTCACATGAAAAGACGGACTTTTTTCATCATGGAATGGACAGAGCCCTTTCTTTTGGCCACCGCCGGCACTTTTTAACTGCACATAATCGGCAACAACATCATCAATACGACTGGTATCACGAATGTGAGCCACATCAGCATCAATTATTCGGCCGGCCATAAGCAGATCCTAATTCCCATCTATCTTGGCGAGTAACAGATCAACCGCTGGATCGGTTAGTGAGGCGATTTGATCAACGATTACCCGAACCTTTTCATGATCTGAGGCGGCTTCTTGCCAACTGAGTTGAAAATTACGGTCCAGGTATTTAGCTCCGTTGTCGCTTAAAGCCGAAAAAAGCCTTTGAATTAAGGTGCGCTCACGTTCATACCGACCCAACGAACTTTGCGCTGCAAAAATGTAATGAGCTGAAATTGCTTTAAGCACCGCAACTTCAACTCTTTCATTTTGTGGCACAACTAAATCAGCTTCATAACGGTTGAGTGGTGCATCTCCATATTTGGAATGTGTTGCTAACTCTGCACCGTGGGCAAAGCGACCAATTAATTGACTTGTTAAATCTTTAAGTCGGGCCATTGCACTATGCGAGCCGTCAAAATTACTTGGCCAACAGGAAAGTTCCTCTAAGCGATCTAACCCTTTTTCAAATTCACTCTGACTTAGATTAGGTAAATTTTCATCTGCACTTAATTTCCAGAGTTCTTCAATATCTGCTCTAAATGAAGAAACCGATATTAATCCAGCTTGAAGTGCGTCCTCAAAATCATGAACTGAGTACGCCACATCATCAGACCAATCCATAATCTGAGCTTCAAGCGGTTTTGAAAATTTCTTTTCGTTTAAACTACTGGCCGATTTTGCCCAATTAAAATGTGCAATGTCATCTTGATAAACGCCAAATTTAGTTGGCAGTTTTTCATTTTCTCCAACAGCCCAAGGATATTTAATTGATGCATCTAAAGTTGCCCGAGTTAAATTTAACCCTGCTGATAAACCTTGATCAGAAATTGTTTTTGGCTCAAGGCGCACTAAAATTCGAAAACTTTGTGCATTACCCTCAAAACCTCCGCTGGCGGATGCAAGTTCACTAAGTGCATTTTCACCATTGTGTCCAAAAGGCGGATGCCCTAAATCATGAGCTAAACAAGCAGTCTCAACTAAATCCGGATCTGCACCAAGGGCGCCACCAATTTCGCGACCTACCTGGGCGCACTCGAGTGAGTGTGACAAGCGAGTTCGCGGAAAGTCACTTGCCCATGGAACTGCAACTTGAGTTTTTGCTGCTAAACGGCGCAATGCCGCCGAGTGCAGTACGCGCGCGCGATCACGCGCAAATTCAGTACGTCCGGGCCTTTTTGCTGGCTCGTTAACATACCGTTCGCGATCAAATTCTAAATATCCCACAGCCCTCACCTTAGTAGAAGGTGCCGACTTGAGCCCAAAAACCACTTTAAATAGGGGCTAATAGGTTTTAGTGATCACTTAAATTTATGCCCGCTCTTCCTAAAGTTATGTAGGCAAGATAGGCAACGCTTTCGCGCAATAAATATTTTGAGGTAGCTGAACCCACAGAATTTGGACCACTTTCAACTGGCGAGCAAGTGACTGAGATTCCTAAATCTTTAGCCATAGTTGTTGCACGAAGACAGTGCCACGGATCAGTAACCACTAAAACTTTTTTACCAGCCACAACTTTTGCGTAAGCCTTGGTACTCGAAAGAGTGTCTCTTCCTTTTGGGACAGAGATTACAGCTGAGTTTTTAACTCCATGATTGACTAGCCAATATCTTCCTGCCGCACCTTCGGTGGTTCGATCACCTGGTGCACCAGCCCCTACGGTGATGATTTGATCGACTAAATTTTCTTTATAAAGAATTCGCGCTTGCTTCAATCTCGCCTCAAGTACCGGGCCAGGGCGACCATTAAATTGAGCGGCGCCCAAAACTATTGCTACATCTGATTTGCTTTCAATTGGATGCGTCCCACTCCACCAAACTCTACCTACTATCAATGTCGGGATAGCAACCACAATAATTACCATCAATGAAATTACTCGAAAAATTATTTTAAAAGGGTTCATCCTCCAGAAACCAAATCTTCAACTTCTATATGTGCATACTCATCAGGATCATCTAGCCACTTATCTGGTAACGCAATTGTTCTAATTGATGATGATCTTCCGCGTGGTTGTTCACCAAGTGCAACGGGATATGGTTGTTGCTCAATCTGTCCAAGTAAATCTCGTAACTGTTCAATATTCTCAATCATGGCGAGAGACGCACGAATCTCTCCACCAACACGGAAACCTTTTAAATACCAAGCCATATGTTTACGCAAATCTCTTGCGGCACGAAACTCATCTTCAAAATAATCGCCGAGTAATTCACCATGGCGCACCATGATTTGAGCTACTTCACGCAAGGTTGGTTGCTGTGGAATTTCGCGACCTTCAAATGCAGCAACTAACTCTGCAAATAACCATGGTCTTCCTAGACACCCGCGACCGACTACGACACCGTGGCAACCGCTTTGTTCAACCATATTTAAAGCATCTGCACCTGACCAGATATCTCCATTACCTAAAACCGGTGTTCCATATGGCGCAAGATGTTCGACAAGTCTTCCAATCGCATCCCATTGTGCTTTTCCGGAATACATTTGTGCTGCGGTCCGGGCATGAAGGGCCACCCAACTTACGCCTAGTTTTGCTGCACTCTCTCCTGCTTCTAAATATGTGATGTGATCGCTGTCGATGCCAATTCGCATTTTTACTGTTACTGGAATTCCAAATGGTTTTGCTGATTTCACAACTGATTCAACAATTGCCGAAAACAATTTACGTTTGAAAGGTAGCGCTGCGCCGCCACCTTTGCGAGTAACTTTTGGTACAGGGCATCCAAAATTTAAATCAATGTGATCGGCTAAGTTCTCGCGCCCTAACATTGTTACGGCCTGACCAACGACTATTGGATCAACTGCATACAACTGCACCGATCTTGGAAATTCACCTTTGCCTGGTGTGATCATCCGCAAAGTTTCTGGATGACGTTCAACAAGGGCACGAGCGGTCACCATCTCAGATACAAAAAGTCCGGCTCCTTGTTCACGGCAAAGCAAACGAAAAGCAGCATTAGTAATTCCAGCCATAGGGGCTAAAACAACTGGAGGGTCTATTTGGATCTCCCCAGTTGGGATTTGAAGTCTAAGCGGCTTTAACAGCCGAGCAGGCGTAGTGCTAACCATGTTTCCACTTGATCAATTGAGATGCGAACTTGTTCCATTGAGTCGCGTTCACGAATTGTTACCGCGTGGTCTTCAAGGGATTCAAAATCAACTGTGATGCAAAAAGGAGTTCCGATCTCATCTTGACGACGGTAGCGGCGACCAATTGCACCCGAATCATCAAAATCAATACTCCAATTTTTACGCAATTGCGCAGCAAGGTCACGAGCTTTTGGTGACAAATCAGCGTTGCGCGATAAAGGCAATACTGCAGCCTTAATTGGAGCTAAACGATGATCAAGACGTAATACAACTCGCTTTTCCATCTCACCTTTTGCATTTGGTGCTTCATCTTCAGTGTAAGCATCCATCAAGAAAGTAAGTGCACAGCGATCCACTCCAGCCGCTGGTTCAATCACATATGGAGTCCAATGCTCATTTTTCTCTTGGTCAAAGTAAGAAAGATCTTTTCCAGAAGCAGCCGAATGCGCTTTTAAATCAAAATCGGTTCGATTGGCGATACCTTCGAGCTCTCCCCATTCAGTACCGGCAAATTCAAATTTATACTCAATATCTGCAGTGCGCTTGGAATAATGTGAAAGTTTTTCTTTTGGATGGTCATAAATTCGCAGGCGATCCGGATTTATTCCCAAATCTTTGTACCAAGCCAACCTGGTATCAATCCAATATTGGTGCCAATCTTCATCAGTACCCGGAACTACAAAAAATTCCATCTCCATCTGCTCAAACTCTCGAGTACGAAAAATAAAGTTTCCTGGAGTAATTTCATTTCGGAATGATTTCCCAATCTGTCCGATTCCAAATGGTGGTTTTTTGCGAGATGTAGTCATTACTTGATCAAAATTTATAAAAATTCCCTGTGCTGTTTCGGGACGTAAATAAGCTAAACCAGATTCATCTTCGACTGGCCCTAAATAAGTTTTTAGCAAACCTGAAAATTGCTTTGGTGTTGTGAATTGGCCTTTATTTCCACATGCTGGGCAATTTATTTCAGCTAATGATTCAGCTTTGCGTTTGTTTTTTCCTTCATACGCTTCCTCAAGATGATCAGCACGGTAGCGTTTATGGCAAGCGGTGCACTCTGTTAACGGGTCTGAGAAAGTTGCAACGTGTCCAGATGCTTCCCATACTTCACGTGCCAAAATTACGCAGGAATCAATTCCGACAATATCTTCGCGACCCATGACCATGTATTTCCACCACTGGCGCTTTACATTGTTTTTTAGCTCAACACCTAATGGTCCGTAATCCCAAGAAGCCCGCAACCCGCCATAAATTTCAGAGGATGGGTAAACAAATCCCCGGCGCTTGGCCAGGCTCACAATAGTTTCTAAACGATCCATTGCCATTATTTAATCTCCATCCGGCTGGCTGTCGGCGGAAAGCAACGTGCGCTACTTCCGTGAAAGTATTTTACTCTGTGTAAGAGCGTTCGCACGCACTCATCTCTTCGAGATTCTGGTCTGATTCTCCGCGTAAATTTCGCGGGCAGCCCGAATATCCCTCAAGGACATCTTTGAGTTGAAGTTCAAAACGGGTTCTCTCTCCCATTAGCCGCTGGCAATCTTTGGGTTTTCAGGTGATTTCAGGAGAGTTTTTGCGAAACTGATCTATTTCTTTTTACAGTTCTTGCAGACGCCAAAAATATCAACCCTATGACTGACCTCACTGAAGCCATTTTCCTTTGCAACTTTATCTGTCCAGTTTTCTATAGCAGGGCCCTCAACAGTGATAGTTAATCCGCACTTGCTGCAAATTAGGTGGTGGTGATGTCCATCATTTTGCCCACAATGCCGATAAAGCGTCTCCCCGTCGATACTTTGGATCGCATCAATATCTTCTTTCTCAGCCATTTTCTGTAATGTTCGATAAACAGTGGCAAGCCCAACTTTTAACTTCTTTTTGGTTAGGAGTGCATGAATCTCTTGAGCACTTTTGAACTCATCTATTCCGTAAAGGACTCCAAGGATGGCACTTTGTTGCCGAGTAGATCGCTCTACGATTTTTTTCTTTTCCTTTAGAGGCACACCTAAATACTATCTGACTTGAAGCCTCAAATCGTGTCTGCGACTAATTGATGAAATTCCGATACTAGAAATAAAAAGGAAGATCACAAGTAACACGATTAATGCTCCTGGGACTAAATCAAGGTAAAAGCTAGTAATCACACCTGCAACTGCTGCAAATGCACCAATAGCAGCAGATAAAACTCGGGTCCCACTGAAACTCTTGCTTATTTGCTGAGCGGTGGCAACGGGAATGATCATTAAAGCGCTGACTAAGAGTAATCCAACCACTCTCATTGCGATTGTTACCGTAACGGCGGTCATTACCGCCAAGAGCATGGATAGCAATTTCACTGGAATTCCAGAGACCTGAGCAAATTCACTGTCATGACACAGTGCAAAGAGCGATTTTTTCAGCAAAAGCGTTGTAAAAAATATTACTACCGCCAAAGCTACGATTAATCCAATATCAAATTTACTCACGGTGGTTAGGGAGCCAAAGAGATAAGAAAGCAGATTCACATTTGATTTCTTTGAAGAAAGCCCAACCAGCAGTACTCCCCCGGCAATTCCACCATAGAAGAGAACGGCAAGTGCGACATCTCCACTTGTCTTTCCATATGCTCGAATTAGTTCTACTACGATCGCACCAATTGAGGCAACAACAACGGCAGTAGCTACTGGATTGGTTTGTAAAAGAAACCCCAAGGCCACTCCTGTTAAGGCGATATGTCCTAATCCATCACCCATCAATGAAAGACGACGTTGAACCAGGAAAATTCCAACTAGCGGTGCACACAATCCAACAACAAGTGCAGCTAATAGTGCACGTTGCATAAATGCAGGCTCTAGGAATTCAAAAATTGTCATATCTGCCAGCCTTCAGCTGGTTTTGCAGAAGAGTGCGGATGATCATGGAAAATATGGCTATCTACCGCTTCAGCATCTGGTGAACCATCAAAGATAACTCTTCCTTCACGAAACATAATCACCCGGTCAATCAGTGGGCGTAAAGGCCCAAGTTCATGTGAAACCAAAACCACTGTTGTTCCACCTCGAACTAAGTGCTTGAGCGCTTCTGCAAAGACATTTTGAGTTGCAAGATCTACTCCAGCTGTTGGTTCATCGAGAAAGAGTAAATCGGGCTCGCTAGCTAGCGCCCGCGCGATTAGGGTTCTTTGATACTGCCCACCTGAAAGGGTATTGATCGAATCATTTTCACGATCTTTTAGCCCAACAACATCGATTGCATGAGAAATCTTCTCTTTATCTTCCTGGGTAAATCGTCGAAGCCAACCATGGGAAAGGCGACCAGATTGAACTACTTCAGAAACTGTTGCGGGGATTCCCATCGAGTCATGAATTCGCTGAGGAACATATCCAAGTCGATCACGATCTTTAAAGTGCGAGAACTCAGTGCCAAAAATTGAGACTGTGCCGCTTTGAATAGGAGCAAGCCCTAAGCAGGCCTTTACAAAGGTGGATTTACCAGAACCATTTGAACCAAGAATTGCAACAACAGAAGAACTATTAATTCCCAGGGTCACATTATCCAGGGCGAGATGACCTGGATAATGAACACTGAGATTACTTACCTGTAAAGCCTGTTTCACTTGCAATTAAGAGCTTTCCGTAATGCTTCTAGATTGCTCTCCATGACAGAGAAGTATGTCTGACCTTCGCTGATTCCTTCAATAGGATCGAGGACCGCTGCCTCGATATTTAAGTCATTAGCTAAGGTTTGAGCAACTTTTGGCGAGGCTAAAGTTTCAAAGAAGATAGTTGTAGTTCCATCGGCCTTTGCTTCCTTGCCGATTTCATTTAAACGCTTTGGAGTTGGCTCGGACTCTGGACTCAAGCCCGCGAGTGCCTCTTGGGAAAGTCCATATGCATCAGCTAGGTATCCAAATGCTGCATGTGAAGTAACTATTAAATCCCTTTGACATGAAGCTAGACCTGCCACAAACTTTTGATCTAGTGTCTCAAGTTCTTCCACAAAAACGGCCAAGTTAGTTTCGTAACTTGCAGAGTTATCTGGATCAATCTCAGATAATTTTGAAGCTACTGCCTTTGCAATAACAACTAGGCGCTTAGGATCTAGCCACACATGTGGATCGTTAACCATCTCTTCATCAGAGTGGACATCGTCACCCGTTTCCGGTTCGGCTCCATCGTTGTGGCCATCTTCAGTCGCTGTTAGGAGATCCAAGCCATCAACAGAGAGCAGATCTAATGAATTTGCTGGGGCGGAGAGTTGCGCCGCCTCTTCTACAGCAGGTTGAAATCCAGAGATGTAAAGAAGAAGGCTTGCATCATCTAGGGTCACAACTTGAGATGGAGTCAATTCAAGGTCATGCGGCTCAACTCCAGGAGGGGTGAAGTTTTCAACGCTAATCAAGTCACCACCGATTGCTTTGGCAACAAACTCAAGTGGATACATAGCAGCTACAACCTTTACAACTCCAGAAGATTCGCTGCTTTTATCTGATGAGCTACATCCAGAAAGGACCAGTCCTAACAAAGTTATTGCCGAGAGGATAGGGAGGTTTTTTTTCATGGCTTTACCTTGCTTCCTTATTGATAATGATTCCAATTAACAGTACTCTATCACAGTGGTGGAATAACCATCACTCAGGAAGGGGAGAATTGGGCGATTACAGAGGTATACCAACATGCGCATGTCCAGCGTGCGGCTCACATCTTTTGGAAATTACAGCGTTGTTTAGTCCAGATACCTATGAAATTGAAATGTATTTACTTGATAACGCTCGTTGTGCCATGTGCCAGGCGGAATTAACAGCACCGACACCAATAGATCATCCAGCAGCCTAAAAATTTAGGCTAACTCTTTGATGGGGATTAGCTATGCCTTTCCAAATCTTCGATCTCGCTTAGCATAAATCTCAATCGCATTCCAAAGTGTACGTCGATCAACATCTGGCCAAAGTACATCTAAAAATACCAATTCCGCATAAGCGCTTTGCCACAACATAAAATTACTGATGCGTTCTTCACCTGAAGATCTTAAAAATAGATCTACATCTGTCGGAACATCTAAATACTTGCTGAGAGTTTTTTCATTTACTTTATCTGGATCTATTTTTTTGCCCTTAATATCTTTACCTAATTCAATTGCTGCATCAATAATTTCAGCTCTTCCACCATAGTTAACACACATATTCAAGGTAAGCACTTTATTTTTTGCAGTGAGTTTTTCAGCCTGTTCTAACTCATCAATAACGCTTTTCCATAACTTGCGATCTCGACCGGCCCACCTAACGCGAACACCTAGATCATGCATGTCATCTAGGCGACGGCGGATTACATCTCGATTGAATCCCATCAAAAACTTGACCTCATCAGGTGACCGTTTCCAATTTTCAGTTGAAAAAGCAAAAGCGCTAATCTCTTTAACACCAATCTCTATTGCACCTTCGACTAAATCAAACAAAGCCACCTCGCCTGCCTCATGGCCGGCAGTCCGCGGCAATCCTCTTTGCTTTGCCCATCTTCCATTTCCATCCATCACAACAGCAACATGATTTGGTATTAATGTTTTAGAAAGTTTGGGAGGTTTTGCGCCGCTTGGATGTGGTGTTGGTTTTCTCATGCGCGCTCTACCAATGGAAGCGAACGTAGCGAACGCTCTAAGTGATACTGCAAATATGCCACGATAACTCCACTTGCTTCTCGCCTGCTGCGTGGATCACTGCTTTCGGCAACTTCCCACTGGCCAGATAAGAGTGCGCCCATTAATTCAAGAGTAGGTGCAGTAACAGTTGCGGATCCTGATGTTCGACAATTTGGGCAAATACTTCCACCGCCAGAGAGTGAGAAGAAGCGATGTGGGCCAGTAGCTTCACATACCGAGCAATCTTCAAGTGAAGGTGCGTATCCACCCACTGAAAGGGAGCGGAGTAAAAATGCGTCAAGAATTAAAGATGGTTCATGTTCACTATTTGCAAGTGAACGAAGGGCTCCGATGACCAATAAAAATTGTTGTAAAGAAGGTTCGTGCTCATTGAGAGTAAATCTCTCTGCTGTTTCCAAAATTGCTGAAGCAATAGTCCACTTTTGATAATCGGCCGAAAGGACATCGCCAAAATTTTCACGAGAAGAGACTTCGGTGACGATGTCAAAAGTTTTTCCCGTGTAAAGCTGGATATCTAAGTAACTTCCTGGCTCGAGGCGTGCACCAAATTTAGATTTAGTGCGCCGGACTCCCTTGGCAACGGCTCTAATACGGCCGCTCTCGCGCGTTAACAAGGTAATTATGCGATCGGCTTCACCAAGACGTTGCGTGCGAATTACGACCGCTTCATCTCGGTAAAGACCCATAAGTAGAACGGTAGTACCTCTGAGTGAGAACTACCTGATTGCGCGGTTAATGGCAGAAACAATTGCCTTCAGCGAAGCGGTGGTCGTATTGGGATCAATTCCGACTCCCCAAAAAGTTTCGCCATCGATGGTGCACTCAAGGTAGGCCGCGGCGCTGGCGTCGCCACCTGCTGCAAGTGCGTGTTCATAATAATCCAGCACCTGGACTGATACGCCATGGCTTGCTATCGCATTGCAAAATGCAGCAATCGGTCCATTTCCAGTGCCATTTAAATTGTGATTGGTACCGCGATCAGTAATTTCAGCAACAAGTTTTACATCTTCACCAAGTGATGAACTTTGTGAAAGTCCGCGAAGTCTGAATCGACCCCAAGGGGCACTTTCAGTTGGTAAATACTCATCTTCAAAAATCCCCCACATTTGCTCAGCGGTAACTTCACCACCTTCGCTATCGGTTTTAGCTTGTATAACTTGGCTAAATTCAATTTGTAGTCGGCGGGGAAGATCAAGGGAATGTTCATTTTTCATTATGTAAGCCACTCCGCCCTTACCGGATTGGCTATTAACGCGAATTACCGCTTCATAACTGCGCCCAATGTCCTTTGGATCTATTGGTAAATAGGGAACAGCCCATAACATTTGATCAATTGTTTTTCCAGCTGCTTTAGCATCTCGTTCTAAATGCTCAAAACCTTTTTTAATTGCATCTTGATGCGAACCAGAAAAAGCGGTGAAAACTAAATCGCCACCATATGGATGCCGTTCTGGCACCCGTAATTGATTTGCATACTCAACAACTCGGCGAACTTCTGAGATATCTGAAAAATCAATATGTGGATCAATTCCTTGGCTCAATAAGTTAATTCCAAGTGTCACTAAGCAAACATTTCCGGTGCGCTCGCCATTACCAAATAATGTGCCTTCAATACGATCTGCACCAGCCATATATCCAAGCTCGGCTGCTGCCACTCCAGTTCCACGATCATTGTGTGGATGCAAACTAAGTACTACTGAATCACGATAAGCCAGGTTTCGGTGCATCCACTCGATTGAATCTGCATAAACATTTGGAGTTGCCATTTCTACTGTTGCTGGCAAATTTAAAATTGTCTTCCAAGACGGAGTTGGTCGCCAGATGTCATTAACTGCATCGCAAACTTCTAGCGCATAACTCAACTCTGTGCCGGTGTATGACTCTGGAGAATACTCAAAAGAAATTTGAGTTTCTTTGACGGAATCTATAAGCGATAGACAGTACTCAGCAGCATCTGTTGCTATTTTCTTGATGCCCACTTTGTCTTGACCAAATACCACTCGACGTTGCAAAGTAGAAGTTGAGTTATAAAGATGAACTATTGCTTGCTTAGCGCCTTTAATGGATTCAAAAGTACGATCAATTAAATGTGCTCGCGCCTGAGTAAGAACTTGAATCACTACATCATCTGGAATTAAATCCTCTTCAATAATTTTGCGCACAAAATCAAAATCAGTTTGGCTTGCACTTGGAAAACCAACTTCAATCTCTTTGTAACCCATCTGCACTAGCAATTTGAACATAGCTAATTTGCGTGGTGGATCCATTGGATCAATTAATGCTTGGTTGCCATCACGAAGATCAACTGAACACCATTTAGGTGCTGCAGTAATTGTCTTTGCCGGCCATGTGCGATCTG
The DNA here is from genome assembly GCA_009694285.1 of Candidatus Nanopelagicaceae bacterium. Taxonomy (GTDB): domain Bacteria; phylum Actinomycetota; class Actinomycetes; order Nanopelagicales; family Nanopelagicaceae; genus UBA3012. Next base: position 35,816 of record SHVK01000007.1, on the reverse strand, counting down.
CTAAATCAATGGGAGTAAATGGCTGATAGCGATGAATAGGTGACTTACTTTTTACTTGTTTTGGGAAATTCATTTGAATCGGGGCTCCTTTTATTTTTTTTACTTCGCGGCTAATGTTTGATGGATTAACCGGCACGTCAACAACCCGTGACAGGGAGACCGGTTACTTGGCCCCGCCACGGCAGGCAAGGAGTAGTGCGCTGCGACGTGTCATGTCATAAGGGTAAGGCAGGGGCTAGAGAAGTGGCAAATAACGATCAAGTTCGTAAACGCTGACTTGGCGTTGGTACTCAGCCCACTCCGCGCGTTTATTTCGAAGTACATACTCAAAGACATGCTCACCCAAGGTTTCGCGCACTAATTCGCTCTGCGCCATGGCATCAATCGCTCCATTTAAATCCCGTGGAAGTGAAGCCAGTCCGGCAGCAGCCACCTCTTCGGCAGAAGTTAAATCAATTCCAGCTGGATCTTGTAACTGATACTTACCTTCGATTCCTTTTAAGCCAGCCGCCAATATTACAGCGAATGTCAAATATGGATTACAGGCTGAATCTGGTGATCTCAATTCAATTCGAGTTGAGTTAGATTTATTTGGTTTGTACATCGGTATCCGAACTAATGAACTTCGATTGTTATATCCCCATGAGATATGAGATGGAGCTTCTCCGCCACCATGTAATCTCTTATAAGAGTTAACCCATTGATTTGTGATCGCAGAATACTCAGGTGCATGCTTCAAAAGTCCGGCGATAAAAGATCTTCCCTCTTGTGAAAGTTGAAGTGGTACTCCTTCTTCATAAAAAACATTTCGCTCACCTTCAAAAAGTGAAAGATGAGTATGCATTCCAGAACCGGGATGATCAGTAAATGGTTTTGGCATAAATGATGCATAGAAACCTTGATCAAGGGCAACTTCTTTTACAACTAATCTAAATGTCATGATGTTATCTGCTGTGCTAAGTGCATCTGCATAACGCAAATCTATTTCTTGTTGTCCTGGTGCTCCCTCATGATGACTGAACTCAACGCTAATTCCCATTGCTTCAAGCAATGTGATGGCTTGGCGCCTAAAATCATTTCCAACAACACTTGGTGTGTGATCAAAATATCCAGCCGAATCAACAGGTTGCGGTGCTTCACCTTTTTTAGGCTCTTCTTTAAACAAGAAAAATTCAATCTCAGGGTGCGTATAAAAACTGTAACCCATCTTTGCAGCACGATTTAATGTTCTCTTTAATACGTTACGCGGATCCGCAGGCGATGGTGCTCCATCAGGCATGATGATGTCGCAAAACATCCGTGCGGCACCTGGTGCTTCAGTGCGCCAAGGTAAAATTGTAAAAGTACTTGGGTCTGGCATCACCAACATGTCAGATTCTTGGCTTCGCGCAAAACCTTGAATTGCTGAACCATCAAAACCAATGCCTTCATCAAATGCATTTTCTAATTCAGCCGGAGCAACTGCAACAGATTTTAGGAATCCAAGCACATCGGTAAACCAAAGCCTGACAAAACGAATTCCGCGCTCTTCAAGCGTGCGCAGCACAAACTCTTTTTGGCGGGCATTTTGCGCCACCGGATTATTTGGATTATTTGGATTACTGCTCAACTGGCTCATCCCTTAATCCTGCCTCTTGTGCGTTTCGGCTGTGTTAACAAAATTACTACTCAAGATTGCCCTTTTTGAGGCTATTTAGCTTGCCGGCCCCAAGCCGAGATGATCGGCAAGCGACGATCCTTTCCAAATGCTCGGGTGCTGATCTTGGTGCCAGGTGGGTATTGGCGACGTTTGTACTCAGCCGCATCAACCATTCCAACTACCCGATTCACCACTGCCTGATCAAATCCAGCCGAAACAATCTCTTGCACACTCTGATCTTGGGTGACATATCGATTTAAAATTTGATCGAGAGTTAAATAATCACCGAGTGAATCAGTATCTTTTTGATCAGGACGTAATTCAGCGCTTGGTTCTTTCTCAATAGAACGGATTGGAATCGGCGGAGTTTGTCCATTGCTGATCGCGACTTTATTTCGCCACCGCGCCAACTCCCAAACTAATGATTTCCAAAGATCTTTTATCGGCGCATATCCCCCGACAGCATCTCCATAAATTGTGGAGTACCCGACTGCAAGTTCGCTTTTGTTTCCGGTTGCTAAAACTAAATGTCCTTCTTGATTTGAAATTCCCATCAAAGTTGTACCGCGAACCCGGGCTTGTAGATTTTCTTCAGCAACTCCAGTGAAGTGCAGCAACTCCAAATAGCTATCCACCATGGTTTGTATTGGCACCACTCTAAAATGAATTCCAGTATTTGTTGCTAGTTCTTGCGCATCATTAAGTGAGTGATCAGATGAGTATTTACTAGGCAATGCGACGCCATGGACTCGATCAGCACCAATTGCATCAACAGCAATAGCAGTTACCAGAGCAGAATCGATTCCACCTGATACTCCGAGAATTACCGATTTGAATTTTCCTTTTTCAACGTAATCACGCAATCCAGTAACTAGTGCGCCCCAGATCTCAGCTTCGCGGTCTAATGAAGGCGCGATACCTGCTGAATTTGGCGGATAAGGGGCAAGTATCTGTTCACTTATTACCACATCTGGGACAGATGAATGAGATTTACTCTGCATATCTATTAGTAGTAAGCCTTCAGAAAATTGTGGCGCTCTTGCCATTGTTTCACCACGTTGATTCACCACAACACTATCTCCATCAAAAACCAGTTCATCTTGACCGCCGACCAGATTTACATATGCAACTGGTGCCCCAATTTCGCGAGCTCTACGTGAAATTAAATTAAGACGTACATCATCTTTTTCTTTTTCAAATGGACTGCCATTTATAACAACCAACGCACCTGGGGTGCGCGCTGCGATCTCGGGCATCAATCCACCGTCTTGCCAAATATCTTCACAGATCGCAAAAGCCAGATCTATTCCATGCACTCGTACAACTAAAGATTTTGCACCAGGAATGAAATTTCTAAACTCATCAAATACGCCGTAATTTGGAAGATGGCGTTTTGCGTAAGTTGCGACAACTTGATTTCGATAAATTACGGCGAGCGCATTCTGTGGTGCGCCAACTGGAGTCCCAAGTCGATCAAGTGCGCCATCAATCTGATCTAAGTAACCAACAACTACGACTATCTCCCCCAAACCCGAAAGAGATAATTGAGTTGCTAATTGGGCAACTGCGGTTCGGCTAGCTAATCTAAAAGCAGAGCGAAGCGCTAAATCTTCAACCGGATATCCGGTAACCACCATCTCTGGGAAAACGACAATATGTGCTCCGCCTGTCGCGCCATGTTTTACGTACTTCAGGATCAATTCGCAATTGTCATCAATCGCGCCCAAAGTGGGATTTACCTGAGCAAGGGCGAGCCGTAATTGAGCAGACGGGTTAACTGTGGGGCCCGGCTGGACTGGTATCTGGCCGGCATCAGCTGAAGCGCTCATAAATACAGCCTACTGTCCCTATATATATGGTGCTGATTTGAGGCGGGGATTTTGGCTGTGTGCCAACTGCCCGCCGAAGTGAGAGGATTGCAGTTGTTACCTTCAAAACTGACCCAGGGACCCACGTGGCCTTGAGGGGAGAAAAATGGAACCGGTTAACGCGATTTATGGTGGTGCCATTCATCGGCGCATTACGACTTTAGATATCACAAAATCAAAAGGTCAAGGCAAGTGGGCGATGCTCACTTCTTATGAACAACTAACTGCTGAAATATTTGAGCAAGCTGGAATTCCGGTATTGCTAGTTGGCGATAGTGCCGGTAATAATTTTTTAGGTGGAGAAAATACAATTTCAGTAACAGTGGATGAAATGATTCCATTGGCACGGGCTGTAGTTAGTGCAACAAAGCGGGCACTTGTGGTTGCTGATCTTCCATTTGGTTCCTTTGAACAATCTCCTGAGCAAGCTTTGCAAACTTCTATCCGCTTTTTCAAAGAAGCTGGTGTGCAAGCTGTAAAAATTGAAGGTGGAGCAAAAGTCACACCACAAATAAAAGCGTTGATTAAAGCCGGAATCCCAGCCATGGGACATCTTGGATTAACACCACAATCGATTCACACATTAGGTGGCTATCGAGTACAGGGTCGTGGTGAAAATGGTGCCGCAATAATTGCAGATGCCCTTGCATTACAAGATGCTGGAGTTTTTGCATTAGTTCTCGAATTAGTCCCAGCAGAATTAGCTGCTGAAATTACCGCCGCTTTAGAAATCCCAACAATTGGAATTGGTGCCGGAAAAGATTGCGATGCCCAAGTCTTAGTGTGGAGTGATCTGATGGGCTTGACGGCAAAGCCCCCGAAATTGGCAAAGGCTTATCGAAACTTACGCGAGGAAATGAGTAATGCAGTCAAAGAGTGGTCGGCAGATGTGGCAAGTGGCGCCTTTCCAGAGGAAAGCCAGAGTTTCCACTAATTCACGCTGCTCTTACCAATTTTGATTTGTATGAAGTTAGAATCATCGGGTGAGTAAAATCAAATCTCGGCTTTCCAAATTGCGGGGGATACGAGGGATTGGATTAGATCTCTCTTTGCTTAGCAGAGTCCGCGACTTTCGACTCTTATTTTCATCCGGTCTAGTTTCTGGCCTTGGTTCGATGATCACTTACGTCGCATTGCCGTATCAAGTAAAAGAGATCACCGGTTCATATGTTGCGGTTGGTTTGATGGGAGCAGCTGAATTAATCCCACTCATCGTCTTTGGTTTATATGGTGGAGTTCTGGCCGACTCTGTTGATCGACGGAAGTTAATCCTGATTGGTGAATCTTGCGCGTTGGCTCTATCGATTATGTTGCTGATAAATGCGCAATTAGATAACCCCCGCTTGTGGGTGCTTTACGTAGTTGGCGGGGCTTTTGCTGGAGTTAATGGCTTACGTGGCCCGAGCATGGCCGCGGCAATCCCGCGGATTGTTTCGCACGAAGATCTTCCAGCAGCGAGTGCAATTATGGGATTGCGGTATCAAATTCCAGTAATAGCTGGACCCGCTCTAGGTGGAATTATCATTTCAATCTGGGGTGTGACTCCGGCATTTTCAATTGATGTGATCTCCTACGCACTCTCCTTGATACTTTTACTGCAAGTTTCCCGCATTCCGCCTAGCGAAAAAACTACTCCACCATCAATGGGGGCCCTATTTGAGGGAATCAAATACGCCAGTAGCCGCCAAGATTTGATGGGCACCTACCTGATCGACCTGGCCGCGATGTTTTTTGCCATGCCTACTGCTTTGTTCCCATTTTGGGCTGATCAATTGCACTCTCCACAATCACTTGGATTCTTGTATTCGGCCGGAACGGTGGGCGCATTTTTAGTAACCGTAACTAGTAAATGGACATTGAAAGTGCATCACCATGGTCGAGCTATTATTTTTGCGGCACTTGTTTGGGGAGTTTCAATCGCACTTGCTGGCATTTTTGACAATGTTTATTGGGTTTTATTGTGTTTAGTTGCTTCGGGGGCAGCCGATCATGTCAGTGTTATTTTTCGCGCAACTATCTGGAACCAAACAATTCCAGATGAGTTGCGTGGCCGACTTGCTGGCATTGAATTACTTTCTTACGCAGTTGGACCAATCGGCGGACAGATGCGCGCCGGTGGAATGGCCGCGGTTACTGGATTGCGCGGGGCAGTAATTGGTGGTGGATTGTTATGCATCGCATCAGTTACTGCGCTGAGTACGGTTTTACCGAAATTCCGAAAATATGATGCACGTACCGACCCATATGCAGTTTCTGAACGGGAAATCCGGGCAGCACGAGCATTATCTGCGTTGAAAACAGAAAATTCGGCGGAAGAAAAGTAAAGAAAAGTAAATTTGTGGCAGGGCACAAAAATTGCAAAATATTGGTGTGCGACACGGCACAAAATAATTTGCGCAAATGCTGGAACTTATTGCAAAAGAGTGGAACCCTTCTCTTAACAGGTTCGGTGACGGATCGAACCCAGCTGACAGGAGAAGTACGTGGCTGCAGCCAAGAAAACATCAAAGAAGCGCACGACCAAGAAAGCTGCTAAGAAAGCAGCTCCAAAGCGTCGTAAGAAAGCTGCTAAGAAAGCAGCTCCAAAGCGTCGTAAGAAAGCTGCTAAGAAAGCAGCTCCAAAGCGTCGTAAGAAAGCCGCTAAGAAAGCCGCTCCAAAGCGTCGTAAGAAAGCCGCTAAGAAAGCCGCTCCAAAGCGTCGTAAGAAAGCCGCTAAGAAAGCCGGTGCAGCAAAGCCTCGTCGTCGCCGTAAAAAAGCAGCGAAGGCAGCACCAGCAGCATAAGGATCTATTGAAAAAATCCCCATCGCTTCGGCGGTGGGGATTTTTTTATTGCTTTAAATTATTGCTGCCAAAGTAGACTCACCCAAATGGTGGGCAAAACAGAGATTGGGATAAAAGCCGGAAAGATCTCACCGCTGCGCCAAGTCCCGGCACAAATTATTCGGCCTGAATATGTTGGCAAATCTGGCCCAAGTAAATTTGCCGGGTCAAATATCCCAAATGACGAAGTAATCGAAGTTATGCGAGCTGCCAGCAAGTTAGCCGCAAATGCATTGGTCACCGTAGGTCGGTCAATTCTTCCTGGGGTAAGTACAGATTTTCTCGACAAAATTGGCCACGAATATTTATGTGACCATGGCGCCTACCCCTCAACATTGGGATATCGCGGCTTTCCGAAATCACTTTGCACGTCAATTAACGAGGTGATCTGCCATGGAATTCCGGACTCTCGGGAAATTTTGCCGACAGATATCGTAAATATTGATATCACCGCTTATCTCACTATTGATGGCGTTGGAGCGCATGGAGATACAAACGCCACCTTCTTGGCAAGTAATGAGGTAGATGACGCCTCATATCTGCTTGTAGAGCGCACAGAGGCCGCTCTAGCGCGCGCAATCGCCGCAGTAGTACCAGGAAGAGAAAGTTCGGTTATCGGACGGGTGATCGAGTCATATGCCAAACGTTTTAATTATGGCGTTGTTCATGATTTCACCGGTCATGGAATCAACACCGCTTTTCATACCGATTTGATCATTCCGCATTACGACACCCCACACCACGCATTTCAAATTGAAGAGGGTATGACTTTCACGATTGAACCGATGTTGACTCTTGGCACTTACCAAAATCAGATGTGGGATGACGGCTGGACCGTACTGACAGCCGATGGCTCGCGGAGTGCGCAATTTGAACACACTCTTTTAGTTACCGCTACCGGGGCTGAAATCCTTACTCTGCCAACTATCTAATCCTGCTGGAACTACTCGGGGCCTACTCAGGAAAGTGGCAAGCAACTTGCGATGACCCCACAGTAAGAAGTGCGGGTTCTTCAGTACGGCAGCGATCCTGAACTTTCCAACATCTGGTGTTAAAAACACAGCCCGATGGTGGATTTGAAGGCGACGGTAGATCTCCAGTCAATACGATCTGCTCCCGCCCGCGCTCTAATACTGGGTCAGGTATTGGAACCGCTGACAACAAGGCTTTTGTGTATGGATGGTGTGGCTCAATATAAAGAGAGGATGTTGGAGCAAGCTCCATGATCTTTCCTAGATACATCACGGCCACTCGATCAGAAATATGTTGTACAACTGAAAGATCGTGAGCGATGAATAGGTATGAAAGTCCAAAATCATCTCGCAAATCCTCTAGCAAATTAATTACCTGGGCCTGAATCGAAACATCGAGTGCCGATACTGGCTCATCTGCAACTATAAATTTAGGTTTTAATGCAAGTGCCCGGGCGATACCAATTCGCTGGCGCTGACCTCCTGAAAACTCATGCGGATATCGGTTGTAATGCTCTGGGTTTAATCCAACGCGTTCCATTAAATCTTGAACAGAGGTTTTAATTGATTTTCCTGCACCAGGATCTGTTACCCCATGAATCTTGAAACTTGCGCCAATAATCTGCCCAATAGAGTGGCGCGGATTTAAAGAGGAGTAAGGATCTTGAAAAATCATCTGCATCTTTGTTCGGAAAGGTTTCATCTTTCGGGGAGAGAATTTAGAGATCTCCTCACCTTCAAAATAAATTTCGCCTCCAGTAGGTTCATACAATTTCAAGAGCGAGCGGCCAACAGTAGATTTGCCGCAACCAGACTCCCCTACTAATCCGAGGGTCTCTCCAGCATTCAATGTAAATGAAACGCCATTTACCGCCTTGTTGCTGCCTTTTGATCTAACAAAAATACTGTTGCTAGTTAGTGGAAAAAATTTTTGCAAATCCACTACTCGAAATAATGGCTCACTCATCTTTTCACCGATCCAGATAACCCAGATAACCCAACTAGATGACATCTTGATGAATGGCTTGCGCTTACTTCTACAAGCGATGGCATCGTTAACTCACAGGCACTTCCGGAAACCTCAGATTTACGTGTGCACCGCGGAGCGAAAGCGCATCCTGCTGGCAATGAGATTAATGATGGAGGTTGCCCAGAAATCGTTTCTAGGCGCTGCAATTGTGGACGATCTACTCGCGGGATTGAAGCCAGCAATCCATGGGTGTAAGGCATCTGCGGATTTGCAAATAGTTCAAAAACATTTGCAGATTCAACTATTTTTCCGGCATACATCACATTAATTCGGTCAGCAGAACCAGCAACAACTCCAAGGTCATGGGTAATTAAAATCATCGCCATACCTAATTCCTTCTGTAAATCGGCAAGCAATTTCATAATTTGAGCTTGCACTGTCACATCAAGAGCTGTTGTTGGTTCATCAGCAATCAGAACTTTAGGGTTATTCACCAGCGCCATGGCAATCATTACTCGCTGGCGCATTCCACCTGAGAATTGATGCGGATAAGCGTTTAGTCTTTTTTGCGCATCTGAGATTCCGACTAACTCTAAAAGTTCAATCGCACGTTTGGCACTTTCTTCTTCATCACATTGATTATGGATTTGATGTGCCTCAATAATCTGATCACCAATTGTGTAATAGGGATGCAAAGCTGACATCGGATCTTGAAAAACCATAGCCACATCTTTGCCACGAATCTTTCGTAACTCAGAACCCGAGATTGTTAAAAGGTCAATCGGGCCCGCACCATTATCTAGTTTCGCACTACCTGAAATATCGGCAATTTTACTTGGAAGTAATCCCATAATTGCTAAGTTAGTTACAGTTTTACCAGATCCTGATTCCCCAACAATTGCCAGAGTTTCTCCACGATCAATTTTAAACGAAACTCCATCAACCGCTTTGACAATTCCGTCAGAAGTTGTGAATTCAACCAACAAATCATTCACTTCCAGCAAACTCATGAAGCCACCCGAACTCTTGGGTCAATAAATGCGTATAAAAGATCTACAATTAAATTCATCGTGATCACAATCGCAGCAGATAACAAGGTCGCACCAACAATTATTGGTAGGTCATACTCAATCACTGCTCCAAGTGAAAGTCTGCCAAGGCCCGGTAAGTTGAAAACTTTTTCAGTCAAAATCGCCCCGCCTAGCAAAGCCGCAAAATCAAGTCCAGCCATAGTTGCAAGCGGTGCCAGCGCGGCTCGCAAAGTATGTTTGCGTAAAATCACTTTCTCACTCAACCCTTTTGCCCGTGCTGTTCTAATGAAATCTTCACTCAAAGTTTCAATAACTGCGTTTCGAACAAATCTGGTGTAGAGAGCCGCAGATGCAAATGCCAAAGTGACCCAAGGCAAAAATAAAATCTGAGCCCACTCAAAAGGATTTTCTAGTAATGGGGTGTAGTTGCCTGCTGGAAAAGGAATGATCTTCCACTTAATGACCACAAATACTAGGAGCAATAGACCAGTGAGGAAGGTGGGGAGCGAGGTGCCAATCAATACAAAGATGGTGCTCGCGGTGTCAGCTGATCTCCCACGAAATCTGGCGGCTACTACACCAAGAGTTATTCCAACGACCAACCATAAAATCATCGCTCCAATTGCTAAAGAGGCGGTAACCGGAAGTGCTCGCACAATCAATGTTGTTACACATTCATGTTCATTAAAAGAGTAACCAAGGCTGGGTGCTGGGCAGTGAATCGCTGCTGCTCCTTCACTGTAACTCCGCCCCACAAATAAGCCACCTAGAAAAACTATGTACTGCTGCCAAAAAGGTATGTCATACCCGAGTCGGATTCGATTCGCTTCAATTATTGCCGGATTGTTGCAGTTTTTTCCACAAGTAAGTGCTGCTGGATCAAAAGGCAAAAGCGCAAAAATCGCATACACCGCAAAGCTAACTGCAAATAAAATCGCAAGTGAAGTTGCAATACGACGTACTAAGTACCCAAACATCACTTACCTCCTTTTTCACTCTGTAAAACTCTTGAGAAAGATTCTGGAGAGGATTACTCCCCTCCAGAATCTTCAACTTACTTACTTATTTACTTAGCTATTTGGATATCTCCAAATGATGGAGCACCCTGTGGTTCCCAGAAGAAGACTCCAGTTAGTTTGGAGCCCCACATCTCTTGGGTCTTCGAGAAGACACCAGGAATAATCCACATTTGATCCATTACATACTGGTTAAGCGCGGCCCACTCGGCGCCTTGCTTTACCCGATCTGGTTCAGCGAGGTTTGCTTCAGCACGTTTCTTGAACTCGGCATAAGTTGGATCTTTACCTGCTCGTGACAATGGGAATCCATAGCCATCAAGCATGAGTTCAGGAATAACTGTTGAAGCATTTGCCCAATCTGGAGCCCAACCGGCGCGAGATAGATCGCCCTGCTTGGTCTCATCTTGCACAACGCTGTAATAAGCACCTGGTTCGATGAAGTTGAACTTCAAGATAATTCCTGAGTTCTTCTTAACTGAATCGATCCAGATTGTTGCTGCTTTTTTATTGGTAGCCGTGTCGCCAACATCGTAAGTCAATCCAGCAGTAGTTGCTTTTTTGTAGACATCAGGACATGCAGTTTTTGCTTCTGCCATAAGACTCCCCGCTCTTTCGGCATTTCCTTCTTCTTTCCAATCGTCATAACCAATCGTCTTCTTGTAATCAAGTCCCATCAATGGCTTGATTACGCCATCTGCTGGATCGCCGGTGAAGGCTGCTCCACCAGCAAGTGTTTGAAGAGCTGCGAAATCACGTGCGTAATAGATCGCTTTACGAACCTGTACGCAAGGCACTTTCGCAACGTTTACGGCTGTGTAAGTTACATATGGATCATAGACATTGAGTGCGCGATCTTTCCAAGCCTCAACTGGAACTCCGGCATCATCAAAGATGGTTGCCAAGTTGGTTGGAAGAATGCCATCAAGTGAGAATGCTGCTGGTTCTGAATCATTGATCACAAGCTGATCGCGAACTTCCTCTGCAAGACCAAAGCGAACAACGATCTTGTCTGGGTATGCGTTGCGAAGTGGATCAGAATCTTTGCTCCACTTGTCATTCCGAACTAGCACCATTTCATCTTTGGCTACATACTTTTCAATTTTGTATGGCCCTGTTGAAACTGGACTCATATCGTACTTATCTCCACCATCACTGGCTTTTGGAACGGCACTAAATGAGAGGTAAGTAACGGTGTAGTTGAAGTCTCCTACGGCACGTGAAAGATTGAAGGTAATTGTCTTGTTATCTGCTGAACAAGAAACTGCCTTGTCATACGCTGCTGTGTCATTTCCATCAGTCTTGTATGGACCTTTATAAACAGAGGCACCATCTTTGTCTTTTGGAATATCCAACATCGAGATTGCATACCCTGGGCCGTCGGTAATTACATCAGTTGCAAATGTACGTGAAACACCGTACTTCACATCTTCGCAAGTTACCGCTGAGCCATCTTCGAAGGTAACGCCATCACGTAGGGTGAATTCCCAAGTTTTGTTGCCATTTGAAGCGCGACCAGTGTCAGTTGCCATATCTGGCACAACTGTAGATCCGTCAGCACCTGCTGCCCGCTTGTATGCAGTCAAAGTACGGTGCATGTAAGAGCCAAACCAGGCGATGTGCTGACCGGTGTAGTTACGGTTTGGATCAGCGTGCGTCCAGGAATCTGCATTAGTCAGATAGGTGAGCGTGCCGCCGCCATTTGAAGATGAAGAACAACCTACTAATCCTGCACCTAACAATGTTACAGCTGCTAGTGATGCAAGAGCTTTACGTGCGATCCGGGAAGTTCCCGAAGCATTTTTAAACATATCTCCCCCTTAACGATGGATATGTCGATCTCCATTTGTTTGTTCATATCGGTATTAAGTTATTAAGCATCTATACAGTTACGTAGTTGTATAGAAATCTATTTTTAAGTTATATCGCTCTTTGGGTCAAGTGCATCACGAACTGCATCGCCAAGTAAATTGAAGGTAAGCACCACAAAAATTAATGATGTTGTGGTTATGAAAAAGTAAGTTGGTGCATTCATTACATACTTAATTGAGTCCGAAATCAAAAGTCCCCATGAAGCATCTGGAGGCTGGATGCCCAACCCTAAAAATGAGAAAACGGCTTCTGCAGTTAGATAGCCCGGAAGTGAAAGCGAGAAGTAAACAATTATTATGCTCCAAAGATTAGGCAGAATCTCCTTAAAAATAATTCGGGTATTGCTTGCACCTAATGCGCGAGCAGCCATCACGTAATCTCGTTCCCGAATAGAGAGAACTTGTGAACGGATTACTCGAGCCAGGTAGGGCCAACCAAAGAAAATCAAAATCAAAACTAAATAAAGCATTCGCGCTGTATTGCCTTCCGCTATTCCAGATTTTTCTAATCTCTGAACCATGGGAAGGCTTAACGCAACAATCATGAAAAAGGACGGAAATGCCAATAAGAAATCTATAAATCTACCGATAGTTGAATCAACTCTTCCACGAAAAAATCCCATCATAATTCCGGCAACAACTCCGATGGAAATGGAGAGGACAGTGGTAATTAACGCGACAAAAAAAGATATTCGCGCTCCGAACAACAGTCTGGCCAATAAGTCGTGACCAATTCCAGGTTCTATTCCAAGTGGATGAGACCAACTTATGCCGCCAAATTTTCCGATCGGCATACCGCGACTACTGAGAGTTTCTGGGAAACGTTCACGGCCATCTATTCCCAGCAACTTCCCAATTATTGGGGTCATTAAGGTCATAAAAGTAATCGTTAGCGAAATTACTAAAGCAGGGAGTCCAAAACGATTTCGTCGAAAACGTCGCCAAGCTAGTTGACGTGGAGTCCGTCCGATTACGCTCGCTACAACCGTTTTCATCACCCCTATTAATAAGCCATCAGCGCAGGTGCTGAAAATACTCATCAGTAACTTCCCAGCAAACCTATCGCAACTGCTGGCTGGACTCCATAGTTCTAACACTCAAAAAGCCTGAATATCGCCCAATTTTCATCCCTCATACGCAGGTCGATAGGCTCAACTGATGGAGCGCGCTAATTGGGGATTTACCCCTTCACATCAATCAGGGCGGGCGCGCCGCGGAATCATCCAAACCCCACATGGCCAGATCCAAACTCCGGCCTTTATCCCGGTCGGCACCAAAGCCGCAGTCAAATCATTGCTACCTGAAACAGTGGGCCAACTAGGCGCCCAAGCAGTGCTTTCGAATGCCTACCACCTCTACCTGCAGCCAGGATCGGCTTTAATCGACCAAGCCGGCGGTTTGGCTAAATTTATGAATTGGAATAGACCAACATTTACTGACAGCGGTGGGTTTCAAGTTCTTTCACTTGGTGCTGGATTTAAAAAAACATTAGCGATGGATCCTGGCGAATATGAAGCCGATGAAGTTATCGCACCAGATAAATTGCGACTGGCTCACGTGGATGATGATGGAGTCACTTTCAAATCACATCTAGACGGAGCGATGCATAGATTTACACCCGAAATTTCAATGCAGGTGCAACATCAAATCGGCGCTGACATCATGATGGCATTTGATGAACTAACAACTTTGATGAACTCCCGTGCTTACCAAGAGATCGCATTAGAGCGCACCCGCATATGGGCGGAGCGTTGCATTGTTGAACATGAACGATTAACTCTAGAAAGAGTTGGTAAACCGTATCAAGCATTATTCGGCGTAATTCAGGGTGCACAATATGAAGATCTGCGACGTAAAGCCTCCAGAGATTTAGCTGCGATGGATTTTGATGGTTTTGGAATTGGTGGTGCGATTGATAAGAGTGCACTGGGAGAAATTGTTTCGTGGGTGACTGATGAATTGCCAGAAGACAAACCACGTCACTTGCTTGGCATTGGCGAACCTAATGATCTTTTTAAAGCAATCGAATCAGGTGCTGATACTTTTGATTGCGTCGCGCCTTCAAGAAATGCCCGTACCAGTGCAGTCTTTGGAGCAAACGGTCGATTCAATCTATTAGTTAGTGCAAATAAAAGTAATTTTAATCCAATTGATGAAAATTGTGGCTGTTATACCTGCGCTAATTACAGTAGGGCTTACTTGAATCATCTCTTCAAAAGCAAAGAAATTGCTGCCGCAACTTTAGCCACAATTCACAATCTTTATTTCACTGTAAATTTAGTAAATCGAATTAGAGAATCCTTAAGTGATGGGACTTATGTGGATTACCGTGATGATTTCTTATCTCGCTATTACCCAGCTAAATAAGAGTACTAAAACTAGTTTGCTGAATAAGTTGGTTCATAATTTTTTACAACTTTAATCACTCGGTAAGTGATTGGCAACAAAATTATCTCAAGCAAAGTTTTATAAATGTAACCAGTTATTACGTAATTCCAAAAATCATTACCGGTGATAACACCGTAAAAAGCCACAGTGCAAAAGACCAAAGTGTCTGCCAACTCTCCGACAACTGTCGAACCTATTAATCTAACCCAGAGAGCTTTTTCTTGAGTGCGCTCCTTTATTTTTACTAATACATAAGCGTTTAATAATTGACCAACTAGAAATCCGCAAATACTGGCCAAAACTATTCGGGGAACAAATCCTAAAATCGCTTCGTACGCTTTTTGATTTCCCCAACCATCAGCAGGTGGCGAAAGTTGAATTAAGTAAAAAGTTAAAGCCGCCAAAATCGCAAAAGCAAATCCAAGATAAATGCATTTGCGAGCAGCCCTTAAACCGTAGACCTCACTCAGCACGTCTCCGGCTATGTAAACCAATGGAAATAAAAATGCACCCCCATCAGTAATTATTGGTCCAAACTCAATGAGCTTTACTGCGCCCACATTTGAAAGGAGTAGCAAGCCACAAAATATTGCCACAATAAATGGGTAAAGAGTGCGGTTTATTTGCGCATATTTTGTAGCAACTTGTTCGGGCATGTGCGTATTCAACCCTACTCAGCACTGCTATTTCCCACAGTTACTTCCCACAGTTACTTCCACCGTCTTGACCTGCCCTATCAACCCCTTCTAGGGTAAAGCCGCTGAATCGATTCATCAGACCAGAGATTCATCTAACTTGTAGGAGAAATTATGACTCTCAATGAGAGCGTTCGCATCACCCCAGCCCCGCGTCCCCGTAAATCAATCAAAGTTGGTTTGGTTGCTGGAGGACTTGGCACATATTGGCCACAATTTCCGGGGTTACTTCCACAATTACAAGCTTCGGCAAAGTTTGTTTCCGAGCGCATAGCGAAATTAGATGTTGAGTTAGTAGATGTCGGTTTTATATCAGATGCTCAAGAAGGAGCCGCTGCTGCTGAAAAATTACGCACAGCTGGATGCGATTTAATTGTAACTTTTTTAACTACTTACATGACCGCCTCAATGATTGTTCCAATTGCCCAAAGATCAAATGCTCCGGTGCTGGTTATTAACATGCAACCAACTGAACAGATGGATCATGCAAATTTTGATACCGGCGCTTGGTTGGCCTATTGCGGTGCTTGTCCACTTCCTGAAATGGCAAATGCTTTTGAGCGCGCTGGAGTTCCATTCCGAAGTGTCTCTGGCTATCTACATGAAGAGCGAGCATGGAAAAAAATTGATAGTTGGATTCAAGCAGCTGGTATCCGCGCAATTTTGCGTAACTCTCGACATGGAATAATGGGACATCTCTATCCAGGAATGTTAGATGTCTCAACCGATATGACAATGGTCAGCACCCACTTTGGTGGACATATGGAAGTTCTCGAATTTGATGATCTTCGCGTACGTGTCGAAAAAGTAAGTGAGAAAGAAATTGATTCTGTCCTTGATGAATCCAGATCTATTTTCGAAATTGATAAAACAGTTGTCGAAGATGATTTTAGATGGGCCGGCAAAGTTGCAGTAGGCCTTCGCCAACTAGTGGATGATTTTGATATCAACTCACTTGCTTACTATCACCGCGGCTTAGATGGAGAAATCCATGAACGTCTTGGGGCTGGAATGATTTTAGGTTGTTCACTACTCACCGGCGCCGGTATTCCAGCGGTTGGAGAATATGAACTTCGTACTTCAATTGGAATGCTAATGCTTGATCGCATGGGTGCTGGTGGTTCATTTACAGAATTCCAAGCTTTGAATTTCAACGCCGGTGTTGTTGAGATGGGTCATGATGGACCAGCACATCTTTCAATTAGCAATGGGAAGCCAATGTTGCGTGGTCTTGGTGTTTATCACGGCAAACGTGGCTTCGGAATTTCGGTTGAGTTTGACGTAAAACACGGACCGGTGACGGTCTTTGGGGTCACGCAACGTAAAAATGGCACCTATCAATTTGTGGCATCAGAAGGAAAAGTCGTTGATGGCCCAAGATTGCGTATTGGAAACACCACATCCCTTGTTGATTTCGGAGTAAATCCTGGCGAATGGTGTGATGCCTGGAGCGCAACCGGAGTACCTCACCATTGGGCACTTGGAACAGGGCATCGTGTCGGCGAATTGCGCGCAGTGGCAGAACTACTTGATATTGAGATGGTTGTTATTTAACCCCAATGTTGGGTGATTTTGCGTTTTAAGAATTCGGCAGATTCGTGCATCTGCTCCATTCCATCAACGCCATCTTCAATGCTGATCCATCCATTAAAACCAACACCTTTTAAGGTACTAAAAATCGCGTCGTAATCATTTAACCCTTTTCCAATTACGCCATGTTTAAAAAATGAAACATAACCGGCTGTTCCGCCTTCTTGGCGTCGCAAATCTTCGATAGTTCCATTTGCCAAGTAGCGATCACTGGCATGCATTGTCACAACTCGATGTTTAACTGCTTCAAGCAAATCAAGCGGCTCTTCCCCGGCTGCAATCGCATTGCTCGGATCGAAATTAACTCCAAACCATGGTGAGTTAATGCGTCCAACAAGTTCTACAAAAACATCCATCATTTGGGCGAACTCTGGCTCAGTCCAAAAATCATCTTTGTAATGATTTTCAATAATTAGGGTTATTCCCAGCTCTTCTGCAATAGGCAAACATGCTTCAATCGAAGCAACAACGTATCCAAGACCTTCTTCCCGAGTAATCTCCTTGCGTCTTTGCCCAGAGAGCACGCGGCAATACTTTGCTCCAAGTTCAGCACTCATTCTGATAGAGGCGATCTCTTTTGCTACCTCACGTGCCCGACCCTCTGGATCTGGAATTGTGAAATCTGGAGAAGCACACATCATTGGAATCACCATGCCAGTTGCTTCTACGGCTTTACGAATCTTTGGCCAATTTGTAGAATCTTTTACATCTGCAAAATCGTTGTAAAACTCCAAGCCGTCAATTTCAAGTTTGGTTGCTAATTCAATCCACTCATAAATACTCATTTCACCTGAAACTAATTGCTTAATAAATCCTTTTGGAAATGCGGCTAATTGTGGCATTTATAATTTCTCCAGATTTCTTCCGATAATCGAAAATTGTTCAAGATCTACAACTGATCCAGTAAATGGTTTTGATTCATCAGATAGCCAATAAATAGCTGCTTCTCCCATTTGAGTAGAAGTAGTCATTGCACCAGATGGGATCGCCTCGCGCTCCAATCTTTGGTGCCAACCAGGTTCTAATCCTTTTTTAACTTGATCACGGTCTTCACGCTCCGTTAGTACCCACCCTGGGTTAATTTGATTGACTCTTACTCCATTTACCCCTTGAGCATTTGCAAGGTTGCGCGTCATTGTCTGCATCGCACCTTTGCTGATGCTGTATGCCAAAAGTGTTGATTCGCCTGCATAAGCATTAACCGAACCAATATTTAAAACGGCTCCTTTGTTTTTTACTAGCTCTTTATATGCTGCTTGAATTAAGAAGAAAGGTGCTTTTAAATTTACTTGCAAAGTTCTCTCGATACTTTCAGGAGTTTCAGCATCCAATGTTGACCGTTCAACAACTGCGGCGTTGTTAACTAAGCCATCTATTTTTCCAAAGTGGGAAATTGCACTTTCCACGATCAGTTTAGGTGAATTTGCAGCAAATAAATCTGCGATACAAAGTTTGGCGTTCTCTCCTAATTTTGTAACTAATAAGTTGCCTTCACTTTCATTAATTCCATGAACTAAAACTTTGGCACCTTCGCGGATGCATGCGGTAGCGATTGCGCCACCGATTCCAGCGGTTGCACCTGTAACAATGATTACCTTATTTTGCAAACGCATATTCACTCCGGCTTAATTACTGATTTTAGAATTGCACCTGATGACATTTTCTCGAAAGCTTGTTCCCATTCTCTGATTGGCCACACTCCACCTAAAACGGGAGCCACATTAAGTTGTCCAGTTCCGAGCATTCGCAGAACGCGCTCCCACATCGGCCAATTGTGGCTAAAACTTCCTTGCAAAGTTACATTTTTCTGCACCAGTGGATCTAAAGAAAAATCTAAAGGTTGCGGACCCCAACCAACTTTGGAAATCCATCCATCTGGGCGAACTAATCCCATCGCAGCTTTTAATGTTGCTGAAATTCCAGCTGCATCAACAACACCTTCGGCACCTAATCCATCAACATATTGCGCCCACTCTGTGGCATCTCCAATGATGACTTCACAGCCATAATTTTTTGCCGCTTCAAGGCGGATTTTGTCACGCTCTAAACCAACAACGGCAACTTCGGCACCGGCAAGCCGAGCCATTGCTGCACATAAAGTTCCAATTGGTCCAGGTCCTAAAACCACAATTCGATCACCTGGTTTGATATTTCCAGAAGCAATCACTGCGCTAAATGCAACTGCACAAGGTTCAGTTAAAGCGGCATGCTCAAATGAAACCGTATCTGGAATGCGATGCAAGCATCGTGAGGGAACTTTTGCATAGCGGGTCATACCGCCATTTACACCATATCCAAATCCCTTTCGATCTGGGTCAAGATTATATTTTCCGATTCTTGACATCGGAGTAGACATGTCAACTACCGCAGCAGTTTCACTTACTGCGCGATCTCCTATTTTCCAAAATTCTTTTTCAGCAACATTTTTCCCAAGCTCAACAATTTGACCACCAAACTCATGGCCAAGAACTACCGGGTAATTAACCGGCCAACTATTTGTTCCATGCCATTGATGCAAATCACTTCCACAAACACTCACTGCCTCAACTTGCAAAATAACATCATCGTCGCCTGCCGTAGGCCGCTCAACTTCGCGTATTTCAACACTTAATGGTTCTGAAGAAAAATTTACAACTCCAAGTGATTTACTTCCCATTACTGCTCTCCTTTGACTGACACATCTCCGAATGCATGAACTTTTTCACAGATTTTGCGCAATACCTCTTCCACATTTCCAGCACCTCGACTAAAAGAATCTGCATCTATTGCAAGAGGTGCGCCTATTACAACTAGTGGAGCACCATATGAAGGACAAGCTATCGCCTGTTCCAGAGTTAATCCGCCAACAGCTTGCACCGGAACATTTACTGCATCAACAACTTCGCGAAGTTGATCCATCGGATTTGGTGCACGTACTCCAGTTGTAGCAATGCCACGACGTTCATCAAAACCGATGTGGTGAATCACCATGTCACAACCAAGTTCAGCTAATTGCCGGGCACCTTGAACCATATCTGGACAACCAAGGTTGTCGCCCATTACTTTGATTCCAAAATCTTTTCCGGCTTGTACAACACATTTAATTGTTTCAGGATGGGCCCGCGCCATAACCACAACATGAGTTGCACCAGCTTGCGCCATCATCTGAGCCTCTAAATATCCACCATCCATTGTTTTTAGGTCGGCGACAATTGGAGTGTTTGGAAACTCTGCACGCAATGCGCGAACTCCATGCATTCCTTCAGCAATAATGAAGGGGGTTCCTGCTTCAAGCCAATCAACTCCGGCTCGCATTGCAATATGAGCCATCTCTAAAGCTTCATTAATATCAGTTAAATCAAGGGATATCTGGACGATCGGTTTCATGGAATTGATGGTACCTCTACTTCCAGATCTCAGAGTGGTAGCACCGTAAAAAAGATTCACTCCCACATATTTCCCGCATAAGGTAATTAAAAGTTAACGGATCTCCCATTCGGGGCATCTCGATCTACATCCTAGATTGAAGTAATAATGAAAGCGCTACGTTTGATGAAGTGGAAATCCGAAGCGGAAATAGTTGAGCTTCCAAAGCCAACGCCAGCTCCGGGTCAGTTGGTCATAAAAATTGGCGGCGCGGGAGCCTGTCATTTAGATCTGGATTTAATGAAAGATTTTGGAGATGGTCAGCTCTCACCGCTGCCAGCTATGGCATGGAAACCACCTTTTACTTTAGGACATGAAAATGCCGGATGGATAGATTTAATTGGTGCTGGAGTCTCCAGATTTAGAGAAGGTGATCCTGTTGCTGTGTATGGTTCATGGGGCTGTGGTAAATGCGGAAAATGCAAAGCTGGTTTTGAAACATATTGCGACAACCCAGCCAAAGCGCCGGTTCCTGGTGGAGGTGGTGGCTTAGGTCTTGATGGCGGAATGGCGGAATATATGTTGGTGCCATTTGAAAGATTGTTACTTGACCTTCCCGATGGATTAAAACCAATTGATGCCGCTCCACTCACAGATGCCGCACTAACTCCTTATCACGCGATTAAAAGATCCTGGGCAAAGTTAACTCCAGATGCATTTATCGTAATTATTGGCGTAGGTGGATTAGGCCACATGGCAGTGCAAATTGCGAAAGTAACTACTGGCGCAACAATTATTGCAATTGATTCCAGAAATGAAGCTTTAGAACTAGCAACTTCCCTTGGCGCTAATTACACCTTTAAAGTTGGCGATGAGATCAAATCCAAAGTTAAAGACTTAACTAGTGGTCACGGCGCAGAAGTAGTTTTAGATTTTGTTGGAAATAAACAAACAATGGCACTGGGTGCATCAATTTGTCGGACCTTAGGTGATTTCACAATAGTGGGAATAGCAGGAGAAGTACTTCCTTTCTCCTTCTTCTCGGTCCCTTATAAGACTAGTTTGCAAACAACTTATTGGGGAAGCAGAGTTGAATTAGCAGAAGTTCTTGATCTGGCTGCACATCATCTGATCTCTTCGAAAATATCTAAATTTAAATTAGCAGATGCACCACAAGTTTATCTAGATCTTGCCGCTGGGAAAATTGAAGGGCGAGCGGTCATCGTTCCTTAAAATAAAAATCAAAAAGTACGGAGAAATAACCAACATGAAGCAGTTAAGCCAACACAAAAAACTAATGCCCTAAAAAGTTGTGTGGGTATCCTGCTTGCCCAATAACCACCCATCAATCCACCTAAACTTGATCCGACAAATAGCGTCGCAAAAATTGGCCAGATTACCTGACCGCTAAATAGATAAATGATGTTAGATAACCCACTAGTAATGCCAACAATAACATTTTTAGCTGAGTTAACTTCTTGCGGAGTGCGCGAGGAATCTTGTGAAAGTGTGGCAATCACTATCACGCCTTGGCCTGGTCCAAAATAGCCACAGTAGAAACCACTTGCTGCTAGAGCGCTGCGTTCAAGATTTTTATGAAGCTTGCCAATTCTAGGTTTTCGAGGCAGTAATAATGAAAAAGTTGCAAAGAGTAACAAGAAAGGTACGGCGTGCTGGAAAACCTCACTTGGTAAAGCCAGTAATGTGATTGCACCTAAGGCCGAAAAACACGTGGCGAGAAAAATAATCTTCTTGTACTTATGAAAAACTGCCCACCCGGTTTGCTTATTTGAAATCCAAGCAAAAATATTGGCACTTGATACACCCAAAGAATTTGTTACCGTAGCACTTACTGGGTTCAAACCAATTGCCAGTAAAATTGGAAATGAAAGTAGTGATGCACCGCCAGCCATTCCATTTATAGTTCCGACGATAAAACCAACAACAAGAACCAACCCAAACTCAAGCACATTCACCTCCTCAAATTTGATTAGCTAGGATTTATTTTTTCGGCTAGCAAAATCCATGCTTCCTCTGCTTCAGATTTTTTTGCAGAAATTTCACTTAACTCTTTTTCAATTTCAATCGCTTTTTGATAATTTTCTCCGCATCTCAATGCCTCTTCTTGTAACTTCACAATTTGATTATCAATTTTTTCGATTCGTTTCTCGATTTTTGACAACTCTTTGCGCTCAGATCTGGAATCGCCCTTTTCTCTAGTTCCACCATCGCCGGTAGAATCATTTATTACTTTACGCAACTCCAGATATTGATCAATTCCGCGTGGAAGATCTTGAATACTCCCATCACCAATCAAAGCTAAGGTGATATCGCAAACTCGTTCAATAAAGTACCGATCGTGTGAGACAACCATGATGGTTCCCGCAAAACCATCCAATAAATCTTCAAGGGATGCAAGCGTTTCAACATCAAAATCATTAGTTGGCTCATCTAAAAATAAAACATTTGGCCCACTCATTAATAATCTGGTGAGTTGCAATCTACGACGCTCTCCACCCGATAAATCCCCAACAGGAGTCCATTGGCTATCGGTGCCAAAACCCAGCCGTTCGCAGAGTTGAGAGGCAGATAATTCCCGCCCTTTTCCAAGATCTACTCGTTGGGCCACCTCTTCAACTGCTTCTAATACCCGCCACTTTGGATTCAACTCATCTAAATGTTGGGAAAGAAAAGCAAGTTTTACAGTTGTGCCGGTTTGTAAATGGCCAGCAAGTGGTTTGATCGCACCCGAAAGTAAACGCAGTAAGGATGTCTTACCCGCTCCATTTGCGCCAACAACTGCATATCTTTGTCCCGGACCAATATTTAATGAGATTCGCTCTGCCAAAATTTTGGCGTCATCCCCGCTTCCGATACCAAGCGTTGCATCATGCAATTCAAAAACACGTTTACCTAGCCGAGCACCTGCAAAAGCTAAAAGTTCAACTCCATCACGAGGTTGAGGTTCGGCTGAAATCAATTGATTCGCTGCATCAACTCTAAATTTAGGCTTAGTGGTACGGGCTGGGGCGCCACGTCTTAACCAGGCCAACTCTTTACGGATTAATTGATTTCTTCTTGCATCTTCAGCAGATGCTTGGCGCATCCGCTCAGCTTTTGCTAAAACAAAAGCTGAATAACCGCCCTCATACTCTTCTACTCCACCATCGATAACTTCCCAAGTTCGTTCACTTACTTCATCTAGAAACCAGCGATCATGGGTTACTACAACAACTGCCAAAGATTTTCGATTTTTCAGATGATTCGACAGCCAACTAACACCTTCTACATCTAAATGATTTGTTGGTTCATCCAACATAATTAAATCTAATTCACTTGTTAACAAGCGAGCTAATGAGGTGCGACGCCTTTCGCCACCAGAAAGCCCAGCTATTTTTCGATGTAGAACCTCTTCGCCATGAGAGCCAAACAATCCTTTTAATACGTCTCTAATCAGCGGATCACTCGCCCATGAGTGTGTTGAATCAGTGCCAAAAATAACTTCACGGATGGTTAACTCTGGATCGAATTCATCCACCTGCATTAAATGGCCAAAACGTAAACCACCGTGATGAGTTACCCGTCCGCTATCAACCTCTTCTATGCCAGACATCAAACGCATCAATGTGCTTTTACCTCCGCCGTTGCATCCGACTATGCCAACGCGGTCACCTGTTGAAACACCAAGGGAAACTTGATGAATCACATCCCCTTTGCCATAAGACTTTGAGATATTTTCAACATTAAGCAGATTACTCACAGGGGTATTGTGCTTGGTACCTCTTGATATCCACTAATTCAAAGCAAAATCTGCTTCAAAAAGTTTCTACCTTGACTAGGGAAGGATCTTGATAGATTCTCTTAATCACCAACAACCATGGGTTTGGCACCTGTGCAATTAGTTAGCTCTAAATAGGTAGTCGAGTAAACCGAATGCGGATGCCCGGCAGCGGCCCAAACAACTTCATAATCATTGAGTGCTTCGTCAATTAAAATCAGACCTGGTGGATTAATCCAGCCAACTGGTGAAACGCCTCCGATAGCAAAACCACTTACATCGCGAACAAAACCTGCATCGGCTCGGTGCAATTTCTCGACACCGATAGCAGTCGCCACTAATTTGGTATCCACCCGATGCCTTCCGCTAGTGATTACCAACAATGCACTTTCATTCGGCAACTTAAATACGATCGAAGATGCCACTTGTCCAACTTCAATGCCAAGTGCTTCAGCGGCTTCTGCTGCAGTTCTAGCGCTATCCGATAAAGCCACAATTTGACGGTCAATCCCAGCTTTTGCAAGGTAGCTTTGAACTCGGACCACAGATGCGTTTTCTAAGATTTTTTCCACTACTCCACCCTATTTGAAGAAGATTTCAACTAGTAGAACAGCCACTTAATAACCTTTAAGATATGGGTGTGGAACTCCAGAAAGTCGTCCTTTACTACCGTTTTACTCCGATCGCTGACCCAGAAGCAATACGACTTTGGCAGGAAACCCTCTGTCAATCACTGGGGCTCAAAGGCCGAATTATTATCTCTAAAGATGGAATTAATGGAACTCTCGGTGGGGATATGTCTGCTTTAAAAAAGTATGTAAAAGAAACTAAAAAGTATCCAGTCTTTAAGAAAATAGATTTTAAATGGTCAGATGGAACCGGAAACGATTTCCCCAGACTCAAAATTCGAGTGCGGGATGAGCTAGTTACTTTTGGCTCTCCTGAAGAACTAATAGTTGATGCAAATGGAGTTGTTGGCGCAGGTAAGCACTTGAACCCCTATGAGGTGCATAAACTTGTCGAAGAACGTGGAGATGAAGTTGTCTTTTTCGATGGACGGAATGCTTTTGAAGTAAAAATTGGAAAATTCAAAGATGCGATTATCCCAAACATCACTACAACTAGAGATTTTGTTGGTGAAATTGAAAGTGGCAAATACGACCACTTAAAGAATAAACCGATTGTTACTTACTGCACTGGTGGAATCCGATGCGAAATTCTTTCCTCAGTGATGAAAAAGTATGGCTTCAATGAGGTTTATCAAATCGAAGGTGGGATTACCCGCTATGGAAATAAATATGGCGATGACGGGTTATGGCAAGGATCGCTTTATACCTTTGATGCCAGAATGGCAATCGTTTTCACCGATAAAGCAGATATTATTGGACGATGTGAAAAGTGCGAATCTCCAACAAATAGATTCCATAGCTGTTCAGAAGTAAATTGTTATGAACTAATATTGCTTTGTGAGCCTTGCGCTCAGATTCCTACAAACCTTGCTTGTTTTCACGATGTAAAAAAGGGCACCAAATCTGAATTATTCGGCTAGGTGTTCACCTAAGCTAAGAAATTAGTGAATTGCCACAGTACCCTACAAAAAATTCCTAAACTCCAAATGCATCAGTAAGAGTTACTGTAGTTAGTCCACGACTATTTACAATTTCTAATAATCGATCAAAATGATTTGGAGCAACCATATTATTTGCATGGCCAAGAACGATTCCACGATCTCGTATTCCCTGATTCGCCAAGTTCATAAATTTAGCCGATCTCACTTTCCCAGAATCTGCCAAAGTCCCTGACCACAACATTGGTTTTGTGTAACCAATCTCAGCGGCAGCGTCGATCACTTGACCATTAATTCCACCATATGGAGGCCGGAAATAAGGTTTTGCATTAATTCCAAAACGTCTTTCCATAAAATTATGACAATCCATTAACTCTTTCTGTACTTGTTTTGCGCTTAGCTTTGTTAACAATGGATGATGCATTGTGTGATTTGCTAATTGAATCTGTCCACTATCAACAAAAGGCTTAAGTGGTTTTGCATTTGTCTGCCATGGTGATACCGCACCGTAAACAAAGAAAGTCAATCGCAGGTCATTTTCAGCAACAAAATTGATGTAACTCTTTACAGCATCGTGGCTGCAGCCATCATCTACAGTCCAAGCAAAGCGCGCTGTGTCACTTTCCGGTAATCTGATAATTGTATTAACGGATGCTGCATTTGCTACATCCAGAAACGATTGCGGCAGTGCGCTAGATGCCACAGTGGCAATAGATGCACCCATCACCTTTAAAAAACCTCTACGCTCCAGGGCGCTCTCCAATGTCTGCTAGGCAGAAGCGAAATCTATCTGAATGCGTATTGGAATTCAGGAAAATGGGGTGAATCTGGAATTTCGCATCTCGCCTACCGTGTTTTGCCCTTCGGTCTACGATTCCCCATGACCAGCAAGGATGGGAATCGAGAGTCGTACTTTCCGGCTATTGAAAAAAGTATGGCGAGCCGTCGATCGAAAGTGAAGCAAGAAAAGAGAGTGCAAATGAACTTAGCTGATATTGCTCTTTGAGAATAGGTATTAATGGGCTTATGATCGTTAAGCCGGTACGCATATTTATAGCAGCAATAAATATGGGCAAACTTTTACTTATCGCCTCGCGGTTATTCACAACCTTTATTTTTCATTCCAGGCAGCATTTAATGTTTCAAGAGAAGCCTTGCGGGGTTTAGACCAGAGCTGAATCTTCGCCTACTGATCTTATCTGTAATTTATATTATAAATTTAGAGCTCACCTAGATCAGCATTCATAACCTTCGTCCAAGCGGCAATAAAATCGGTTACAAACTTCTCTTTGCAGTCATCTTGCGCATATACCTCAACATAAGCACGCAAAATTGAGTTAGATCCAAATACGAGGTCAACTCGTGTTGCAGAGTAAGTGACTTCCCCACTTTCGCGGTTACGGATCTTGTACAGATTATCTCCTGCTGGCTCCCACACATATTTCATATCTGTCAGAGTTGTAAAGAAATCAGTTGTCAAAACACCAACTCGATCCGTGAAAACACCATGCTTGCTTCCACCATGATTGGTTCCCAATACCCGCATGCCACCGATAAGAACTGTCATTTCATGCGCAGTAAGTCCCATTAGTTGGGTGCGATCAAGCATTAATTCTTCAGGAGTTACGGTGTAATTTTTCTTCAGCCAGTTACGAAAACCATCATGAATTGGCTCAAGCGGTGCAAATGAATCTGCATCAGTTTGTTCTACGCTCGCATCTCCACGGCCTTGGCTAAATGGAATATCAACATCAAAACCAGCGGCCTTGGCTGCTCGCTCTACTCCAACATTTCCAGCTAGAACTATTACATCTGCCAGGCTTGCACCACTTGCTTTTGCAATTGGCTCGAGGAGTGCAAGAACTCGATTTAATCTTTGTGGTTCATTGCCTTCCCAATTTTTCTGTGGTTCCAAGCGAATGCGCGCACCATTTGCTCCACCACGTAGATCAGAACCACGGAATGTGCGGGCACTATCCCATGCAGTAGCAACCAGATCTGAAACTGAAAGATCAGTTGCGGCAATCTTGCTTTTTACTTCTGAAACTTTGTAATTACTGCTGCCTGCTGGAATTGGATCTTGCCAAATTAATTCTTCGGCAGGAACATCTGGACCGAAGTAGCGAGATTTAGGACCCAAATCGCGATGAGTTAATTTGAACCAAGCACGTGCAAAAACTTCATCGAAGTAAGCAGGATTTTTGTAGAACTTCTCGGAAATCTCACGATAAATTGGATCTTTAATCATGGCCATATCTGCATCAGTCATGATTGGGTTGTATCTCATTGATGAATCTTCGACATCTACTGGCTTATCTTCCTCTTTAATATTAATTGGTTCCCATTGCTGAGCACCTGCAGGAGATTTCTTTAACTCCCACTCATGTGTAAAGAGCATATGAAAGTATCCGTTATCCCACTTGGTTGGATCCGTGGTCCATGCGCCTTCAATTCCACTTGAAACAGTATCGCGACCGATGCTTCGAGTTTCGTGATTCATCCACCCAAAACCTTGTTCTGATATATCTGCACCTTCTGGTGCTGGACCAAGTCGAGCTGCACTTCCATTTCCATGTGCCTTACCAACAGTATGTCCACCAGCGGTAAGTGCAACTGTTTCTTCGTCATTCATTGCCATACGTGCAAATGTTTCCCGAACTTGAGCTGCAGTCTTAAGTGGATCAGAAACACCATTTACGCCTTCAGGGTTAACGTAAATCAAACCCATATGAGTTGCAGCAAGTGGATTCTCTAATGTTGATGGATCATCTAAATTCTCATATCTCAAGTTGCTTGGTGCAAGAAACTCTTTTTCGGATCCCCAATAAATGTCCATCTCTGGGTGCCAGATATCTGCGCGACCAAAACCAAAACCAAATGTCTTCAATCCCATTGATTCGTAAGCGATTGTTCCGGCCAGTACTAATAAGTCTGCCCAACTGACTTTGTTTCCGTACTTCTTTTTAATTGGCCACAAAAGGCGACGGGCTTTATCAAGATTCACATTGTCTGGCCATGAATTAAGTGGGGCAAATCTTTGATTCCCAGTTCCTCCACCGCCGCGACCATCGGCAATACGGTACGAGCCAGCTGCATGCCATGACATACGAATCATTAAGCCACCGTAATGACCCCAATCAGCAGGCCACCAACTCTGAGTATCAGTCATCAACGCATGTAAATCTTTTTTTAGCGCTGGAATATCGAGCTTCTTGAGTTCTTGATGATAATTAAAATCTTCACCCAGAGGATTAGTTTTGGAATCATGCTGATGCAAAATGTCGAAATTTAGGGCCTTAGGCCACCAATGCAGATTGGAATTTTCTACCGTTGTAATT
Source organism: Candidatus Nanopelagicaceae bacterium (assembly GCA_009694285.1). Taxonomy (GTDB): domain Bacteria; phylum Actinomycetota; class Actinomycetes; order Nanopelagicales; family Nanopelagicaceae; genus UBA3012. The sequence continues at coordinate 6,927 of SHVK01000007.1, read as the reverse complement.
GCACCATGGACAATTGGGCACTTTGCAGAATCTGACATTTTTATTCCCTCTTTTAGACGATATCTATAGAGTCATTCTAGGTGTAAAGCCGAAATTATCCATTGGAAAAATCAATGAAAACCCCTTTGTAGGGACCTGCTAAACCTGGAAAAATGAGATTTCTTGAGCACTTTTCCCGCCAGATCAAAAGTAATCTAACTCCAACTTGCTTGCTCCACTACTCTTGCTGAATGTCTGCGAGCAATCTGTAATGAAGATTCTTCTTCCACCAAGTGAGAAAAAGAACGAGCCTAAGCAGAAAATTGCCCTTAAATTGAATGCACTTTCATTTAATGCAGATCTCACTGCAACTCGAACGGCTGTGTTAAAAAAGCATAAAGAAATAGATCTATCGCATTGCAATTTTGCTTCGAATGTTTACGAAGGAGTTTTATACCAAGCACTTGATTACACATCTTTGTCAGCCGCTGCTCAAACACGGGCGAACAATTCAATTATTATTATTTCAGCAGCCTTTGGTGCGCTTCGTTTAACTGACGTAATTCCTTATTACAAATTCAAAATTGATCCCTCTGTTTGGAAAGATCCACTTTCTAATGCTCTCGCTGGATTCAAAAATGAATTAATAATTGATTGCAGGTCATCTACTTACTCAACCGTCTGGACGCCTAATCCACTTAACACTGTCGGCATACGTGTATTCAAGAAAGTTGCCGGTCAATTGAAAGTGATCACCCATATGTCAAAACTAACTCGAGGTGAGGTAACTCGATACTTAGTTTCTCAAGCTAAAAATTCACGAACTCCAGAAGAACTTCATAAATTACTTAGCAAAGAATTCACTTGTCGTTTGACCGAAGCTGAAGGCAAGAAGAGTTGGTTTATTGATGTGATTACCTAAAGGCTTTTCCAATAACTCGGGATGGAATGCATAAGTGGATAGCAAAAAGGACTTGGAATTATCCAAGTCCTAATTACTACCAAACAAGCGTTCCCGAATTATTACATAATTACTTGATTACGCGCAGTGGAGATTAAAAAGAAGAGTCGCCCTATAAGCCGGTTAAGAAAGTACTTTGAATTTTTTGCCAGCATTTGATGATGTATAGATATCTGCGCCCACAGTTACCAACATCAACCGATCACTAGCACTAAGAATCCCTGATGCGCCTTTAAATGAAGTGAGCTTTGTCCAACTTTTACCAAAATTTATTGACTTGTAGAGCGCACTACCGCTCAAAGCGTAAAGACCTGATTTGCGCCATTCAATCTGAGTAATTTTGAGATTGCTCTTAATTTTAAAGGTTGACTTGAAGGCGTTTTCAGTTAGCAACAATTCAGAATCCTTAATTGCAATAGCCATTCCTGACATCTCAGGTGAAACTGCGATATCTGTAAAGGTGTTGGTTCCTAATGAGATCCATGTCTTTCCGGAATCTGCTGAATGCAGTAAATTTCCACTCTGTGAATCGGCACCGTATAGATCACTTCCAGCACCTTCTAAAAAGTGAAAATCTACTTCTCCGACCAAAGAGACAGCATTCCAATTTGATCCACCATCACTAGATTGAACAAGGCCAATTGGGTTTGGCATTTTAGAACCTTGGGAAGGGTGTCCACTTGCAACCCATGTCTTACCTAAGGTTGTAAATCCCATCACATCAATCTTATCTTTTCCAATTAACTTCATCTCATTCTTGCTGACTAACTCAAAGAGACCTTCATGAGTTAAAACAAGCACTTTGTTTTCCACGACTTTTACATGGTGTATGTGTGAGACTGAATCTAGAGTTTCCGCACTTGCATGATTAGTGAACCCCACGAGCGTAACAATTACAACAACAAAAAATCTAATTCTCAAACTCTTTTTATCTAACTTCTTCATTTTTTCCCACATTCGCTGCTTCCTACTATCAATCCTCTGACCTTATGTATTGTTAGCCAATAATTTCTTCATCCGAGTGATTTCGGCTGATTGCCCTTTTCGGATATCAATTGCAATCTTCTTTGCTTCACTGTTTTTTGTGTCATCAATCATGCTAACCATCTCTAGCGCTCCCTCATGATGGGCAATCATCCCCTTAAGAAAAGCAGCATCAAATTTACTGCCCCTGAGTTTTTTCAGAGCATTCAGATCATTCATAGAAAGCATGCCATTCATGCCCATGTCATGATCCATAGTCATTGAAGAGTTAGTCGCTTTAAGCCAATACTTCAACTGACTGATCTCTTTTTTCTGAGCAGAAATAATTCCCTTAGCCAACTTCTTCACTTCGGCACTAGCGCCATTTTTTAAAGCCATGTTAGACATGTCTATAGCTTGTTGGTGATGAGGAATCATGCCTTGGGCAAACATGATTTCATTCATGTCCAAATTCTTTAGGCTACTGGCATGCGAACTAGCTGTTGCAGGCTCACTGAGAAAGGGAATAAAAATAACGACTAGCAGCGCCAATAACTTATTGCTCTTGGTTAATATACCCATGTAAAAATTTTACCAGTTGCTACCTTTTAGGCAACTTGGGTCACATGCAAACTTAAAAGAGCTGTATCCAAGTAGGGTTGATTTTTAAAGAGCTATAAAGCGCTTTAATGCATCTACTCGACCTGCCACGATGCGCTTAGATAAGTCAGCTTCTGGGGCAAAAATTTCCGAGCCATGATACGCACCTGGATAAATTCGAAATTCGCAGGCGACTCCACTTTTCAAAAGACGTAATGCGAATTCTGCGTCCTCAACGCGGAAGGCATCCAACTCACCCACGTCTATGAATGCTGGAGGTAATCCCGAGAGATCAGTGGCGCGGGCAGGCGCTGCGTAACTATCAGCAGGCTTGCCGCCTAAGTACCAATTCCAGGCCTCAATGTTTGCAGATCGATCCCAAATTCCAATTTCGGTGACTTCATGGGTTGATGATGTCTCGTTACGGTCATCGATCATTGGATAGATAGGCAACATATATTTGAAGTTCAGAGTTTTTCTATCTCGCGCCATGAGCACAACGGCTAAAGCCAATCCCCCACCGGCTGAACCACCATAAATTCCAATGTTCTTAACATCTATTCCTAATTCTGATGCGTTATCAAAGACCCACTTAGCTGCTGAGTAGCAATCATCTGGTCCACATGGGTACGGAAATTCTGGAGCCTTTCGATAATCAACTGAAATCACGGTTGCCCCAGTTTGTGCACAAAACATTTGCGAAATTGCAGCTTCACCTGCAATGCTGCCAAGAATCATTCCACCACCATGGATGTAAACCAAAGCGGGTGCTGGTTTTTTTGATTTTTTAGCATGATAAATTCTAATCTTCTGTTCTCCGGCAGGTCCCGGGATCAATCTTTCTTCCATCGTCACGTTTTTGTCGAGCTCTGGCTCAACCAACAACTGCCCAACAACTGTTCGCCGTTGTTCGATATCTGAAATGGAATTAAATCCGCCAGGGATTGCTGCAAGCAACCCTTCGAGCGGTTCCCTTGATGCAGGATCTATTCGATTACGTTGTTGCGACATGATTCCTCCTGAAGTTTGAAAATAGTTTAGGCCGAGATTGAGTCAGAATCTACGTTTTTGCCCACAAATGTTTCCAAATTTGATCTTTTAAAGAAGAATCGCCCCATAAGCTGGAAAAAAATGAGAAAGAGCCCCAATTTCTCGAGGCTCTTTCCTGCAAGCAAATGGTCAGCTATATGGTTTGACCAATAACCACTGCCCAATCGCGAGTCTGCGGAACTGGTGACGGGAATCGAACCCGTACCTCTAACTTGGTAAGAGTTAATACGCTAACCATTACGCCACACCAGCATCGCAGGATAAGAATGGCCAGTTAAGTGGCAAGCTAAAGGTTAAGTATTTGTAAATTGTGCAAGATTTAATGTTGTGGAAAACAAAGAAGTCCCAAGACGAATCTCAGGACTTCTAAATGTCACCAGCTCCAGCGAAGACTTCTTGTAAAGGAGTTACCAGCTCAAGTCCTTGCATTTCATAATTTATCACATTACAAAAAGCAAAAGGGACCTGGCTATTAACCAAGTCCCAATTACTACCAAACCGTTGTTGCTGAATCATTACATAATTGATTGATTACGCGCAGTAAAAATAATAAAGAAGAGTCGCCCTATAAGCCGGGGCTTAGAATCTGAACAGTTTCAGTTACGTTCAAAACTAACTAACCAGTAACAGTTACCGTCTTACCTTTATCGTTTAGGTGGCTGTAAACAATTATTGATGCGCTCTCACCTTTTTCAAGGGCGTATCCACGAATATCTGTAGCGCTCTGATAGTCGTAATCGAAGGTGTCATCGCGACCAAGTACGAGTACTGATTTTTCGCGAACATAGAGCGGCAGCGAATCAAAGCCGTGCTTTTCTTTTACCCATTGTGGGCCAACAATCCGTGCGCCTGTAAAGAAGTTTGTCCAGATTCCAGCAGGTAAGTAAAACTCAACTTCACCGCTGACGCTAAATACTGGTGCAACTAGTATGGATGAGCCAAACATGTACTGCAGATCAAGGAAATGGCATGTGCGATCTTCTGGAAATTCAATAAGCATTGCGCGAGCCATAGGCAGACCAAGATCGCGGGCTTCGTGTGCAACGCTATATAGATAAGGCATCAAAGATGCTTTGAGCTTTGTAAATTTGCGTGTTACATCAACTGCCTCTTCATCAAATATCCACGGCACTCGCACTGATTCATTTCCATGCAGGCGTGAATGCGAACTCAAGAGACCAAATGGCAGCCAACGTTTGAACACTGCAGGATCTGGGGTTCCCTCAAAGCCACCAATGTCATGGCTCCAATATCCAAATCCACTCAATCCCAAACTCAAACCACCGCGCAAAGTCTCTGCCATTGATTCAAATGAAGCAGAGTTATCTCCACCCCAGTGAACTGGATATTTCTGGCCTCCCACTGTTGCGCTGCGCGCGAAGACGACTGCATCTTTTGGATTGTGCTCCTGTAAAAGTTCAAAAACAGTTTGATTATAGAGAAGCGTGTAATAGTTATGCATATCACCAGGGTGTGAGTCATCAAAGTAGACGACATCAGGTGGAGTTCTTTCGCCGAAATCAGTTTTGAAAGTATCGACTCCCATATCAAGGAGTGCGCGTAATTTTGATTTATACCAATCGCAAGCAGCAGGATTTGTAAAATCTACAACTGCTAAACCTGCCTGCCATAAATCATATTGCCAGACAGACCCATCGGCTCTCTTGAGTAAATAACCATTTTTTTTGCCCTCAGCAAAAAGTGGAGATTCTTGTGCAATATAACTATTGATCCACAGTGAAATATGTAGACCTTGGCTCTTCAAGCGAGTGAGCATTCCTTTTGGATCTGGAAATACACGTGGATCCCATTGGAAATTACTCCATTCAAACTCTCGCATCCAGAAGCAATCAAAGTGGAAAACACTCAGTGGAATGTCCCGATTCTTCATCTCTTCGATAAATGATGTCACTGTTGCTTCGTCATAATCTGTAACAAATGATGTTGAGAGCCACAAACCAAATGACCAATGTGGCACAACTGGCGCACGCCCTGTCAGCGCCGTGTATTTCTTGAGTATTGCTTTTGGCGTTGGGCCGTAAATAACTAAATATTCAAGCTCTTCGCCTTCGATAGAGAACTGAACTCGCTCAACTGCCTCACTAGCGATCTCCATGGAGACTCGACCTGCTTGATTGATAAAGACACCATAGCCAGCATTGGTTATATAGAAAGGAATATTTTTATAAGCTTGCTCACTCGATGTTCCGCCATCTTCGTTGTGAATATCTACGCTTTGACCATTTTTGATAAAGGATGTGAAGCGCTCACCTAAACCATAGACGCTTTCGCCAACACCTAAGCCCATTTGAACACTGATGTAGTGCTTGCCATCGGCGTTATCAATGCTTGCAAAACTTTTTTCGCCTTGCGTCGCAACAACTTTGTTATTTGCTAGAAATTCTAAGTTCCACTTCTTACCTTTATGCAACTTGGCAGTGAGGGCTCCTGCACTAAATTGCGCGCTCTTCTGGTCCTCAACAAAAGTGGTCTTTGGGGCGCTTTCATCTAGAGCGAAGCGCATCGGTGCTTCTCCACCGGCATGGTGAACGACTTTGATTCTGATTACATCGGCAAGAGGTGAATCCATAAACATTGTCAGAGTCGCGGCATTGAGTACATCTCCACGGTGATTGATTGTCTTGGTTGCCGCAAGCACTTTTACAGAATTATTCTCTGATTGGATTCGGTGAGGATGGAGTGCATATTTAGCATTTACACCCTCGCGCATAACAAAGGAGCAATGAGTGAATTTCATAGAGCGAACTTATCACCGTGCCTAAGTAAGCGAAAGAGCCCCGATTTCTCGAGGCTCTTTCCTGCAAAGCAAATCTAATTCATTTGATCGCTACCAATAGATCGAATTGTATTTGCTAAGACTGTGGTGGAGGCGACGGGGTTCGAATCCGCTCCGATGGATTGGTAAACCAACAGGCTGCCAATTACAACACGCCCCCATCACGAGAGCGAAGTTACAGATTAACGCGCAAGCAAAAATAGTCAGCAAAAAATCTTGTGAATGAAAAAGAATTGTGGAAAAGCAAAAGGGACTTGGTGATTAACCAAGTCCCAGTTACTACCAATCCATCGTGGTGAAAGTATGACACATAATTTGTGAATTGGATCAAAAGAAAAAGGGACTTGGAAATTAACCAAGTCCCAATTACTACCAAACTATTGTTTTCGAATTATTGCATTAATACTTGATTACGCGCAGTAGCAATTAATAAGAAGAGTCGCCCTATAAGCCGGAAAGGTGCTTGATCTTCACTGAAGTTCGAAAGTGCTGGCTTCAGCTAATGGAGTGGTAAAGCGTGCCATGGTAGGCAGCATTCCCATAGAACGAGTTGTGGGTTCTATGGGAATGCTGCCTG
>SHVK01000006.1 GCA_009694285.1 Candidatus Nanopelagicaceae bacterium | reverse complement strand
TTCAAGGCTTGGCTCAATCCACCAATTGCACTTATATTGCAGCGCAATATATCTATTGCCATTTGCGGAATTATGTTGAGCCACTCATGTGGATTTACAAATCTTTTACCTGTGGCCATTGGGACCTTTGTTTGCATTCTCATGGCAAGGTGCCAATCAATATGTTCGGGAGGAAAGACATCTTCTAAAAAGAATGGGTGAAACTCTTCTAGCCGTTTAACAACAGCAAGCGCTTCTGTAGGTGATAACCGACCATCAAAATCATGTGCAAGATTTATTTTACTACCAAACTCAGATCGTAATTTAGCAAAAACTTCAACAATTTGTCTGCCATATGTCACTGCTTTTGAATCCATCTCTGGATTAATCAAAAAATATTCAAACTCATCGTTTTGCAATTTTGCAATCTCATCTAGCAATCCTGAATTTAAACTCTTTTTGCATTTCATTAATATGGGAACCGCTTTACGGGCTCGCCCGCCGATGAGATCTACCACCGACTTGCCAACCTCTTTACCTTTAATGTCCCAAAGCACTTGATCTATTGCTGAGAGCGCACAATTCAGTGCTGGATCGTTTCGCCAAGAGGATTGCACTTGAGAGGTTTGCCAAATATCTTCAATCTCAGTTATCTCTTTACCGATCAAGAAATCAGTTAAGTAATCGTCAACGCTAATTGCAATTAATTTGTGGTGACCGGCAAAGGCAACACTTCCCCAACCAAATAATCCCGGCTCTGAGGTATCAATCTTTACAAAAATTTGATCTTGGCCCAATAAATACGTTGAGATCTTCTTTATAGTTGTCAACTTGGCCCCTTCTATTGCAAACGTGAGGGTACCCTCAACTCAGGCAGAAAGGTAGTCATATGCAAACCTGGCTTGGAGTTGATTTAGGAACCTCTGCGCTAAAAGCAACTGCAATTAATCAAGATGGTCTGGTCTTAGCCAGAGCTTCTGCTGAGTATGAAACGCATCGTCCAAATGAAAATTGGGTAGAGCAAGATCCACGCGATTGGTTAGCTGCACTCTCTACGGTTTTAACTGAACTTGATATTGACTTAGCCGAAATCACCGGAGTTGGAATAGTTGGTCAGACACCTACGCTAGTAGTGACAGATTTACTTGGTAATCCTTTGCGCCCGGCCATAACTTGGCAAGATACGCGTTCACAAAATGAGGCAGATCTATTTGCGGTTGAAATCCCAGATGTCACGAAAGATTTTGGACTCTTTTTGCCATGGGCCCCTTCTGGGATTTTGCCAAAAGTTCGCTGGTTAAAAAAGCATGAGCCAAAAATTTTACAAATAGATTCCCGTTTGTTGCAAGCAAAAGATTTTTTACTTTTCCATTTAACCGGCCAATTTTCTTCTGACAATTGGTCAAGCAAAGGTTTAATTCATGCCACAACTTTAAAGCCCACACAGGCTTGGAAGAGTCTTGGCTTGCCAAATGAATTAATCCCGGCGATTGGTAAACCATGGGAGGTTGCTAGTACAACTTCTGTTGGCAATAAATATCTGCCGCCTGGGATTCCCGTGGCAATTGGTTGGTCAGATGCACTTGCTGGCATGTTGGCTCTTGAAGTATTTTCAAAACCCACAGCATTTGTGATCTCTGGAAGTTCGGATATCGCGGGAATATCTTGCGCAAAATTAAGTGAAGGCAAACATAACCTTTCTACCGTTCCGGAAAGTTGTGCCCCAATCCCAGTGATATTTGGTCCAACCCAAAGTAGTGGCTCTGCAATCTCTTGGGCTGCAGATCTTTTTAATTCCACACCTGAAGAGTTACTCTCTAAATCTCTCGAAAGCAGCAACGCTCACAGTGAAATCTTTTTACCATACCTCGCCGGTGAACGTGCTCCTATTTGGCGTAGTGATATTCGAGCCCTCTTTGCCGGACTTTCACACCAAAGTAAATTTAGCAATATCGCACATGCAGTAATTTTCGGGGTTGGTTTTACGGCTCGGCATATAATTGATCAAGCTAAATCTCTTAGCGGAGAATTACCGTCAACTGTTCACTTGGGTGGCGCATCTCATCAATCTAAATTGTGGCGCGATATTAGAAGTCGAATTTTGCACTCTGAGGTAATTTCTTTTAGTGAATCTGATTCTTCGAGCATTGGGGCTGCAATCTTGGCAGCAAGTGCAGCAAGTGGAGTTGCACCAGAAGTTTTAGCACTTAAATTCTCAGGTGAAAAGCTCTCCTTTACCGCAACCACTGAAAATCAAAATATTGCAAATATTGAATACACAAAATATTTAGAGTGGGTTGAACGCGCTATTCATTAAAATCTTGTTGCGTGCGCCCTAACCCATTTCGCATAACTGATTCGACCGCATCACCAGCTTTGATAATTAGATCTTGCAATGATTTTTTTTCAATATTGCTAAAGCCCTGTAATACAAAATCTGCCGCATCTATATGGCCGACTGGTCTACCAATTCCAACTCGAACTCGAAAATAATCTGGTCCTGAAAGAGATTGGGTCAAACTTTTCAACCCGTTGTGTCCATTATCTCCGCCACCTTCCTTCACACGGATCTTTGCAAAATCAATATCTAATTCATCGTGAATAACAATAATTTGCGAATTGGATAATTGATAAAAGTTTCTAAGCGCTACTACCGATTTCCCGGAATCATTCATATACGTTTGCGGCTTGGCAATAATGATTTTGGGAGCATCAACTCCCACGCCAAATCGACCTTCTAAAACTTCTGCTTTTGATTTATGTTTGCTAAATTTTCCAGCAACTTGTGCAGCTAAATAATCAGCAACCTGAAATCCGATGTTGTGACGGGTTGCCGAATACTCATTTCCTGGATTGCCAAGACCTACTACAAGCCAACTCATGAAAGAAGGCTAGCGGATTAGCTCTTTGCGCCTTCAGCAGGTACGGCGGCGCCTTCAGCAGGTACGTCAGCACCTTCAACAGGTGCAACAACTGCGGCAGGCTCTTCTTGAGCGGCGCGAACAGAAAGATGTACAACAACCATTTTTGGATCACTGATAAGAACTACACCAGCAGGAAGTTTCACATCAGATGCATGTAATGAACTTCCAGCTTGTAATCCAGTCATATCTAGTTCTAAGAAGTTTGGAATTGCTGTTGCTTCAGTTTCAACTTCAATTGAGTTGTTATTGTGTTCCAAAATTCCATCACGGTCGTACTCGCCTGATGTATGAACTGGAACAGAAACAACTACTCGCTCACCACGGCGCACAATAATTAAATCGATGTGCTCGAGAGTTCCTTTGATTGCGTGGCGAACAATAGATTTTGGAAGTGTTAACTCAACATGATCTCCAAGATCAATATCTAGCAACACGTTTGAAGATTTGAGGGCAATGCCAAGTTCGCGAGCTGGCAATGAGATGTGGATTGGATTTTCGCCATGGCCGTAAATAACAGCTGGAACTAATCCATCGCGTCTGGTTCGGCGAGATGCACCTTTTCCGAATTCTGTCCGGCGGGCACCTGCGATTTTGATCTCAGCCATTACATCCTCCTGGTAATTTGCCCAGCGAGAACTTCTTTCGAAGCCCCGTCGATAACGGGAGGTTTCCCCCTCGCCGGAATACTCCGAAGGTTAGCCAAAGATGGTTGGAAATGGAAATTGCGGTTCAGGCAGTTACAAGGGTTTAAGAATGTCCATCAAAGAGGCTGGTGACTGACCCATCCTCAAAAACCTCACGAATGGCTCGACCAAGAAGTGGGGCGATTGAAAGCACAGTTAATCGATCAAATTTCCATTCATCTGCAATCGGCAAAGTATCGGTAATCACGATTTCGCTGGCGCGCGAATTACGTAAACGCTCAATCGCCGGTCCTGACATAACCGCATGCGTTGCTGCGATTATTACTTCGGCTGCACCATCTTCGAAAAGTGCGTCAACTGCTTTAGTAATAGTTCCTGCTGTGTCAATCATGTCATCGATTACTACACAAGTCTGCCCTTTGACATCACCAACTACTCTTCCGGTTGATGATTCATTTGGAATTCTTGGGTCACGAGTTTTATGGATAAAGGCAATAGGACATCCGCCTAGCAAATCGCTCCAACGTTCAGCCACTCTAACTCGACCTGAATCTGGTGAAACAATTGTCAATCTCGATCTATCAACTTTGCTTCCAACGTAATTTGCCAGCAAAGGAAGTGCAAAGAGATGATCAACCGGCCCATCAAAAAATCCTTGAATTTGTGATGTGTGCAAATCAACAACCATTAAGCGATCAGCGCCAGCAGTCTTAAATAAATCGGCCATCAATCGAGCTGAGATTGGTTCGCGTCCACGGTGCTTCTTGTCTTGACGTGCATACCCATAGAAAGGTGCAACGACAGTAATTCGTTTTGCAGAAGCACGTTTTAGTGCGTCAACCATAATCAATTGTTCCATAATGTGTTTATTTACTGGGGTTGCATGGCTTTGTAAAACAAATGCATCGCAACCACGCACACTCTCTTCAAATCGAACAAATATTTCACCATTAGCAAAGTCATATGCAGATGTTGGTGTAATTGGGATTCCAAGTTCAGCGGCAACTTGTTCGGCTAACTCTGGAAAAGCGCGACCAGTAAAAAGCCGCAATCGCTTTTCGGGGGAGAGTCGAATCTCGTTGCTCATAATTAGATCCCCTCGTTATTTCGCTTTTTTCTCGGCGGCATCTGCTGCTAATGCTGAGTCACTTCCACTGCGCTTGCGCAGCACCCACCCGAGGATATTACGTTGGCGCGCACGTCCAACACCCATTGAACCCGCCGGAACATCTTCAGTAATTACTGATCCTGCGGCGGTATATGCCCCATCTCCAATTGAAAGCGGCGCAACCAACATGGTGTCACTACCAATTCGAACATGGTCGCCGATAACGGTGTGATGCTTTTCAACTCCGTCATAATTCACCGTTACGGTTGCAGCACCGATATTTGTGCCGACGCCGATCGTGGCATCTCCAATATATGAAAGGTGCGGAACTTTAGAGCCAGCGCCGATCTGAGATCCTTTTACTTCAACATAAGCGCCTACCTTGACGCCTTTTTCAAGAACTGTTCCAGGTCGCAAATATGAAAAAGGTCCGACCGTTGCATCAGCCCCGATTTGAGCTCCATCGCAATATGAATCACGTATATGCGCTCCACTTTTAACTTCACAATTAATCAAGGTAGTTCGGGCGCCGATAACTACTCCACTTTCAATTGATGTGCTTCCAGCGAGCGCAACTTCTGGATAAATGATTACATCTTGCGATAATGAAACTGTTGGGTCAATCCAGACAGTTGTTGGATCAATCATGGTTACGCCGCTTTTCATCCAATGCAGGTTAATTCGGTCTCGCAATAATGCCGTGCACTCTGATAATTGGAACCGATCATTTACTCCGAGAATTTCGATGAAGTCTTCAACAATAACTGGCTCAACTCGCTTGCCTGTCGATTGTAATACTCCAATAGCATCAGTTAAATACTCTTCACCTTGGGCATTCTTATTATTAATTTTACTCAATGAATCAACAAGATCATGTGAATTGAAAACGTAAACGCTAGAATTTATTTCGGTTATTTCGCGCTCTATCTCTGTTGCATCTCGATCTTCAACAATTCTTAGAATTCCATCACTTCCATCTCGCACAATGCGTCCATAACCTTCAGGGTCATCTATCTCTGCAGTGAGAACTGTGGCCGAATTTTGTTCTGCTACATGCGTATCCAATAGTGATAGCAAAGTTGTTGAAGTAATAAGTGGAATATCACCAGCCAAAACCAATATGGGAACCTCTGCAGATACTTTTACATTTTCTAACGCTATTCGAACGGCATGACCAGTTCCACCACGTTTTTCTTGTACGACAATTTTTGCGTTAGGGGAGACTTTATTTACAACTTCTTCAACCATCTCACGATGTGCACCAACGACAATTACTAATTGACTTGGATTTAATTCATTAGTTGCATCGATTACATGCTCAATTAATGTGCGGCCTAAAACTTTATGTAAAACTTTGGGAAGTTGAGATTGCATCCGCGTGCCTTCACCTGCAGCGAGAATAAAAATCACTGGACCGGCAGATGCCGCAGACTTACTAGACATCCCAGACAAGAATGTCTCCCCTCTGCTAGCTTCTATATCTACTGCACTGGGTTAAGCCTAAGGTCTAGCCGGGGAAGAGAGCTCCGCCACCAGGTATCGATCCTGGACCCTGGGCTTCAAAGGCCCATGTGCTAGCCACTACACAATGGCGGAACCTGTATTCTCTCGCAAAAATTAGCCACTTTCGACCATACCGCTACCCTCTTTCTCGTGAGCGCCCCAATTCCAGCCAGAATCCGGATGACCAGCGCCCAAAGACGGGCCCAACTAATTGAAGTTGGCCTAGCCCTTTTCGCTGAAAAAGGGATTGAAGGAACCAGTGTCGAAGAGATCGCGGCCAGCGCCGGTGTATCCAAGCCACTTATTTATGAGCATTTCGGTGGCAAAGAAGGTTTGTATGCCGTTGTAGTCGATCGCGAGATGCGGGCGTTGCTGCAATTGATTTCAGAATCACTTTTAACAGGAAGTCCACGAGTCAAAGCAGAAAATGCGGCGTTGGCTTTTTTAACTTACATTGAAACTCGCAGTGATGGTTTCCGAATTTTAGTTTTGAACTCTCCTGTTGGTGGACAGAGTGGATCTTTCGCAACTTTACTAAGTGAAGCTGCATCACAAGTTGAACATATTTTTGTTGCTGAATTAGGTGCGCGCGGTTTTGATCCACGAATGGCTCCGATGTATGCGCAGATGCTCGTCGGTATGGTTGCATTAACTGGTCAGTGGTGGCTGGATGCCCGGTTACTTACACGCGAAGAAGTCGCTGCACACATTGTTAACCTTGCCTGGAATGGTTTAGTCGGATTGGAATCTAACCCTAAATTATCCCGAAATTCAGCAGGGAAAAATCATGGGTGATGAAGTAGATCGAATTGTTTCCGCGTGGAAACGCGAACGTCCAGATTTAGATGTTACGCCACTTGAAATTTTAAGTCGAATAACCCGAGTAGCCCGTCAATTAGATATTGCTAGAAGGAATGCTTTTTCGCATCATGGTTTAGAAACTTGGGGATTTGATGTGCTTGCTGCATTGCGTCGGGCTGGCAAGCCATATCAATTAACTCCTGGACAGTTAATGCATGAAACATTGGTTTCCAGTGGAACAATCACACATCGACTTGATTTATTAGAAGGTGCAGGATTTCTTTCGCGAAGCGCTGATCCATCTGATGGTCGGGGCTCATTAGTAAAACTGAGTTCTCTTGGAATCAAAGCAGTGGATGAATCTATGGCCGATCTGCTTTTACGGGAGCGAGAGTTAATTAACTCACTCGATTCTTCTCAGCAAAAGGTATTGGCAAATCTATTGGGGGCGGTTCTCAACACTCTTGATCAGGGTTGATCAGGGTTGAATTTGCACCTTCGGCGCTGTAGCCTTTGGGAAAACGATTTTTCACTAAGGGGCTATCCGTGAGTAAGAATGCCAAAAGCGATTCAGTAATTGAAAAAATAGAGATCCGCGCCTGCCGTGGCAGCGACAAGGGCGAATCGATTGACGCAGTACGCGGAGTCAAGTTGCCGGGTGGCAATCGTCCAGATTTCACAGTCGTGACGTTAACAACTGCTGATGGAGTAACTGGAACTTCATTTGGTTTTGGCGCACTTGATGCAACTATCGCCGGTAAAGCGATGTCAGCGATTAAGCCATTTTTTATTGGTCGTAATCCTTTTGACACAGAGAAAGCTTTAAAAGAATTTGAAAATTTTGATCGTAAATGGAATCACGTTCCAATTTATGCTTATGGTCCTTTTGATAATGCATGTTGGGATATAAAAGGAAAGATCGCCGAAATGCCGGTTTATAAAATGCTGGGTGCTGCGCGCGAAGAAGTTCCACTTTATGTCAGCTCAATGTTTTTGCCGGGACCAGATGAGTATGTGGCAGAGGCTTTATCTGCAAAAGCAAAGGGCTATAAAGGTTACAAGCTGCACCCACCTGGAACTGTAGAAGAAGATATTGCTTGCTACCGTGCGGTCCGAAAAGCAGTTGGCGATGATTTTAATTTAATGGCAGATTCAGTTATTGCATACAACTATGAAGAAGCGTTAAAAGTCGGCCGTGAACTAGAGCGGTTAAATTATCTTTGGATGGAAGAACCAGTTCTAGATGTCAATTTTAATACACTTAAAAAGTTACGGGAGAAATTAGATATTCCAATCTGTGGAACTGAAGTAATCGCAGGTGCTCAATATTCAACAGCGCTTTATATTAAAGAAGACATTGTTGACATAGTCAGAACCGATGTCTCATGGCGCGGTGGCTTAACTGCTGTTATGAAAACTGCACACCTTGCTGAAGCTTTTGGTGTTCGATGCGAATTGCATACAACTATTTATCATGGTCTTGAGATGGTACAACTCCATGCTTCGCTCGCAATTTCCAATTGCCAATTCTTCGAAACGTTATATCCATTTGATGACTTCAATTTTGGATTAAAGAATGGATTGGTGATCAAAGATGGCTATGTGCAAGCTCCAACTGGAGTTGGACTAGGAATTGAATATGACTGGGATTTTATTGACAAACATACTGTTGAGATTTACTAGATAACTTTAGGTCCATGCACTGGGCTGCTGGCTCGGTTGATCTTTGTAACTGCACCAGTGGAAGAAAGTGCTACTGCTAAGTCGATCGCACTCTCCTCATCAACTGCTAGAAACGCAACAGTTGGCCCAGATCCAGAAACTATTGCACCAATCGCTTTGCATTCAATTCCAGCACCTATTGCCATCTTAAGAGCGGGGCGAAGAGAGATTGCTGCCGGTTGTAAATCATTAACTAAGGCTTTTCCCAATCCAATTGCATCTCCCCCGCTAAGTGCGTGCATCAACTCCTCACTAATTCGGGGTTTTCTAATATCTAGCGATTGGCGTAACCGATCCGATTCGGCATAGACCGCAGGGGTCGATAGCCCTTGAGAGGAAAAAGCTAAAACCCAATGAAAAGTACCGCGACATAATGCTGGGGTGAGTTGATCTCCGCGTCCACTACCAATCGCAGTGCCCCCCATTAGTGAGAAAGGAACATCACTGCCTAGTTTTGCTGCTAGTTTAAGTAATTCATCTTTTCGTAGTGCTGTCTCAAATAATGCATCAAGGGCCACAAGCGTTCCTGCTGCATCTGCGCTTCCACCGGCCATACCTCCAGCAATTGAGATTCCTTTTTTTATTGAAATTTTAATATCACAATCAATTTTTGTATGTTTAGCAAATAATTTTGTAGCTTGGCAAGCTAGATTTTTATCATCTACCGGTAAACCTGCAGCGCCATCTCCTGAAAAAGTTAAATTAATCCCACTTCCTTTCGCAGCAGATTCAATTGTTATTTCATCATAGATCGAGATTGCTTGAAAAACAGTTGCTAATTCATGAAAGCCATCTTCACCGCGTGGCCCAACTGATAATTGCAAATTTATCTTTGCGGGGGCGCGAACAAGAACTTTCATGGCTTTACCTTATTGGTAAGAATTAATCTAAATGCTTCTTGCCTGAGCAATTGCAATGAATTCTTTAAGTTCTAGCTCCTCCGCCCGAGAAGTTTGGGCTACTCCAGCCTTCTCTAAAATTTCAATTGCAGAAGAACTTCCTCCCGCCCAAACACTTAATGCACTTCTAAGCATTTTGCGACGCTGTGAAAAAGCAGCCTCAATGACAGTGAAGGTTTGAACTCTGAGCGCTTCATCCCCTGGGGATTCTCCGCGCTTAAATGCCACCAGCAAGGAATCTACATTTGGGACTGGCCAAAACACTTCCCTTGAAACATTTCCAGCAATGGACATATCAGCCCACCATTTTGCCTTAACACTAGGAGTTCCATAAATTTTATTTCCAGGCTTGGCAGCCAGACGTTGGGCGACTTCTGCTTGCACCATGACTAACCCTTTATTAATTGACGGAAACTTTTCAAGTAAATGTAAAATTACCGGTACTGAAATGTTATACGGAAGGTTTGCGACTAAAGCCGTTGGGGATTGTGGCAAAGTATTTATCAATTGAGCATCCTTATTAATAATCCGCAATTTGTCTGCATGATTTGGAATTTTATTTTGCATCGTTTCGGTTAACTGGGTGGCTAATCTACGGTCAATCTCTACTGCAATCACTTCACGTGCCACTGGCAAAAGTGCAATAGTTAATGAACCTAGCCCTGGGCCAATTTCTAAAACTATATCCTTGTTATTTATATCGGCCAGCCGCACTATTTTTCTGCAGGTATTTCCATCAATAACAAAATTCTGGCCAAGGGATTTAGCCGGATGCAGATCTAGCAGCTTTGCAATTTCACGGATCTCGGTTGCGCCTAAAGTCGGAGAAGTAGGCTCGGTATTTTCCATTATTAGTCGAAAGAGCCAAAGATAGTTAAGGCATTTTCACGGGTAGCTATAGCTAATTCATTAACGTTACGTTGAACTACTTCAGCCATAAATCTAAGAGTGTTTGGAATTTGAGCCGGCGAATTAAGTAAACCTCGATGTGGCATTGGAGCTAAAAATGGCGCATCTGTCTCTACTAACATCTGTGAAAGCGGAGTTATTTTCAAAGCCTCACGCAGCTCCGGAGCATTTTTAAAAGTGACCGTTCCTGCAAAAGATAAGAAGTACCCAGCCGAAATGCATTCTTCTGCCATTTCCCGATCTCCCGAGAAGCAATGAAAAATAGTTTTCTCTGGCGCTCCCACTTCTCGCAAAACTCTAAGGACATCTGAATGTGAGTCTCTATCGTGAATAATTAAAGCCTTATTTTTCTTCTTGGCAATTTCAATATGTGCTCTAAAAGAATCTTCTTGTTTTGCGCGAAGGGCCGGTTCGGTTCTGAAAAAATCTAACCCGGTTTCTCCCACTCCTCTAACCCGCGGATTCGCAGCTAATCTCTCAATCTCTGTTAACTGATCTTCCAGATTTTCAACAACTGGGGCCTCATTTGGATGCAAAGCCACAGTTGCAAGCACTTTGCCTGGCCAAGCATTCGCACATGCAACTGACCATTTTGATTGTTCTAAGTCATAACCAATTTGGACCACTCGATCAATTCCCACACTTTTTGCTTCAGTTAAAATAATCCCAACTGTAGGGTCATCTGCATTTCCTTCAACAATTAACTCCATGTGACAATGTGAATCTATTGTTGCTTCTTCCAACGGTTCAGGTAATGGCGCAGCAACTTTTTCAATATCGCGATTGTACCGATCGGTCACGCGTTCTCCGGTTCTGGCAATCTTGGGAAAAGTACATCTCCTCTTGATACTTGAACACCTGCTGGCAATTGCCCCCAGGCTGCGACTTCACTTATTTTTTGATCACCGATGGGACCTAGAATTTTTGCACCAAGAGCTTCCCATAATTTTTCACAAGTTTCTGGCATCACTGGGTAAAATAAAACAGCAAGTATTCGAAGTGACTCCACGGTTGTGTATAAAACTTTTTCAAGTTCAGCTTTATTTGCCGGATCTTTTGCCAGAACCCATGGAGCCTGCTCGGTAACGTATCCATTTACCACTTTGCAAAAATCTAGAATTGCTAAAATTCCACCTTGAAAATCTAGTGCACAAATCCGCTCATCGGAGATTTCACCGGCTTTTTGGGCTGCCTCGGCTACTTTTGGTTCCGCTGCCGGTTGTGGAACTTTGCCGTCGCAATACTTTTCAATCATCGCAATAGATCTCGATGCTAAATTTCCAAAATCGTTGGCAAGTTCGCTGGTATATCGAGCGACCATATCTTCCCAAGAAAAAGAGCCATCTGTACCAAATGGAATTGAACGCAAAAAGTAATATCTAAATGCATCAACACCAAAAAAATCAGTTATATCTGAGGGTGCGATACCAGTTAACTTGCTCTTGCTCATTTTTTCGCCACCTACAAGTAGCCAGCCATGCGCAAATACTTTTTTCGGCACCGGAATTCCTGCTGCCATTAACATCGCTGGCCAGATGACCGCATGAAATCTAAGGATGTCCTTGCCAACTAGGTGAACATCAGCTGGCCAAGTTTGCGCAAATTTTTTGCCACCTTCAGAATTTGGATCATCACCAATTCCTACTGCAGTCGCATAATTGAGTAGCGCATCAAACCATACATAAACGACCTGCTTGGTATCCCAAGGAACTGGAATGCCCCAATCAAATGAAGAGCGCGAAATTGAAAGATCTGAAACGCCACCTTCCAAGAAGGAGAGAACTTCATTTCGTGCACTTGCTGGCTCACAAGCACTTGGATTAGCTTTGTAATGCTCAATCAAAGGCTGAGCAAAAGCAGATAATTTAAAAAACCAATTTGTTTCACTCAATAACTCAACAGGTTTTGAGTGGGTCGGGCAAAGTTTTTCATCAGGAGTTGCACCATCAAGTAAATCTCCAGCGAGTTTAAACTCTTCGCATCCAACACAGTATGGTCCTTCATATTTACCCTCGTAGATATGGCCAGAATCTTTGAGTCCTTGTAAGAAGTGTTGGACACGATCCATGTGTCGATCTTCAGTTGTTCTAATAAAATCATCATTCGCAATATTTAATTTTCCCCAAGTTGGGATCCAAGCAGATTTGACCAACCGATCGGCCCAACTCTGCGGGTCGCTACCATTGGCTTCAGCGGTGCGCATAACTTTTTGTCCATGCTCATCAGTGCCAGTTAGAAACCAAACTTGCTCACCTTTTTGACGGTGCCAACGAGTCAAAACATCGCCAGCAACTGTCGTATATGCATGGCCTATATGCGGCGCATCATTTACATAGTAAATCGGCGTGGTCAGATAAAAGGCTTTGTTGCTCACTGTCCTATCTTAGAGGCGACTAAGGCATCAAATATCGCGCGTTTGCGTAAGCCAAACTCCGTTGCAATCTGCGCGACCGCCTCTTGTCTTGTTGCCCCAACTCCCTCCAGCTCCTTCACTTTTACGGCTATTTGCAGAGGTGTTAACTCTGATATCTCCCCTGAATTGGGACCGGCAATCACCAAAGTTATTTCACCAAGCATCTCTTTTGAATTGGCCCATGTTTCCAATTCAGTAAGTGAACCGCGCACAATCTCTTCATGGGTTTTTGTCATTTCGCGACAAACTGCGCCTAGGCGTTGACCTCCCAAAATTCCTATCGCATCGGCCAGAGTTTCTCTGATTCGATGCGGAGCTTCAAATAAAACAACAGTTCTGCTTTCCGCTTTTATTGTTTCAAAATAATTTTGCCGTGCTTGTTGAGTTCGCGGTGGGAAACCATCAAAAATATATCGCTCCATTGGTAAACCAGAAAGAAGTAACGCTGTACTTGCTGCACTTGGGCCAGGCACAACTTCAATCTCAATATTTGCATCTAACGTCGCTCTTACAATTAAATATCCTGGATCACTGATTCCTGGCATTCCTGCATCAGTAATTACTAAAACAGTTTTACCTTGGAGTAGAGCAGAGATTAATTCTGGGGTGCGCTGTGTTTCATTACCGGCAAAAAAAGAAACCACTGGAGCGCTAAGTGAAATCTCTAAATCGCTACAAAGCCGCAAGAGTCGGCGGGTGTCCTCCGCCGCAATCAGATCGACCTCGCCCAGTAAATCTCGTACACGTAGCGAGAGGTCTCGGCTATTGCCTAATGGGGCACCGGCGAGGATTAATAGGCCTTTTTTCACACACTTATCATCTCAGGTTCTAACCTATCCTCCATGACCAAAGCGCTGGAAGGCATCCGATACCTTTTGCTGCGCCGTTGGCTAGTTCTGATTCTTGCATTCTCAGCGAGTGTGCGTTTTATAAATCTTGGCCGTCCGAATGAATTGGTTTTTGATGAAATTTATTATGTTGATGGAGCAAGAGATTTCTTAAAGTACGGTGTTGAAATTGAAAAAGGTAAGTCCGAATTTATTGCGCATCCACCGGTAGGTAAATGGATTATTGCATCAGGAATTAAATTGTTTGGCGACAACTCGTTTGGCTGGAGATTTTCTACAGCATTGCTTGGGACCATCTCTATTTTTTTTGTCTATTTAATTGCAAAACATTTATTTGGCTCTGAGAAATGGGCATTACTTTCAGCAGCATTGGTCTCACTTGATGGATTGCATCTTGTAATGTCTCGTACCTCTCTTTTGGATATGACCCTCATGTTTTTTGTATTAGTCGGTCTTTACGCTTTACTAAAAAAGAATTCCTGGGCAGCTGGCTTTTTATTTGGGTTAGCATTTGCAACTAAGTGGAGCGCTATTTACTATATAGTTTTTTTTGGGATTTATTACTTAGTCCGAGATATTTATCGAATCCGCGCAAATAAAGAAAGTGATGAAGGTAGAACCCAAAATTACTTAAAAGCCACAACTTTGCTCACGGCTCAGTTAGGGATTCTTCCGGTTTTCATATACGTGGTGAGTTGGTTTGGTTGGTTTAATTCCACTTTGGGCTGGAGCAGAAATTGGGGAGTTGAAAATGCTGGCCTGTTACCAAATGCCCTCAGATCCTTTTGGCATTATCAATCCGAAATCCTTTACTTTCATACCCACCTCACCGAAAACCATAATTACGAGGCTAAAGCTTGGTCTTGGCTACTTATGTATCGCCCGACATCTTTTTTTTATGAGACCCCAAAGGGGTGTGGGGCAGCATCTTGCGCACAAGAAGTTCTGGCCATGGGAACTCCAGTACTTTGGTGGAGCGCAGCAATTTCACTTGTGATTTTGGTCGTGCTTTGGTTAAAAAATAAACAGTGGAGTACCGGATTTATTTTGCTTGCGGTAAGTGCCGGGTATTTACCTTGGTTTACCTTTCCACAACGCACAACTTTCACCTTCTATGCAATAATTTTTGAACCTTGGTTAATAATCGCTTTTGTCGCCGTTCTGCGTAATTACTATTTAAGTTCATTAGGTAATCCAAAATTAAAACTTTATTCAATAATTTTTATCATATGCATCATTGCTGCAAATTTTGTTTACCACTTTCCAATTTTCGTTGGACAAATTACTACTTATGATGATTGGCATTCATTAATGTGGTTTCAGAAATGGATATGATTTAATTAATTTGCTGCGCGTAAATTCGCTTCTTCTATCGCAACTTGATCAAATATCTCATCTGGCCCTGCTGTCACTTCTGCTTTAGTAGCTACCTCTTTCATTGGTCGAGAGGTTGCCTTAGGGGCTGTGACATATGTTGGAAGTGGAACATCTAATGGTTGCCACGTTGTATTAGGAATAACAGTGACTGTGGTGGATGGGCGTAATGGGATCCAGTGTTCAGTAGCACTTTCATTAGAGCGATAGACCACATCTGAAAAATTCGCACGAACTCCGTTTGTCGCTCTTGCTGCTGCAAGTCGACGACGAGTTGCAACTTCTTCAACAATTTTTTGTCTGCGGACATGAATAACATAAATTAAAATTAGTGAAAGAGGAAGTGCATTTGTTTTAAAAGGGACTCCACCGAATAAAGTTGAAATAAAAACAATTAGAAGAATTGCAGCGAGTCCAATCAAAATAAGTTGACGTTGGCGAATTTGGCGAATTTTATTTTCAGCCACCTCTGTACCACTTGGAAGATTTTCATGGCTGGTACCTAGTGAGACCAAACTCATGGCACTCTGATATCGCTCTAAACTTCTATTGTCTGAAATTTCGTCATGGGTACGCAGCCATCTTGGAAGGAAATACGCTACCCACATTGCGACGACTGCGAAGTAGATCAAACCAGAACTCATGATGGTCAACGATACGAGTCCGGATGGCTCAAATCATGGATTTAAGGAGTGTGGTCACTTCGTGTTGATTCGTGGTGATTCGTGGAGTTTCACATAAGTGTGATGGTCTCGCCAATCGCCATCGATATGTAAAAACTGCTTTCGCAAACTTTCAAATTCAAATCCACATTTGAGCGCTACCTGCTTTGAAGCGACATTTTCTGGTCGCATAGATATTTCTAAGCGATGCAACCCCAGTTCTTTGAAGGCATATTCACTCACTAAATTCACAGCTATTGGGATAAATCCTCGTCCAGCTAGTTCTGCGGTGATCCAATAACCGATATGGCCACCTCGATATGAGCCTAAAGAGATTCCTGCCAAGGTAACTTGGCCAGAAATTCTTCCCTGGTAGATCACGGCCCACGTAAGTGATCGCAAAGCTTTCTCTTCACGCCGATGGAATGCTCTCATCTGCTGGAAGGTGGGTAATGAAATCAATGGATCTGGAGAGGTGGCTTCCCATGGGCTAAGCCATTTTTCATTTTTGTATCGAAGTAGTTCCCACTTTTTTTTATCAGTTCTGCGTAGTGGTCGCAATTTTATTTCACCACTTTGCAGCAACACTTTAATCAGCTCTCAACTCAAGATTCATAACAGAAGCTAATTCTCCGACTGCTAAATTATTGACTCCCGCTGGAATGATAATAAAAGAGTTAGCATCTGCCCAATTTTCTAAATCTAGAGCTTTAACAGTTTTTTCACTTTGAGTTAAATCTATGACCGCTGGAAGGTATCGCTGTGCTCCAGCCTCAAAGTTAACTGCATCTATTAATTTCGCATTTAAAATTGGATGCAAAATATTTTTTCTGCCAAACATCTGGCGAATCATTGGCCGCACAAATAATTCAAATGAAATAAATGAGGTCATTGGGTCGGTTGGCAAAGTTATTACCGGCGTCTTATCTGGTCCAATTAATCCAAAACTATGGCTTCCACTGGGGTTCATCTCTATTTGAATTTTGCTAATAATTCCAAGTTCAGTTAGTGCCGCTTGAGTCATCTCCTCAGACTCTGGTCCACTTGTTATGACTATTAGATCAGCACGCACAAGTTGGTCTTCAATCAGTAATCGAAGTTGTGCCGAGGTTGTTGGAATTGTATGTACCCGATAACCAATTGCTCCAGCCTCTCGAACTGATGTGGTTAATAACCAAGAGTTGACCTCGTAAAAATGAGCAGTTTCAAGTTGCTCACCCGGTTCAGTCAAATCTCCACCTGCTGAAATCACTACGACGCGAGGATGTGGGTGTGTGGGCAGATGATCTAGGCCAACAGAAGCCGCTATTCCAATATGTGTAGATCTAATTCGACTTCCGCCTGTTAATACCCGGCGAGTTCCTACTTCAATATCTGAAGCAAGAGTCGCACCATGTGCATCTAATAGTGGTAAATCTAGCGGTGCCAATGGTTGGGCCAGCAATAAGAGTTGCTTTAAATAACTTTTAACGTTTTCCATTCAAATTCCCAACAAAGTTTTTCAACCACATGGTGAACTCTCCGCCAATATCTGCTCTTTCACTTGCTAATTCAACTACTGTTTTTAAATAACTAACACGGTCGCCCGTGTCATAACGTCGTCCTGAAAAAATAACTCCATGAACCGGTCCACCTAATTTCTCATTTACTGCCAATTCGCGAATTGCATCAGTTAATTGAATCTCGCCACCACGACCGGCTTGCGTTTTTTCCAATACTTTGAAAATTGCAGGATCTAATACATATCTGCCAATAATCGCAAAATTTGATGGAGCATTCTCGACATTAGGCTTTTCAACTAAATCTAGAATTTCCACAATATTAGGTGAGTCGGTTTTTTTCACTGATGCGATGCCGTATAGCGAAACTTGAGAATCAGGAACTTCCATCAAAGCAATTACGCTTCCTCCAAATTTTTTATGTACATCAAGCATTTCACCTAATAAGTTATCTTGTTCAGCAATTAAGTCATCGCCAAGTAAAACTACGAAAGTTTCATAGCCGACATGATTAGCGGCTGTGAGAACAGCATGACCGAGTCCGAGCGGATCTCCTTGACGTACATAATGGATTTTACCGAGTTCAGTTATTTGCTTGACTGCTGCTAACTTTTCAACATCGCCACGATTTTCTAATGTTGCCTCAAGTTCAATCGCTCGATCAAAATGATCTTCAAGGGCACCTTTATTTCTTCCAGTAATTAGTAGCACATCACTTAAACCTGCACGAATGGCTTCTTCGACTACATATTGAATCGCCGGCTTATCAACAATCGGGAGCATCTCTTTTGGGATTGACTTGGTCGCTGGCAAAAAACGAGTGCCCAGACCGGCCGCCGGAATAACTGCCTTAAATACGCTAGATCCCATAGTGATCACACCCTACGCTGATCACGTGAAAGAGAAGAGCCAGACTCGGCGGGTGCTGCGCAACTTGCGAAAATTAGCCCCTGAAGGCGACGGGCGAGCAAGTTCATTACTGCTTGAAGAACTTGGGAAACTTGAGCAACTTGAAGAAGTTGAAGGACTGGAATTTGGTCATATAAAAGTGGTGGCCTCCTACACCTCTTACGAAAATGAGCCATCAACTCAAGGTTTTAACTCCACTCTCCTGAGCCGTGGGGTCCAAGTACTTCTGCCGCATTTACTCGAGGACAATTCTTTGGAGTGGGTAGATTCCGAAACCGGCAAAAATTTCGGAATTACTGGAATTTCATTGGCCCAAATTGTTGTTGTGCCGGCATTAAGCGTTGATGAGAGTGGAATGAGAATTGGCCAAGGTGGTGGTTCATATGATCGAGCTCTCAAATTGAACTCAGGTTGGAAAGTCTGCCTATTGCATGATGGTGAAATTTTTGAAGGTAAGTTGCCCCAAGAAATTCACGATCAAAAAGTTAACGCTGTTGTTACACCTACTAAAATAATTCGCTTTATTTAATTAGGCAAGATTTCGGGCGATAATTATGCGTTGTACCTGATTCGTACCTTCATAAATTTGAGTCAGCTTTGCATCTCGCATCATGCGCTCTACTGGATAATCAGATACATACCCATAACCACCAAGAATTTGCACAGCATCTGTGGTGACCTGCATGGCAGTGTCCGATGCTAAACATTTACAAGCTGCTGAATAAAAAGTTAAGTCAGAACTTTCATTTTCGCTCTTAACAGCAGCGGCATAAGTTAATTGGCGTGCTGCTTCGATTTTCATTGCCATATCCGCTAACATAAATTGAATCGCTTGAAAATCAAAAATTTCTTTACCAAATTGCTTACGCTCATGTGAATATTTATTTGCCACATCAAATGCGCCTTGAGCTAGGCCTATTGCTTGCGCAGCTATTGTGATTCGAGTGTGGTCTAATGTCTTCATAGCCAGAGCAAATCCGGTACCTTCCACGCCTAACATTCGATCATTTGCTAATTCAACTTGATCAAAATAAACCTCACGAGTTGGAGAACCTCTAAACCCCATTTTCTTTTCGTGTGCACCAAAAGAAATTCCTTTATCGTTTTTCTCAACTATAAAAGCGCTAATTCCTTTGCTGCCTTTTTCAGGGTCGGTTACTGCTAAAACTGTATAAAACTCAGACTCACCTGCATTTGAAATCCATTTTTTACTTCCCGAAATAATCCATTTATCTCCAGAGCGCACTGCTTTTGTCTTTAATGCGGAGGCATCTGATCCCGCCTCTGACTCAGATAGGCAGTAAGAAAAACCTTTACCACTTGCTAGCGGGCGTAGCCATCGCTCTTTTTGATCTTTATTGCCAGCCAATATTAATGGTAGTGATCCTAATTTATTTACTGCAGGTATGAGTGAAGATGAACCACAAACCCGAGCAACTTCTTCAATGATTAGCACAACGGCTAAAGCATCAGCTCCTTCACCACCGAACTCTTCCGGAACATGAGCAGCTGATAATTTATTTGCAGATAGCGCTATTGCCGCCTCTTCTGGAAATCTTGCATCTTCATCAACTTCTCTAGCAAATGGGGCAATTTTTTCTTCGGCTAGCGCTCGGACAGATTTACGTAAAGAAATGTACTCATCAGGTAATTGAAAAAGCGCGTCCATGGGCTAATTAACGCAGAGATTTAGGAACAGCGCTACTCCACTAATTATTAGCTTTCTTATCTGTTGAACTTTCCCTCGCATTTAAAGTCGAAAGGTACTGGTTGTACTTATCTACTTCATCCAGTTCCCCAAATTGGCGTGCCCGATTTGAGTTACGTTCAATCCGCTTGGCATCTCGTTCATCGGCTCGGATCCATTGCAAGAAAGTGGCGATCAGCGCCAGCAAAATTGGAATCTCGCCCATGGCCCACCCAAGGGAAGCGCCCAGCTTTTGATCTGCCAAGAAATCTGGCCACCACGGCCTGGCAATTTCGGCAAAGTACCCTCCATCAACTAATTGTGATGAAGACATCAATGCGACAGAGAAAAAGGCATGAATGCTGATCGCCACAAAAAGAATTACTATCCGCAAAATGAATGGGCTTTTTTGTGGGGTTGGATCAACTCCGATTATTACAAAAAATAGTAAAATTCCTGATAGAAGGAAATGTAACCCCATAAAAAAATGACCAAAGTGATAACTCATGAGCCAATTAAATAAATTTGTAAAATAAAGTGCAAAGAGTGAAGCCTCAAAAATAATTAAGGCACTCACCGGATGAGTAATTATGCTCGAATATCTTGAATGCAAAATTGCAATGGCATAACCCCTCACGCCTCTCTCATCTTTAGTACGCCCAATCGGCAATGCACGTAATGCCAATGTAATTGGTGCTCCTAAAACAATTCCAATTGGAGCAAGTGTTGCTAAAACCATATGTGAAATCATGTGAAATGAAAATGCGACTTGTGCATATACACCCAATCCGCCATTAACTGCGTAATCGATGGCAGTAATTCCCAGAGCAAAAGCGACAGTACGTCCGATAGGCCATTTATCTCCACGTTTACTTAAAATCATTACGCCTTTTACGTATAGCGCTACGGCAAGAATTAAAAGTGCAAGGAATAAGCCATCTGGCTCATATGCAAAAAATAATCTAGAAAGTGTGGGGCTCTCAGGCATTTTTATACCGATCGCTTCAACTACATCAGCTGAACTATGTGCTGGAGGTTCTCCTTGACCTAGAAAAACTCCTAAGACCAAAACAGTTGTAAGTAAAATTAACTCTTGGATTAGCTGTTTAGTAAAATTTTGCTCCCCTAGTTTTTTCCTACTATAAGCAGCAAGTGCAAGGACAAATACAAAGATGCCAGTTTTTAGAATTACCAAAACTCCATAATCAGATCTGATATTTGCAAAACTTTCAATTCGTATAAAAGCATTAACAACTCCAGTTAACGCGATAGCAGAAACACACCACAGCGCCAAAGGGGTAAATCTTTTTCGCGCAATTTCACGGTCACTCTTTGACATTAAGAAAAGCGCAACAACTCCACCAAACCATAGAGAAATTGCAGCCACATGCACTATTACTAAGCCGATTGCCAACATATGGTGACCGGATCCGCTGCCATGGCTTTCTAAATAGGGCGCTAACCCACCAATCCACGCAATAAAAATCAAAAATACTGCACCGCCTGTTTTCTTAACTCGGACAGCGGCAAATGCACATACCAATGCGGCAACGATTTGAATCTCAAAAAGTTTACCTACGGTTGTTTGCGTTATAAAAGATCGCAAAATGTTGCCATCGATAACTTTAGAAATAGGAGTATTTAAAATAAATGCCACTTCTGACATGAGGAAGAAAATACTGCTAAGCAGCCAAGCAAGTGAAACTGGTGCAAGAAATTTTTGTAGGCGAGATGGTTGAAAATAACCTTTATTTTCTGGGGCCAAAAATGCAAGGCCCACTAAAATTCCAATTAAAGTAATGAAAGAGGAAAGCGTTATAAATTTAGCTAAAAAATGTAATATCAAATTTATTTCTTCAGTTTTCACTTCTTGCGTTTCTTTTTCTTTGGCTTTCGTAAAGATTTAGAAATCAAAACCAGTACTAAAATTGATAAAGCTAATAATCCCATCATAAAAAAATCAGTTGTCCTAGATGAGTCGGTCTCCTTATTTAAATCAGGCGTGGGAGATTCGCTACTCTCTGGGGTGGGAGTTGCCAGAACCGCTGGGGCAACAAAAGTAAATTTGTATTGACCAATTAAAGTTTCACCTTCACTTGTAACAACCTCATACTCAACTGCATACTCACCACCAATATTTAATGGTTTTAGCCCAACTAAAATTTGAGTATCTGCAATTTGGAGTGAGCCATCATCGACGCGCTCGCCATTAGGTGCAGTCACAGTTACTGAATTTCCAGCATCTCCGAGGGAATTTGAAAAAGTAATTGTTGCGACACTTGGAGCAGAAGTTATGGAGGATCCAGCCGCCGGAGATGAGGAAGTCAACTCTGCTGTCGGTCCTGCTGAAGCCAAATTTGGGTTCGCATGAGTGAAGATCATGAGCAATAAAGCGAAAAAGACCAACTTAAATTTCTTCATAACCCCCCTCAATTAGCCCCAATCGTGCCACTTCCCTAAACTCTGCACTGACCGGAGGTGGCTGTGCCTACATACCAATATATCTGCACCGAGTGCGA
The DNA here is from genome assembly GCA_009694285.1 of Candidatus Nanopelagicaceae bacterium. GTDB lineage: Bacteria > Actinomycetota > Actinomycetes > Nanopelagicales > Nanopelagicaceae > UBA3012. The sequence goes on along the minus strand of SHVK01000006.1, from coordinate 49,824 downwards.
ACACTCTTTTGAAGTGACACAAGCCTTCACAGATTCAACAGTTCCAACCTGTCCTGGGTGCAATGGCATCGTTCGCAAAGTTTTCTCATCAGTTGGAGTTGTCTTCAAAGGCTCTGGTTTCTATCGCACCGATTCACGTGGTGCGGCAACCTCTACTTCGCCACCTCCGGCTACCTCAACACCTGTGGCTACATCAACACCTACTCCCTCTACCCCATCTACGCCTGCCCCAACATCCACTCCTACCGCACCATCCACAGGCACTAAGTAAGAAAATTATCAGCTCTTAAATCTCTGCCAGATTTACACGATGCTAATTAATCAACTTAATCTCAGAAAAATCATTCCTTCACAAGATATTGAAAAGATTAAAAGAGTTTTTGCATTATTTTCGATCCGTCGAAGATTGATACTTGCAACTGGGCTTACGGTAATTATTGGAGTAACTCTTTTTTATCGCCCAGATGCTTCAAAAGTACAAATTGCGGTTCCTGTACTCCGCCCCGGCGAGGTTGGAATTTCCTTAATTTTATCTGGTGCTGAAAATATTTTACATCCACAAGACCGAATAGATTTAATAGCAACCAATGTGCAGCAAAATATTGTTGATGATGATGTATCTGCAAAATCTTGGACTCTGGCTCGCAATTTAAGAGTTATTAAAAGTATTCCTCAAAATCAAGATGTGCGGGCATTGCTCGCAGTTCAGGAAAAAGATGTGTTAGCTATTGCCCAGGCCAGACGAGAGGGCGAACTAGATTTTCTATTGCTCCCTGAAACTCATGAATGATGGGGAGGCACCTCTCTTCGGATCTCCTCATCTCTTACTCGCTCCTCTGATGGATCAACAAACTCTGGTTTAGCAAGCGGGTTTTTTTCAACGTTTTTCTTGGTTGGTTCGACGCCTTGGTTTTCCACATTAGGATTTAACCATGTTTGAGCGTCTTGGGCGAGTAATAGTTCATCGTAAATCTAGGATCCTGGCTATTTTTCTAATTATTTTTATTTGTGCAGGCGCTATTGGCTCTCTTGCTTTTGGCAGGTTAGATAGCGGTGGATATACAAACCCAAAGAGCGAATCAGCAAAAGCTTACAAATACCTCCAAGAGAATTTTGATATTGAAGATCCTGCCGTTGTTCTTATAGTCGATTCTGGATCGCGAAGTGTTGATGACCCAACTGTTACTTCTGATGTACTTGCATTGACAGCTGAATTACGACAAATGCAAAACATTAGTAAAACATTCTCTTACTGGGATTTGAAAGCTCCACAACTCAAAAGTACTGATGGAAAAGCAGCTTACATTTTTATTTATGCTACTAAATCAGATTTTGACGTATTAAGTAAAGTCGCAGGAGTAGTTACAAAAACTTATGGAAATAAATATCGCTCTCTGACTTTGTACGCCACCGGCACTGGCGTCGCAGGACACGCAATTAATGGTCAAATTAGTAAGGACTTAGCAAAATCTGAAGCGATCGCAATACCACTAACATTTTTACTTTTGCTTTTTATTTTTGGAGGATTGGTCGCCTCAGCTACTCCATTGGTTGTAGGGGTTAGCGCAATACTTGGTTCATTTTTTGTGATATTTCTGATCTCATTGCTTACAGATGTAAGTATTTTTGCCATAAATTTAATAACTGGGCTTGGTCTCGGTCTTGGAATTGATTACTCACTCCTGATTGTGAATAGATTTCGTGAAGAATTGCATCGCGGATTATCAGTAAATGATGCAGTGGTTAAAACTGTGGCAACAGCAGGCAGAACGGTATTTTTCTCAGGCCTAACAATCATGGTGACTTTGGGATCTATGTTAATTTTCCCCTTGTACTTTTTAAAATCTTTTGGTTACGCCGGAATCACAGTAGTTGCTATGGCGGTGATTGGTGCACTTATTCCACTTCCAGCAATGCTCGCTCTTTTAGGAAATCGCATTGACAAATACGCTGTTCGGAAAAGCGCAATAACTCCGAAGGAGCATGGCGGCTGGGCAAATACTGCACATTTTGTAATGCGGCGCCCAGTTGCAGTTTTGGTTTTAACTCTAATTGGGTTGGGAATTTTTGCTGCTCCTATAAAAGATATCGCTTTCGGACAAGTGGATTCACAAGTTCTTCCGAAGAACCATCCAGCCGCCGTATCAGCTCGAGTCGTAGGTGAAAGATTTCCCGGCCGTGAATCGGTTCCAGTTGAATTTGTAATTGAGGATGGAACAAAGTTTCTCGGTAGTGCCGAGCTCAAGTTATATCAAGCGGAAATCGGCTCTACTGACGGAATTTTGTACCTGACTGACGCAGTTACATCAGGAAGAATATTGCGCTTTACCGCAATCCATTCCATGGCTCCGCGCTCATTACCTGCGGAAGCTCTTATAGATAAATTACGCGAAATTCCAGCCCCTGTTGGAACATTAATTGGTGGGGCGGCCGCTGATTATACAGACACTCAACAAGGAATAGCCGACGCACTTCCATGGGCACTACTTTGGATTGCGATCTCTGTTTTTTTACTTTTATTTATATTTACCGGATCTCTCCTATTGCCAATAAAAGCTGTCTTGCTTAACATGCTTTCACTTGGAGCCACATTAGGAGTTATAACATGGATCTTTATTGATGGTCATCTTGCAAACCTATTTGGTGGATTTACAGTAACTGGAACATTAGATACAGGTTCGGTAATTTTGATCGCAGTAACTACATTTGGTTTATCGATGGATTATGAAGTTTTTCTAATTTCTCGTATAAAGGAAGAGTATGAGGCTGGGAAATCAAATGCTGACGCCGTAGCGATTGGTTTGCAAAGATCTGCACGAATTATTACTGCGGCGGCATTTGTGCTCGCGGTTGTATTTGGTGCCTTTGTGCTTGGTGGAGTAACTTCAATTAAAATGCTCGGCTTTGGCGTCGCATTTGCAATCTTGCTTGATGCCACTGTTGTTCGTGGATTGCTTGTGCCAGCTTTAATGAGGCTCTTTGGGAACGCCAATTGGTGGGCTCCCAAGCAGTTAAAACGCTTCACCCTCTCACATTAAGAATTCAGCGGATTCAGCGGATTCAGCGGATTCAGGGGATGCCATAGACTTAAGCGCATGTCCACAATTGATTTATTGGCTACTTTGACCTGTATTGATCGGCCTGGCATTGTCCATGCGATGACCACAGCAGTCTTGAATTCAAATGGAAATATAATTGAAAATCAACAATTCACTGATCCGGTAACTGGGTTGTTTTGTATGCGCACCCGTTTTACAACAGCAGAAAATCTTTCAACAGCAAAAGAAATTTTAAGCAAGGAGTTAAGCCGGTTTTCCCCAACTTTAGAGATTAGACCATTTGAAAATCGTAAACGTGCGCTAATTCTGGTGACTAAGGAAAGTCATTGTTTGCGAGATTTACTTTACTTACGTGATCTTGGCGAACTTCCAGTTGATATTCCGTTAGTTGTCTCTAATCATGAAGAGCTACGCGCACTTGTTGAGTCCCATGGAATAGCTTTTGAATACCTTCCGGTTACCTCAGCCACAAAAACAGAACAAGAAGTGCAGTTAATTGAAAGGATTGAGAAGCACCAAATCGATGTAGTTGTACTTGCCAGGTACATGCAAATTCTCTCCGCTGATTTTTGTCGAAAATTTACCGGACATATAATCAATATCCACCACTCATTTCTTCCTGGATTTAAAGGTGCCAAGCCTTATCACCAGGCTCATGCACGTGGTGTAAAAATTATTGGCGCAACTGCACATTTTGTAACTGAAGATTTAGATGAGGGCCCAATAATTGAGCAAGACATCACTCATGTTTCCCACTCTGCAACTCCGGAAGATTTAGTTGCAATTGGCCGTGATATTGAAAGACGGGTTCTAGCAAAAGCAGTTCGTTTATATGCAGAAGATCGAGTATTCCTAGTTGGAGCGCGCACCGTCGTTTTTTCTTAGTATCAGAACCCTTAGAGTCGCACTCTTTCTCGCCCGATGGGCAGTAAAGAATGGACTCAAGTATTCTTCTTCCCTGGCGAAGGTATAGCCTTTAATTCGAATGGATGGTTATCAGGTAAATGAAATTAGCAAAACTCTTAATGAGTATTCTATTTTTACTTATACTTATGCCGACCGAAGCGTATGCAGGCTCGACTGTTAAGTGGAGCTCGGCGACAGAACTAAAAGGCGAGATCATTATTCCTGTTGGACAAAGGGTAACTGTCGCACCAAACACAAAAATTGTTGTTCAAGACGGAACTCAGATCACCATAAATGGAACTCTGAATGCTCCAGCTGGATTATCTCTAACTGGAAAATCGTGGATTGGTCTTGTTATTACTGGAACTGCGGTAATCACGAATTTCCAAGAAAAAGGCGCTTCTCAATCATTTCGAGTGGACTCTGGTGGCTCTCTCACCATTAACGGGGGGACTATCTCTGGAATTCTAGGATCAAGTAATGTCGAAGGTAACTTTGTTGCTGACCACCTGCGTTACGACAAGGGAACCGGGGGTGGAATTTCTTCCAGTAATGGAACCGGGTCGATCACTATTGATAATTCAGTATTAACAGGAGCTGGAAAAAATACAGGCGACTTCTTCGAACTCTTTGGGGTTAAATCAATTACGCTGACTAATTCCAAGATGACTGGATCTCATTGCGCTTTCCACGTCATGGGCTTACAAAATATGAAATTAGACAAAAATGAAATTTATGGAAATTCATATGGCTTTATGATGTATGGATCGAGTACCGCCGGCACTAAAACCATCACAAACACATCGATCAAGAATAATTCCTTTGGTTTTGATGAGGGTTCAGCCTCTACTCGTAACGGCTCAATCCTAATTTCGAATTCTGCGATTAAGAAAAACGGTCAGAATCTTGGGCTTTACACAGGCAAAGTTAAAATTACATCGCCGGTTAAGTAGCTCGTTCATTACGAAAAATAGTAAGAAAATAAAAATTTGGGAAAGAATTGTTTAAGACGGGTGTCCTCGACCAGAATCGAACTGGTGACCTACCGCTTAGGAGGCGATTGCTCTATCCAACTGAGCTACGAGGACTGAATTCAACACTTGCCAAGAATACCCCTTTAGCCCATTGCTACTTTGAGCGTGCTTTGCTTAGTTGCTCCTTGAGTATTAGCCTTGGTTAAAAGTTCAGGAGTTATTTCAATGAAAGTCCTAGTTATTGGTGCCGGCGGAGTCGGACGCGCAATAGCCAATATCGCCTCAAGAAGAAGTTCTATTTCAAGCATGGTTATTGCTGATCGGACTTTGGCGCGAGCTGAGCTAGCAGTTAGCAGAGTTAAAGATGCGCGTTTTTTAGCCGCTCAAGTTAATGCTGCTGAATTAGAAGATATCCGAGAACTCATACGCAAGACTTCGCCAGATATCGTAATAAATGCAGTCGATCCCCGATTTGTAATGCCGATTTTTCTCGCTTGCGAAATCGAAAATACCAATTACATGGATATGGCCATGTCACTATCTCGCCCCCATCCTCATTATCCGAATAGTGAAACAGGTGTGAAATTAGGTGATGAACAATTTGCGCGTGATTGGAATTGGGATGAACGTGGAATATACGCACTTGTTGGAATGGGAATTGAACCAGGGTTAAGTGATGTTTTTGCGAAGTATGCTGATGAAGAGTTATTTTCAAGAATAGATGAAATTACAGTTCTTGATGGCTCAAATGTTGTCATTGAAGGGTATGAATTTGCTCCATCTTTTTCTATCTGGACAACAATTGAGGAATGTTTAAATGCACCACTAATTTGGGAAGATGGTCGGGGTTGGTACACAACTGAACCATTTAGTGGAATGCAAACATTTGATTTCCCAGAAGGTATTGGACCGGTGCAATGTGTAAATGTTGAGCATGAAGAAGTGGTATTAATTCCACAAAAAATTGATGCAAAAAAAGTAAGTTTTAAATATGGCTTAGGTGCAGAGTTCATCACCATTCTTAAAACTATTCACCTGCTTGGTATGGATCGAAAAGAATCAGTTGATGTGCAAGGCATTTCGGTTTCACCGAGAGATCTTTTAGCAGCCTCTCTTCCCGACCCAGCAACTTTGGGTTCACGGATGAAGGGCAAGACTTGTGCTGGCACTTTGGTAAAAGGTTTAGATAAATCCGGAAATCCACGCGCTGTTTATTTATATAACGTAGTAGATAACGATTGGTCGATGCAGGAGTACGGGGACCAGGCTGTTGTTTGGCAGACAGCTATCAACCCCGTGATTGCTATGGAGTTAATTCAAGAGGGAATTTGGCAACCAAAAGGAGTTGCCGGTCCAGAGTGGTTTCCAGCTAAACCTTTTCTCGACAAACTTGCTGAATTTGGTACAGCTTGGGGAATTAGAGAAGAAGATACGACCGGAATTACCCGTTAAGGTCGAATCTTTCGCGCAGCATCTTTAAATAATTCCAGTGCATCGCGGTTTAACTCGATGCCAAGTCCAGGCCGTTGTGGAATAGTGACTTTTCCATCCACCATGGTTACCTCATCAACTACCAACTCTTTACGAAGTCGCGATTCACATAACGCAGGTGGTAAAAACTCAAAAAATGGCATATGTGGAGTCACAGTAGCCAAATGCGCAGCGGCTGCAACTGAAATTCCAGTTTTCCAAAGATGCGGAACCACAATCTTGTTATTGGCTTTTGCCATGTCGCAAACATTTCGCGCTTCTGACAATCCACCAACTCGACCAATATCTGGCTGCACTACCCCAACATTTCCATATTTAATTAAGTCAGAAAATTCATAACGAGTGCTTAACCACTCCCCTGATGCAATCTTTATTGGGGTGGCTGCAACCAATTTTGCTAATCCTTCGAGATCATCTACCCAAAGTGGAGTTTCTACAAAAAATAAATCAAACTCTTGCCATGTGTTTATCGTTTTTATTGCGCGATCAACAGAATCAAATGCATATTGAACATCCACCATCAGCGTAAAATCTGGGCCGACTGCATTTCTTACTGCTCTAATAACTTCAGTCATTTTTTCATCGTCTTCTCTGATTCCCATATTTGCATAAGGTCCAGAAAAAGTTGTTTCTAATTTCGCTGCGCGAAAACCCATCTCTTTTGCGGAGTGAGCCCACTTAACCATTGATGTTATATAAGCATCAAAAGATCCAACCTCCGGTTGCAAAGAAGCATAAGCACCAAGATGTTCGCGTGACTTTTCACCTAATAATTGCCAAACCGGTTTATTCGCTGCTTTGCCAGCAATATCCCAAAGAGCCATATCGATTGCGCCAAGTGCATTAATTAATGCGCCACGTCTTCCAGTCATTGCGGTTGCTTGATATGCCTTCCACCAAAGCTTTTCGATCTCTAATGGGTTTTCCCCAATTAACATTGAACCAAGTCCTTGATCCATAGTGTGAGTGCCCGGTGCCTCAATGCACTCACGCGCAATCCATGGGTTTAGATCAGTTTCCCCAATACCAACAATCCCCTCATCGGTATGTACTTCTACAACAAGATCATCCTGAGCCGAACTAGTTGCGGCTGGGTCATATTCTGGGTCTAAGAGAACGTGGCATTCGATTTTGCTTATTTTCATATAAAAAACCTACACCAACCACTCGTAAATGTAACTACCCTCCCGTAGATTAATTACATGGCAATTAGCCGAACTGCAAATTTTGACGTAGTAATTATTGGCTCTGGTTTTGGTGGATCTGTAGCAGCACTAAGGCTGCGCGAAAAAGGGTATTCAGTCGCAGTACTAGAAGCTGGTAAACGTTTTGAAGATAAAGATTTTCCAAAAACTTCTTGGCGAATTAATAAATTTTTATTTGCCCCCAAATTTGGTCTTTATGGGATTCAAAGAATTCACGCGCTTCCCAATGTTTTAATACTGGCCGGCGCAGGAGTCGGTGGAGGCTCACTCGTTTATGCAAATACTTTGTACCAGCCAGATGATAAGTATTTTAATGATAAACAATGGAGTGAAATTACCGATTGGAAAGCTGAATTAACTCCTTGGTACGACCAAGCAAAACGCATGTTAGGTGTGGTCCAAAATCCCTATTTTTCTGCTAGCGATCAAGCGATAAGAGATGTAGCAAATGAAATGGGAGTAGGGCAAACATTTCAAATGGCACCTTTAGGGGTTTATTTTGGTCAAGGTGCAGGCAGTATTGCCAAAGATCCTTTTTTTGGTGGGGTGGGCCCTGATCGAACAGGGTGTTTGCAATGTGGTGCATGTATGACTGGGTGTCGTAATAATGCAAAAAATTCTCTGCCTAAGAATTATTTGGGATTAGCTGAATTTGCTGGGGCACAAGTTTTTCCTATGACTACCGCTACCCAAATTGAACTTTGTGAGGATGGAAGTTGGAAAATTTCAACTAAAAGTACAAATAGTTTTTTTGGAGTAAAAACTAAAACCTTTTATGCAAAAGAGTTGGTAATTGCAGCTGGTACTTTTAATACTCAAAAATTACTGCATAGGATGAAAGGTAAGGGTGTGTTGCCAAGACTTTCTGAGCATTTAGGTAAGTTATCCAGAACTAATAGTGAGGCACTTACCGGAGCAATGATGCCAGATACAAAAATTGATTTTAGTGCTGGATGCGCGATTACCTCTTCATTTTTCCCAGATGAGCACACACATATAGAGCCGGTTCGTTACGGCAAAGGCAGCAACTTAATGGGTTTACTACAAACAATTATGACTGATGGCCCTTCCGCAAAGTCGCGCAGAAAGCAGTGGTTGAAACAATTCAGTTCAAAGCCGATTCTACTTTTTAAAATCTTGCATGTGAGAAAGTGGAGTGAACGAACTGTAATTGCTTTAACTATGCAAAATGTGGACTCCTCAATTTCAGTCCATGGTGATCGCAGTATTTTTGGTTGGCATTTAACTTCAAAAAATGATGCCAGTAACCCAAGTGCTACATATATTCCTGCTGCAAATGAAGCCGTTAGAAGGATAGCTAACAAATACAACGGCATTGCTGGTGGTCATATTGGTGATTTGATTAATGCCCCTTTCACTGCACATTTTGTTGGAGGGTGCGTAATCGGAAGTAATGAAAACAATAGTGTCATTGATCCGTACCATCGTGTTTGGAATTACCCATCCTTACATATAGTTGATGGTTCAACTATTACTGCAAACTTAGGTGTAAATCCCTCACTAACAATTACGGCTCAAGCTGAACGCGCATTTTCATTTTGGCCAAACAAAGGCGAGGTCGATCCTCGGCCAAACCAAAATCAAAAATATCAACGGCTATCAGGAATTGCTCCAAAGCATCCAGTGGTTCCGGCACACGCACCAGCCGCGCTCAAAGTTATCTCCTAAGATTAAATTATGTGGGCACTGGTAACTGGAGCTACATCAGGTATTGGGGCGGAATTTACAAAACTTTTAGCTAAAGAGCATTACAACATCATTCTTGTTGCACGTGATGAGATTCGATTAAAGAAATCTGCAGAAGAGTTAGAGAAAGAATTTGGAGTCACAACTGAAATAATTGTGGCAGACCTATCGGTTGAAAATGAAATAGTTCTAGTAGAAAAACGCCTGCTAACTACAAATCCATCTCTGGCCGTAGGTGTGCTGATTAACAATGCTGGATACGGCCTAAAAGGCAGGTTTATTAACCATACTTCTGCAGCAGAGGTTGATTTGCTAAATGTATTAGTAACTGCGATTTTACGGTTAACTCATGCAGCACTCCCAAATATGCGAAATGCAAAAAGTGGTTACATTATTAATGTCGGCAGTGTTGCCGGATGGCTAACTGGAAGTACTTATAGCGCGGCAAAAGCCTGGGTAAATGTTTTTTCTGAGTATCTAAATGCGGATTTAGCTAAGGATGGAATCACAGTTACCTCACTTACGCCTGGATTTACCCACACCGAATTTCATCAACGTGGTGGAATGAAGATGGGTGCAGTGCCGGAATTTTTATGGGAAAAAGCCGCAGAGGTGGCTAAAGCAGGTTGGGAGGGTGCTCGTCGCGGCGATGCCGTAGTGATTTCAGGGAAGCAGTATCGAGTTATAGTTTTTATAGCCCGACATTTACCCCGCAAATTAGTACGCAGAATCCAGACTCACAGGAAGTTCACTTGAAAATCCAGCGATTTAGTGGGCTCTCAAGTTAAGGTTGGCTCATGATCAAACGTAATGGGCTAGCTATCGCACTTACCGTACTTCTAATCGGTGGGGTCGTTTCTCCCGCTCAAGCTGCTAACAAATCTGGGGCAGCCTGCAAAACTGCTAACGCAAAAGCTTCAATCGGTGGCAAGTCATATGTGTGTTCAAAAAATCCGATTGTTGTAAATGCAAAAAATACTTGGGTGGTTGCAGATTGCTTAACCTCAAATGCAGCTTACAAAAAAGGCACTGCACAATTGACTGAGGAGAAAATTAAAAGGGGCGTATTTTTAGCTCAGACAGCAGCAACTGAATCTGATCAGACTCTAAGCGTCGCTGATCGCGAAATGTTAGCTCAAGCGAAAAAAGATGGCTTAAATCTCTATGACACAATCATTAATACTTACAACACTTTGAGCAAAATGAACAAGCAGGTTCGTGATCTAGCTTGTACTCCTGGTTTATAACTTAACCAAGAATTACCGTTTTACCGACAACTTCTGTATTAATTTTATTTAATCCAGTTTGAGCTGGGCCAATTTTTACCGCACCCGTTTTTGTAAACTCTGATCCGTGCGCTGGACATTTAAAGGTACCTGACACCAATTTTGATGTTACTTGTTGATGAGTGCAGCGCAGATCTAATCCTTGATAAGAGTTTTTGCCAGTACGTACTAAAGCTGTTGGGACATCCTTTACATTCCCAACTACAAGTGCGCCACCTATCTTTGCAAGAACTTTGAACTTTGAAAGTTCAACTTCTACGCGCCCATCTCGCAAAATCTTTATCCCTCCAGCAGCTTCAGCGGAAGGGCCAGAAATTGCAACTCCAGCAGCAGTTGCCAATCCAGCACACATAAATCCTCTACGACTGATTTCCATTCCCATGTCGTAATTGTCCCCAAAAAAGATCATCTGTCAATTCAGGCCTTCTCAATCTAGTCAATTAGATTTACCTTTAACTCATGCGGTTATTAGTTCGAGGTGCCTGCATCGGGTTCCTAGCCGCGCATGCCATCGAAAGAATAATTTCTCCCCAGCCTTCCTTTTTTTGGGATTTACTAATTTATAACCTGATTGTTTTTGCTTTGGCCGTGACATTGTTAGTGGAAGCTGAGGTTCTCCTCAGTGTTGGTTTTGCTTGCTGGGGGTTAAGCTCCACCACTTCAAGCTGGTTCGCATTGAACAACGTAGCTGCTGCCCCAGTCATCCTTGACCTTGGCTATGTGCTGTTTTTTCCATTTCTAATAATTCACTTCCTGAAATTCTCTGACAGCAGCCCTAAATCAAAAATTCAATTTCTAGATGCAGCGATCATCGCACTTGGTATCTCATCATTTTTAACAGCTTTTGCACTAGAACCGATTTCAGATCTTCAAAGCACAATAAGCCTGCGCAATCTATTGAACAATTTCTATCCAATCTCTGATGTAATTTTATGTGCACTTGTAATTACCATTTTTTCCAAGCACAAAATTTCACTCGTAAATGTTTTGCAAGGATTTGGTTTTCTTGCTTTCACCCTCACAGATATAAAATTCTTTTGGATATCGGCTAATGAGGAGTACTCGCTGGGTTCGTGGATAGAGAGTGGTTGGATATTTGCCTTAATTCTTATATCTCTGCATGAGGATCGTGTCTCTAAAAGAGAAAGTGAAAACCAACTCTTTAATCAAAAAATGATTTTTTTCTCGATTTTCCTGAGTTTCTTGACGCTTGGCTTATTAACTATCTGGTCAGATTCTCTTTCAAAATTTGCCGTTATCCCCGCAGTTCTTGCTCTAATCATGGCTTTCTTACGTATGTCGATCGCATTAAAACATTCCCAAAATCTTGACGAAGAACATAAGTTGGCGCGTACCGATGAGCTAACTGGAATTGCAAATAGAAGATCACTTCTTGCTAAATTGAATGATGCCGAATTCGGTCCCACCCATTGTATGTTGCTATTAGATCTAGATTCTTTTAAGGAAATTAATGATGACTTTGGACATGATGCTGGCGACGCTGTACTAAGAGAGGTTGCTCGTCGCTTTGAACAAGTACTTCCAAGCAATGCTTTTCTGGCAAGACTTGGTGGGGATGAATTTGGAGTTTTAGTTCAAGCAGATTTTCAACAAGCTGCAGAGATTTCAAAACGTTTAGAACTTTCCCTTACCTCTCCAATTTATGTAGACCAAGTTCCAAGATATCTATCTGTGAGTATTGGGGTAGCCGAAAAGACGGTCGGGATTGATTTGATCCGAGCCGCAGATGAAGCGATGTATATTGCTAAAAGTGCGCGCTAACCTTAATTTCTTCTAGTCGAGCCAGGGATTCAATTCTTTCCGCTGCGTGATCCACCATTCGCTCAACATAACCTCCCGAATATCCATCAAGATATAGCCAAGGTTCATGGATATCTGAACCTGTTAGGTGAGCAAGTTCGGGCACATATTTTCTAATGTAATCCCCTTCAGGATCAAATCTTTTGCCCTGTTCAATGGGGTTGAAGATTCGGTAATAAGGAGAGGCATCAGTTCCACAACCTGCAGTCCATTGCCATCCATGCGAATTCGAAGCCACATCATTATCAATCAAATATTGCATAAAGAAATTTGCACCATGTTGCCATTCAATGTGTAAATCCTTAGCTAGAAAAGAAGCAACAACCATGCGTACCCGATTATGCATCCATCCCGTTTGTCTAAGTTGTCTCATTCCTGCATCTACAAAAGGAAATCCAGTTTTACCTGCACACCAGGCATCAAATTTCTTACCAGGTTTGTCATAGCGCATTTTGGTAAATTGTGGATTTAAATATTCACGAGATGTATGTGGATTGTGGTGTAGAACATCAGCATAAAATTCCCGCCAGGCGATCTCTTTGCGGTATACTTCTTGATCAGCACTATTGTTCAAATTGGCTAACAAAGTTCTTGGATGTACCTCACCCCATCTCAAATGTGGGCTCATTCCACTTGTTCCGCTGATCCCCGGAAAATTTCGATTATGGTTGTAAGAATTTATCGGTCCTTTAAAAAATTGATTCCATTTTTCTAGTGCGACATCTGTGCCAACTTCAAAAGTTTTCGTGTTTTTTGCTAGATCCCAATCCGGAAAATATCGTTTTGCATCTTTTACACTCACCCAATTAGGAGACTTAGGTGAGTTGTATGGCCGTTCCCAACCTACAACACTCCATGCCTTAAAAAATGGAGTGTAAACCTTGTAAGGAGTGCCGTCAGGTTTACGAACTTTTCCAGGATCAACCGCATAATCACAACCAGTAAATTGCAATTCAATTCCACTTTCGGAAATTTTTTTCTCTAATGCGACCCCATAAGGTGCATACTGTTTTGCGCAATGAATTGAAGTTGCGTTGTATTTCTTTGTAAGCTTTTGTAAAATTTCTACAGCGTCGCCTTCAAAAACTTGTAAATTTCCAGCAAGAGTTTTGTCCAAATGTTTCAAAGCACTTGCTAAATAAGAGCGCCTAAATTCACCTGCGCGATCTGAAATTGCTTGATCTACAATAAAAATCGGTAAAACTTCATCGCCTTCAGCTAATGCTGCTAATAACCCAGGATTATCAGAGATGCGCAAATCACGTCTAAACCAAAAGATTGATACCTCTGACATTTACTTCTCCCTCCCTTAGGCGTGTAGAGAAATAACGCTTTGATCCCAGCCTTTTACATCTTCTGGCTTGCGAGGAGCTTTGCCTATGTAAGTAGCTGATGGACGCACCAACCGACCAGTTCGCTTTTGTTCAAGAATATGCGCGCTCCATCCAGCTGTCCGTGCGGCAGTGAACATGGAAGTAAATAGTGGCCCTGGGACTTCAGCGAAATCAAGGACGATCGCTGCCCAAAATTCAACGTTTGTCGCAAGTACCCGATCTGGATGACGTTCTTTAAGTTCGGCGAGCGCTGCTTCTTCAAGAGCAAGTGCAACTTGGTAACGGGGAGCACCTAACTCTTCAGCGGTGCGACGCAATGTACGTGCGCGTGGATCTTCAGCACGATAAACCCGATGACCAAAGCCCATTAAACGTTCGCCACGATCCATTAAATCTTTTACATATTTACTTGCATCCCCTGTTTTTTCAACACCTTCAATCATATGAAGCACGCGTGAAGGTGCGCCGCCATGCAATGGGCCTGACATTGCACCAATTGCCCCTGACAAAGCGGCAGCAACATCAGCACCGGTTGAAGCGATAACGCGAGCTGTAAATGTAGAAGCATTCATTCCATGTTCGGCTGCAGAAACAAAATATGCATCAATTGCTCGTACATGTTTTGGATCTGGTTCACCGCGCCAACGAATCATCATTCGCTCGACAACTGTGTGCGCCTTATCAACTTCAGATTGTGGAACCATTGGTTGCCAAGTTCCGCGAGCAGATTGGGCGACATACGATAAAACCATTACTGATGCGCGAGCAAGGTTGCTACGAGCTTCTTCATCAGTAATATCTAAAAGTGGTTTAAATCCCCAAGCCGGTGCCAACATTGCAATTGCTGATTGCACATCCACACGCACATCACCTGAGTGAACTGGCAGTGGAAAAGGTTCTGCTGGTGGAAGTCCTGGATTAAACTCATCATCAACTAGTAAGCCCCAAGCATTTCCAAAAGTAACTCGACCAACTAAATCTTCAATATCAACACCGCGGTAGCGCAGCGCACTTCCTTCTTTGTCGGGCTCGGCAATCTCTGATTCAAATGCGATAACACCTTCAAGACCTGGTTTGAATTCGCTCATGAGATTCCTTAACCCCTTAACTAAGAGTCACTGGCGATGAGCCAATGTCCATTCGCTTATTCTGCCCCCCTTGGCCAACTATTCATAAATTTAGCCAGCATTTCTCGACTCGCTATGACGGCAGCCACCTGCTCTAATACTCCAATGGATCGGGATGAAATCAGGGCAATGCGCCGCTCGTACGGTGAATTAGGGCTAAGTGAGAGTGATGCCAATCCAAATCCAATCACTCAATTTGAGATCTGGCTCACAGCCGCGGCCGAGAATCCTTATGTGGTGGAAGCAAATGCAATGGTGCTCGGAACCAGTGCAGATAATCAACCCAAGGCACGGACAGTGCTGCTTAAAGAGGTTAGTGAAAATGGTTTTGTTTTTTATTCAAATTACAACTCAGACAAGGGTAAAGAGATCAGCCAAAATCAAAATGTCAGCCTGACTTTTCCATGGTTTCCGATGGAACGACAGGTCATAGTTTTGGGCAGAGCAACAAAAGTTAGCAATGCTGAATCTGCAGATTACTTCGCTACTCGACCATGGTCTAGCCAAATTGGTGCATGGGCGAGCAATCAATCCGAGGTGATTGCCAGTCGGGAGAGCTTGCAGAAAAGTTGGGATGAAATCGCCGCAAAATATCCGGAAGGCCCAGACGACCTAGAAGGTAGTGCTGTGCCACTACCACCAAGTTGGGGCGGTTTTTGTGTTGTACCCCACTCCATTGAATTTTGGCAGGGACGTTACTCACGACTCCACGATCGGCTTCGCTACACATTGGATGAAAACAAAAAGTGGCAATTAACTCGTCTCGCCCCATAACAATTCATCGGTAGGCTAATCACATGGCCAACGAAATAATTATCCCAAGCAATCTCAAACCAAAAGATGGACGTTTTGGTTGCGGACCTTCAAAAATTCGCCCAGAAGCACTTGCCGCATTAGCCGCCAGTGGCTCATCTATTTTAGGAACTTCACATCGCCAACCTGCAGTAAAAAATGTTGTTGGTCGGGTACGCAATGGTTTGAAAGATTTATTTAATTTGCCAGATGGCTATGAAGTAGTTCTTGGTAATGGCGGATCAACTGCATTTTGGGATGTTGCAACTTTTTGTTTGATCAAAGAAAAATCACAGCATTTAGTTTTTGGTGAGTTCTCATCTAAATTTGCAAGTGGCGTTAAATCTGCACCTTTCCTTGGCGAACCAACTGTGATCTCAGCTGATCCTGGTTCACATCCAGAAGCTGTTGCAGAAGCTGGTGTTGATGCCTATGCGCTGACACACAATGAAACAAGCACTGGTGTTGCGATGAATATTAAGCGCCCAGCTGGATCAGAAGGATTAGTTCTCGTAGATGCGACAAGTGCTGCTGGTGGATTAACTGTCAAAGCTACTGAGTTTGACGCTTACTACTTTGCTCCACAAAAATCATTTGCCTCTGACGGAGGCCTTTGGCTTTCAATTATGAGTCCTGCGGCTTTGGCTAGAGTAGCAGAAATTGCGGCAACAAAGCGATGGACGCCAGCAATCCTTGATCTTGGAATCGCTATTGAAAATAGTAAGTTAGATCAGACTTATAACACTCCTGCTGTAGCAACATTAGTTTTGCTGGCAGAACAAATCGAGTGGATGAATAGCAATGGTGGACTTGAATTCTCAACTGGACGATCTGCCAAATCTGCAGAGAGTTTGTACGGTTGGGCTGAAAAAACTTCTTATACAACGCCATTTGTGGTTGATCCATCAATGCGCTCCAAAGTTGTCGGAACTATCAACTTTGATGACTCAATAGATGCGAACGCTGTTGCCAAAACCTTGCGCGCAAATGGAATTGTCGATACTGAGTCCTATCGCAAATTGGGTAAAAACCAACTTCGTATTGGCATGTTCCCAGCTATTGACCCAGCAGATGTTGAGGCGCTCACGGATTCAATAGATTTTGTTGTTAAAGCGATGGCGTAAAAGTTGAGTCCGCGCGCTCGTCGCATAACCTCTTTAGTAATTCTTATTTCCCTGCTCGGCCTAATCGCAATTGGTGGTTTTTAAGAAAATTAATCCTTCTTGGATTGTTTTTCTTGCTTCTTCAAACGCTTCTCTTTTAGCGAGAGCTTTGGTTCCTTTTTCTGGTTCGCATTGCTTTTTTGTTCCTTGTTAGCCATTTCAACTCCAAAGTTTTTTTCTGACTGTTACTTGATTGTATTCAATTCTAACCATTTCTAATGGTTATTTGCCTAGTGTGGCACCGATTGATACATCTTCAGGGGGTTCAAGACGTCCTCGAAAGCGCCAAGAAACAAAAATTGAGCCAAAAATTACAATTAAACCGGCTGTAATCAAAGCTTGTCTTGGTCCGAAAATCTCAGCTAACCATCCTATGAATGGTGCCCCTATCGGAGTCCCCCCCATAAAAATTGCAAAGTAAATTCCCATTACTCGCCCGCGAATTAATGGATCACTACCTAATTGAGCAGTTCTGTTTGCGGCGATTCCAGTTGTCAGCATTCCTGCACCAAATAATGGCAAAGCGATGGCATACAAAGTGTATGACGGTGCAAGAGAGCCAATTATTAGTGCGAATCCAAAACCAATTGAACAGGCAATAACTCGTCTTGTCCCCGGCTTCCACTCCAATTTAGTTGCAAGCAAGGAACCAGATAATGAACCTACTGCGATACAACTTCCTAAAAGCCCAAACTCTTTTGCATCTTTACCAAAAGCCATTGTCGCCATTGTTGCGCTAAATAGCTCTGGATTGAATCCAAAAGTTGCGAAGAAAAAAGTTAACAGCATTAATGCTTTTAGGTCCGGCCTTGCTCGTATGTACCGTATAGCTTCGCGAATATAAACTTTACCTTGTTCTGGATTTAGTTCTCTGATTCCTCCAGTACTCATAAAAAATAAGGCACTTAAAATAAAAACAAAAGAACAAGAATTAAAGATAAAGGAAGGTCCAGTCCCAAATGCGCTGATCATGAACCCAGAAAGCGCAGGACCGATCAATCTGGCCGAATTAAAATTTACCGCTCGTAAACTAATTGCATTTGCCATATCTTCTTGCGGAACTATCTGCGTTATAAATGCTTGTGCTATTGGAGCTTCTATCGAACTTGAGATTCCTAATAGCAACGCGATTACGTATACATGCCAGATCTGCACATTGCCCGAAATTACTAGAACCCCAAGAATTAGTGCCCATAATGCAACAGTTGAATTAGCAATAATTAACAACTTCCGTTTTGGAAATCGATCAGCAAGTTTTCCGCCAAAGCTAGAAAAAAATATAAATGGAATTGCCTGCAATCCAGTGACAATCCCTAACTGAAATGCGTCATTTGTTAGTTCAAGTACGAGCCAATCTTGAGCAATTCGCTGCACCCATGTGCCGATATTTGAAAAAAGGCTGGCAATAAAGAAGATCCGAAAATTTCTATGCTTGAAAGAGCGGAAAGTTCCTGAAGATTTCGCCAACTTTTCGCCACACATTCTCTGGTTATTTCTGTATGTACTCCTACAATAGCCTTATGCAACTAAAAGATGAGCAGGTAGTTAAGATTGGTATCACTATCTGGACAATTATTTTCGTTGGCGCCCTCATTTTGCAATTAACAAATAACAAATATGGACACTGGGCGATAACTAGCGCGATCGGTGTTGCGCTTGGTTTATACGGTTTACGTGCAATCAAAAAACGAAAAATAAATTAATTAAATTTAAGCTTCGATCTGATCTGCAATACCGCGCAAAACTTTTCCTAATCGCTCAGCTTCATTAGTTGATGGATGACGACCATGACGCAATCCATTTCCAACTCGATCTAAAATCTTTATCGCGTCTTCAATGATTGCCGCTAAATCATCAGGGTTAATTCTTGAACTCGCTGCTAATGATGGAGGTGCTTCGAGAATGCTTACTGAAAGTGCTTGAGGTCCACGACGACCATCAGCTACGCCGAATTCAAGTCGGGTGCCTGGTTTGACACTTGTTACTCCCGCCGGAAGTGAAGTTGCTGGAAGAAAGACATCATCGCCCTCTTCAGAGGCAATGAAACCAAAGCCCTTTTCAAGGCTAAACCATTTAACACGACCGGTAGGCATCATCATCTCCATCAACAGTTCAGGTATAGCTGGGAAGTAGCTAGGGGGTGAGTTTACCGAGAAATAGGTCAGCCTTGCTAAACAGTTTTTTGACTTGTTTTCCCCTAAACAGGGGCAAATCCCACGATTTGATTAAATAACTTGGGCTTGTGAGTGCGCTCCACACCCATGATCAATCGAAACCACATGGCCATCGGCCGGTGAGATCTCATTGGCGCAAACGCCAAATGCAGATCGCATCGATCCGGCCATCGGAATAAAGAATGCACATGCTGCACAAGGAAGTGGAGCGGCTTTTGCCATTTGGGCCTCGGGTCCAAAATCACCACGGTACCAACGCTGGCTTGTAGCATCTCTACCAAATGCAGAGAGCACTCGTTCTCTTCCTAATCCCAATTCAAATAATTGCGCCATGTCCAACTCTTCATCACCAGAAAGCGCGGCATACCCAGGAGTTAGACGAGCATCATCATGAGATGTCGGCACAATCGCTCCAGGTGTTAAGTCACCGGCTTGAATTCTCTCGTGATACGGAATCCATTTAGGTGCTAGCAAAGCATCTGGACCAGGGAGTAACACAACATCACAAACAGTTGCTTCGCTAGTCACATCTTCATCAGCGCGAGTCAGTGTTACAGCCCAAC
The DNA here is from genome assembly GCA_009694285.1 of Candidatus Nanopelagicaceae bacterium. Taxonomy (GTDB): domain Bacteria; phylum Actinomycetota; class Actinomycetes; order Nanopelagicales; family Nanopelagicaceae; genus UBA3012. The sequence continues at coordinate 30,222 of SHVK01000006.1, read as the reverse complement.
GCCAATCACGATATCCAGATAGTCCAGTTCCAAATAGATGTGTTACAAATCTTTCACCATCAACTTCTACACCTAGATGTTCTCCAACTAATTCACCTTCATAAGGAAGACCACTTACGCGTGCCTCATCAAATGCTGCTGCACGCGCTAATACGATCGCGTTACCTAGAAATTGATCTGTGGTTATTTCCATTTTGAATCTAGAAATCCATGTCCCCGCCGCCTGGAGCTGCAGGACCTGCACTCTTTGGCTCAGGCTTTTCAGCAATTACAGCTTCTGTCGTTAAGAAAAGCGCTGCAATTGAAGCGGCATTTTGAAGCGCAGATCGAGTTACCTTGGCAGGATCAATAATTCCAGCTTTGATCATGTCAACGTACTCACCTGTTGCAGCATTTAAACCAAACCCTGGCTCAAGGTGGCTTACTTTCTCAACTACAACTCCGCCTTCCATGCCAGCGTTAATTGCGATCTGCTTTAGTGGCGCTTCAACTGCTAATTCAACAATTTTTGCACCAGTTGCTTCATCGCCAGTTAATTTCAATTTTGCGAATGCAACTTTGGCTGCTTGTAGAAGAGCTACGCCACCACCGGCAACGATTCCTTCTTCAACGGCTGCTTTTGCATTTCGCACTGCATCTTCAATGCGGTGCTTACGCTCTTTTAGCTCTACTTCTGTTGCAGCTCCAGCTTTAATTACTGCAACTCCACCAGCAAGTTTTGCCAAGCGCTCTTGCAACTTCTCGCGATCATAATCTGAATCGCTCTTCTCAATTTCTGCACGAATTTGTGCAACGCGACCTGCAATTTGCTCTGCATCTCCGGCACCTTCAACAATTGTGGTCTCATCTTTGGTAACCACAATCTTGCGAGCACGGCCAAGTAGATCCATGGTGGTTGCTTCAAGTTTTAATCCAACTTCTTCTGAAACTACTTGAGCACCAGTAAGGATTGCGATGTCTTGCAACATAGCTTTACGGCGATCGCCAAATCCGGGAGCTTTAACAGCAACAGAGCGGAAAGTTCCGCGAATTTTATTTACCACAAGTGTTGCAAGTGCTTCGCCTTCTACATCTTCGGCGATGATTGCAAGTGGCTTTCCTGATTGCATTACTTTCTCAAGGATTGGCAACATATCTTTGATGTTGGTTATCTTTGAGTTTGCGATCAAGATGTAAGCATCTTCGAGAACGGTTTCCATACGATCTGTATCAGTTACAAAATATGGGGAGATATAACCTTTATCAAAACGCATACCTTCAGTTAGTTCGAGTTCTAAACCAAATGTATTGCTCTCTTCAACAGTAATAACGCCTTCTTTGCCGACTTTATCCATTGCTTCCGCAATCATTGCCCCGATAGTTGCATCAGCGGCAGAGATAGATGCTGTTGCTGCAATCTGTTCTTTGGTTTCTACATTTTTAGCCATCTTGCTTAATTCATCTGTTACGGCAATAACAGCTTTTTCAATTCCACGTTTTAGCGCCATTGGATTTGAACCTGCAGCTACGTTACGAAGTCCTTCGCGTACTAATGCTTGTGCAAGCACAGTTGCTGTTGTAGTTCCATCACCGGCGACATCATCCGTCTTCTTAGCAACTTCTTTAACTAGTTCTGCACCAATTTTTTCGTAAGGATCATCAAGTTCAATCTCTTTTGCAATTGAAACACCGTCGTTGGTGATAGTTGGGGCGCCCCACTTTTTCTCAAGCACCACATTTCGACCACGAGGTCCGAGTGTTACTTTGACTGCATCGGCGAGCACATTCATTCCGCGCTCTAAGCCGCGACGAGCCTCTTCATTAAAAGCGATGATCTTTGCCACTTTTTACTCCTTGCAAAATTAAGCACATTTACAGCTCTTGGCTGTCACTCTCATCGGGAGAGTGCTAACGCATAATCTACGGCAGGAAGGGTGCGTCGGCCAAACGGAGCTGGGGCCTGCTTGAGTTGTGAAGAGGTATGACTGGCTTTACAGGTGCAGGGGGGCGATCGGAGATCGAGACTGAGTTCGGCTCTCCCGCAAGCGGCGTAACCGCCGGACCAGAGTGGGATAAGCGCTTTCAGCTGCGCTGTTGTCGAGCAATGCGTTCAATAATTGGTAATAACGTGGGGTGCTGATCGAAAATAATTCGCGGATAGCCGCCTCTTTTGAGCCCGGGTAGCGCCACCATTGCCGCTCAAACTCCAATATCTGCAGCTCGAGTTCAGTGAGCGTGCTTGCGCCACTATTTTGTACCGGTTCACCCATGTTCCTATCGTACGGCTAAATTACATTGATGTCATTTACCCCAATTGGTATGGTTTAAAGAGTCGCCAAAATTGCTTGAATATCTGTGATCTTGGTCCATGGATTAACGATGGCAAAGCGCAAGATCGGTAGACCTTCATGTGATGAAGGGGTCACAAAACCAATTTGGTCGGCCAATAATTTGTCGCTCCACTCTTGATACTCATTTAACGTCCATCCATCACGAGTGAATGCAACTATTGAAAGTGTTGGTTCGCATAAAAGGGTTAATCGCGGATGGGCTTTAATTAATTCACTTGCCTCCCTAGTGATCTGCAAGGATTTTTCTATTGCATCTTCATAAGCAGCGCTTCCATTAGCAGCAAGTGAAAACCAGAACGGCAACCCGCGTGCTCGTCTGGTCAATTGAATTGCGTAATCTGATGGGTTGAATTCGCTTTCATCTTCTAGAGTTTCTAAATAAGGCGCGCGTTGGGTATGAGCAGCTTTACCAAGTGCTGCATCATGATAAATCAGTGCGCACGCATCAAAAGGTGCAAAGAGCCATTTATGCGGGTCAACTATTAATGAATCGGCACGTTCGACACCATTAAATAATTCCCGAACTGAGGGTGCTGCCAGGGCTGCAAGACCATATGCACCATCAACATGAAACCAAATTTTTAACTCACCTGCTACATCAGCCAGACCATTTAGATCATCAATAATTCCTAAGTTGGTAGTTCCGGCGGTACCTACTAACACAAAAACTTTGTGATTTGGATTTTTGCTCTCAAATTTTGATATTGCTGCAAGAGCATTTGCTGCAATTAATTTCCCATCTTTATCGGTTTTTATTGGGAGAGTATCTACATCCATAACATCTGCCGCCGCTGCTATTGATGAATGCGCATCGGCGCTACAAGCTATTACCCAACGTTTAGAAGATCCAAACTCTTTTTTGGCATGAAATCTTGCTGCGACGAGTGCAGAAAGATTACCGACAGTTCCACCTTGTACGAAAACTCCCCCAGCGCTTTCGGGAAATTTTGCCAAATCACTTATCCATCGCAACGCTTGATTCTCTGCGTACACAGCCCCGGCACCTTCCAGCCATGAGCCGCCATATAGTGAAGTTGCAGCAACTACTAAATCAAAAAGACTTGCATACTCACTTGGTGCTGATGGGATAAATGCTAAATACCTTGGATGATCAGTAGAAATGCAAGATGTTGCTAAATATTTCTGAAAAATACCAAGGGCATCATGTCCACCTAAGCCATTTCCAGTAATCGTTTGACCCACTAACGCATACAACTCAGCTTCACTTCGTGGATGATCCAAAGGTGGATCTATTCGCAACCGATCCAAACTGTAATTAAGGATCTCATGTGCCAAGGCTTCTACTTCAGCGGTAAATTCATGCATGTTAGACATTCTCTCACGCATTCAAGTAAGCGATACTTGGTGGGTGCTTTCTAACTTTAAAGCCTTCCTGGCTGCCTCACATTTCCAACCCACAATCTTTGTTACCGCCGTCAGCTTTTTACTGGCGCGCGAACTTTGGTGGGAGGGTCCGGCTTACCTAATTGCAATCGGTGTGTTTTTCGGACAACTTGTTGTTGGTTTCACGAATGATTTAAATGATTTTTCAGATGACACTCGACATCGTCGATTGGAAAAGCCGTTGGTGGCAGGTTCGCTCACGGAAAAGCAACTGCGCAAAGGGATTTGGTTCGCGCTGGTTTTGGCAATTGTAATTAATTTATTTGGCCCACTTGGAATTAAAGGAGGTTTGATCTATTTATTTGGAATCGGCTGCGGTGTTACATATAACTTTTACTTAAAAGCGACACCACTATCTCCACTTCCATACTTTTTAGCGTTCGCTGCGCTGCCGGCTTGTATCGTTGTAGCAACTGATAGAACGCCGCCGCTGTGGCTGATAAGTGCAGGCGCGCTGCTTGGTGTAGCTGCTCATTTTGCAAATGTGATTAAAGATTTAAAAGAAGATGTTGAAAGTGGCATTCGTGGCTTACCGCAAATCATCGGTGAAAAAAATTCAAGAGCGATAACGGCATTTATCTTGATTTTAACCACAATAATTTTGACTCAAGTAATGGAAAATGCGCTAACTCTGGCTATCGGCCTTGTAGGATCTTTGTTCCTACTTTTTGGTGGAAAGCGTTTTGTTTTTCCAGCAATTATGTTGGTCTCTCTGTTAAACGTTTTACTACTAATAGCCGCTGTAAGTGTCAAAATTGGTACTAGGAGTCTTTGAAATATTCTTTTCGCTTTGCACTACGCACTATATTTCGTAACATAATGGGAAAGACAAACGCATGAAATGGCAAAACCGCAAACCAATATAACTGACCGCCTAATCCCCGTGGAGAAAATGTAGCCTCCTGAATTACTTTGACAGTCTCTGAACCATCAATAGATTTATCGGGTTCAATCCGAAATTCCAACCAAGCTTTCCCAGGCAAAATCATTTCAGCGTACAATTTTAGGAAATTTGGACGACTTAAAGACTCAACTCTCCAGAAATCTAATCCATCGCCAACTCGCAAAGTTTTTGGATCACGACGTCCCCGGCGTAACCCAACTCCACCGATTGCACGATCGATCGATCCACGCAACCACCACAACCAGTCAGATCCATACCAACCGGTTTCACCACCGATTGCTTCAATTGTTTCCCAAAGATAAATGGTTTTCGCCTCAGTAATTACTTCACGATGATCTTTATAGATTGCTTCGCCAGCCCATGCTGGATCTGATTGCGCTTTTTGCCACGGCAACATCGGAGCAGTGGCATCTGACCAACGAGATTGCACTTGATTGTTGTCTATCCGTGTTAATGCGTAAATCATCGCATCATCCACGCCTAACAATCCTTCATTAGGGGGTGAGATTAACTTGTTAATACTTTTTTCTGGATCGGCAACAACTTCACTTATCAATGAGCCCACTAATGGTTTTGCTAATGCGGCTGGCAGCGGAGTTACCAATCCAATCCAATGACTGGCTAACCTCGGAGTTAAAACTGGAATTTTAATAATCACTCTTCGCCGTAGCCCAGACAGTTTGGCAAATTTTTGTAACATCTCAGAGTAGGGAAGTACTTCAGGGCCACCGATATCAAAAACTCCACTTACTGGTGAATCAAATTGAGCAGTGTGAGTTAAGTACCAAAGTACATCTCTAATTGCAATTGGATGTGTTAAATTTGAAATCCATTTGGGAGTTGTCATTACAGGTAAACGATGTGTCAAATGTCGAACCATTTCAAATGATGCTGAACCTGAACCAATAATTATTCCGGCTCTTAATTCAAGAGTTGCAACGCCAGTTGAAGCTAAGACTTCTCCTACGCGAGCCCTTGATGATAAGTGTTTGCTTGTCTTCGCATCATTTGCGATACCACCCAGGTACACAATTTGTTTGACCCCAGCTTCAGCCGCTGCGCGCGCAAAGTTGGCGGCCATTTCACTTTCAATCACGTCAAATTTGGGACCTAAATTTAAAGAGTGCAGTAAATAGAACGCGATATAGATTCCAGTTAAGGCTTGTTTCGTGCTTTCGAAATCACTCGCATTTCCAACCGCTATCTCAACTTGATCGGCCCAAGGCTGATCAGTAACTTTTGCCCGGTCGCGGACAAATATCCGCACTTCCGACTCTTCGTTTAGCAAGGCTCGTACTAATCGGCCACCCACATAACCGGTAGCCCCCGTGACTAGTATCTTTCGAGGTGCGCTCACAATGAGCAACAATAGACTTATAGTTGCTAAATCGTAATTTGAAAGCTGGGTGCCATGAATAAAAACAAGCCACGGGTTCTAATTTTGGGCGCTGGGTTTGGTGGCCTGACTGCTGCAATCGCACTAGCCAAAATAGCTAAGGTCACTTTAGTAGATCGCCATAATTTCCAAACTTTTTTGCCATTGCTTTATCAAGTGTCAACCGCTGGCCTTGCCGCAGATCATGTTGCCTACCCAATTCGTGGGGCTCTTCGAGGATTGCCAATTGAATTTCGAATGGGTTCACCAATTTCAATAAATCACCGCGATAAATCAGTTAAATTAGATAGCAGTGAAGAAATCGATTTTGATCATCTAATAATTGCACTTGGTTCGGCTACTGCAGATTTTGGAATTCCTGGAGTCACAGAACATGCACTAGGAATGAAAACTATTCACGAAGCGCTAACTATTCGCGCAGAGGTTATGCGCAGGTTTGAAGATCTCTGTAGATTTAATGACGATACAAAATTAGGAATAGTTGTTGTGGGTGGCGGACCAACAGGAGTTGAAATGGCAGGAGCACTCGCTGAATTAATTCGGGGGCCGCTCAAAGGTGATCATTCTCATGCCGCCGCTAACATAAATATTTCATTAGTCGAAGCTGGTGAGAGATTGTTGCCAGCTCTACACCCATCGCTCTCCACCCGCACTTTGCGGGACCTTGAGAAAATGGGTGTGCAGGTTTTAATCAACACTGCAGTAGCTGAAGTGGCCCCAAGAATTATTAAATTTAAAGATGGCGCTCAAATCGGAGCAGAAATCACAATCTGGGCCGCTGGAGTACGGGGTGTCCCAATCTTAGAGCAGTTAAATATCCCACTTAATCGGGGAAGAATTGATTCTGATCAAACCCTTCAAGTGAAGAATTATCCATACATCTGGGCAATTGGTGACAACTCTGGATCTGTAGATGAAAATGGAAATCCTTACCCAATGGTTGCTCCCGTTGCTCTGCAGCAAGCAAAATTTGTAGCACACCAGATTTCACAATTAATACAAGGTAAGGATCTCAAGAAATTTAAATACCGAGATAAAGGTGCGATGGCCACAATCGGCAGACACAAAGCTGTAGTAGAAGTAAAAGGTTTACGAATTTCCGGTTTTATCGCATGGGGTATTTGGTTATTCTTGCACCTGTTCTATTTACTTGGTGGTCGCAACAAAATTGGAACAATTGCAGATTGGTCCTGGAATTATCTAACCTTTGACCGAGGTAATCGCCACATTATGGATACTCTCTAATTTAAATTGCCAGTAGGGTCGCACTTAACTGATTTGCATGTTCAGTAATATGCGAACGCCCCTTCTTGATTAGTGCAATTAATACAAACTCTTTTCCTTCAGAGGTAAAACCTTTGCGTTGCCAATCTTCATCACTAAAATTATTAAACAGCGAAACGCTAGAAGCTCTAATACTTTCAATCAGCGCAATAGACGCATGCACATCACGCTTTTCATATTGCAAAAGTTCTGGATACACATTTTCATCAAAAAACTCTGTAGTTGGAACATTCTCAGTTAGTATACGTAAGTATCTAATGTAGAAATGCGCTTCTGAATCTGCCATGTGGTGAATGATATTTGCCAGAGACCAGTCTTCATTCTGTGGACTTTTATGCAACTTTTCACTCGATATACTTTTGGCTATTTTTACAAATTGATCACCTGAATTGCGAAACTCAGCTATAACTTCGATTGACATTTAGATTCCAATCATTAATCAGCTAGTAGCTAATAGTAGGCATAACTTATCTAGGTCTTCTGAATGTCTGGAGATTACTTCAATACTTGCTTCCTCAAGAGCTTTAATCGTTTCAGGGCGAGCATCATCTATGGCGGATCTCATGCCAGACATAAGTGGTTGCACTCTAAAATAATGCCCCTTGCGCAAAATATGGTTTAGCTGCCAATCAATTGCATGGTTACTTGCTTGTGAGGTTATATCCAAGATTGGTCTGGCCCAGTTTGCTAATCCCCAGTGGCGAACCTCTTCATATTGCAAAATCCGAGATACGGCTCCAGTGCCTAGCGAAATAATGGTCATTTCGTCTTCATCAAATCCTAAAGATTGCGCATGAGCAAAAGCACACATCGCTGGATTATTTGCAAATAATGCTCCATCTAGAAAAGCCATACTTTCTTCATCATTAAATTTTGCGGCTGGCTCGAAATAGGTAGGAGCTGCACTTGTAGCTCGTGCTGCGAAACTCATGAGATGATCTTTTCTAGGATCTTTGCGTGCTTCACTTCTTAAGAAAAAATGTGGTTCTCCACTTTCTACTTCAAAAGCAGTTATTAACACTTCAATTAACGCTTCACTTATCTTTGCTTCCCCGAAAATCTCATCTAGAGCAGCATCTATTCCATCTGTGGAATATCTTTCGCTTGTTAATCCTTTCAAAACATCAAGCACTTTAAAACCAGAGTTATCGAAGATCCGTCCATACGCTTCCCGATAGTAAGCGGCTAACTCTGGTGCGCTCCATTTAGGTTTTCCGTCAGCACCGGGCACAGCAAGCGCTAGCGCAATATGCCCGCCCGCGGATGTTCCCGCAATTAAGTCAAAGAGTTCACTAATCGGTTTGCCCATACGCTTTTCAATTTCAACAATAACCATGCCAGGGATTAGCCCGCGCACTCCACCGCCATCAATTGAAAGAATTTTCATATCTCTACTTTATCGAATCGGAAGTGTGATTTCTACTAACCTAGAATTTTTACGAGCTTTGTGGCTGCAATTTCAATTTGCTCTGTACTTACATCCATATGTGTGACCAATCGCAAGTACTTTGGACCGAGAGCGCTGGCGAACACACCTTCTTCACTAAGCGCTGCGCTAACTTGGCTTGCATTTAATCGATGAGAGTTCAGATTTAACCCCACAATATTTGAGTCGACATACTTCGGATTGACTACTTCTGGAGATACCGAATGGATTGCTTTTGCCAAAATTTGGGCGTGATGGTGATCTTCTGCTAATCGTGAGATGTTGTGGTCAAGCGCGTAGTGAGCGGCGGCGGCAAGAACTCCAACTTGGCGCATTCCAGCACCTAAACGTTTACGCCAAACTCGTGCAGTTGCAATCTTTTCTTTAGTTGATAGCAATACTGAACCAATCGGTGCGCCTAGTCCTTTTGATAAACAAACACTTATAGTTTCAAGATATTTTCCATACTCTAACAAAGGTGTACTAGTTGCTATATGCGCATTCCATATCCGAGCTCCATCTAAATGTAATAAAATTCCAACTTCTTTACTTTGTGAATACAACTTTGCAATTTCGCTAATCGGCTGAATGGTTCCACCACCAAAATTATGAGTGTTCTCAATTGCGATAGCTGTTGTAGAAACTAAATATGCACCAGCATCTGGCCTGGCCATTCGAATTGCTTCATCAGCATTTAATAATCCTCGTTCTGCGTGCCACGTTCTGGTGGTTATGCCACCTTGTGCTGCTCCAGCACCTAACTCTGCACGTACAACATGTGCATCTTCTTCACAAAGCAACTCTTCGCCAGGTTTAACAAGTGAGCGAATTCCCAATTGATTTGCCATTGATCCAGTTGGCGTAAATAAACCAGCTTCCTTCCCGAACATTTTAGCTACGCGCTCCTCGAGAGAGTTAACTGTTGGGTCCTCACCGTAAACATCATCACCAACTTCAGCACTTACCATAGCTAGGCGCATTCCTTCAGATGGCTTAGTTATGGTGTCTGAGCGTAAGTCAATATTCATACGGGTGAGGTTATCGGTTTTACCTTAAAATCCAAATGGCTCAGGATTTTTATTCAGCAGCAGAGGGCAATCCCTCACGGAGAGTTAGGGGACTAGATCGTCGCCTCTTCAGGGGCCGCCCCTTAGTGCTAATTGTTGATGCTGTCACTTAGAGATAGATCACAATTAAATTAGATATGTCTAGTGCAGATTTTTTTTGCCATCTGGGCCAATTTCAAGATGGCTATATTCAGTATTTATTTTATCAAATGCAGAATCACCAAAGTGAGAGCGATATGCAAGAGCTAGCAAAACTCTAATATTTATATCTGGTGCTGATTTAAGTGCAAAGGCTTTTGCAAGTCGTGAAATAGTGTTTTCAATTACTTTCTCAGTGTGTGCGGTTTTAATTGCGATAGCGGCATTTGAAAGTCCGTCGCACATGTACTTACCTACGAGATGCTCAAAAGGTGTTAACTCTCGGGTCAGAATGGTTAAATCCATTGGACTATCCGTTCATCCGTGAATCATTTATTTAATTATTCGGGCCGAAGAGGGGAATCGAACCCCTAACCGCCCGATTACAAGTCGGGTGCGCTACCAATTGCGCCACTTCGGCAAAACAGGAGTTTAAAAACCCCAACGGCTTAATTATGGCAGGTTTATCTCCCCTGTAGAAATGGTCACTTGCTAGGCTCGCGACTATGAAAATCACAATGACTGGCGCAATAGGACGAATCGGAAAAGTTACCACTCAACTCCTCGTAGATCGTGGCCATGAGGTGGTCGCGGTAGATATTGCGGATGGACCAGTGCCTGCTGGCATAAAGTTACATGTGGGCGATTTAACAGATCTTGATTTTGCCGACAAGGTGGTCGCCGGTTCTGATGCCGTAATCCACATGGCTGGAATTCCAAGCCCAAGAGATGAACGCCAATACAACGTCTACAAAAATAATGTCAATGCAACTTTTGCTATTTTCAGCGCAGCCGCAAACGCAAAATGTCGCGTCGTTGCTTACGCATCAAGTTGTTCTGCATACGGCCAAGCATGGTCAGATAAATGGAGTTCACCAATCTATGCGCCGATGACTGAGCCTCATCCGCTCATGTGCACTGAGAGTTATTCCCTTTGTAAAGAAGCAAATGAACAAGCCGCATTAATGTGGTCCAAGCGCAGTGACACAACCTTCGTTGGGTTTAGATTCCCTTATACAAATAATATGAATGAACTTGAAGATTTTGCGATTAGATTTAATCACCATGATCCAAAACTGGCTGAACAGGCAGCAAAAATTGGTTGGGCATATTTAGATGCACGCGATGCCGCTGCAGCTCTTGAACTAACAGTTCGTAGCGATCTGAAAGGTGCACAAGTATTTAACTTGATGGCGCCAGACACAATGGCAATCGAAACCACAGATAAATTGTTAGCTAAATACCATCCAACAACTGAAATACGTGGGGATTTCTCCGGCTACCAATCAATCTTTAGTTCTGATCACTGGTTAGAGGTAATGGGTTATAAACCCCAGCACCTCTTTGACCGTGAAAAAATCAGAAACATGAAATAATTTAAACGATTGGAGTTGTGTAAAGAACTTTTCCGCCAACCTTTATTTCTGTTTCAACTAAATACTTTTTGACTGCAGCTAAATTAATTTCAAGACCGATGCCAGGGCGATCTGGAATAGTGATCATTCCATCGCTTTCGACTTCAATCTTGTCTACAGTTAATTCAACACAAAGAGATTTTGGTTCCATCGGATACTCAGTAATCCAAGAATCTTTAAGACCCGCAAATGGCTGCAATGATGCTGAAAGTGCTGAGTGTGAAGTGAAGGTGTGATTTACAAATTGAACTCCACGTGCTTTTGCATACTGAGCAACACGGTATGCATCGCCGATTCCACCAATATATCCAGTATCGATTTGCACAAATTCAACACCGCCATGATCAATTAAATGTTCTGCTTGGTATGGGTTATGCGCACCTTCACCGCCAGCTAATTTAACTTTAGGCGTGCGCTTTGCTAATTCGCCATATGAAGCCAAAGCTGCAGCATCAAATGGTTCTTCGTACCAAAGTACATTTGCATCAGATAACGCCTGCAATCTTGCGGCAGCTGCTTCTACATCCTCATGAAAAATAGTTCCAGCATCGATCATTAGATGTGCATCAGCGCCAATACCCTCTCGTGCAGCGTGAATATGGTCTGCATCATCTTGCACGCTTCCACGACCAAAAGGTCCCCATCCAAATTTAATTGCACTAAAACCAACTTTTCTAATATCGCTTGCTTTCTTCAAAGTTTCTTCTGCAGTATCGCCAAATAGAACAGAGGCGTATGGAAGTTTGCGAGTAGCTTCTTTATAGCCAAGCAATTTATAAATAGGCTCTTCTTTTACTTGTCCAAGCAAATCCCAAAGTGCAATTTCAATCCCTGAAAGTGTTAAGTCACTTTGAATAATTGCATAAAAAGAGTTTGCTCGTACTTTGCGGGTGATTGCAAAAATATCTTCTGGTGAATTTAGTTGCTCACCTAAAACCGAATCAATTACTGGATGACAAGCACTATGCGACATCGGCGCAATCCAACTTGCAATCGAAGTTAGTGGTGATGCCTCAGCCTCACCCCAACCAACATAACCATCTGCAGTTACACGAACTAACAATGCATCTTGGCTGCCATCACCGATATCGAGGACCTCTGGCATACGTAAATAAAATAGATCTACTGAATCGATTTTCATGGCTTGCCTTTCTCAACGGTTACGAAAGTGTAATTGGCTCCCGGTGCTTTGCAACCCTGCCATCCCCTGATGAGATGCCCCTGATTCGGCGTGAAACCCAAGGTATTAAGAAGGTAAAAATCCAATTTAGCTCTGCCCCAGTTGCTTTGATCTTCCCTATTGACGGAAGCGGGGGCAAGGGTGCGCTCCAATTGGAATCAAACTCAGCGCCAATTAGTTGTAGAACAGATTCAGCAACACGGGCATGGCCTGCTGGATTCAAATGCAATTTATCTGCGTCAACAAATCTTGGTGTTGCAATATCCGGATCAAAATTTGCATCAGCAACTATCGCACCCACCTCTAAACCGATAATTCTGACATTGTTATTAAAACTGCTGAATCTTTGATGCCACAACTCTTGCATTTTCCCAGATTTTGCTACCCGCTCAATTGCGGTAAATAAAAGTAATTGGGCTCCAGTAGCCGCAAGGGTGCGCACCGCTTCTCGATACTGCGGCAATACGATCTCTGGGTTATATCCGGGGCGCAATACATCATTGGCTCCCGCGTGAAAGGAAACTAGGGTTGCCGGGCCTTGAACCCAGTTAATGGCTTCTGGTATTTGATTATCAACTACCTCTGCCACTAATTTTCCACGTATCGCTAAATTACAATATGAAAAATCAGATTTTTGCAGAGCAATTCTCTCTGCAACTCGATCTGCCCATCCCTTAAATTGGCCATCGACTTGAATATCCCCAACACCTTCAGTGAATGAATCACCTAAAGCAATGAAGCGGGTATACCTAATCATCTTATTTTATGGCTTTCCTTTTTTCTGATATTGAAAATAGTGCGATCGCTGCGGCAATACTCGCATTTAATGATTCCATTTCTGAGGACATTGGAATGGAAACCACCAAATCGCAATGCTCGCGCACTAATCGCGATAGACCTTTACCTTCTCCACCAACAATTAATAACAAAGGTTCCGTTGCCGCTGCTAAATCTCCGATTAACGCCTCGCCATCGGCATCTAATCCAATTACAAAGTAACCCTCGTTTTGAACTTCTTGAATTGTGGCTACTAAGTTTCGAATTTGCGTGACTGGTGTTCTAGCTGCTGCGCCGGCTGATGCTTTCCAAGCAACTGCACTCATTCCAGCAGAGCGGCGCTCGGGAACTACAACACCATGTGCACCAAATGCACATGCACTTCGCACAATTGCACCGAGATTGCGCGGATCGGTTACACCGTCGAGGGCAACAAAAAGTGGAACACCTTCAACTTTCCCACGTACATCATCAAACTCTTTATAAACATACGGTGAAATTCGCAACGCGATTCCTTGGTGCGCTGGGTAAGCATCTAACTCACGTCTTGCGCACTCCTCTATTGGAATTTTTTTCTCACGTGCTAATTCAACGATTTCACGAACTCGATCATCAATATCAATTCCGCGGGCCATTAAAACTTTACGTGATGGCATTTCAGCGCGTAGCGCTTCTAATACAGGATTACGTCCAACAATTATGTCCTCTTCAAGTGGGGTCTCCCGGTTTGCAGATCTTGGAGTGCGCGCTACTGATTTAGATCTAGCCCCGTCTCCAACACCGCTCTGCTCTGTTGATCGCCGTGAATCTCTAGTTCCTGGTCTTTTGGTACCGGCTTTTACCAGCTTCCCATTTTTTGCTGCGGCTTTTTTTCGCTTAGCAGCAGGGTGATACGTGCGATCTTCAGCTTTTGGTGTCGGACCTTTTCCGGCTAAACGTCTTTTGTTATTTCCTCCGGTACCAACTTTTTTCTTAACCACTTTTGTCTACCTATCCTCATCACGAGTGATGGTCCATCGCGGACCGCTTGAAGTATCTTCGATGGAAATCCCGACTGCAGAGATTGCATCCCGAATGCGATCTGCACTCTGCCAATCTTGACGAATTCTGGCCTCTTCTCGCTCTGCAAGAGCAAGTTTGACCAAGCCATCAACAATTTCAGTTAAATCGTCACTTTGATCTATAAGCCAATTATCATCAAAAGGGTCACATCCTAAAATTGAAAGTGCTCCACGCACAAAAGATGCGTTTTCAGAAATTGTTTTTTTGTCATTCGCCGTGATTGCGGCATTTCCCGCTCTTACTAACTCGGCGATTATTGCTAAGCCTTCTGGAACTGCCAAATCATTGTCCATAGCCGCTGCAAAATCTTTAGAAATTTTTAGTTCTGGATTTTGGCCAATAATTTCTTTTGCACGTTTCAAAAAGTTTTCTACTCTGCGGAATCCAGCTGCTGATTCGTCGAGTGCTTCTGGTGAATATTCAAGCATTGATCGATATTGGGCACTACCTAAATACCAACGTAATTCAATTCCCCGTACTTTGTTTAACACCTCATTCACGCGCAATGAATTGCCAAGTGACTTACTCATTTTCTCGCCAGCCGTAGTCACCCAAGCGTTATGCATCCACAATTTTGCAAATGGATAGCCAGCCGCATTTGACTGGGCAATTTCATTTTCATGATGTGGGAAAACTAGATCTAACCCCCCGCAATGAATATCAAAGGCCTCACCTAAATAGGTGTGTGCCATCGCTGAACATTCGATATGCCAACCTGGTCGTCCTGCGCCCCACGATGTTGGCCATGATGGCTCACCAGACTTCGCACCTTTCCACAATGCAAAATCTTGTGGATTTTTCTTAAAACTTTGATCACCGTCGGGTGAAATTAAGAGATCGTCTAATTTCTGTTTAGATATTGTTAAGTATTCATCTAATGAGCGAACATCCAAATAAACATCACCGTTACCTGGCACATACGCCTTTCCTCGCGAAATCAATTTTTCAATTAATTCAATCATTTGAGTTATATGACCAGTTGCACGAGGTTCATATGTTGGTGGAAGCACATTCAACTCTTTATACGCCTGGGTAAATACTCGCTCATATTTAAGAGCTAAACCCCACCACGGCAGCTTTTCTTTTAACGCATTTTGTAAGATTTTGTCATCAATATCAGTTACATTGCGAATAAAAGTTACCTCATATCCAGAGTGAGTTAACCAACGTCGTAAAATATCAAAATTAATTCCACTTCTTACATGTCCAATGTGTGGAGGAGCTTGCACGGTTGCTCCACACAGATAAATAGAAACTGCACCTGGATTCAGTGGTTTAAATGCGCGGATTTCTCGAGTCGCGCTGTCATACAAGTGGATACTCACTTGATCAGTCTAACTAACGCGCAATAAGGACAGTTGCCAGCGCGGCCAATCCTTCGCCAGAGCCGGTAAATCCCATTCCATCGGTGGTGGTGGCTGACAGGCTCACTCGCGCACCATTTAAGGGTGAACTAATTGCAGCAATTGCCTCATCTCGTCGTGGACCGATTTTAGGTGAATTGCCGATTAATTGAGCGCTCACATTTTGAATTTTAAATTTTTCCGCACTAATCAATTTGTACACTTCAGCTAATAAATTAGCCCCGCTTACTCCGGCCCATTTCGGATCTGACGTTCCAAAATTGCTTCCAAGATCACCGAGGTTCGCTGCCGAAAGCAATGCATCACAGATTGCATGCGCGACAACATCTCCATCGGAATGTCCCTCACATACCAAACTCTCAGGCCATTCAAGGCAAGCAATCCATGCTCCCTTTTTCTCTCCAAATTTATGAGCGTCAAAACCTATTCCAGTAAATATTTCACTCATTTGTTTCCGCCAATCTCTTTGCCCACTCTAAGTCAGCCGGCGTTGTAATTTTATAAGCATTTGGTTCTCCTGGGACAACTCTTACTGCAATCCCAAGTGCTTCCACCAATGCTGCATCATCAGTTGCATCATTTCCAGATTGATGTGCTCGATGCAAAATTCGGGCGCTGAAACCTTGTGGGGTTTGTACTGCTCTTAGCGTAGAACGCGATGGGGTTGATTCCGCAAAATTATTTGAATCAATAACTTTAATCGTATCTACTACTTCAATTCCGGGAACCACAGCATCATCCCCAGCCAGCAAAGCATTAATTATTCTCAAGGTTTGTTCCTGAGTTGCAAAACAACGAGCTGCATCATGTACCAAAATGTAGTTGGCATTTTTATTAACTTGAGAAAGTGCAGCAGCCACACTTTTACTTCTTACTTCACCACCAGAAATTACTTTGATTTTTTTGTTGCTTGAAAATAACTCTGAAATTTCTAACTCGAAATCTTTTGGTGCTGCAATAATTATTTCCTCAACCTGTGGCAAAAGAGATTCGACTGCTCTTTCAATTAATGTTTTTCCATTTATGACCACAAGTGCTTTTGGAGTTGATGCACCAAGACGATCACCACTGCCTGCTGCTGGAATTATTGCCGAAAAGAATTGGCCATTTATTCCCATGGTTTCAGCCGTTTATGAGGCAAGTACCTCGTCGAGAATTACTTCAGCTTTCATCTCATCTGTTTTCTCGGCGAGCGCTAGCTCACTAATCAAAATTTGACGAGCTTTTGCAAGCATCCGCTTCTCGCCGGCAGATAGTCCACGATCGAGATCGCGGCGATAAAGATCGCGCACTACTTCAGCAACTTTAATTACATCTCCAGAAGCAAGTTTTTCAAGATTTGCTTTATATCTACGTGACCAATTTGTTGGCTCTTCTGTATATGGCTGACGCAAAACTCCAAATACTCGATCTAGTCCAGCGCTATCAACGACATCGCGTACTCCGACTAAATCAACATTTTCGGCTGGAACTCGTACAGTTAGATCTCCTTGAGTCACCTTCAAAACTAAGTAAATCTTCTCTTCGCCCTTGATGGTACGAGTCTCAATCGCTTCGATTAGAGCTGCTCCGTGATGAGGATAAACGACTGTTTCGCCAACTTTAAATGACATTTAAGGCCTTTCGAGGGCGTTCTTGGGGTTATTTATAGGGCTAAGTCTACCAGTCAATTGTGAGTAAGAACGCGCCAAATTTTTACCATCTATGCAGGTAGACGGCTATATTTTTCGCTAAATTGTGGTTGACAAAATATGCAAATCTGTGCCCAATTTAGGATTTCGCATTTACTGCCTAAGCCAAGGAGAATACCTGCCGTGCGCAAAGTAGCTAAATCATCTATCGCAACACTGGCAATAACCGCACTTCTGCTATTAAGTGGTTGTGGCGCTGGCCCAGCTGCGCAAACACGTTTAAGTTCTCAACTTACTGATGGCATTGAAGCAAATATTGGCGATCTTCGACTGGTAAATGTACTTCTTGTGGCACAACCTGATGGAAGCGCAGTACTTGTTGGCACTG
Organism: Candidatus Nanopelagicaceae bacterium; assembly: GCA_009694285.1. Lineage (GTDB taxonomy): Bacteria > Actinomycetota > Actinomycetes > Nanopelagicales > Nanopelagicaceae > UBA3012. Next base: position 12,456 of record SHVK01000006.1, on the reverse strand, counting down.
TTGTAAATAATGGAAAAACAAGTGATCGCATAGGTGCAATAATCGCAAATAGCGTTGAAGCAACATTAACTCCTTTTGCACCAGCACTTAATATCGGCGAAAAAGCCGTGTTTTCCGGAGATAGCGCAAATGCAGTGGCGATTTTCCCTGAATTAAATGCAAAAATTGGCGATCGAATGCCAGTTGAATTTACTTTCTCTAGCTCTGGTAAATTAAAAGTGGATCTTTTGGTCCGTGAAAAAAGTGCGGAGTTTGCATCTGTTAGTGGAGCCCCACTAACAAATTAAACTTTTTAACCGAGGAATTTGTATCCGAGTCCACGCACAGTCTCAATTATTTCAGGGTTAGCTGGATTCTTCTCGATTTTGGCGCGTAATCGCTTGACGTGCACATCAAGAGTTTTTGTATCTCCGACGTAATCACTCCCCCAAACACGATCAATCAGTTGAATTCTGGTGAGAACTCTTCCTGAGTTACGCATTAAAAATTCCAACAACTCAAACTCCTTCAATGGCATTGAGATTGCAATATTGTCAACGCTCACAATATGACGCTCGATATCCATTCGAACAGTGCCACCAATCAGTACGCCACTTACTTCATCTGGTTCTTCTTGACGGCGAAGAACAGCGCGAACTCGGGCTATTAATTCTCTTGAAGAATAAGGCTTGGTCACATAATCATCAGCACCAAGTTCAAGGCCAACAACTTTATCTACCTCAGTATCTTTGGCAGTGAGCATGATGATTGGAACTTGTGAGCGAGTGCGAATCTGACGACAAACTTCAGTTCCGCTTAATCCTGGAAGCATTAAATCTAAAAGGATTAGATCTGCGCCACCTTTTTCAAACTCTGCTATTGCTTTTGGACCAGAGTCTGCGATGACCGTTTCGAAACCCTCTTTTTGTAGCAAGAATGCAAGTGCATCAGAAAATGAATCCTCGTCTTCAACTACCAATATTTTGGTCACTACATCTCCTTCGCTGATAAATCATCTTCGGCTAGAGGCAACCGCAGAGTAAAAGTGCTACCTTCGCCCATCTGACTCCACACTGAAATATCCCCACCATGATTTGCAACTACATGTTTTACTATTGAAAGTCCTAGCCCAGTGCCGCCCGTCTCTCTAGATCTAGCCGGATCAACTCGGTAAAACCTTTCAAAAATTCGTTCTTGATCACGTTCGGCTATTCCTATTCCTTGATCTTTAACTACTATCTCAACAAGCTTTTCAATTACACGCACAGAAATTATGACTTTAGTTTTTTCTGGACTGTAATTTATCGCATTTTCAATCAAATTATGAAATGCCATTACTAACTGTTCTCTACCTCCAAATACATTTGCTTCGATTTGTGCATCAAGTGTGATAAAAATTCCACGTGCATCAGCATTTGTTTGGCTTTGATCGACAGCAGACTTGACTGCTGTCGAAATATCAACTGCAGTGGCGTCAGTCAAAGGATCAGCATCTTGTAATCGAGATAGAGAAATAATTTGCTGAACTAACTGAGTCAACCGATTTGCAGTATCTCCCATCTTTGCTGCAAAATGTTTGACCATTGCAGGATCATCACTCGCTTGTAAAACTGCTTCACTCAAAATCGAAAGTGCGCCAATTGGAGTTTTTAGTTCGTGTGAAATATTTGCGACAAAGTCTCTGCGGACCGCGTCAATTCGATCAGCTTCGCTCACATCATCTGCTAAAACTAAAATAAATCCTTCATTACCAAGCGGAGTGACTTTGACGTGTAAATTCTTCACACCTTCACCCACAGGACCGCGTGGGATTTCTACATTACCGTCTTGACTCTGATCTGTTCGACGAACGACCCGGATTAGGGCCAACAACTCTTCGCCAAATAAACGGCCATCTTTTATCAAACCAATTTGCAGGGCGGCGGGAGATGAGTAAAGAACCGCATCTCCCGGAGCAAGTACAACCGAGGCTGAATCCAAAGTTTCGAGGACCGCAATTACTCCACTGGAAAGCTCGTTTCGCGAACCTTCTGGTTTGACTATCTTCCGCCGGGCTAATGCCATATCTATATCGTAGAGAGTTTGGGTACTCATCTACCCTGTCCGCTCTTACCCAAAGGGTAGAAGTGTTAAAAATTCAGGGCCCGTTAAGCAGATGTTCATTGAGATCCCTCCTCTTAGCCCCCCACCGAAGTAAAGTTAACGCATGCGCGATGCCTTCCATGAAGAGTTAGATGCCATCAACGAGACCCTGGCTGATTTGAGCAGACGGGTTCAGAAGGCGATGGAGCTAGCTACTCATGCGCTTTTGACTGCCGATCTTGCACTAGCGGAGCAAGTTATCGCTGAAGATAACAAAATTGATGAGATTCAACATGCACTAGATGCGCAAACAATTGATTTGATGGCAAGACAACAACCTGTTGCAAGCGACCTACGTGCACTTGTGGTTTCACTTCGCATGAGTGCTGACCTTGAACGAATGGGAGACTTAGCCCATCACGTCGCAAAATCTGCACGGATGCGTTATCCAGCGACAGCAGTTCCTCCAGAACTTTTATTAACTGTGCAAGAAATGGGTGCCGCAGCTTCAAAAATTTGCAAGAAGACTACAGAAATTATCTCAAGCAGAGATACAACAATGGCACTTCAACTTGAAAAAGATGATGATGAGATGGATTTGCTTCACCGAAAACTTTTCGTAGCACTACTTGATGATGCTTGGCCACATGGAATTGAAACTGCTATCGACATGACACTAATCGGCAGATATTACGAACGATTTGGCGACCATGCGGTTTCTATTTCACGCCGTGTTTATTTCATGGTCACTGGAGAATACGCATCTGAAGAATAGTTTTACTTGCGCCCTTGATTAGCTACAGCCTCGATTGCCGACTTAGCTGCTGTGGGATCCAAGTATTCGCCACCAATTGTTAGCGGTTTGAAATTATCATCTAGTTCGTAGAGCAAGGGGATTCCCGTAGGAATATTAAGTGCTGCAATATCTTGGTCGCTGATTCCATCTAAATGCTTCACCAGGGCTCGGAGTGAGTTTCCATGAGCAGTAACTAGCGTTACTTTTCCACTTTTTAAGTCCGGAATAATTTCTTGCTCCCAATATGGAATAAGTCTTTTCACAACATCCTTTAGACATTCAGTTTTGGGAACCTGATTCCTTAAATCCTTATATCTAGCATCATTAACTTGACTAAATTCGTCGTCATCTGCAATTGGAGGTGGTGAAACATCAAATGATCTGCGCCATAACTGGAATTTTTCCTCACCATATTGAGCGAGGGTGGCTTTTTTATCTTTACCTTGAAGTGCCCCGTAATGGCGCTCATTTAATTTCCAGGATCTGCGAACTGGAACCCAATGTCGTTCAGCTTGATCTAAAGCAATTTGTGCGGTACTTATAGCTCGTCGCAAAAGTGAAGTATACAAAAGCTCTGGCAATAAATTATGTTCCTGAAACAATTCTCCGGCTCGTACCGCTTCTTGTTCGCCTTTTTGAGTTAATCGCACATCTACCCAGCCAGTGAATAGATTTTTTTCATTCCACGCACTCTCACCGTGACGAAGTAAGATTAACTTGTAAGCCATACAGCTAATCCTACCTTTCCACCTCAACAAGATGCGCGAAGGCTTTCAAATTTTCCATCGACTCCCCACGACTTAAGCGCCAAGCCCACTCACGTCTGATCGCATCCGCAAAACCCATTTCAAGCAATGTGTTAAAAGTTGTATCGCAATACTCGAGCACTGCTCCAAATATTCGATCTAATTCGCTTAAAGTTACCGACGAAAGTGGCAATCTTCCAACTAAATAAATATCCCCTAATTCATTTACAGCGTAAGAGAGTGCATAAAGATTAATATTTTTATGAAGTAACCACTCATGAATCTGGCTTTGATTTTGATCGGGTTTTCGAATGACAAATGCATTAATGCTCAAAGAGTGCTGACCAATTATTAACACGCAATGCGTGTGTAGCTTTTTTATTCCTGGCAAAGTGACAATAATTGTATTTTTAAGCGGTTCTTCAAACTCTAATTTATGTTCGGCAATACTTTCAAGGATGGTTTCACGCGCGCCCATGATGATCACGCAAGAAAACGGTTTGATGCGCTATTTGGTTTACTCAATAATTGATCATAAATATCTAATGTCCCGCGTGCGGTGTTTTCCCAACCAAAACGTTTTGAATGTTCAAGTGCGCCCATCGAAAGTAAGATTCGGCGTTGGGGTTCATGCAATAACCGACTTATAACTGAACTCCATGCTTTGGGATCATGACCATCAACTAATGAACCGGAAAAGCCATCCGAGACCGCGGTGCGAAGTCCACCAACTGCAGCGGCGATTACCGGAGTGCCGCAAGCTTGTGCCTCTAGAGCAACAAGACCAAAGGATTCGCTGTAACTCGGGACGCAAACTAAGTCTGAGGCTCGATACCAGTCCGGAAGGTTATCTTGCGAAGCAGGTTCAATAAATCTAACCGATTCGGAAATGCCTAACCAATTTGCCAACTCTTTCAACCTGTTTAATTCATTTAACCCAGAACCAGATGCACCGCCAATAATTAAAACTAATAATTTTGAACGCAAATTTTGGTCGTAAGTTAAAAGTTCAGCTGCAGTTTGAATTAATACTTCTGGTCCTTTGTGTGGTTGAAGTCGACCAACAAAGGTAAGGATTTGGGCATCCTTTGGTAATCCGAGTCTGGTACGTGCTTCACGTTTTCCACCACCAGGTGAAAATCGGTTTAAATCCACTCCAGGTGAGACCACATGAACTAAATCAGGGCAAGCATTATAAAGACCTACTAAATTTGCTGCCTCAGCATCGGTATTTGCAATTAATGCACTTGCTGCATTTACAACTTGCTCTTCTCCGATTGCACGTGCCATCGGCTCAGGCTTTTCATTTTTGGCAAGTGCTAAGTTCTTAACTTTTGCCATTGTATGCATCGTATGCACTAATGGAATTTTCCATCTATCTGCAGCAAGCCATCCGACTTGTCCTGAGATCCAATAATGTGAATGGATTAAGTCATATCTACCTTTTGAAAAAGCAGCTTCAATGCGCATTAACTCTGACGCCATTGCGCACATCTGTGAAGGTAAATCTTCTTTTGCTAAACCTTGGTAGGGACCAGCTGTTATGTGTCGAACATTTACGCCATCTGCAATTTCAACAACATCAGGTAAATCGGAAGAGTTTGCTCTCGTAAAGATATCAACTTCAATTCCAGCTTTTGCAATTCTTTTGGCACTCTCAACAACATAAACATTCATGCCACCTGCATCTCCAACACCGGCTTGCTCAAGTGGGGAGGTATGCATCATTAGGGTCGCAATGCGACCTTTAGTGGCCATCGATTACCAGCGCGGTCCGCGCAAGACATCTGTCACAGCAGGTTTTACATCAACTAAATAAACAATCGCAGCGACTGCAGCAATTACCCCAAATAGATCAAGTGGTGACGCAAAAGTTAAACGCGCAATGAGTGCTGCGCCAAGTAGAAATCCCCAAAATTGTTTTGATTGCTTACTAGCGGCCGGAAATGCTTCCGATGGGGTTCGCACCGCATGGAAAAGCGCAAAACTAAGTGCAATCAACTCTGCTAATGAAATAGCCAAAATGACGTAGGTAGATAGTGAACCCAACGGATTTAAAATTGACTCCATGTGCTAACTCTACCGAGGTCAAAAAGTGGCGCGAATTGACCCTACTGGCGCTCCACCACCGAAGACACTTACGCTCTCATCAGGGGCTTTAACCCCAAAATGCGCCAAAGCGGCAGCCGTTATTACTGAAAAGGGGCGAAAACCTCCATCGGAAATTTTGAAAGCCAGCGTTCGGCCATCAGCAAGAGATGCGATTTGCACCCCCTCGGCACCTTCCTTTATAAGAAGTCCTGGGATCAGACTCATCCATCGTTGCGTCAATCGGCCAACCCCTGACACCAATTCGGGATATTCGCGCATTGCGTTTCGAATTTGAGTTGAAGCCGAATCGTCAGCAAGGGTTACATCTTGAATTGCTCGGGCTAATCCAATAGTTGAAATTGCAAACAAAGGCGCTCCACATCCATCAAAAGTTTTATTGATACTTTTTTCACTAGCTGCACTTTCGATTTCGCTAAGTATGAGTTTCTGTAATGGATGATCCATTGCTAGATAATTTTCAATCGGCCAATTGTTGGCAATAGATGTTGCCAACATTCCAGCATGCTTTCCACTGCAGTTCATGGCAATTCGAGTTGCTGGCGCATCTCCCCATTTTTTGCGTTCGACTTCACCAATTGGCTTATCTAATGCGCACTGCAATGCTGATTCATCTAATCCAGCACTCTTTAAAATTCGACGCACTATTTCGATATGCGTTTCAGATCCCGAATGACTTGCGGTAACTAATGCTAATAATTTTGGTGCTAAATTTAACCCTGCTTTAACCATCGCTCGTGCTTGTAAAGGCTTGACACATGAACGCGGAAAAATCGGCAAGTTAATATCACCAACTGCTAATTGAATTTCGCCTTTGGCATTTAGTAAAACTAGGTGACCATAATGAACTGACTCCACCATTTCATTTCTAATTACTTCAGCAAGGGCTGCTGGCATTATTCTCGATTCCTCGATTACTCTATAACTCGTGGAAGAGTTGACCAGATATGTGCTTGCAAAGTTTGGCCCTCTGCAGCCATGTCATAAGCAAAGAAAAGTTCGCCTTCGACTAATCCATACAAGCGTGCTCCTGCGGTCACAACTTTTGCAGTTGGTGAGCTATATCCCTGATCCATTACTAATTGAATTTTTGGACCGTCGTATCGACCGACCCAACCTTCAGATATTCCAGTGCTATGCGAAATTACTACCTCTAAAACATTATTAGGTTTTATCCGCCAAAAACCAGTTTCTTGTGCGGCAGGAGCAATTATTTCGTCGTCATCATCAATTAACCATGAGCGCGAAAAGTAGGAAAGAAAAGGCCGGCCATCATGATTAAAAGTGACTTCATGAGCAAATTGAAAGTTCTCGATATTTGGATACTCCCCTTGACCTTTTCCCCGCCAAGTCCCAACAAGCCAAGCCAGCGGATTTAACTCCGGATGCAAACCTTCTGGAATTGAAAAAGTTCTCATTTAGCCAATCCCCCTACTTCTTATTACGTAAAAAAGAGCGGAGCCCTTTACTTGACTGTCCCACAAGAAAAAGTGCAATAAAGGCTGCAGCTGCAACAATGATGGCTGCAAAAATCAACTCCATATTGGCACAGCCTAGAGCCATCAGAGTAGATTTACCTCATGGCACAACGGGGATTAGTAATTAAATGCATCGCCGGAATTGATGATGCCGAAAGATGTGCACAAGCATTCACAGTTGCAGCAACTGCAGTCGCATCAGGTATTTCAACATCACTTTGGCTAACTGGCGAAGCATCTTGGTTCGCACTCCCTGGTAAAGCACAAGAATTCGATTTGCCACATGCAGCGCCACTGGCTGATTTATTGGCCGCCATAATTGCGGGTGGGAAAGTTACTTTATGTACTCAATGTGCAGTGCGCAGAGGAATTAATGAAAAAGATTTAATTGACGGCATAAAGATCGCTGGTGCTGCATCGTTTTTGGCTGAAATTATTGAGCCTGATATCCAAGCCCTTGTTTATTAAAGTTTTTTTAACACAACCATAATTACTACTGCAGCTACAACTACTATAAAATATTGCGAAAGTGTCTGCATAATTTTCCGATCTACTCTGCTGGAACGATCAACTCTTGTGATGCTGGGATCCCATCAACGGTAAGAATTGCATCAGCCGGAATTGCGCGTTTTATAACTGCAAGTGCAATTGTTCCTAGTTCATGATGTCGAGCAACTGTCCCTAAATACCCAACCTCTTTTTCGTTATAAATAATTGGACTATTTGGATTTGGAAGGCTAACTCCTGAGCCATCTAAATGCAGCATCGTTAATCGCCTTGGTGGTTTGCCGAGGTTTGCAATTTTGGCAATAGTTTCCTGTCCTCTGTAACAACCTTTTTTCATATGTACCGACTTATTTAACATTCCTAATTCATTCGGAATTGCTTTGGCATCGGTATCGAACCCTAATCTTGGACGGCCAGATGCAACGCGCATTGCATCAAGTGCCCAACTTCCCACTTGCATTGAAGTTGTATTAAAAGTCTCGATCATTTGGGCAAGCTCTGATCGCGGAACGAGTGCGTAAGGTCCACCAATTTCATTTTCTACACCTGGTGCACGGAGTAAAGCCACTTCAGTACTTGCATCTCTAACTTCAACTCGCAACATGAATTTCATTGAGTTTAAATACTTTTCTAATATCGATACGCGCGCACTTTCCGTAAATAACCAAGTTATTTGGCCATCATCAACAAGTACAAATTGTTCCTCGATGTGGCCTTTTGAATCGAGAATAAGTGCAGATTGCCAATCACCCGGTTGTAATTTTTCTAAATGTTGAGTGGTTAAGGCATGCAGCCAAGTTAAACGATCAGCACCAGTGATTGCCAGCGCGGGTAAGTGTGATAAATCTGCCCAAGCTTTTCCGGCCTCTAAAGCTTTCTGTTCTTTGTTTGGTTCACCAAAATGCCAGACTGCGCCTTTGTCAGGACCTTCTTCATTTAAAACAGCAGACATTTTTATAGCGTTTCAAGACAACGTGCACAAGTTCCATGTATTGCAAAGTGGGTTACATCTGTTTTGAAACTGTAATCATCAGCAATAGTGTTTACAAATTGTGCTGCTGTTTCAATTGGAGCTTCACCAACTGAACCACATTTTCCGCAAACTAAATGCAAATGATTTATGTCATCGGCTGCGTGATATGTGGCTCCACCATGACCCAAATGTGAATGGATTACTAAGCCGACATTTTCAAGGGTTTCAAGATTTCGATAAACAGTTGAAAGATTAATTCCAGGATGTTTTAAGCGAACCATCTCTGCAATCTCTTCTGGATTGGCATGACCTAATTCGCGCACTGCGGCGAGAACTAATTCGCGTTGAGGGGTTAAGCGCAATCCTCGATCGCGCAATTCATCTGGCATGCCCTAAGCCTAGAGTGGGATCGTAAGATCTACGGCAGTACCGACTACTGCTAGGACGACTCGTTCAGTTGTGGCACCTGGAGCCAAAATCCGAACGGTCCATTTGCCGGGTGCTGCGAAGAAGCGAAACTGCCCTTGTCCATTCAATGGAACTTCAGCGGTGAACTCTCCATCTTTATCCAATAAGCGGGCATAGCCGACAGTGATTGGCATCCCATTTGGAACGCCATCACCTGAACCCTCTGCAATTACCACACCTTGAATCACGCTCTGTTTACTGAGATCAATCCCGGAAAGATCGGCCCCAGCAAGAGTTGCTCCGCAACTTTTCATGCGCCAATTTCTACTGGTGCGCCGACAAGTGATCCGTATTCAGTCCAAGAGCCATCGTAATTTTTAACATTGCCGAGTTCGAGAAGTTCATGAAGTACAAACCATGAAAATGCTGAACGCTCACCAATTCGGCAATAAGCGATCGTCTCTTTTGCATAATCAACACCTGCGTTTGCGTAAAGGGAGCGAAGATCTGCATCGCTCTTGAAAGTTCCATCATCATTTGCAGCCTGTGACCACGGAATATTTTTCGCACTAGGAATGTGGCCGGCAATCTGTCCACCCTCTTGTGGTAAATGGGCTGGCGCAAGTAATTCACCTTTAAATTCAGCAGGAGAGCGGACATCAACGATATTTTTTACTCCGATTGAATTGATTACTTCGTCGCGGAATGCACGAATTGAAAGATCACGCTCTTTCGCAACATAACGAGTAGCGGTGCGAGTTGGAGTTTCTGAAGTAAGCGGACGTCCATCTAACTCCCACTTCTTGCGGCCACCATCAAGGATTCTTACATCTGCATGTCCATAAACTTTAAAGTACCAATAAGCATAAGTTGCAAACCAATTGTTATTTCCACCATAAAGCACAACTGTTGAATCATTTGCGATTCCATGCTTTGAAAGAAGAAGTTCAAACTTCTCTTTAGAAACGATGTCGCGAATTACCCCATCTTGCAGATCGTTTCTCCAGTGAAATGTACTTGCTCCTTCTATATGGTTCTTCTCATATAAAGAGGTATCTTCATCAACTTCAACAAGAACCACTTTTGGCTTTGACAAGTTTTCTTGAACCCAATCAGCTGTTACTAATGCAGTTGAACGTGACATTATTTAACCTCCAAAGTTATTTTTGAATTACGTGGACTAACTAAACGAACTCCTAGTAAATAAAACTGGCAACCTAAGCAATAATTAAACGCAAAGTTTAAAAATGCTGCCGCTAATGCAGCCGCAACTGCAACAGAGAAGACAACTGAAGAACCTAAAAGTGATCCGATTAGTGCGATGATGGTAAATACCAAGCCAACTGCTTGCGCAAATTTCGGTGGGCGTACATCTTCAAAAATTGGATTAGATTTTAAGCGCGGCTTAACTACCGAGCGGAAAATAACTGCATAAGGAGTGAATTGTGGGCCGCGAAATGCGCCAATTGCAAAAACTGCTGCTTGCCACATGATTAATGCGGGTGATTGCGTTACTAACGCCACAGAAAAAACAATTGCGGTGATTAACGCGCCAAAGCGTGCACCACGTGCATCTATTTGTACAGAAGCCTTTAACATACTTGACATGAATCTCCTTCAATAATTTGGGGGATAAAAAATTAGCAAGCCGCTAACGCGGGCAAACGACACTTAAAGTGTTGGGAGATTTAACGACAAAGCGAAGTAGAGATGCGACCATAATCAATGGTGCGACGCTTGGTTAGTGTGGTCAGCGTATCTCTCTTTGAAAACATAGGTGAATCTTACTTTTGATCACTTAATTAAGCCACTTGCAAAGTTGTCGCATCTACCTACTTTGCTGCTGGTCGATCCTATTTGCTCTATCTCAAGGCGTGTAAAGCGGCAGCGACTTGTTCGCGCCTCGGGGCTCCCACGGCCCGCCCCACTTCGTGGCCCTTTGGGTCGAGGATCAAAGTAGTCGGGGTGGAGATAATCTTTAGCCGGCGAACTAATTCAAGGTGAGACTCCGCATCTAGCACTACATGGACAACACCGGGATGATCTTTTGCTACCTCGCCTAGAAGTACCTTTGTTGCTCGACATGGAGCGCAAAAAGCTGATGAAAATTGCAAAAGCGTTGCCACGGAACCAAATTCAGTACCCATTTCAACTGGGGTTATGCAACTTATTACTGCCGTCGCTCCCTTTTTTGTGGTGGCTTTCAGCCGGCCAGAGCGAGCCCGAAAGTAAAAACCGTACCCAGTGGCCGAGGCCAAAATTGCGATGAGTACCAGCAGGTTGTCCACGGGAGTATTGTTGCGCATGTAGGACCTGGAAGTTGCGACGAAGCAGCCAACCCGGGTCCTTTATGCATCCGTTACTAGTGGGTTCTTTGTGACAGCGACAGAAAGAAGAACAGAAAGAAGAGGTGAGCATCAATGGCTAAATTGCTGATGCTTACTAATTCGCGCAATAGCAGCGCCGAAGTGCTTCCCTCTTTGTCCTTATTGCAACACCAAGTGAAAATACTGCCGGCTGAAGTAAGTGTTCTGCTGGATGCCCCCTCAATTGATTTGTTAATTATTGATGGACGTCGTGATTTAGGTGCAGTAAAAAATTTAACCCGGTTACTTAATACCACTGGCGTTGGCGCACCAATTATTTTGGTAACTACTGAAGGTGGCCTTGCTGCCATTGCCGCTGATTGGGCAATTGATGATGTAATTCTTGATACGGCTGGACCTGCCGAAGTAGATGCTCGAATTCGCCTTGCAATTATGAAGTTTTTGGATTTGCAACGTGTAGTTAATCCAGCAACTATCGAAATTCGCGGCGGTGAAATTACAATTGATGAACACTCATACACTGCAAAAATAAAAGGACGATCGCTTGATTTAACTTACAAAGAGTTTGAACTTCTAAAATATTTAGTCCAACATCCAGGGCGTGTTTTTACTCGCTCTCAATTGTTGCAAGAAGTTTGGGGATATGACTATTTCGGCGGCACTCGAACTGTCGATGTTCACATCCGGCGTCTGCGGGCAAAATTAGGTCCAGAACACGAAGCGCTGATCGGCACAGTGCGCCACGTGGGATACAGATTCAATACTCCAAATAGCCAGAATCAAGGGGTCGCTGCCCTATCTGAGCACTAACTCGTATTAAATAACGGTTTTTTAGGTGATTTGAATTGGGTTTACCCTACCTTCGGCTAGAGCCTTTTAGCCTAAATGGGAGTAAAATCTGCGGTTATTGAGCAAGCGGTATAGATAATCAATCTATTTTGTTGCTCAGATACAAAACTAATCCTTGGAGGATCTAAGTGAAAAAATTCACAATCGCTGCATCACTGATCGCCTTAGTCGGAGCGCTTTTAACTCCTGCTACTGCAGGTGC
>SHVK01000014.1 GCA_009694285.1 Candidatus Nanopelagicaceae bacterium | reverse complement strand
GAATAGGGTTGTCTTACTGTCGCTAATCGCACGTGATCCCATCCAAAATAACCAACCACTAGGATTAGCACGCTTCGGATGATTAGCTCAGTGGTAGAGCGCTTCCTTGACATGGAAGAGGTCACTGGTTCAAAACCAGTATCGTCCACAAAGACTAAAAATTGTTAGGAGATACGTGCAAATCGATTCCAATGAATTCGCCAACCAAGTCGTATTAGTGACAGGTGCTGGAAGTGGAATTGGAGCTGCTACAGCAAAACTGTTTGCAAAACGCGGCGCTAAAGTAGCCGTTACTGATATCAACTTAGTTTCCGCTCAAAAAACCGCCGCAGAAATTAATAATACTGGCGGCAACGCGATTGCAATTTTGCACGATGTATCAAATATGACGCATTGGGAAAATGTGAGAGATGAAATCCATGCCAAACTTGGTGAACTGAATGTCGTTCACAACAATGCTTTTATGAAAATTGAAAAATCTACAAATGAAACAACTATTGCTGAATGGGAAAAGCAAATTTCAGTAAATTTGGTTTCAATGCAGATGTCTGTATTAACATTTTTGACGGATTTAAAGAAGAATCATGGCGCGATTGTTAATACCTCTTCAATCCACGCAAATTTTGGTTTTGTTCATCATGGTGCATACGCTGCTTCAAAAGGTGGGATGGTTGCATTTGGTCGACAGTTAGCAGTTGATTACGGACCTGAGATTCGAGTCAACACGGTATTGCCTGGACCAATTTTGACTCCGATTTGGGATGATACGACCGATGAGTATCGCAATCTGGTTACTTCTAACACCCCACTTAGACGAATGGGGAAACCAGAGGAAGTAGCAGAAGCTGTTTGCTTTCTAGCCTCTTCGCGCGCTTCATATATCTCCGGCACGACCCTAACGGTGGATGGCGGATACACTGCAGAAAAAGCTTAAACTTTCTCAAGTTCTAGTTTTAATTCAAATTTCTTAACTTGACCAGGAAGTAAAATCTCAATATTTCCACTTTCATAGGCATTCTTTTCGGAGACCTTATGTCCTATTGCAGGTTGTGGAGAGATAACAGGGTCGAAGCAATATTCACCATTATCGATAAAGATTCCAAAATACGGGATCTCTTGATTATCCCAAGAGATCGATAGTTTCTCTTTATTCGATTTATACAATTCAACCCTATTGATTAATAACCCTGGAGAAATCCAATGTTCAGCAGAAGTGCCTTTAAGAAAATTCACAGCCAAAAGTTCTTTATTGATTATATCTTTAGGCAAGAGTACGACTTCCACAATCTCGGTTGCATCAAATAATGGGTGTGCTGACCAGAAAATCGGTGTTGAAGAGTTTCCGATATTTTCAATTGAATAAGAGAGTAAAACCTCGTTTACCGAAATATTGATCTTACGTATCAATCGCAACGGACGAGTTATTAAATCAAGTGAAAGAGTCAGTGAAGAATTTGATTTTTGTATTACCTCCCATGACCTGCTCCAAGCTTCGCCATGATCGGGCAAATCCCTGCCATCAAAACCAATACATTGGTCGGTTGTTGGACACATTTCGTCCCAACCCCCCATCTCAGGCCTGATGTAAACCTCTCCAACAGAACGTGCCACTAATGGAGCATGCGCCGGAGCCAGCCATTCTTGACCCAGGATGCGAGACAAATTTGTAATTCTGCCACCAAATTCAGGCTCAACCAGAATTTTTATTTGCTCCGAACAGATCATCATCACTTGATAGCACCCGCCATCAATCCTTTACGGAAAGAACGTTGAGCAAATAAATAAACAAGAAACATCGGCAATACAACTAGCAATGACGCGGCCATAACCAGTGGAGTATCTCGGAAAAAGCGTCCTTGAAAAATACTTATACCAGCAGACAAAGTACGTCTGTCGTCCCCTTGTAAGAAAATTAAAACGATTAAAAGTGAATTCCACACGTAAAGCAAATTAATCACAAACTGTGTGCCAATTACTGGTTTGGCACTAGGTAAAATAACTTGAAGTAATGTTCTAAATTTGCTTGCGCCATCCACTGAGGCAGCCTCGATTATTTCACGCGGAAAGGTGTCAAAAAAACCTAATAAGAGATAGCAACTAAAGGGAAGAAGCAAGCCAGAAAAGACAATAATTGCTCCCGAAAAAGTATTGATCAATCCCAAGTTACTGAATAAAACAAAGAGTGGAATTATCATAATAATCGGAGGGATAGCTATCAAAGGGATAAAACTTTTTCTAAAAAATTTACCAAATCTTTTCGGACCGGTAGAAACGTAGTACGTTGCCAAAACCGCGCTAATCGTTATAATAAATACCGCACCAAAACTAACTACTACGCTGTTTCTGAACCATGTTGCGATTTCTCCCCTGCTGAACGCTTCCTTAAAGGAGGCAATCGTTGGATGCATAGGTATAGACCAGGGAGAATCCCCGTAATCACTCTTAGATTTGAAAGCATTTACGATAATAAAATACAGTGGAAGTACAAACAAAAACGAGAAACTCCACAGTAATCCTTGCCGTAATAATAAATTGATTAAATTCACAAATTTTGTGATGAGTAGATTTTTCTGCTTAAAAGTTTTCTTAATATTACTGACTGCAATTAATGAATTATCTGTCATGTAAAGGTGCTTTTGTGCTATAGATTTACGCTCACTTAGCATTCTTCTAATAAATCTAGACCCAAGAAAACTTAATCCTAATAATGCAAGAATACTGCTTGATGCTGCAGTCGCTATTCCAATTGATCTAAACGCAACAGCTTGTTGGAATATGTAAAGATCAACCACCATCGTTGTGCCTGCAGGACCACCTCGAGTCAAAACATATACCCATTCAAAAGTGTAAAAAAAGACCGTAATAATTTCTAAAACAACAATTGTTATTAAAACTCCATAAATTTGCGGCAAAATTGCATACTGCAATCTCCTCCACCAACCAGCGCCATCGAGTTCGCTCGCTTCAACTATTTCATTATCGATATTTCCCAATCGAGAGAAAATTAAAATTGCACAAAAACCAATTTCACGCCAGATTAAAGCAAAAGCAATAATAAAAAAGGCTGAGTTTCCCTGACCGAGCCAATCCAATACCAGAAAATCTAAACTCAACTTTTCAAAAAAACTATTCAAACCACCGCGATAAGCAACGATTGCCGCAATAGCTATTGCAGAAACCGGTATTGGCAATACAAAAGGAATTAATATAGAAAATCTATGAAATTTCCATCCCTTTGGTCTTTCGTTGATAATAACCGCGAGGATTAAAGCTAGAGAAATAATAAGAGGAATGAGAAGAAGTAGTTTTAAGTTATTTTGCAAAGAGTCGTGAAACACAGAATCAGAAAGCAGCGCTTTGTAATTATCTAATCCTACGAACTTCCCAGCCCGTTTGAAGGCGAGTAAAATTACATTAATCAAAGGGTAGGCAAAGACTAAGCACATCAAGCCGATAGCCCATACTGTGTATGAAATACCCTGAACCAGGTTGCGAATATTCAGATAAATATGATTTCGCTTTTCGGTAAGTAACACTTCAAGATCCTCCCATAAAAATGCCCCCGAATTTAATTCTTTCGAACTAAACCGGGGGCATTTTGAATTACTTTACTTAACGCCAGCCCATTTCTTGAAGTTTGCAACTTCTTCAGGCTTTTGTTCAACCCAACCTTTAGAGGCTTTCACCCATAATGCTGTGTTGTCCTTACCTACACCTTTTCTGGTGCTTATTAATTGCCCTCCAGCTAGATCTGCTTGTTCAAAAACCGGACCTGGCTCAAAGTTGCTCAACCACACACTTGGTTTTGCATTAAGCGCAAATAGTTGTTTCTTAACTGGATCGGTAACAGTTGACTGATCAAATCGCGAATCAGCAGGCATAACTCCTGTTAATTCAACCCACTTATTTAGCGATTCTGGGGTGTGCCAGAACTTAATGAAATCAGCAGCCACTTCTTTATTCGGACTCCAAGAAGTAATGAAGTGCGAAATTGATTGCGTCGCGGTGTAATACTCGGCCATTTTTCCATCACCGAATGCAGGGAGAACCATAGTTCCAAAGTTTTCCGCACCAATTGCTTCTGAAGCTCCAATAGCGGCACCATCGATTGCTAGAACCATTGCGGCTCCACCTTTATTAAAGACGTCATATTTTTCTTGCAACTCTAAAGAGTTTACGTCTTTATTAAAGCACTTACTTTCGAACATCTCATTGAAGCGATCAGACCATTGCCCAATTCGAGCAAAGTCGCCATTCAATGCAGCTTTCTGCAAGTCAGCAGGTGAGTCCATATATTGCTTACCTAAATGAGCAAACCACCACGAACCTTCAAATCCCGCACGGTTTCCACCAACAATTGGAGTGATTCCTGCTTTATTTAGTGAGGTGCAAAGTCCAAGGAATTCTTTCCATGTAGCTGGCGGTTTAGTTGCATCAATTCCTGCCTTTGCGAACAAGGATTTATTAAAGGCAATTGGCAATCCCACAATGTAAATTGGTGCTGCCCAAGTTTTACCTTCGTAGGCATTTTCAGCAACGTTTAACCAATTTCCCATTTCATCTGCGCCAACTAAATCATCAAGTGGCTCGATATTGTTTGCCCATACTTGAGTAAGTACTGGAGCACTCGCCCATGCTGGTGCAATATCTGGACCTTTCTTTGCAGCAGCTGCTGCTTCAAAGGCAGTTGTAATATCTGTATCTGTTCTTTCTTCAAAATTAATTTTTACTCCAGGATGGGAATCTTCATAGGCTTTTGCTACCCATTCAACCCAAGTATTCATCTTGGGGACATCGCCTGTGCCCCACCACCACCACGTCAAGTCAACAGATTTAGCAGCTGTTGTGTCTTTCATTGCGGATGAATCTGAAGTGTTAGAAGAGGACGAACATGATGCCAGCACTAAACTGAATAGTGCAGCTACAGCCGCCACAACATATTTTTGTTTGCCTAATTTCATTTCACTCCTATCGGTCTGCCTATAAATTGGGCATTTACAGGAGGTTAGTACTAAATTTGGCCGTAGGGAAGGAATTGCCCATTGTTTTTGAAATCCAATACTGCGTGATCCAATGCTTTTTGGCTGATTTTTACGCCCAGACCACTTTCGGTCGGCAATCCCCAATTAGGGCCTGATGTTATAGGAATCGCTTGCTCCAAAATATCGTTGCCCATATGTGCAGCCGTTTGTTGGTTTCCAACTACTAAATTGGGAATAGTTAAACTTACGTGATGAAATGCAGAGGCAGCAATTGCTAATTCACCATGGGTATGACGACAAACTAAACTTCCCATCATTTCTGCCACATATGAAACTTGCTGAAACTTTCGTAAACTTCCTACCCAATACGGGGAAAATGTATACACATCTGCAACACGGTTTGTGATCAATCTATTTGCATCTTCCTCGGACCACAATCCCTCATTGGCTGCTATAGGCACATTCGTATTATTTCGTAAATCTTGCATTAATGACACCGGGTGTTCACGAACAGGTTGTTCAGCAAAATCTATTGAAAACTTTTCAAAGGCAGATAAGTAACGAGGTGCATCCTGCGCACTCCAAGATCCGTTTGAATCTATTCGAATCCTATTTTTTGAACCAATAACTTTTCTAACTCTCTCAATCATTTGCAATTCAAATTCAAAATCTATTCCAGTTTTGAGATAATAAGTTTCATAGCCAAGAGACATGCCTTCATTGCATTGACTCTCAATATCATCTAAATCTCCATGAGTTAAGTAATAAAAGTAATTAACGTGATCCCGCACTGCACCACCAAGTAACTCATAAACTGGCTTGTCGACGCTTTTTCCACAAATATCCCAGAGAGCCATATCAAAACCGGCCCAGGCATAATTACCGGTTGAAGATCTGAGTGCCCATAATCCACGCTTGAATAAATCTGCACGAATATCTTCATGATCCCAAGGTGAACGATCTTTCACAAAGGGCCACATGGATTGCATCGCGGCATCAATTGAATGAGCGTCAGCTCCAACACAAGATTCACCCCAGCCGACAACCCCATCTTCAGTAGTTAACTTAACCAAAACAGATGTAACGCCACCGCGGAAAACAATGGAAGAAACTTCAGTACGTTTATAAGAAATGTTGACTAAAAACGTTTCAAACCCGACAACCTTAATGAATTTCTCCTTCCGTTATTCCTAACTGGAAGTATAATATGAAAGATTGAAAGGGAGGTAAGATGTCCGTCTACGACGCCATCCCTGTAATAGGCTCAAACTCTGATTTGGGTGAAGGTACATTGTGGGACGAGCGAATTCAAAAATTCCTTTGGGTCGATGTTTACAAGAATTTGATCAAGAGTTATGACCCAATTAGTAATCTAATCTCCCACCACCAGATGCCGTGGAATGTCAGTTATATAGGTAAACGCACCGGATCGGGATTTGTCGTGGCAAGTGTTAGACATATTTATTTGCTTAACAAAAAATTTGAAGTTGAAGAAAAAATAGATCTCAATTTAGATGCAAGGATCGAAAATACAAATGACGGCAATGTTGATCATTTCGGAAGATTATGGATTGGAACCGCTGACGTCATTGAAGGTAATGCAAAAGCTAATCTTTTCCACTTAGATAACAATTTGATTGCTTCTGTTGCTAAACAAAATGTCGCGATATCTAATGGAATTGATTGGTCGCCTGATTCAAAAATAATGTACTACATAGATTCACCAATTAAATCTATTGAGAAATATAAGTTTGACTCTACTACTAATACATTGGGCGCCTCTTTGGAACCAATCTCTCTGACTAACACTCCCGGGGTGCCTGATGGAATGTGCACCGACAACGAAGGTAACCTTTGGGTAGCTATTTGGGGTGCTGGTCAAGTGAGAAATTACTCGCCGGTTGGAGAACTCCTCAACACGATTCAATGTCCAACAGCATTAATTACTTGCTGTTCTTTTGGTGGACCCAATTTGCAAACTCTTTTTATAACTTCAGCTAAAACTACATTTGACCCACAATTTAATTTTGGTTCAGAAATGGGTGGGGATTGTTTTCGGGTAGATTTGCCGGTATCAGGCAAGTTAGATAATGAGCTGAAGAGATGATAATTAGCGGCACTAAAATAACTCGCATTAAGTTAGCAAGGGTTACTCTTGTTTTACTTTTCACTTCTCTTTGCTCACCAGTGATGGCTGCTGCAAATCAACAAACTAATTCAAATCCCGTACCTGGCACATCTGCAACCTGGTTGGAAACCTTAAATTATTATCGTATTGCATCAGGAGTTTCACCAGTTAAAGAATTGAAAGCATTTTCGGAAGCAGCAAAAAAGCATGCAATATATGTTGGAAAAACACCTGAAAAATACTTTACTGGTGTCTATGCAAATAAACATAAAGAAAACCCTGATAGCCCATACGCGACTGAAGCAGGAATTACCGATGGTGCAGGACAGATTGCTTGGTCAAGCTCTGATAGTGCTGCAAATTCGGTTCATCAATTGATGGCAGCTCCGATTCACACGATCGGTTTTTTACGCGAGAATCTTGAAACAACTGGATATGGGTTTTCACCTGAGGATGGAAAAGATTCCTTTGTACACACTTTCAGTACCTTAAGTGGTTTATCAAAAGAGAAACGAAGCAAAGTAATTCTTTTTCCGGGAGATGGATCAACCGTAAAGTTAAATTCATTTGATGGAAATGAAGTCCCAGAACCACGTGAATCCTGTGCCGGAGATTGGAAATCTTTTTCTGGGCTAGCGATCATCGCCTCACTCCTGAAAGAACCTCACAAAAATCTGAAGGCCTCTTTAACTACCCCAGACGAAGTAACTTTTGATGATCCAGAAAACTTTTGTGTCGTAACAGAGAATAATTTCAAAACTACAGATGAAAGTTATGGTGGAGCTCTTGGACCAATCTTAAGTAATGATCACATGGTCGTTATGTTTGCCCGCAACCCTTTAAGTTATGGCCTTCATACTGCAAAGATCACACAACCGGGTCAAAAAGATATAACTTGGAGTTTTAATGTTTTAACACCTCCACTTGCGACTCATTCCACCGTATCGAAAAATGGCAAATCTATAGAGTGGAAAAATATTCGCAGTATTTCTGAAGATCCGGTTTTGGGATATACGATAAAGGTGAAAGATCAAGTTACTAAAAAAGTAGATCAATTCACTACGACTGAAGACTACAAGTCTTATGCATCATTTAATCTAGGTAATGACTTGCAGAGCAAACTATTTTGTGTTTCGGTTGAAACGCGTTTATTTTCAATTGCGGAGCCAAGTTGTTTTTATGGACCCGGAATCGAGACACAGCAAACATTAAAGGCTTCGTACCCATGGGTAGGAGATTTTGCTTATTTAGAAGATAAAATTACGCTCTACTCAAATTACAAGGTTGACCATACCTTCACACTCTCTACTCCCTCTGCTTGCACAGCAAAAATGAATAAAATTGGTCAAGTTGAAGTGATTGGGAAAACCGCTAAGGATTGCATAGTTACAATTTCTAATGAAGGTTTATTTGGAGTAGCGGCTGCTACCAAGAAATTTACCCTAAAATTTATTGATAAATCGAAATCAAATACCGTGATTAGTTGCTTCAAGGCAGGCGTGGAAAAAAGGTTTATAGGTTATAAACCTACATGTCCTTCAGGTTACAAAACAAAATAGTTTTACTTAACTTTGAATCCAGTTGGACATTTTGGGTTAACTCCAGAGATTTTGCGAGTTAACTTTCCTTTTGCACAATTTATAACTTTAATTTTCTTAACTGCAATCGCTGGGGCGCTTGCCTTGTTTTCATTTTTACTTTCACTTTGAGGAGTTGTTGAATTTTCTGCTGGTTTGACTGTTTGCTCTTGGGTTAATTTGATCCGAATAGTCGGGGCTGAGAAAGTAAAATTCTTTGCACTTAACTGCATCCAGCCGTTTTTGACTGTGAGGATTTCAGTAGCAATCTCTTGGACTCCCCCATCTGAACTGACTACCGAAACCGATGCTTTAATTGGTGCATCAGTAAACCCATAAATACATTTTGCAGATTCTTGATTCATTGCCAAGTCGTAAGTTCCCTTAAAAACTGATCCATCCACATCATGGTGTGCTCCAGCAACTTTGTAACTTAGAACTCCTTCTTTGAATGATGGCGGGCTCCAGCTGTATGCCATGGCGTTTGTCGTCATAACTCCATGCAACTTAGTTTTGTCTTTGACTGTACATTCAAAAACTTTATTTCCTTGGCTTTGGTCCATTCCCCAAAATGAAGATGGATCCATTCCTTGAAAACGCCAAGTTGGCGTTCCGTCCGACGTTTTCAGCCAAGGTTCGACAGCTTGTAAATATCCGCCTGCATCTTTGAGTTTGGGATTTGGCTCGTGAATACCACCGCCCATCTCTGGTGGGATTCCAAATCTAGGAAATTCAAATAAGTCAGGATGGTTTGATGGTTCGCTCCACATGATCTGTCCGCGTGCATTCTGCACGCGGTTGTCCCAATTCATTTCCTTCAACCCCAAAGAATTTTTAAACTCATTTACCGGAATCCAGGAAACTCCAGATGGAACATTGATTGATTGACCGCTAACGCTGACCAGTGAGGTGGTTTTACTAAGGGGTTTCGAGGAAGCAATAACATCTTTCATTCTTCCAAACATCCAACCGCTGACTTGGCTATCCATTTGTAAAACTAATTCAATTGGTTGATCCCCAAAAAAAGTTTCCGACATTGCACACCTACCAAGGTCATGCCAAATACATTCTCTGTATGGATCCTCGGGACCTTTGCCGGGGTTATTTAATACTTCACCTTCATAACCTTGTGGGTTGCTCGCGCTCTTTGTGGCGTCATGCTTAGCGGGATAGTAATTTCCAGTTACTACTTTGGTTGGTATTACTTGTGCGCTAAAACCAATTACATCGCTTGTAAATCCGTTTGGCGAATTCCCCATAGTGGCGGTGCCACTCTTGCCATTTTCCTTAGTATTGAAATTGATTTGCAAATCGACCGCAACTGAAAAATCTAATTGTGTACCTTTGATGGTTTGGCCACGCCAAACACTTATTCCTCCCCCAGCGGGCAAGTTGTATTTTGGATTTTTGGGGAATTTAAAGGTGTTGATTTCATACTGCAATTTCGCGTCTTGAAAATTTCCCGCAGAATCACCAGTTCGTACCGCTTTGATGCAAACATCAGTTAAATCTGCATCTGGAGCACAAGGTGGAAGCACTGCCATCACTCGCAAGTTTGAAGCATCTGCACATTTTGGATCTGCCACAGTGTCGCAAGCTAAATTTGCTGTGTAAGTACCTTTAGTTGCTCCGGTTATTCCGGAAATTTGCGTTAAAACTCTATCGTCACGAATTGCGAAACCTACTGCCGGTGCGGCTGGTTTCAATTTTTCAGCTGGACCTATGTCGTTAAAGAAATAGATTGCATTCACGCTTTGCGGGAGGGAGACAGCAAAGACGGTCGCAAATATTACAACTGCCTTTACTACTTTAAATCTCATTTAGCGCTCCCCGCTCGTTTAGAAGTTTACCCCAGAGACTTTCGGTAGATCTCTATTTTACGATCCAAAGCACCGGGTTTATGCAACTGGTCGATGGATTGATATCCCCGATTTTTATAGAAATCATTTCTATTCTCACTCCACAGATAAATCACTTCAATTCCAAACGAAATAACTTTCTCTTCCATCAACTGCAGAATCTGACTACCCAATCCACCACCTCGTAAATTTGGGTCAACAATAAATGCAGCAATCCAAGGTTTGAAATGTCGAAACTCTTCCAGGTCATCAAAATCACATAACGCTATTGCACCAATAACTTGCTCGTCTCTAACGGCTAGATAAATTAACTCTTGGTCTGTTCCATTGAGATCCCATGAATCATAATTTCCTTGCAGCGCCTTGTTGTAGAAAATCCGCCAATCATCGGCTGAAAATTCAGCTTTACCTTCTCTCCACAAATCCAAACTCCAATTAAGTGGGGTGTGCGCTAACTCAGGAAATTCACCTATCGGGTGCAGTGAAATATCTTGACCCAAATTAACAACTAACATGCTTCGTATTTTCCACTTAATGAACTTCGATAAAGTGCATCCAAAGCCTCAACCGTTTTCGCTCCTAATGAGATAGGTGCAGCTATATTTTGACTCTCACCTCTTGCAATCGATACCAAACCTCTGGTTGGACCTTCTGGGTAGTAAGCACCAGCATTATCGGCAAGCGGTAAAAATAAATCTCCATTTTTTGCACTATATATATGGGCGCACTCTCTCAAAAGATCCAATGTGAATTGTCCTTGTTCACAGACACCTTTGACCTCTAGTGCATGTTTGTTTTTCCAAGCACCGGTATGACCCGAAGCCCCAGATAAAGTTCCAATTCCACCACCATCTAAGCGAAACAAAGCCGCATCATGTAGTTCAACTGGTGACCCACCAGGGTTTGAAGTTATTGCGGTAACCCCACTTACGCGCTCATCCACCAAGTGCAGCGCCAAAGCTAATGCGTGTGAGAGTTGGGCTTGGCCATAACCTCCACCTGAAATCGCTGGATCGGTCCAAGTGGCTTGCTCGGGAAGTGCATCAGGATGCGCATCTGGATATGAACCAGAATTGGAAAGTAATTCACGAGTAGATGAGGACATGTAAATTGCTAGATGTTCTGCCTTGCCAAGATTTGCGTTTTGCAATGCAATTTTGAAATCAGTGACAATCTTGCTGAAATTCCACCCAAATGCCACAACTACTTCACGTTGTGCTTGTTTTGATCGTTCAACTAAATCCCATGCTTGCTTAGGATCGATAGTGACTGGTTTTTCACAAAGGACGGTTGCACCAATATCTAGCGCAGCTTTGACATGTTCGTGGTGCATCGATGATGGTGATGAGACAATTACTAAATCAATTTCCGGACTCAATACATCCTGATAATTCTCAGACGCAATTGAAAATCCAAAATTCTCTTTAACTCTTGCTAGAGCATCGGCGCCCTTGCGACAAACTCCAACAAACTCGATATTGCCCAACTCTTTTAATGTCGGCAAATGTGCACTTTGTGCCCATGATCCTGCCCCGATTACCGCCAATCGCAATTTTTTCTCGTTGCTTGACACAGAAACAACCTTTCGTCAGCGCTTACCCGTACCGTATCCGCCATGGCCGCTAAAGAGCAACGAACCGCACCCGCTACTAAGCGCCAGGATCGTGATTTACGTGATGTCACCTTCGTGGTTTTAGATTTGGAAACCACTGGTGCTTCGCCAACTGTGGGGGCCGGAATCACGGAAATTGGTGCCATAAAAGTTAAAGGCGGCGAAAAAATCGCTGAATTTGAAACATTAATTAACCCGATGATGCCAATTCCAGAGTTCATTACCGATTTAACCGGAATTGATGAATTCACAATCGCAGATGCACCACCACTTGAAGATATCTTCCATGAGTTTATGAGTTTTTGTGGAGATCCAGATGAGAATGTTTTAGTTGCTCATAACTCTCCTTTTGATTTAAGTTTCTTGAAAGCCGCTGCTTTTAATCTTGAAATAGATTGGCCTGACTACCGAGTCTTAGACACAGTGCGGATGGCCCGAAGTGTTTTGACTCAAGATGATTTGCCTAACGTAAAACTTGGAACTCTGGCGGAATTTTTTGAGGTAGAGATTATGCCCACTCACCGGGCGCTTGCAGATGTGCAGGCAACAGTTGAAATTTTGCACGCCCTGATTGAACGGGTTGGATCACATGGGGTTAGTAGCATTAATTCACTTGAAGATTTTCTACTAACTAAGAAAAAGGGCCGTTCCTTTTACTCATAAGGAGTTGGAAAGTTGACTCCACTTTTCTACTAAGGCTGTCGCAGCGCCGCTATCTATCGCATGAGCAGCGACTTGGATTTGCTCGGCCACTCTTTCAACTAAAGATTTTCCAGAATCTATATTTAAGTTGTAAGCCACCAAAGTAATAGCAGTATTTAGCAAGATTGCATCCCTTGGTGCACCTAATTCGCCAGCGAAAACCGCTTTGATCCGCGTTGCATTTTCGGCCCCGTCTCCCCCACGTAAATCTTCAATTGCTGCGCGAGATAATCCAAAATCCTCTGGTGCGATACTGGCTTTAACTCGGCCACCCTTTGAAATTTCATAAACCGTTGTAGGTCCAGTCAAAGTTACTTCATCCATGCCATCATCACCACGAAAAACCAAAGCATCAACACCTCGTCTGGCAAGTACATCAGCAACCAACTCGACCATATTTGGCAGCGCTACGCCGATTGCATACGCAGCCGGTTTTGCTGGATTGGAAAGTGGCCCCAAAATATTAAATACGGTCGGCCGTCCCAATTCTTTTCTGATTGGGGCAGCAAAACGCATTGCGCTGTGAAATTTTGGAGCAAAAGCAAAAGCAATCCCGATTTCATGAAATATCTTTGCTACCGCAACGCCATCTAAGTCAATCTTAATCTTAAGCGCTTCTAGTAAATCCGCCGAACCAGATTTAGATGAGGCCGCCCGATTTCCATGTTTCATAACTTTCGCACCAGATGCTGCCGAAACAATTGCAGATGCAGTTGAGATATTTATGGTGTGAAAACCATCTCCGCCGGTGCCAACAACATCAACTGCCCGTTCAGTAATCTCAAGGGGCGCAGCATGTTCGTACATAACTTCAATAAATGCGCCGACTTCAACTGCGGTTGCACCTTTATCGGCATGTGCGATTAAAAACTCTTTGATCTGATCTGGTTCAGTATTGCCACTCAAAATTTCGCGCATTGCAAAAGTTGCCAGGGACTTCTCTAATTCAATTCCAGAGTTCAAAGCTGTAATGACATTAGGCCAAGAAGTGTTACTCATCTAAAGAAATTTACCCAGTAACAGGGATTGGGCGCAATAATTTTGCAACCGCATTTGCAGTTTCGAGCGGCTGAATTGGGTGCAGCAATGTGTCATCTGCTTTTGACCAGTTGGCCAGCCATGCATCGGTTGGGCGTCCAATAATCACTAAAGTCGGTGGACAGTTGAAAATTTCATCTTTGACCTGACGGGCAATCCCCATTCCACCCTCAGGAACTGCTTCGCCATCCAAAATCAATAGATCGGCCGCGTTGCCCTCATCTAAGTAGCTCCGCAACGCCGCACCTGTGGCGAACTCTTTAACGGTTATCGGGCCCAGATCAGCGGCTGGCTTAGGGGTAATCGCCAAAGTAATTGCCCGGCGGACAGATGAATCGTCGCTGTAGATGATTACGGTCTGGCTCACCCGCGTACTCTACCCGAGTGATCAGCCTCACCTATGCATAGTGCCTGCCCGAGCGCCCAATTAGGCATTTACTACCGATTTTCGGGAATAATCGTCTTGTGAATACGCTCTCCGAAACCAACTCTCAGACCGCCGAAACCCGCCCCAATTTAGTTGCGGTCGGAACGATCGTTTGGCTCTCAAGTGAGTTGATGTTCTTCGCGGCTCTTTTCGCAATGTACTTCACTGTGCGTCAAGTTTCCGGGCCCGCTACTTGGCTTGAATCAACTGAACGTTTAAATATTCCATTCTCTTCTTTGAACACGACTGTTTTGGTTTTATCTTCAGTTACCTGTCAGCTCGGAGTCTTTGCCGCTGAACGTTTCCAACCACGTCGTACCGGTTCGATTTTACAAATTAATAAATGGGGAATGCGTGAATGGTTCGCGCTCACGTTTTTGATGGGCGCATTCTTTATCGGCGGTCAAGTATTTGAATACGCACACCTTGCCATTGAAGGTATTACTTTGAGCGGAAGCGCATACGGTTCGGTTTTTTACATTACTACCGGCTTCCACGGTATGCACGTAACAGGTGGGTTAATCGCATTTTTGATTGTGCTAATTCGTTCAAGTTATGCCAAAAAATACAGCCACGATCAAGCAACAACAGCAATTGTTGTTTCTTACTACTGGCACTTTGTCGATGTTGTGTGGGTCGCGCTTTTCGCGTCGATCTACCTGATTAAGTAGGGGTCATTACTGTGAGAAAACTTTCGCGCTTACGTCGTCGAAAAATCACCGCCCCGGTTCTATTGTTTTTAGCATTAATCGTTGTTGGCAATGCTTATGCTTTTATTGGCGCAACAGTTACTACCTCAGGTGCAACTGCAAGTAATGCTCGTTCGACAATGGTCGATGAAGGTCGCCAAATTTTCTTAAGAGGATGTTCCTCATGCCATGGCTTAAATGCTGAAGGTGGCGGAATCGCTCCAGCACTAATTGGTGTCGGTGCCGCTTCTGTTGATTTTCAAGTTGGAACCGGTCGGATGCCGCTGGCAGATATGAGCCAACAAGCTATGCGCAAAACTCCGGTTTACAACGAGGAAGAAACTGCTGCCTTGGCTGAATATGTTGCAACACTTGCGCCAGGACCTGCAATTCCAGGAGCTGCACAACTAACTTACGAGCGAGATGGAAATACCGCAGAAGGTGGCGAACTTTTCCGCACCAACTGCGCGATGTGCCATAACGCTGCCGGTCAAGGTGGTGCCCTCACTCAAGGCAAGTACGCACCAACTGTCATGGGCGTAGAAGCAAAATATATTTATGAAGCAATGATTACCGGACCACAAGCGATGCCAGTTTTTGGTGAGAAAGCCATCACTCCAGCAGAAAAACTTTCAATGATTAAATGGATCAAAGCCGTTGAAAGTGAAAAAGGATTAGGTGGCGCTTCTCTTGGAAAAGTTGGCCCAGTTACTGAAGGTCTAGTTGCATGGGTTCTGGGTATTGGTTTGCTGATTGGTATTGCAGTATGGCTGACTACGAAATCGCGCTAAGGGAATTTTATGAAGAAAAGACAGGGGTTTCGAATTGAGTAACAAGGAACTTGAGCCACTACAAGATCCCGGTCTGCCTGCGCACGCTCATCGCAAAGCTGATCATGATGAGGCTGCCGCAAACCGTGCCGAGCGACAAGTGGCGATCTTATTTTTGTTATCAGCACTTGGAACTGTTCTTTTCATCTACTCCTACATCTTTATCGAAAATAACATTTACATATATATTCCAATTTTGGGAAATCAACATGCGCAACAACTCTTCCTCGGATTGGGATTTGCGATCGCTTTATTTTTTATTGGTGCAGGTGCAGTTCATTGGGCTAAAACATTAATGAGTGATACCGAAGTTATTGCCGAGCGTCATGAAATGCGCTCATCCGATGAAGATCGGGCTGCATTAATAGCCACAGTGAAAGAGGAAGTCGGCGCCGTTGGACTTGGTCGGCGTTCGCTAATTAAACGCTCCCTCGCTCTCTCACTTGGATTAGTTGGAATCTCACCTTTATTACTACTGCGTGATCTTGGCCCGTTGCCAGGGGATGTACTAAATCAAACAACTTGGGCCGAAGGCGTGCACCTGGTAACTGATCCTGGAAACCGCAGGTTACGTCCAGAGGATCTTGAAGTCGGTGCAGTTGCCCACGTACTTCCTGAGATTGAAGATCCAGAGCATCGCTCCCTAAATAGTATTGCTAAGGATGCGCTGCTTTTAATTCGGATTCGTCCCGAGGAGTTTCGCCTAGATGCCGAAAGACTTTCGTGGACTTACCAAGGAATTATCGCCTTTTCAAAGATCTGCTCACATATGGGATGCGCTGTTGCACTTTACGAACAGACGACCAAACACCTACTTTGCCCATGTCATCAATCCACCTTTGATGTGCCGACCGGGGCGAAAGTTATCTTTGGCCCATCCGCCAGACCTCTGCCACAATTAGCTATTAAAGTTGACGATGCGGGATATTTAGTTGCAGCAGCACCATTTAATCAAGCAGTAGGACCTAGTTTCTGGGAGCGTAAGAAATGAAACCAGCACGTGAGCGAATTGCCGGTTCAGTAGCTAACTTTGTCGATGAAAGAACTGGCGCCGCTAAATTCCTTAAGAAGAGTTTAAATAAGGTATTCCCAGACCACTGGTCATTTATGTTGGGTGAGATCGCGCTTTACTCATTTATTATTTTGTTACTCTCCGGAACTTTTCTTACTTTTTGGTATGTGCCATCACAAGAAGAATTAATTTACGAAGGCTCTTACGTTCCGCTTAAAGGCGTAAAGATGTCAGCGGCTTACTCATCTACCCTGGATATCTCCTTTGATGTTCGCGGTGGAATGTTGATGCGCCAAATTCATCACTGGGCCGCTCTTTTATTCCTTGCAGCCATGGTTGCGCACATGATGCGGGTCTTCTTCACCGGCGCTTTCCGGAAGCCGCGCGAAATGAACTGGATTCTTGGAGTTGCCTTAATCACTCTAGGAATTGTCGAAGGATTCCTTGGTTACTCACTTCCAGATGATTTACTTTCCGGAACCGGAATCCGAATCGCACAAGCGATTTTGCAAGCGATACCTCTTATTGGTACTTACGCCGCATTTTTTGCTTTCGGTGGCGAATTCCCGGGGTTAGATTTCATTCCGCGCATTTACACAGTTCACGTTTTACTTCTTCCCGGCATTATGTTGGGCTTAATAACAGTGCACTTGATGTTGGTTTGGTACCAGAAGCACACCCAATATCCAGGTCCTGGACGAACTGAGAAAAATGTCGTTGGTTACCCATTGCTTCCGGTTTACATGGCTAAAGCTGGTGGCTTCTTATTTATCGTCTTCGGCGTAACCGCATTCTTAGGTGCAGTTGCATCAATTAACCCAATCTGGGTCTTTGGTCCTTACACCCCAACTCAAATCTCGGCTGGTTCGCAACCGGATTGGTACATGGGTTGGCTTGATGGATTAGTACGGATGGCTCCCCCGATTGAAACTTACTTCTTTGGAAAAACAATCTCCTGGAACATTTTGATCCCAGGTTTGATTGTTCCCGGAATTATGTTTACTGGATTAGCACTTTGGCCATTTATTGAAGCGTGGGCAACTGGTGACAAGCGCGAACACAACCTCTTGGATCGCCCTCGTAACACCCCTACTCGCACAGCTGTCGGCGCCATGGCAATCACCTTCACCATCGTTGCACTTATCAACGGTGGAAATGACATCATCGCCACCCACTTCTCATTAACTATCAACCAGATTATGTGGGCTACTCGAATCTCAATCTTTGTACTTCCACCGCTGGCATATGTAATTACAAAGCGCATCTGCTTGGCATTACAACGTGCTGATCGCGACTTAGTTTTACATGGCCGCGAAACCGGACGCTTGGTGATGTTGCCTCATGGTGAATTCGTAGAAATTCACGAAGAGCTCTCACCTCAAGAAGCATTCACCCGTACCTCACATGAACAACTCGCTCCAATTCCGGTAGCCGCCATTGATGCAAATGGTGTGCGCCCTAAAGGCGTCTTGAAAGATCGGATTCGTGCCCGGATTAGCAAAGGCATTCTTCAAGAGCAAATTGCTAAGCCAACCGCTAAAGAAAAGCTAGAACTAGGCGGCGGTCACCACTAATTCCCGCTGAGCGCCTTTTTAATAGTTACTCTTTCACTATGCGCAGGTGGGGTACCTTAATACTCATCGCCGCGCTGCTCATGTCGATAGCAACACCAGTAAACGCAGCACCCTTCAAAGCCGGTGCAACCTGCTTTAAGAAAAATAAAACTTCTACTACTTCTGGAAAGTTATACACCTGCGTACTTTCAGGAAACAAACTCGTCTGGAATAAAGGTGTTGCAATAAAGAAACCGACAGTAATTGCCGCTCCAAGTGCAACGCCCACTTCGACTCCCTCGCCGGCTCCCTCACCAACGCCCTCTGAAACTGTAATCCCGACTCCAACTCCAAAAATTCTCACTCCACTAGAAAAGTTATACCTAGATATTTACAGCCGCTATCAGGCTGCTGATAAAAAAATTAGTCCTAGCTTCAACTTTGTTCGCTGTTCAAACGTAAATGTTCCCATGGCCGACCTGACTGAAAGTGCATACATTGATGCCTACTCATTCTGGGCGACCGTTTATAAAGCAACCGCAAAAATAAACTGGTTATTGATGAGTGAGCAGGATTGGGATTGTTGGTATGAAACCACCGCTAAATTTGAAGGACCAAATCCCATCAGCCGCTCTTGGAAAGTTTGGGACAAAGATACTGGTGTGCTGGGCCACTGCAAAGTAAGCCCGATGGCATTTTGCGGCTATGGCACTGGCGTTCGCGAAGGTGGAATTTTCGCTCAGTACAACATGATCGGTAGTAAATTTAGTGATACGCCAACACCATTAACTGTCCACCACGAAACAGTCCACAATTATCAAGCCCAACTAATTGCCGATAACTATTCCACCTCTAAGGTAAACACGATGGCTTGTTGGTTTATGGAAGGCCAAGCAAATTTCTTTGGCGCTCCTATAGCCGGAAAAGGTTTTCCTAAGAAAATGCGTGATTTCGAAATCTCAAGGCTAATAAAAGTTTACCCAAATGCATCTGCGTTTTCGAAAGATGAGTGGTTAAATACCTTAAATAAACTCAAGAGTGATGGAGATTTCTGCTTCAAAAATGAATTGGGTTACTCCCTCGGTTGGTTTGCTCTTGAGTGGACCTATTTGAATTACTCGATCGAGGAGATGCATAACTTTTTGGCGCAAATTGCAAAGGGATTCACGTGGGAGCAAGCTATTCAGTCAATGATGAAAATGGACGAACAGGCCTATTACAGTAAGGTCGCTCAATATTTGGCAGAGGAAATTTAGCCCGACTGCAAATCTTCTCGGAGATGACTTTGTCTGAATTACTACGTGGACTAGGCTGTCGCAATGAAAATCCTGATCACCGGCGGCGGCGGAATGCTCGGCCAAAAACTTATTGCTGGCCTTGCCAAAGTGGGCTCAATCAATGGCAAGAAGATTGAATCAATCACCGTTGTAGATGCTTACAAGCAATCACAAGCACTTGATGGCTTCGATTTCAAGATCACTTCCAAGATTGTTGACATCACCGACCGTAAAGAGTGCGACGCAATGATCGCCGAAAAGCCAGATCTGATCTTCCATCTCGCTGCGATTGTTTCTGGTGAAGCCGAATCAGATTTCGAAAAAGGTTACCGAGTAAATGTCGACGGTATGCGCAACCTTTTTGAGGCTATCCGTTTACATTCAGATCAATATTGCCCAAGAGTTGTCTTCACCTCATCAGTTGCCGTTTACGGTGGTCCTTACCTTGATGTCGCCGATGACAACTTCATCTTGCAACCAACCACAAGTTATGGCGTTCAAAAAGCGATTGGTGAATTACTCCTTAATGATTACAGTCGCCGCGGATTCCTTGATGGTGTTGGACTGCGTATTCCGACATTGTGTGTGCGCCCAGGATTACCAAACTCCGCCGCCTCAGGAGTCTTCTCAAACATCATCCGTGAACCGCTTATGGGTATTGAAGCCACTCTCACCGCAGATAAAGATGCCAGCATGATCTTCACCTCACCACGATCGGCTGTTGGCTTCTTGATCCATGCCGCACAAATAGATACCGCTCTTCTAGGTGCCAGACGCTCACTAATGATGCCTGGCATTTATGCAACCTTGGGTGATGAGATTGATGCATTGCGCCGTGTTGCTGGTGACAAGATTGTTGGCTTCATCAAAGAAGAGATTGATCCATTTGTACAAGAGATGCTCACAAGTTGGAACTTCCCAAGATTTGAAGCCAAGCGTGCAAGATCACTCGGCTTTACCTGTGAAGATTCCTTTGATGAATTAATCAAAACCCATATTGCAGATGAACTTGGTGGACAGATTCCAGGGTTAACCAAATGAGTAAATTCGCCGTAGTCACCGGAGCAAACCGTGGCATCGGATCAACCACCAGCGCAGCCCTCATCAAAGATGGTTGGACTGTCGCACTCCTCGGACGAGATATAACCCCCCTCGAAGCAACCGCCAAAGATCTCGGCCCTACCGCCACTCCAATCGCCTGTGACGTAAGTGATCCAAAATCGGTAGCAAAAGCTTTTCAACAGGTAAAAGCAAAATTCAACCGCCTTGACCTA
>SHVK01000013.1 GCA_009694285.1 Candidatus Nanopelagicaceae bacterium | reverse complement strand
TGAGTTACGGCTAATTACTCAGTAACGGTAATTGATTTAATCGAAATAGGAGTTGCTGGGCGATCTTGTGAACCAGTGGCAACTTCTCCAATTGCATCTACAACACCTTGGCTTGCTGCATCTTTAACTTCACCAAAGATTGAGTGTTTGCGATTTAACCAAGTTGTTGGCGCAACGGTAATAAAAAATTGTGAACCATTTGTTCCCGGTCCGGAGTTTGCCATTGCTAAAAGATATGGGCGATCAAAAACTAACTCTGGATGAAACTCATCAGCGAATTTGTAACCTGGTCCACCAGTTCCATTTCCAATTGGATCTCCACCTTGAATCATAAAACCAGAAATTACTCGGTGAAAAACTGTGCCGTCATACAAATTATCGCTGCTACTTTTTCCAGTAACTGGATGACTCCACTCTTTCGCACCAGTCGCAAGTTCTACAAAGTTACGTACTGTTTTTGGAGCATGATTTGGAAATAACTCAACAACGATGTCACCCATAGTTGTATGCAAAGTTGCTGTGCTCATAATTGCTCCCGTTTTAGATTATTTCTACATTAATTACTTTCAAATATTGTGGAGACTAGGGGGATCGAACCCCTCACCCTCGCCTTGCAAAGGCGATGCTCTACCAGATGAGCTAAGTCCCCTTATTTATTTATTATTCGGCGTCGGCCGAATCAGCTAGATCTTCCCCACCAATGCTTTCATTGCCATCTGCAACTCCAACATTTAACCAATTCGCTTCTTCGCTCTGCGCCTGGCGGACACGAGTAAATAAAGCATAAGCACCAAATCCAACTGCAAAGAGCGCTAGGAATCTTTTAAACAACCTAGGACCCTCCGTTTCAACTTCTTAATCCTAACTAACCTTTCACCCAAAAGGCTATTTGGGTAAGAGCTAAATCCGGATTGTGGGCCTGGGAGGACTTGAACCTCCGACCTCTTCCTTATCAGGGAAGCGCTCTAACCAGGCTGAGCTACAGGCCCGCTATTTAGTTCTGATACATCAACTGCGAAGGGGAAGGTTACACCTAAGTAAGACGGCCCTCCCAATCCGATAATCCCGGTTAGGTGGCTTCGCACGGTATTACTCCACTACTTCGCTGCTTTCGCTGCCTTCGCTTTCTGCATTTCGCGCGATAGATACAACAACAGTTTCATCGGTGAGATTGACTAAGCGCACTCCCATTGTGTCGCGACCGGTTCGTCGCACCTCAGCCGCTGGAGTTCGCATAACGGTTCCGGCAGATGTAATTGCAAGGACTTCATCCTCTTCGCTAACTATTAACGCACCAACTAATGTGCCGCGAGATTCTTCATCAATCTTTGCAGCTTTAATTCCTAAACCGCCACGTCCTTGAACGCGATACTCCTCGACTGGTGTGCGCTTTGCATATCCGCCGTCAGTTGCAGTGAAGACATCTAATTTTCCATTTTCAATTACGCGAACCATTGCAAGCAATTCATCTCCTGCACGGAATTTCATTCCGATGACACCACTTGTAGATCTACCCATTGCCCGTAGAGCTTCATCATCAGCGGTGAACCGCAATGACATCGCCTTTTTTGAAACTAACAAAAGATCATCACGTTCACCAACAAGAACTGCTGAAACAACCTCATCATTTGGCCGCAAGTTAATAGCAATTAACCCACCTGATCGATTTGAGTCATACTCTGAAAGCGCAGTTTTCTTTACTAACCCACCAAGTGTTGCAATCACCAAGAAATCACTTGAGTTATAAGTATCGATAGCTAGAACTTGGGCAATCTTTTCATCTGGTTGGAATGCCAAAAGATTTGCGACATGTTGACCACGTGCATCTCTGCCAGCTTCGGGAAGTTCATACGCTTTAGCGCGATAAACCCTTCCCTTGTTTGTAAAGAACAAAATCCAATGATGAGTAGTTGTCACAAAGAAGTGATCAACAATGTCATCTTGTTTTAATGCGGCACCACGCACACCTTTACCGCCACGACGTTGTGAACGATATAACTCTGCTTTGGTGCGCTTGGAGTATCCGCCGCGAGTAATTGTCACTACAACATCTTCTTGAGTGATCAAATCCTCGGCAACCATTTCTCCCTCAGCAGCAATAATCTGAGTGCGTCGCTCATCACCATACTTACTGGTTAATTCAGCCAACTCAGTTGAAATTATTTCGCGCTGTCTTACTGGGCTCGCCAAAATTTCATTTAACTCAATGATCTCGGCCATAAGGATGTTGAATTCATCGATGATTTTTTGACGCTCAAGAGCTGCCAACCTACGAAGTTGCATATCCAAAATAGCATTTGCTTGCACTTCATCAACATCTAATAATTTCATTAATCCGGTACGGGCATCTTCAGTGCTTTGGCTTGCGCGAATAAGCGCAATAACTGCATCAAGTGCGTCAAGTGCCTTTAGATATCCACTCAAAATGTGGGCGCGCTTTTCTTTTTCAGCTAATCTAAATTTGGTTCGGCGAACAATTACTTCGATCTGGTGGTCAATGTAGTAACGAATAAATTCATCAAGACGCAATGTGCGCGGCACGCCATCAACAAGTGCCAACATATTGGCACCGAAAGTTTCTTGTAATTGAGTATGTTTGAAAAGGTTATTTAAAACAACTTTCGCTACGGCGTCTTTCTTCAATACAACAACTAACCGCTGACCTAAGCGTTCATTTCCTTCATCTCTAACATCTGCAATCCCAGCGATTTTTCCATCTTTAACTAGATCGGCAATTTTCAAGGCCACATTGTCAGGGTTTACTTGATATGGAAGCTCACTTACAACTAAACAGGTGCGTCCATTAATCTCTTCCACTTCAACAACGGCTCGCATTGTGATTGACCCACGGCCAGTGCGATATGCATCTTCAATACCTTGGCGCCCGACAACTAATCCCTTGGTTGGGAAATCTGGTCCTTTTACAAACCCAAGTAATGCCTCTAGCAACTCTGTACTGCTGGCATCTGGGTGTTCTAAAGACCATTGCACTCCACGACAAACTTCAGTCAGGTTATGTGGTGGAACATTTGTGGCCATACCAACTGCAATTCCCGCACTTCCATTAACTAAAAGATTAGGGAAACGGCTTGGCAAAACCGTCGGTTCTTCAGATCGTCCGTCATAGTTTGGTGTGAAATCAACGGTGCCTTGTTCAATGTCGCGCATCATCTCCATTGCAAGTGGAGCAAGACGAGCTTCGGTGTACCGCATTGCAGCAGCTGGGTCATTTCCAGGTGAACCAAAGTTTCCGTTTCCATCAACAAGTGGATAACGCAAAGACCAAGTTTGAGCTAACCGTACCAAAGTGTCATAAATAGCAGTGTCACCATGTGGGTGATAATTACCCATCACGTCACCAACTACACGTGAAGATTTGTAATAACCACGATCTGGTCTGTACCCAGCATCAAACATTGCATAAAGAACACGGCGGTGAACTGGTTTTAATCCATCGCGAATATCAGGAAGCGCACGACCAACGATCACACTCATCGCATAGTCGAGGTAAGAACGTGCCATCTCCACTTGGAGATCGACAAGTTCTACCCGGTCGCGTGTCTCATCCATAATTTACAAACTCCATAATCTAGATATCTAAGAACCGAACATCTTTTGCATTGCGTTGAATAAAATTTCTACGCATTTCTACATCTTCACCCATAAGTACTGAGAAAAGATCATCTGCTGCAACTGCATCTTCCAGTGTTACTTTGATTAACACGCGAGTATCTGGGTCCATGGTGGTATCCCAAAGTTCTTTAGCAGGCATTTCGCCAAGGCCTTTGAACCGCTGAATTCCATCTTCTTTAGGAAGCCGCTTGTTGTTATCTAAACCGATTTTTATCATCCCATCACGTTCACGATCTGAGAATGCATATTGAATTGGTTCCTTTCCGCCCCACTTCAACTTATAAAGAGGTGGTTGCGCTAAATAAACGTATCCACCCTCAAGAAGCGGACGCATAAAACGGAAAAGTAATGTCAAAAGCAAGGTGCGAATATGTTGTCCATCCACATCAGCATCGGCCATCAACACAATCTTGTGATATCTAAGTTTGGCGATATTAAATTCTTCGTGCACGCCGGTTCCAAGCGCGGTGATCAACGCTTGCACTTCATTGTTTTGCAAAACTCGATCAATGCGCGCCTTTTCAACATTAAGAATTTTTCCGCGGATCGGCAAGATCGCTTGGAACTTTGAATCGCGACCACCTTTAGCTGAGCCGCCCGCTGAATCGCCCTCAACAATATACAGCTCGCATTTACTTGGATCTGTCCATTGGCAATCCGCCAATTTTCCCGGCATTCCGCGGCCTTCAAGTAAACCTTTTCGGGATCTGGAAAGTTCGCGAGCTTTACGTGCAGCAACTCTTGCTGTTGCGGCGTCAATACATTTGCGAATTACATCGCGGCCTTCACTCGGATTACTTTCAAACCAAGCGCCTAACTTTTCATGAACAACTTTTTGGGTAAAGGATTTTGCTTCTGTGTTACCTAATTTTGTTTTGGTTTGTCCCTCAAATTGCGGTTCCCCTAATTTAATCGAAACAATCGCAGTTAAACCTTCACGGACATCATCGCCAGTTAAACGGTCTTCTTTTTTGCGGATCAATCCCCACTCTTCACCAAATTTATTTACAATCGATGTGAGTGAAGTACGGAAACCTTCTTCGTGTGTTCCGCCTTCTTGAGTATTGATGGTATTCGCAAAAGTATAAACAGATTCGGTGTAACCAATGCTCCACTGCATCGCAACTTCCAGTGAAAGTTGAGCTTTTACATCTTCGGATTCAAATGAAATTATGCTTTTATGTGATTCGCCTTTTGTTGAATTCAAATGTTTTACAAAATCTGAAATTCCACCATCATATTTGTAAGTAACCTGGATAGGTTCACCCTTTTCATCAACATGTCCTTGGCGCTCATCCCGCAAAGTAATTATCATTCCACGATTCAAAAAAGCCATTTCGCGAAAACGCGTCGAAAGAATTTCAAAAGAATAAACGGTAGTTTCGAAAATTTCTTCAGAGGCCCAAAAAATTACTTTAGTTCCGGTCTGTGAAGTTTTCGCGCCTTGTTTAAGTGGTGCTTGTGGAACACCCAACTTATAACTTTGCGTATGAAAAAATCCTTCGCGTTGTACTTCAACATCAAGCCGGGCGCTAAGAGCGTTGACTACTGAAACACCAACACCGTGAAGTCCGCCTGAAACTGCATATCCACCGCCGCCAAATTTTCCACCGGCATGTAAAACTGTCAGCACAACTTCAACAGCTGGCTTTCCTTCACTTTCAACAATATCTACCGGAATTCCACGACCGTTATCGGTAACACTTACTCCACCATTGTTTTCAAGTACAACATCAATCTGCGTGCAATAACCTGCGAGTGCTTCATCAACAGAGTTATCGACAACTTCATAAACTAAATGATGTAAACCGCGTTCACCGGTGGAACCGATATACATTCCGGGGCGTTTGCGAACGGCATCAAGTCCTTCAAGAACTTGGATCGCGCTAGCGTCATACTCACGCTTGCCCTCTGAACTCAATTTAAACCCCACTCCGTCTTGTTCGTCTTGTCCGTCTACCTAGCCGGTCCAAAAACTCTCGTTTTGGCCGGCTGGATGAACCTTTTTCACGGCAGGGGGTAATCCTATTCGGTATTTTGAACTTAACCAGCCAAAATTCGGCTTCTGTTGGGGACTGGGGGAAAGTAACCCCCTAATTAAACTCCCCCCACACAACTGGGGTCAGCCGTAGGTGTCGCGTGGACCACGCCCCCCTTTGACGGTCCACCCCCCACGCCTCCATGAAGGTGAACGCGGTCCGACCACCTCAATCTCCTTCAATTCCAGCCCTTCGGCCGCGATTCGTCGCTTCAAATCATCACTCATCAATCTCAATTGAGTAGCCCATGCGGTGCTTCTTGCTTCAATTAACAATTTTCCATCTGTTAACCGCATTGGTTTTGCGTTTTGAGCAATCTCAGCGCCAACAATTTCATTCCACCTGGTAAATAAATCACCAATTTTTAAATGCTCGCCCCAACCTTGATCTGCAATTAATTCAGAGAGTGATTCATTTATTAATTGCGGGCCAACCGATTGACTTTGCCCATTTTCTAAATTTTCTAAATTTTCTCTTCGCCCTGACGAATCCTCTTTGCGAAAACGGTGTGAGTGTCTGCGTGCTGAAGCCAGTAAAGCCCTTGCTAAATCTCGTTGGTTACTCATTTAAGGTCCCATTACTTACATAAATTTTCCGATGAAGTAAATCCTGCGGTAAATCCTCTTCCACCGCAGCCGTCACAATCACCTGTTCACCATCCTTTATTAATTCAACTAAGGCTTTCCTTCTGGTCGCATCAAGTTCAGCGAAGACATCATCAAGGATCAAGATAGGCAAATCACCGTCGGAACGGAAGAGGTGATAGGCGGCAACTCTTAACGAAAGTGCAAAAGACCATGATTCTCCCTGGCTTGCATACCCACGCACCGGTACGGCGCCAAGCGTTAAAAGTAAATCATCCCGGTGCGGACCGATTAAGGACAGCCCTCTTTCAATCTCAGCTCTTCTCAAATCCGGGAGAGCTAATAATATTTCCGCTTCGATTGCACTTGCCTCGCGTTGTTTCAATTCTCCAGAAGATTTGTATTCAATATTTACATTATCCCCCGCCGCGATTTTCGAATAAGCGGCCACCACTAATGGTCTTAACTCTTCAACCAAAGCTAGCCTTGCCGCAATTACTTGGCTCGCCAACTTTGCCAATTGGCCATCCCACGGGATTAACTCTTTTTCGTTCGGCCGAGTTTTTAAAAGTGAGTTACGTTGTTTAACAACTCTTTCATAATCTGTAATGGTCCCGGCTAATCGTGGCGTGCGCGAAATTAATATCTTGTCCAGATAATCACGTCTTTCACTTGGATCACCTTTTACTAATGACAGATCCTCAGGCGTAAATAGGACTGCGCGCAAATGTCCGAGCACCTCTTTTGTGGATCTAGTTGGGCTTTGATTTATCCGGCCCCGGTTTGCGCGGCCATTATTTATTTCAATCTCTAACAACTCTTCGCGGTCTTCATTCATAACTTTTGCGCGAATGTATGCCCGCTCGCAACCCAAACGAATTAGCGGCGCATCCGAACCAGTTCTGTGAGAAGAAAGATAAGCAAGATAACCAATCGCCTCTGCGAAATTGGTTTTACCCTCACCATTGCCGCCGATAAAAGTAGTTACACCGGGCCGCAAAACTAACTCAGCGTTCTTATAAGACCTGAAATCAGTTAAAGATAAAAAAGTTAGATGCACTGTTAAGAGGAGTACCGCATTGGCATTAGCAAGTAGCGGTAAGAAAAATCTGATTCGCCATCGGCACTAGATTTTCCGGAAAGTACCGCAGGCTTACTGCCCCCGGTAAATGCA
Source organism: Candidatus Nanopelagicaceae bacterium (assembly GCA_009694285.1). Taxonomy (GTDB): domain Bacteria; phylum Actinomycetota; class Actinomycetes; order Nanopelagicales; family Nanopelagicaceae; genus UBA3012. Next base: position 13,652 of record SHVK01000013.1, on the reverse strand, counting down.
ATCTCTACGTACGCGGAATTAACTGCGGCAAGCCCATCGAGAAGGAAGGTTGGATTAAATGCGATAGATAAAGCTTCCCCGTCAAATGCGATTTCAAGTTCTTCAGTCGCTTGTGCGTCGTCGCCAACTCCTGCTTCAAGGGTTAACGCACCTGGATTAAAAGCCAAGCGAAGTGGAACAGTCTTGTCAGCAACCAATGCAACTCTTCGCACTGAATCAACAAAAGGGGCAACTTCTACCACCGCTGTCGCACTGCGCTCTGATGGAAGTAAGTGACGGTATGGAGGGAAAGTCCCATCGAGCATTCTCGATGTCATAACTTTTCCTTCACTTGCAAAACCAATTAACCGCTCATTAGCTGTTGCGGCAGCAAGAGCGATGCTTACGCTTTTAGCACCGGCTAAAGACTTAGCGGCTTCGTTTAAAGTTCGTGCCCGAATTAACGCGGCTGCACTTGCCCGTGGTGCATCCCAATTTAATTCTCGAACTGCTAAACGATATCTATCGGTAGCGGCTAAAATTAATTTATTTTCTTCTATCTCTACATACACGCCAGTTAGTACGGGAAGTGAGTCGTCTTTACCTGCTGCGATTGCAACTTGGCCTACGGCTTCTGCAAATAAATCACCCGACAATCTTCCGGTTTCACTTGGGAGTTCTGGAAGGTTTGGATAATCACTCACGGAAAGGGTTGGCAGGGCGAATTTTGCACTTCCAGAAATTACCGAAACTCTATTTCCGTCTAACGAAAAAGTTACCGGTTTGTTTGGTAACGCGCGCGCAATGTCTGAAAGCAGTTTTCCAGAAACTAAAACCGTTCCTTCTTCTTTTACATCTGCCACAACTTCTGCTTTCCCTGAAGTTTCTAGGTCGTACCCGGAAAGATGGACGCCTTTTTTGTCGGCTTTAATTAAAACACCTAATAAAACCGGCATGATTGGGCGCGCAGATAAAGATCTAGAAACCCATATAACACCATCAGCTAAAGCATCACGCTCTACAATAAATCTCATCGTTCTTAACTCCTCTTGGGTGAGGTGAATCCTCTCCCATTTTCACTAAATATCTCTAGTCGGTTTAACTGCTTAATTTTGTTATTTTTACTTATAAGTTAATTAAAGGTAGTAGTAGTCATAGGCTGGTAGATATCTGTGGACAACTACCATTTCAGCAGGTTAAACCCGAAAAACTTCCTTTACTCTCTGTGGATAACCTTACCTCTCTTGTGGAAAAAGCCTGAGTTAACCGCAGGACTGCTCAAGGGCTGGTAGACCCTTCAAAAGATCTCCACAGTAATGCGGTGAAACCACTCATGGAAAGCGGTTTTATCCCCAGATATATCCCCAACTGTGGAACCCCCATTTAAGGAACGAATCAGACATATTAGACAGACCAAGCAGACCAAACAAGCCAGGAATTTCACTGAGCTGAAATTAATTTCCGGTTCGCGCCTGGGTCCGGATTCGGTTGGTTAGCTCTGTTACCTGGTTATAAATCGATCTTCTCTCAGCCATCAACTGCCTAATTTTTCGATCGGCGTGCATCACGGTGGTGTGATCACGGCCGCCAAAAGTTTGCCCGATTTTAGGCAAAGACAAATCAGTTAACTCTCGACAAAGGTACATCGCAACTTGCCGAGCATTAACTAAAGCACGAGAACGCGAAGTGCCGCATAGATCATCAATAGTGAGACTGAAATAAGATGAAGTTTGCGCCATGATCGTCGCCGCTGTGATTTCAGGGCCGTGATCATCAGGAATTAAATCTTTTAAAACAATTTCAGCTAGTGAGAGATCTACGCCTTGGCGATTTAAACTCGCGAAGGCGGTCACGCGAATCAACGCACCCTCTAGTTCGCGGATATTTGTTGAGATTTTGCTGGCGATATATTCCAAAACATCATCTGGTGCATTCAGGCGATCTTGTGCTGCTTTTTTGCGCAAAATAGCGATCCGAGTTTCTAATTCGGGAGGCTGGATATCTGTGATCAAACCCCATTCGAATCGGGAGCGGAGTCGATCTTCCAAAGTTGCTAATTGTTTTGGCGGGCGGTCACTAGAAATTACAATTTGTTTGTTAGCGTTATAAAGCGTATTAAAAGTATGGAAAAACTCTTCCTGTGTCCGCTCCTTATTTTCTAAGAATTGAATATCATCAACTAAAAGTAGATCTACATCGCGATAACGTTTTTGAAATACCGCGGCTTTATCATCACGAATAGAGTTAATAAAATCATTTGTAAACTCTTCACTCGAAACGTAACGAACGCGCAATCCGCTATAAAGTTCGCGGGCATATGCGCCAATGGCGTGAAGCAAATGGGTTTTACCAAGACCTGATTCCCCATAAATAAATAGTGGGTTGTAAGCCTTTCCTGGGGCTTCGGCCACAGCGACCGCAGCAGCATGAGCAAAACGATTTGAGGAACCGATCACAAATGTTTCAAAAATATAACGTGGATTTAATTGGTAAGGCTCTTTAGTTAATAAAGGCTCGTTGCCACGACCGGTGCCAGCTCTTTGCGGAGTAGTTTCTTCTTCAATAACTGGGGTGATGAGTTCAACTTCTGGGCGTTGGGCGACTTCGAGTGATTCATCAATTGTTACCGCGACGCGAACTTCGCGACCAAGTTCATATGAAAGAGTTTCGGTAATAAGTGAACGCAATCTAGTTTCAAGAACATCTTTTGCAAATGCATTAGGAGCAGCTATAAGAATCGTGGTGCTGCCATTGCTATCAATCACACCCATTGGCCGGGTTAAACTTAAAAAAGCACGATGTTGCGGGGCGTCTTCAGCAATCTTTTTAATTGTGCCTGCCCAAAGGGTCGGCAAGTCCAGCGTTGCTTCAACTGAAAGGGAGTCAGTCACTAAAACCTCAATTTCTATACTTACCCATCGCTTTATCCACAAAGTTATCCACAAAGTCATCCACAAACTGTGGGGTAATCTTCAGCAATTGTCCGTTTTGTCGGAGTCTTGCAGCCCAATAAGTAGGGTAAACCCGCTAGCCTGTGGAGAAGGTTGGACGATAGCGAGTATTTACTGCAATGACAAATAGTTATCCACAACTCTAAACCTGACCTTTGGAGTTGTGGAGAGAGCTTTTGCAAAATCCAGAGTTTGACCGCACTCCCCGAAGGGCCGTACCTTTAGCCGCCTGAGCGAATAGCACGCTCTTACCCCAAAAGCGCTAGGAGCAAGCAAGTGTCAAAACGTACTTTTCAGCCGAATAACCGTCGTCGCGCAAAGAAGCATGGTTTCCGCGCACGTATGGCAACTCGAGCAGGTCGCGCAGTCCTTTCAGCACGTCGCGCAAAAGGACGCTTGCGTATCTCTGCCTAATTGCAGTGATTTGTGAGCCCGGTCGAGCCAAGCCAAGCAACTTTAAGTAACGTTAAATAAAAGACGCTTACGAGATGCTTCCGGCGGCAAATAGGTTAAGAAAAAAAGCAGATTTCGCAATCGCACTTAGCGGAAGAAAAATAAATTCAAAATCTTTTCAACTCTTTCTCCATAGAAGTTCGGAGAATGCTCCACCGAAAGCGGGGCTGATTGTGGCAAAGAGTGTAGGTAACTCTGTGGTTCGCCATCGTGTTGCGCGAAAATTGCGCCATGCCATAACTCCACTACTTCCATTGTTACCAAATGGTTCATTGTTGGTAGCGCGAGCTTTTCCGCAGAGTGCTACAGAGATTTCATCAACTCAATTAAGCAATGAATTTGAAGTCGCTTTGGAAAAGGCGTTGGCATGATGCAGGCCGCAAAGATCCCTGTTGCACTCATAATGGGATACCAAAAATGGATCTCGCCATCAATGACTCCTCGTTGCAAGTATTACCCAACTTGTTCAAATTACGCGCTCTCTGCTTTTCAAGAACGCGGATTAATTATTGGGATTGGGCTTACTGGTTGGCGGTTATTACGATGTAACCCTTGGTCTAAAGGCGGAATTGATTACTTTTCAGCAAGTTCAAGGGAACAGGGGCTAATTCGTGGGGATTTTTAATCCGCTATACAACGCCGTTTCATGGGTCATTATGTTTTTCCACCGCTTGCTTGCGCCATTGTTCGGAGCCGAGAGTGGAGTAACTTGGGGCTTTGCCATTATCGGACTTGTAATTTTGATCAGAATTTTATTAATTCCACTTTTCGTAAAACAAATTAAGAGTCAACGGGCGTTAACTGTTTTGCAACCAGAGTTAAAAGAGATCCAGAAAAAATTTAAAGATGACCGGCAAAAACAATCTGAAGAGATGATGAAGCTTTATCAAAAACATGGCACAAATCCACTTGCTTCGTGTTTTCCAATTTTGGCCCAAGCCCCAATTTTCTTTGCCTTATTTGGGGTTTTAAATGGAATTGGTCAAGGAGTTCCAAGAGGCGTGTTAACTGCCGCGGATGTTTCTAGCGCCGGTGCAGCAACAATTTTTGGTGCTCCGATTTCACAAACATTTTTAGGAAGCTCTGAAAGCTTGGTAAAAGTAGTTGCGATGATCATGATCATTTTGATGTCTGCTTCTACATTTATTACCCAACGACAATTAATGGTTAAGGGAATGCCAAAAAATACTGGCGCTCCAAACATGATGTTGCAACAACAAAAAATTATGTTGTATTTATTTCCAGTAATTTTTGCAGTAACTGGAGTTAATTTTCCAGTAGGAGTTTTGTTGTATTGGTTAACCACAAATCTTTGGACAATGGGTCAACAGTTTTATGTAATCAAAAGAAATCCAACTCCAGGGTCTCCGGCCTATGAAGAGCTGGAAGCAAAGCGGGCGTTAAAAAATGGAGTTAAACCAACAGAGGATGATGCACCTGGCGATGTTGTGATTGAGGAGCCAAAAGGGCAGCGGCAACAGCCGAAAAATGAGAAGAAAAAAAAGAAGCCAAAGAATCCCAAGAAATAGTACAAAGCACCATAAATTTTACATATCACCCAAAACGGGTGGTTGGTTGAGCAGGAGGCAGAGATGGAAAAGACAGAAAAATTAGAGAAGCCAGGAAAATTAGAGAAGAGTGAGATTTCACGTTTAGAGGAGGAGGGCGACCTCGCCGCAGATTATCTAGAAGTTTTGCTCGATATCGCTGATCTGCCTGGGGATATTGATATTGATGTTGAAAATGGCCGGGCGGCGCTGGCAATTGAAGGTGGCGAGCTGGCCCACCTAATCGGTGAAGAGGGAGAGGTTCTTGAGGCACTTCAAGAGTTGACCCGAATGGCAGTTCAGCAAAATACCGGTGACCGTTCCCGATTAATGCTAGATATTGAAGGGTTCCGCGATAAGAAAAAGAGCGCGTTGCGCGTCCTTGCCCAAGAGCGTGCCGAAGAGGTTAAAAGCACCGGGGAGTCAATTACCTTGGCTCCGATGAATGCTTTTGAGCGGAAAGTCATCCATGACACCATCGGTGAATTGGGACTAGCGAGCGAATCCGAAGGCGAAGAGCCAAATCGCTGTGTTGTAATCCTGCCAGCTTCCTAAAGAAAGGGGAGTGGGAGCCCTTTGGTGGATGTTTCACGGGAAACCTTAACTCCGATATTTGGGGATCTCACTGATCAGGCGATTGAGTACGGCCAAATATTGGCAACTACTGCGGTTGAGCGTGGGTTGATCGGACCGCGCGAAGTTGATCGGATCTGGGAGCGGCACATCTTCAACTCATTGCCGCTGATTACTTTGATGCCTAGTAGTGCGACGGTTATTGATATTGGAAGTGGGGCTGGACTTCCGGGGATTGTGCTCGGATTAGCTCGGCCAGATCTACAGATAACTTTGTTGGAGCCTTTGGAGCGTAGGGCCAACTTCCTCTTGGATTTAATTACCCAACTTGGATTGGTCAACCTACAAGTTGTGCGTGGACGGGCCGAGGAGCACAAATCGCGGTATCAAATAGTTACCGCCAGGGCGGTCGCCCCTTTGCCAAAGTTGTTACAGATTAGTTGGCGGTTGATCGCGCCAGGGGGAAAGTTGCTCGCTTTGAAGGGTGAAAACGCGGAAAGTGAGTTGGCAGCAGCCCCAATGAGTCGATTTAACCCCAGTAAGGCAGAGGTAATTCTGGCCTTCTATCCACTATTGCCGGAGCAACCTCCAGTAAGGGTGATTTCCATCGAAAAGGCTGGTTAACTCACCCTCGTGGATTCACGTGAAACAGCGCAAACCAAAAACGGTGGGGGTAAAAAGGTAGTTGGGACGCGCAGGTTGCGCGAACCACTTCCAAAACCAAAAGCCAGTCGAATCTTCACCGTCGCAAATCAAAAAGGCGGGGTCGGCAAGACAACGACCGCGGTAAATATTGCAGCAGCGCTAGCGATGGGCGGTTTAAAAGTTTTGGTTATTGATTTAGACCCGCAGGGTAATGCCAGCACTGCATTAGGTGCAGATCGCAGTGAAGATGTAGCCGGCAGTTACGAAGTCTTACTTGAAAATGGATCTATCGCTGAGTTAATGCAAAAAGCGCCAGGATTCCCAGAACTTTATTGTTTGCCAGCCAGTGTTAATTTAGCTGGAGCGGAAATTGATTTGGTTTCACTTGATCGCCGCGAATCTCGATTGAAAGAAGCAATTCTAAATTTAACTAACAGTGACAAATTTGATTACTTAATTATTGATTGTCCACCAAGTCTTGGCTTACTCACAATTAATGCATTAATTGCAGCCGATGAATTATTAATTCCAATTCAATGTGAGTATTACGCACTCGAAGGAGTTGCACAGTTACTCAATATTATTTCGCGGGTAACCGCTGGTGCAAATCCATCACTACATATTTCGGCGATCTTATTAACCATGTTTGATGGCCGTACTCGTTTAGCGAATGATGTCGCAGCAACTGTGCGCGAACATTTTCCACGAGAAGTATTGCAAAGTGTAATTCCGCGGGCGGTGCGCATTTCAGAGGCGCCCTCTTATGGACAAACAGTAATGACTTATGACATGTCATCACCCGGTGCAATTGCGTATTTAAATGCTGCGCGCGAAATTTGTGAACGAGATAATCGACAGGAGATAGCAAAATGAGTACACGTAAAGGTGGATTAGGCCGTGGGCTCGGAGCGTTAATTCCAACAAGTGAACCAGTGCAATTAACAAAAAGCGTCGCCGGTGTTGAAGTAGAAGTTGCGAACTTAAAAGAGGTTTTGATTTCGCAAATTTCACCAAACCCACGTCAGCCGCGCACCGTTTTTGATGGAGAAGCTTTAAATGAACTTATTACCTCAATTAAAGAAGTTGGAATTTTGCAACCACCCGTTGTGCGAAATGTTGGTGGCGCAGGTAGCGGGAAATATGAATTAGTAATGGGTGAACGGCGTTTTCGTGCCGCAAAGGCAGCGGGCTTAACCCAAATTCCAGTAATCATTAGACAAACACCGGATGATCAACTTTTGCGAGAAGCATTATTAGAAAATATTCACCGCAGCCAATTAAATGCGCTAGAAGAAGGTGCGGCATATAGCCAATTACTTACCGATTTCAATTACACCCATGATGAATTGGCGCTTCGGATTGGTCGTTCAAGGCCACACATCTCAAACACCTTGCGGCTATTGCAACTGCCTCCAGCGGTACAACGTCGAGTAGTTGCGGGTGTTTTATCAGCAGGGCACGCAAGAGCCTTACTTTCACTTGAAGGTGAAGCAGCGATGGAGAAGTTAGCCGCTCGAATAGTTGCAGAAGGATTAAGTGTTAGAGCAACCGAAGAGATTGTTTCAATGGGAAGCAAAGCAAGTAAACCCGCAAAAATTAAGAAAGCCAAACCTCGTAATGTTGAATTGGAAGAGATTGGTAATCAACTAGGGGATCATCTCGACACTCGAGTTACAGTTGAAATGGGTAGTGGAAAGAGCAACGGTAAATTAATTATTGAGTTTGCATCTGGTGCGGATTTACAACGCATTGTCAAAGAGATAAAAAAATAAAATGGAAAAGTTAACTCTTTCATCACTTGGCATCCCGCGAGTTCTAAATGCCGCGACCACATATACCCGTATCGGTGGATCCCGAATGGCACCGGAAGTATTAGCAGCGATGGTGCAGGGAGCTAGTGATTTTGTCGAGATTGAACAACTCCATAAAGTTGCTGGAGAACGAATTGCCAAATTAACTCATAATGAAGCCGCTTATGTAACTCCGGGATGTGCGGGAGCCATAGTTTTAACGGTTCTTGCAATTTTGGATCGAGATAAAAGTGAAAGTAAAAATGAATTTATAGTTGATCGCAACCACATGGTTGATTATGTGCAATCAATTGAATTTGCCGGTGGTGTAATTAAAGAGATTGGCAGAGAAGGAGAGCGTTCTGAAGCTGATCTAGTGAATGCTTTTAATGAAAAAACGGCTGGAATCTTTTTTGTACCAGGTTTAAACCGACCACCAGGTGCGCTTTCAATTGAGCGCACTGTTGAAATTGCTAAGCAACATAATATTCCGGTCATTGTTGATGCTGCAGCTCAACTGCCGCCAGTTAGCAACTTCTGGCATTTCACGCGAGATGCAGGGGCGGATGTAGTTTTGTTTAGTGGCGGTAAAGGTTTGCGAGGTCCACAGACGACCGGCCTAATTTTAGGAAAGGCCGAGTTAATAAATGCTGCTGCTAAATTTGCTGCGCCAAATACAACTAAAGCCAGATCATTAAAAGTTGGCAAAGAAGAGATCTTTGCAATCTTGAAAGCTGTTGAAATGTATGTGAGCGCCGATCATGAAGCGCAAGCCAAAGCGTGGAATGCAATTTGCGATCAATGGGTATCTGATTTTGCCGGAATTAAAGGGTTTAAATCTTCCAAGATGGTGTTAAATGAAGCGGGTCAACCACTGCCCCGAATCAAGATTGAAATAGACCAGAAAATCTTTGGAACAAGTGCGCGTGAGTTGGCTCTGAAGTTATGGGAATCAGATCCTCGGATCGCCGTTGATCACCGCGACGATGACCAAGAAATATTTTTAACTCCCGAATTACTAAATTCGGCTGAAATTTCTGTGGTAACTGCGCGTGTTATTGAGTTAGCGAACAGTTAATTTAGGTGTTTCATTTGATCGACGGTCGATCTCTTCTTTTACGACACCAGCGAGTGCTTTCACGCCTTGGCGAATCCGTTCGGGAGTTGGATGGCAATAAGAAAGACGCATCTGCCAGCTTCCAAAACCGTCCGCATAAAAAGCAGTCCCTGGGACATAAGCAACTTTTGCGGCGATAGCGCGGGGGACTAATACTTTGGTATCAATTTCAGGCGGCAATGTAACCCAAACATAGAAGCCACCTTTTGGACGGGTCCATGTTGCGGATGCTGGAAAGAATTCATCCAAAGATTCCAACATAGCATCACGGCGATCTCGGTATAAATCACAAAAAGATGCGATCTGATCTCGCCATGGCTCGTTAGCCAAATATCCGGAGATTGTGAGTTGTGCAAAATTTGATGGACATAAGACAGAGGATTCATTTGCGATTACTAATTTCTCTTTAACAGCTTGCGGAACTAATGCCCAACCGACGCGAAGTCCGGGCGCGATTGTTTTAGAGAAAGAGCCTAAATAAATTACATTCTCGGAATCTTCGGAGCGCATTGCATTTGGAGTTGGACCATCAAAACCAAGTAGGCCGTAAGGATTGTCCTCAACCACAAAAATTTCAGACTCACGGCAAATTTCAAGAATTTCAGTTCTGCGTGAGGCCGGCATGGTTACACCAGATGGATTTTGGAAATTTGGTATTAAATAAATAAATTTAATTTTACGTTTTGCTTCACGAACAGTTTTAATCGCATCGCGCAGTGCCTCTGGAATCAAACCTTTATCATCCATAGCAATATGAACAACATTTGCTTGGTATTGTGCAAAAACTCCGAGTGCACCAACATAGGAAGGGGCCTCGGCCAGGATTACATCACCTGGGTCGATAAAAATTCGAGTGATTAGATCTAATGCTTGCTGTGATCCGGTTGTAACAACAATGTCATCGCCTTTTGCACGAATTCCTTCAAGAGCCATGATTTCGCAAATTTGTTCGCGCAACTTTGGATGGCCTTGCCCGCTGCCATACTGCAAAGCCTCTGTACCATTTTCTAAAACTAACTTTTGGACCACACTTGCCATAACATCCATTGGAAGAGCAGAGAGATTAGGCATTCCTCCAGCAAGTGAGACGATTTCAGGTCGAGATGCCACTGCAAAAAGTGAGCGAATTTCACTTGGCAACATTAGGGCAGCGCGCGAGGCGTAACGGGCGGTTAATTTTCCCTCGTTTTTTGGAACTATTGAACTCAAACCACTCGCCTCCTTCAATTAATTGTGAGGAGTAATCATCTCACAGAGACTGCAACTGGTGAATTTGGGTATTACTTGCCTATTACTTTCGCAGGCCAGCACGTTTTAAATCTTCCACCCGCAAAGTTCCGGTTAATGCATCTTCTTCGGCGGCTAAATACAGTCGTTGTACCGCCACAACCAAGGCCTCAGCTAGGGATTGCCTAAACGAGGACCTGGCCAATCTCTGCGCATCACCCTCATTGGTTAAATATCCCAAATCAATTCGAACTGAGGGTGCTTTTGTTAAACGCAAAATCTCCCAGCTTTTGCCATGAGCGCGGCAATTTAGTAAATCTGTGCGTGCACAAATTTCACGTTGTGCTAAAAGTGCAAAACGTTCACCAACAACAGAATGAATTTCATGTGTGGCATTTCCATAGTAGTAAGAAGCGATGCCGTGTGCATTTGTAGATGAACTGTTGTCTAAGTGCAATGAAATAAGCAAGTCACAATTAACTTTATTTGCAAAATTAATTCGATCCATCTCACTTGGATTATTATCTTTTCCTCTGGTCATAAAAACTGTTACACCAAGTGCGCTTAATCTTCCCTCTAATCTTTTTGCCACGTCAAAAGTAATTTGAGCTTCATTTAAACCAAATGCCTCTGCGCCAAGAAGATTACCGCCGAAACTTGCATCAATAGCAATTATTTTCCCCGCTAAAGCCGGACCGCGTTGGTGTATCAAATATGTATCGCGCAAAGAACTAGCAAGACCGCCCCTAACAGTTCCGGTCAATCTGATAAGTGCAGTAAAAGTTGCCGGACCACAAACTCCATCGGCTGGGAGCCCAACTGATTTTTGAAATTCGAGTACAGCGCCCTCAGTTAAAGCCCCATAAATTCCATCTACACGACCGGAAGAAAAGCCCATTTCATTTAATCGGTTTTGCAATGTCGCAATATCATCACCGCGAATCAATGCCCCGGGAATAAATGAGAGGTTCCGATCTCCAAGCCGCCACCTAGCCTCTTCGAGGGCAAGATATATATCTCGGGTTAATTTTCCAGTGGCAGTTAATCCACGACTTTGTTGAAATGCCCGCAAAGCCTCAACAACTTCTTTTGTAAAGGTAACTTCTGCGGAATTTAATAAGCCAAGGCGCGATAAAGAGGTAATTGTTTCAGTAACAATTGCACCGACATCTCCAACTCTGGCTAATTCATCCACGAGTTAAATAAAGCCTTCGAGTTCCTTCATGATTGCAGGCTTTGGTCGTGCTCCGACAATAGTTTTTACAATTTCGCCATTAACAAAGAGGTTCATCGTTGGGATAGATGTGATTCCATATTTGATGGCAATGGCTGATTCTTCATCGGTATTCAACTTGACAATTTTAATTTTGCCACTTTGCTCGGCAGCAATCTCTTCCAAAATTGGTCCCACTGCACGGCACGGCCCACACCATTCGGCCCAAAAATCTACAAGTACTGGTGTTGTACTTTTCAGAACTTCAGCATCAAAGGTTGCTGTCGTTACTGGTGTTGTTGCTCCCATTAGCTTCTCTCTCTATTTGATTTAACTTAGGTTAAAAACTTTAGTGCCCAGATAAGAATCTTTCAGCATCTAACGCTGCGGCGCATCCAGAACCGGCTGCGGTAATTGCTTGTCGGTAAGTGTGGTCGACCAGATCCCCACAAGCAAAAACGCCCGCAAGATTTGTTTGAGTACTACCGTTACCTACTTGTACATATCCCTCACCATCAAGGGTGACCTGCCCTTTCACAAGTTCACTACGTGGATCATGACCAATTGCCACAAAAAGTCCCGTGACAGCTAGAACACTCAAATCGCCCGAAACAGTGTTTCGGATAGAAAGCCCGTTTACTTTATCCTCACCGAGCACATCGATCACTTCACTATTCCAGAGAAATTCAATTTTAGGATTTGTATGAGAGCGCTCAGCCATAATTTTTGATGCTTTGAGGCTATTGCGGCGATGTACCAGAGTTACTTTATCGGCAAATTTTGTTAAAAAGTTTGCTTCCTCCATGGCTGAATCTCCACCACCTACTACTGCAATATTTTGATTGCGGAAGAAAAATCCATCACAGGTTGCACACCAAGAAACACCACGACCCGATAATCGTTTTTCATTTGTTAATCCAATTTCACGATAAGCCGAACCCATTGCCAAAATTACTGCTTTGGTTTCAATTTTTCGGCCAGTTCCATCTATTAAAACTTTTACTGAAGATTTCAAATCCATTTCAACAATGTCATCTGTAATTATTTCAGTCTCAAAACGTAACGCTTGTTTTCGCATTGCATCCATGAGGTCAGGTCCCATAATGCCTTCAGAAAAACCTGGAAAGTTTTCCACCTCAGTCGTGTTCATTAGTGCACCGCCGGCGGTGACGGAACCTTCATAAAGTAATGGGTTTAATTGCGCGCGCGCGGCATAAATGGCTGCCGTATACCCGGCCGGACCCGAACCTACAATTACTAATTCTCGCAAATTAATCGCACCGCTTTCTCTACTTTCTCTACTTTCTCTACTAAAGACAACGCTAATCCTATTCTGGAATATTCCAATTACTCGGATGACTCCTATTTTCGCCCTAAGCGCCTAATTATTTGAATTCTGAGTGAATTAATCTCATCTACTTTGAAAAGAGAACCAAATACCAGGTACAAAGCCCCCATTACCGATCCAGCAATTGCCAAATTTAATCCGACCACGATTAATTTTGCGCCGAATTTTTGTTCAATCACAAAATATAGGGCGAATGCTGGTGCGCCGGCTAAAAGTGCAACAAAAGTTAGACGAAGGTGGGATTTTAATAAGGAGACGTAATGAAAGGAACCCACATTTTTCCCAAGTGATTTTAAAGTTATTACCGTTCCGAGTAAGTTTCCAAGGCCAAGGGCCACCGCAAGACCCACTGTTACCCACTTAAGCGGGAGGACCGCACCAGAAATTAAGCAAAGCAGTATTGCTAGAGCGGTGCTTGCTAAATTAATTAATACTGGGGTCCGGGTATCTTCAAAAGCATAAAAACCACGCAATAAAAGTAATTGCGCGCTGTATGGAACTAAGCCGAGTGAAAAGCCGGCCAAAACTAATCCGATTTGGGCTGAGTCGGCACGAGTGCTTCCAGAAAAAAGCAAGGTGGCTATTGGGGTGGCAAAAAATAAAAATGCAATTGCACTCGGAACTGTTGCTACAGCGACATGAGTTAGCGATTTCTCTAATTCATTTCGCACTTTATCTTTCTCATTATTTGCAGCAAGACGAGAGATGCGCGGGAGCAATGCGGTAATTACCGAAACGGTAATTATTGAGTGAGGAAGGATAAATACAAAATAGGCATAGCTATATGGAGTAAATCCAACTCCGGTTAT
>SHVK01000005.1 GCA_009694285.1 Candidatus Nanopelagicaceae bacterium | reverse complement strand
GCAATCTGGAATAGGTGGCGGCGGGCGTTACGACGGTTTAATGGAAAAACTTGGCGGACAATCTCTATCTGGAATCGGTTTTGGCATAGGGGTAGATCGAGTTTTGCTTGCTTGCGAAGCCGAAGGAATTGAATTGTCACCTGCTACGCGACTCTCACTTTATCTGATTCCACTTGGCGAAGATGCACGTACTTTTGCATTTGAATTGTTATCTACTCTGCGAAATCAAAGCATTCGCTGCGATATGGCATATGGCGATCGTGGCCTAAAAGGCGCGATGAAAAGTGGCGATAAATCTGGTGCAAAGTATTTAGCAGTCTTAGGAGAGAATGAGATTACTTCCGGGCAAGTTGATATCAAACAGATGAGCGACGGCGTGGTTGCATCAGTTAGGCTTAGCGAGATAGCCAACTTTTTAAAGTGAAGAGAAATTTAAGCGAGGCAAGCTTTTGATACGCACACATGGAGCAGGGCAGTTAACTGCGCACAACGCCGGAAATACTGTGACTTTGGCTGGCTGGGTAGCCAGGAGACGTGATCACGGCGGCGTTGCTTTTATTGATTTAAGAGATGCAACTGGTTGGTCGCAAATTGTGATTCATGATGAAAATGTGGCCGGAGCTTTAAGAGCTGAGTGGTGTATCAGCGTTACCGGGAAAGTTTCTTTACGACCAGATGGCAATGCAAATGAAAATGTTCCAACTGGAGCGATTGAAGTAATTTGCGATCAATTAACGGTGTTGAGTGAAGCAGCCCCATTGCCATTTCCAATTGACAGCGGTGAACGTGTTGATGCTAATGAAGAGGTGCGCCTCAAATACCGATATTTAGATTTACGACGTGAAGGACCAGCCGCGGCATTGCGATTGCGTTCTAAAATTACGACGACTATTCGCGCAGTTATGGAAGGCGAAGGCTTCTTAGATATTGAAACACCTTATTTAACCCGTTCAACACCCGAAGGTGCCCGAGATTTTCTAGTTCCAGTTCGTTTGCAACCTGGCAGTTGGTACGCCCTGCCACAGTCACCACAATTATTTAAGCAGTTGTTGATGGTTGCCGGAATGGAGAAGTATTACCAAATTGCGCGCTGCTTCCGCGATGAAGATTTCCGCGCAGATCGCCAACCAGAGTTCACTCAATTAGATGTTGAAATGAGTTTTATTGATCAAGAAGATATTTTAACTCTTACTGAAAAGATTTTGCAGAAATTATGGAAAGAAGTTCTTGGCATCGAAATTTCAACTCCGATACCTCGAATGACTTTTCTTGAAGCAATGCGCAGATTCGGATCAGATAAACCAGATCTACGGTTTGAATATGAGTTAGTAGAAGTAACGGAGTATTTTGCTAATACTGAATTTAGAGTTTTCAAAGCACCTTATGTAGGAGCAGTTGTAATGCCAGGAGGTGCAACTACTCCGCGACGTGAATTAGATGGTTGGCAAGAGTGGGCAAAAGCTCGCGGGGCCAAAGGACTTGCTTATATTTTGATTGACGCAACAGGTGAAGTTACCGGTCCAGTTGCAAAAAATATTTCAGAGAGCGAAAGAGCTGGGATCGCCGCAAAAGTTGGCGCCAACCCAGGAGATGCAATCTTTTTTGCAGCAGGGGAGCGAGATGAATCGCAAAAACTTCTTGGTGCTGCACGATTAGAGATTGCTAAGAAATGCAACTTGATTCCAGATCATATGTGGGAATTCTTGTGGGTAGTTGATGCACCAATGTTTGAACCAACCGATGGGGGAGGATGGACAGCAGTACATCATCCATTTACCGGCCCCAAGCCAGAGTTTGCAGCCACATTTGATAAAGACCCAGCAAATGCTTTGGCTTATGCATACGACATTGTGTTAAATGGTAATGAAATCGGCGGCGGATCTATCCGTATTCATCAACGTGAAATTCAACAACGGGTATTTGATGTTATTGGGTTAACTCGCGAGGAAGCCCAATCAAAATTTGGATTTTTATTAGATGCGTTTAATTATGGACCACCACCTCATGGTGGTATTGCAATCGGCATCGATCGAGTAAGTGCCTTAATGGCAGGTGTCGAATCAATCCGCGAAGTGATTGCTTTTCCTAAGACTGCTAGTGGCGGGGATCCATTAACTGGTGCACCGACTCCAATTACCGCTGCGCAACGTAAAGAGGCCGGCATCGATAAGACCGAGAAATTAGAGAAGTCAGAGAAGTAGAGATGAGAGTGCGGGCGCTGGCTTTAACCATCACAACTATTTTACTTTTGACAGGATGCGCCCAAAGTAGTCAGCGATATGCAGCAAACCCAGATGTTGGTGCATATTTTACAGCTCCCGCAAAGTGGATAAAGATTGATGAAAAAATTCTACGGAAAGCGGAGCGAAAAGGTGCGGATGCGGCGGGTCTTGAAAAGGCAAATTTAGTTCTTTGGCAAGAGGCGTATAGCAAATTACCTAACGTCCTGCCAAAAGAAATTTTTGGTCTCAACCCAACAGAGCAGCCAATTGCATTCATAAGAGTCCGTCAATTAACGATGGAAGAGAGCAATGAAGTTTCCCTAAATTCATTAAGAGATCTTATTATTCCGGTTACTAAACTCTATTCAGGTCAGAGCACCGTAGTTTCGGATTTCATTCTTTTAGATGATGAAGAAATAGTAGAAGAAGGGGCCCGTGGAGTACGAACTACTTTTTCATTTACCCCACCTGGTTCTTTAAATGAAACAGTGAAGCAAACATCTTTGATTTCAGAAGATCGAAGCACTTTGTATTTTTTTATTGTTAGATGCACTACAAAATGCTTCAAGGCCAATTCTGAAGAGATAGACAAGATTTCTGATTCGTTTACGGTAAGGGGAGTCCGATGAGCAACGTTGAACAGTACACAAGCAGAATGCGTGATTCAGATCGTAAAGTTCGAATACATTTAAGCGCTTTCGATAGATTGAAATTCTTAATCACACTTACGATTGTTTACTTCACTTTGGCGTGGGCCTTGATGGCAGACAATCCCTTGCTTGGTTTCACTGATGCGATAAATGAGGTTGGAAGTTCCCGACCTTGGCTTTTTGTTTTGGCTGGGATCGAAATAATTAGGCAGATACATTTCCTGATTGCTGAATTTGCTGCCCCATATCACGGTGGTTGGCAGAAATATTTTGCCTTTACCGATCGATTAGTACACAAAATCAGTGATTGGAATCGCTATCGACTATCAAGAGCGATAAAGGTATTGATTTGGATCGCACTTTTAAGTGTGGTTTTAGGAGCTGTCTATAACCAACCTCCCGTTCAAGCATTATTTCTTGCACCTAAAGCATTATGGAGTGCACTTCCGATATTAGGACAGTTGCTTTTTGCAGTCGTCTTTATCGTGATTCAGTTTGTTGCGTTGTTCTGGTTCTTGTCTCGTGGCGGCGTCGATGTTTATTTCCCAGATGACATCAAAACTCGTTTCTCTGATGTTTGGGGCCAGGATCACGTATTGGCAAGAATCCGTGAGAATTTAATGTTTTTAGAAAAGCCAGAAGAGATCGAAAAGTATGGCGGTTACGTTCCTGGTGGAATCTTGCTGTGGGGGCCTCCTGGAACTGGAAAAACCCTAATGGCTGAATCAATGGCTGGGGAAAGTGGCAAGCCTTTCGTCTTTGTCGATCCAGGTGCATTCAACGCCATGTTTATTGGTATTGGTGTTTTGAAAGTAAAAGGGTTGTTTCGTAAATTACGGAAATTGTCTTTGCGGTACGGGGGAGTCGTTGCTTTTTTTGATGAAGCAGATTCTTTGGGTAATCGCGGGCTTGCTCCTTCGGGAGGTCAAGGCAGATTTACATCCGAAGTTTTCGGAAGTTCATGTCACGGTGGTAATTACTTATCCCAAGATGCAGCAAATTTAATCACTCGAGAAAAATTTGTTATGGGCGGAGCCGCAGGTGGTGGCGGTGGCGGAATGGGAACTTTGCAAGCGTTACTAACTGAAATGTCTGGACTGAAAAAACCGCGCGGGTTCTTTAACAGAATTGTTCGTAGAACTTTAGGCATGCGTCCAAAACAACCACCTAAGTATCGGATTCTTACCGTTATGGCTACCAATATGCCAGAAGCCTTAGATGAGGCGTTGCTGCGCCCGGGTCGAATTGATCGAATGTATCGCGTGGGTTATCCCAGCAAGCCAGGGCGAGTACGTACCTATCAAGGGTACTTCGACAAAGTTTCACACTCATTAACTGCAGAAGAGATTGATAAATTAGCGACGATCACACCTTATGCAACTGGCGCGACTATCAAAGATACGATCAACGAAGGCTTAATTAACGCAATTAGAAATGGTCGCACCAGCATTACTTGGGTCGACGTAATTAAAGCCAAACAATTAAAGGAGCTTGGCCCGCCAGAAGATGTTGAATATATAGAACGTGAACGTCATGCTGTTGCAATACATGAAGCATGTCATGGAGTCATGGCACATGTAATGCGCAGACATATGATGATTGATCTGGCCACTATTGAAAAAGGCTCTGATTATTTGGGAATGGTCGCCAGCATTCCACCAGATGATCAATTTACAAGATGGCGAACAGAGTATGAAGCAGATATTTTAGTTTCCTTGGCCTCGCTTTCAGGTGAAAGGTTATTTTTCGCCGGAGATAATTCCTCGGGAGTATCTGGCGACCTAGAAAGTGCCACAACTATTGCAAGTTTTATGGAAGGCCATTGGGGAATGGGTTCAACCGTTTCATCGCACGCATCAAATAAACGATTTGAATTAGGATCACCCGGTGGAAAAGGTAAACCCGGCGATAACGCACAAAAGGAACTTCGAAATGCATTATCTGATCGCATCGAAGACAACTTGGCCACGTTGTTACAGCGCTCAGAAGAGATTTTACAGAGCAATAGAAGCAAAGTTCTTGCACTCGCGCATGCTCTTGAAGTGCATAGAACCTTGGCAGGTGATGATGTGGCTGCGGTTATCGATTGCGTAAAGGGTCCAATAGTTGATGGAACTCCATATGCAGATTCTAAAGTTATTGCCGCGCTAGAGGAGTATCACACTGCTGCGGTAATTGCTCACAAGAATCACAGCACACCAAATCTTCCATTAACAGATATATCTTCTTTTATAACAACGATCTGATAATCACGTAAATGGAGTTATTTACATTTGATACAGAAGGTGGAGATTTATCTTCATCCGAAGGTGTTGAAATCTCTGAAAACGCGCCTCTTGCGGCACGGCTACGTCCAGATAATCTCTCTGAGGTCTTGGGGCAGGATCACTTAATCAGTGAGGGAACTCCACTCCGAAGGTTGTTAGATGGATTACCAGGGGCGCCGCCATCAATTATTTTATATGGACCGCCAGGAGTGGGTAAAACTTCATTAGCTTTGTTGTTATCAAAGGGTCGCAGATTTCGGCAACTATCAGCGGTAAATGCTGGCGTCAAAGATGTTCGCGAAGAGATTGAATCGGCAAGATTTCAATTGGCTCACAAAGGGATACAAACCCTACTTTTCATAGATGAAGTCCACAGATTTAACAAAGCGCAACAGGATGCCTTGCTGCCGGCAGTTGAAGATAAATTAATTACACTAGTTGCGGCAACAACTGAAAATCCGGCTTTCTCAATAATCTCACCATTATTATCACGCTCATTAGTTTTGACTTTAAATGCACTAAATGAAGAGTCCGCTGAGAAATTAATTGAGCGAGCATTATTGGATCCAAAAGGTTTAAATAATAAAATTGAAATTGATCAAGATGCTAAATCTGAGTTAATAAAAATATCCAATGGCGATGGCAGAAGAATTTTAACTTACTTAGAAGCTGCAGCTGGTGCTAGTCAAGATAGCGGTGTAATAACTGTTGATAATTTAGCAAAAGCAGTTTCCCAAGCCATAGTTTTATACAACGTGGATCAACATTACGATGTAATAAGTGCCTACATCAAAAGCATGCGCGGTTCTGATGTTGATGCAGCACTGCATTACCTAGCGCGCATGATTGAAGCCGGGGAAGATCCAAGATATATGGCTCGGAGATTGATGATCTTTGCAAGTGAAGATATTGGGATGGCTGATTCAAATGCTTTACTTGTTGCAACTTCGGCGGCGCAAGCTGTTGCATTGGTAGGAATGCCAGAAGGTGCGTTGTTGTTGGCACATGCCACTGTTTATTGCGCTACCGCTCCTAAATCAAACGCGGTGAATATTGCAATTTCCGAGGCTCGCCAAGATGTCAACAGTGGAAATATTGGGTTGGTTCCGCCACCACTTCGCGATGGGGCCACGCCATTCGGCGCCAGCGGGGATTACCGGTATCCTCATGACTATCCAGAGGGAGTAGTTGCGGCCCAATACGCTCCAGATCCGTTGATCGGGAAGCAGTATTACCGTCCAACTCTTCACGGAGCTGAAGCCAGAGTGGCAAAAGCTTTGGAACGGATACGCGAGATTTTGGGGGGATCAAAATGAGTGCAGGCGGAATTGCAGCAATTATCGCTGCCTCATCACTTGCTGTCGTAGCGGTGGCTATCGCTTATGCAGTTATTAGATTTGGAAAAGTTTTAGATGAAGCTGGCGTTGCGATTAAAAATGTCAGCCAAGAGACGGTTCCGTTGCTTGAAGAGGTCACCACAACTGTAAATCTCACCAATAAGCAGTTTGAGCGAATTGATAACATCACTAGAAGCGCAGAAGGTTTTACTACAAGATTGACCGCCGCCGCTGATTCAATTCTTTCCCGTGGCCCAGCTGCCAAAATGGCCGCTGTTGCATGGGGGATTGCAAAAGCACGAAATAAAAATCGCGATTAATTTTCATTAGTAGAACGGATTTGGTGTGGATTCAGCAGAGATACGCAAACGTTGGCTTGATTTCTTTGAAAAAGACAACCGCGCTGGCTTAACTCACACTGTTGTTCCTTCAGCCTCTCTAATAGCTGATGATCCAAATTTATTACTAGTCAATGCCGGAATGGTTCCTTTTAAACCTTATTTCCTTGGTGAGATGCCTGCGCCGTACCAGAGAGCGACATCAGTTCAAAAATGTGTGCGAACTTTAGATATTGATGAAGTTGGTAAAACCACCAGACATGCATCATTTTTTCAAATGTGTGGAAACTTCTCCTTTGGTGATTACTTCAAAGAAGGTGCAATCACATTGGCTTGGGAGTTGTTAACTCGTTCTCAATCTGATGGCGGATATGGATTTGATCCAGAACGATTGTGGGTAACGGTTTATCTTGATGATGATGAAGCTGCTGATATTTGGCACAAAAAGATCGGCGTACCAAAAGAACGGATTCAACGTCGAGACATGGATGATAATTTTTGGTCAATGGGAGTTCCTGGTCCTTGTGGTCCATGTTCGGAGATCTACTTTGATCGTGGTCCAGAGCATGGGGCTGAAGGTGGCCCAATAGCCGATGAAAATCGGTACATGGAGATCTGGAATTTGGTCTTTATGCAATCAGAACGCGGCGCTGGAAATGGAAAATCTGATTTTACAATCTTGGGAGAATTACCGAAGAAGAGTATTGATACCGGTTTAGGTTTAGAAAGAACTGCAGTTTTGTTGCAAGGTGTGGAAAATATCTACGAAATAGATACAACTAGATTAATTTTGGATAAAGCTAGCGCTCTTGCAAATGTAAAGTACGGCAAATCAATCGGATCTGATGTTTCGCTGCGGGTAATTGCTGACCATGCACGTACTGCAGCTATGTTGATTGGAGATGGCGTAACTCCAGGTAATGAAGGTCGCGGTTATGTACTGCGCAGAATGATGCGTCGAACTATCCGTAACATGAGATTACTTGGTTCCGGAGATCCAACTACTCATGAATTGATTACAACTGCTATTGCAGCAATGTCTCCGCAATATCCGGAGTTGCATACTGATAGGGCGCGAATATTGGAAATCGCGGTAGGGGAAGAAAGTGCATTTTTGCAAACCTTGAAATCAGGTACTTTAATTTTTGATTCCGCAGCAGGGGCAACTAAAAAAAGTGGGGCAAAATCTTTATCGGGCTCTGCTGCTTTTAAATTACATGACACGTATGGATTTCCATACGACCTGACTTTAGAAATGGCTTCAGAGCAAGGGTTGACCGTTGATGAGGATGCTTTCCGTAAATTAATGAAAGAGCAACGCGATCGAGCCAAAGCAGATGCGCGTTCTAAAAAATCTGGCCATGCTGATCTTTCGATTTACCGCGCGGCTCTAGATCAATCTGGAACAACAGAATTTACTGGTCATACGCAAACGAAAAGTGAATCCAAGATTAAGTATCTTTTAGTTGATGGTGCTCCCGTGGCCGCCGCTAAAGCTGGTGACGAAGTTGAAATTATATTAAACCGGACTCCTTTTTATGCCGAAGGTGGTGGTCAACTCTCTGATAGCGGTTTCATCCGCACTGCAAATGGAGCGTTGATTGAAATAGATGATGTGCAAACACCAATACCGAATCTATTTTTACATAGAGGTAAAGTTGTAAGTGGTGAAGCGCTAGTTAATGAGAGTGGCTCTGCGGAGATCGATAATGATCGTCGTGCCGGAATTTCACGTGCTCACACTGCCACTCATATGGTTCATAAAGCATTCCGAGAAGCATTGGGCGAAACTGCTACACAAGCAGGTTCCGAAAATGCTCCAGGACGTTTCAGATTTGATTTTTCAGCGGTAGGAGCGGTATCTGGGGCTACCATGAGTGAAGTTGAAGATCGCGTTAACTCCTTACTCGTAACTGATTTAGAAATTACGGCCGAGGTAATGACCCAAGATGAGGCAAAAGCTATTGGGGCGATGGCGTTATTTGGTGAGAAGTATGGTTCGGAAGTTCGAGTTGTTTCAGTAGGTGAGTGGGCTAAAGAACTTTGTGGAGGAACACATGTATCTCGTTCTAGCCAACTTGGAGTAGTTAAATTATTAGGGGAGTCATCAATTGGAGCAGGAGTCCGCAGAGTAGAGGCTCTTGTCGGGGTTGATGCATACCGTTTTTATGCAAAAGAACACGCGATTTTAAATCTGGTCGGGGATATGGTGAAATCAACTAGATCCGAAGAGTTACCTGAACGAATAAGTGCACTGCTTGATAGAGTTAAAAACATCGAGCGTGAAATTTCTGGTGCGAAAAGTAAAGTTGCTTTGAGTTTAGTCAAGCCGCTTGCAGACAAGGCAGAGCAGATTGGCAATAATAAAGTGGTCTTAGCCCAACTTTCCGATGGAGTTTCTGGAGATGATTTACGTACAGTTGCTCTCGAGATTAGAAATCTTTTGGGTACCGGCGCTGTGGTGGTGCTAATTAGTAACAATGAAGATAAACCAGTTTTAGTGGTGGCTTGTGATGAGAGTGCTCGGAAATCTGGTTTAAAAGCCGGCGAATTAGTGCGCACTGGTGCTAAAGCATTGGGTGGTGGTGGCGGCGGAAAAGATGATTTCGCGCAAGGCGGTGGCGTCGATACATCCGCAGTTCAAAACGCGCTGAAATCAATCAAAGATCAGATACTTGCCCTCAAATAGAGTCAAGTAAGATTAAAAGATGAATAAGGGGCGAAAGTTAGGCCTTGATTTTGGAAGCACCAGGATCGGTGTCGCAATTTGCGATCCCGATGGAATATTAGCAACGCCTTTTTCAACTTTACCTTCGGGGCCAGGGTTACTTGATGAAATAAGTTCAATCTGTAAATCTGAAGAGATAGTTGCCATTGTTGTGGGGTTACCTAGATCGTTAAGTGGCGAAATCAGTCATGCTGCAAATTTGGTTAATGATTTTAAAGCGCAATTAACGGCACACCTTCCCGATCTGCCAATTCTTACCTTTGATGAAAGGTTTACAACAACTTTAGCGAATCAAGCTTTAAGGGCTAGCGGTCGAAGTGCGAAAGAGGGAAGAGCCGTGATTGATCAAATTGCTGCGGTAAACATTTTGCAAAGTTACCTTGATGCGAATGGCTGATCTGGTGGAAAATGATTTAGGTGCTCCGAAAAAATCTTTAAATCTAAAAGCCATCTTTTCTACAGTAATTGTTTTTGTTGTTTTGATTTGTGGGGTGGTGTTTTGGAATCAAAATCATCCGGATTTGGATTATCCAGCAGGTACTGCTGGGCCAGAAATTGAGGTAAATATTCCAGCGGGAAGTTCCGGCGTCGAAATTGGTCGAATCTTGGCCAAAGCAGGTGTAGTAAAAACCTCTTTGATATTTTTTAGAGCAGCAACTGGCGATAAACGGGCGGAGAGCATTTCAGCGGGGTTGTATCTACTTAATAATCATTTATCAGCTAAAGAAGCTATTGCTCAGTTACTCGATAAGAAACGGTTGCAAGGTAAATTTCTAATTGTAGAAGGCGCCAGGATAAGTGAGATCCGAAAAAATCTGGTTAATGAGGGATTTAATGCTGATCAAGTTGATCAAGCTTTTGCAGATTTAAAAGTGCCAGATCAATTTAATAACAAAAATTCAGAGGGATTGTTGTTTCCAGCAAACTATACGATTTTGCCAGGAGGAGATCCGGCCACTTTGCTGCAAAGTGCAATCAGTAGATTTGCACAAGAGTTAGAAAAGTTGCAATTTTATGCTGCCGTTAAAAATCGCGATCTTTCACCATTGGAACTTTTAACTATCGCCTCAATCGTTCAAGGTGAAGGTTTCAATCAGGATGATTTTGGCAAGATCGCTACTGTTATTTACAATCGGTTAAAAATTGGTATGGCGTTGCAGATGGATTCCACTTTGATGTATGCGAATCAGAGTAGAGGTGAGATTCGGGTAACTACTCGAGAACTCAAATCATCTTCAAAGTACAACACCTACAAGTACAAGGGTTTACCTCCTGGACCGATCGGATCTCCAGGTAGCTCGGCTCTTACGGCAACGATCACCCCTACCCCCGGGAATTGGCTCTACTTTGTTACCGTTGCACCTGGGGATACTAGGTTTACCGATAAGTATCCGGAGTTCCTAAAATTTAAAGCTGAATTTATCCGTAATTACAAGGCTGGTTTATTTAAGGGGAGTAAGTGATTCAAGCCGCAGTACTTGGTTATCCAATCGGGCATTCACTTTCGCCCACTTTGCACAAATGTGCATATGAAGTATTGGGTTGGGATTGGGATTACACAGCGATTGAAGTAAAAAGTGGTGAACTGGCGCAATTTATTGCAGCTAACCGAAAGATTTTCCGCGGGCTGTCATTAACTATGCCGTTAAAAGAAGAAGCATTGATGATTGCTGACTCGTTAGATCCATTAGTTAAAAGAATTAATGCAGCCAATACTTTAATTTTCGAAGATCATGAAATTAGCGCATATTCAACTGATGTCTCTGGATTCGCTCGAGCGCTATCTAAGGCCGAAATCGTTATTCCAAATGAAATCACGATTTTAGGTGGCGGAGCTACTGCGCGTTCTGCGATTGCCGCCCTTGATACTCGCGGTAGAACGATTACGGTTTATAGTCGCAGTGCATCAAGAGCCGCTCAATTAATTAATAGTTCTATTTCGGCTACTGTAGAAGTTAAAGATTGGAGCGAAGCGCAATCTGGATTATCGGCGAATCTAATTATCGCAACTACGCCATCCGGAGCGACAGATCATTTAATTCCGACACAAGCAACAGGGGTTTTATTTGAATCACTTTATTCACCATGGCCGACCAAATTATTAGGGCGTTGGAAAGATGCAGGTGGCAACTACATTGATGGATTAGATCTACTTGTTGAGCAGGGAATAGGCCAGATTGAGTTAATGGCTGATGAACCGTTAACTCTAGATTTGCGCTCACTAGCAGTAACCATGCGGACCGCAGGATTGCAGAAGTTGGGCGTTTAATTAACGCAAGAGAGTTGCACCTTTGACCGAAAAATCTTGTGCCTTATTTTTTATCAATGGAGTTAATTGCTTTAGTAATTTTTTACATTTTTGGTTTTTTATTGCATATTTTTCTTTGTCGCAGATTTAACACTGATCCGCAAAAAATCAAAACCTTTCTGCTCTACCTCTTTATTGCCCTGATTTCGGCTGGAGCACTTTCACAAAATCTGGATTTAGCTGCGCTCCCATTATTGATCTTTGGTTGGTCCATTATTTTGATTGATTACGAATTCCATCGGATACCAAATTTCATCACTGGATATTTATCGCTCTTACTGCTCCTAATCCAATTTTTCCAGCACCAGATTTTAGATTCGATCGTAGGAGGAGTTGAATTTCTATTATTTTTTGGGGTATTAACTATTGTTTCTAGAAGAGGCATTGGAATCGGTGATCTAAAACTCGCTGGCCTGATTGGTTTAGTAATAGGTCGGGTAAGTTTTCGTGAATTAATCAATTTCACCTTATTGGCCGCGATTTTGGGCTTACTTTCAACTCTAGGCAGATCTCAAACAAAGCGCTTTAAGGGTGGGATTGCCTTTGCGGCACCGATGCTTGTGGCAGCTATCTGGATCTGGCCAATGTTGCACATGAAAGGGTAAGTATCTGCGAGAATTACCCCCATGTTGAGATGGCTAACTGCAGGAGAGTCCCACGGACCAGCTTTGACCGCGATTTTAGAAGGGTTGCCGGCTCAGGTAGAGGTCACCAGTGCCGATTTGGATTACCACCTGCGCAGACGCCGTCTTGGGGTAGGCCGAGGTGCGCGGCAGAGTTTTGAAGCGGATCAGATCAGTATTTTGGGTGGGATCCGGCATGGTTTAACCCAAGGTGGACCGATCGCAATTCAGGTCGCTAATAGTGAATGGCCGAAATGGAAAGTTGTAATGGGGGCTGACCCAATAGATCCTTCCGAACTCGAAGGATTGGCGAGGAACGCACCATTAACCCGTCCACGACCTGGACATGCAGATTTAGTTGGAATGCAAAAATATGATTTTGATGATGCACGTCCGATTTTAGAGAGAGCGAGTGCGCGCGAGACTGCTGCACGAGTCGCACTTGGCGCAGTAGCGCGAGCATTTCTGCAACAAGCAGCAGGTGTCACAATTTTGTCCCATGTGATTTCGATTGGTTCAGCGCGACTCCCTGAAGGTTACGCGATGCCTACCGCGGACCAAATGGAGAGTATTGATGCTGATCCAGTGCGAGCAAGTGATCCAGCAAGTAGTTTGCGGATGGTTGCTGAAATCGAAGAGGCGCATTTAGCTGGAGATACCTTGGGTGGAGTTGTTGAAGTTTTAGCTTTTGGTTTACCTGCCGGTCTTGGTTCACATGTCCATTGGGATCGCAGACTTGATGGCCGTATTGCTGGAGCGATGATGAGTATTCATGCAATGAAAGGTGTCGAAATCGGTGATGGTTTCACCACTGCTACTCGGCGTGGATCAATTGCGCATGATGAGATTGAATTAAATCCAGATGGAACCGTAAAACGTAGATCAGGACGCGCTGGCGGAACTGAAGGTGGAATGAGTACTGGTGAATTGCTACGAGTAAGAGTTGCCATGAAACCAATATCTACAGTGCCACGCGCATTGGATACTATCGATACCGCAACCATGCAACCTGCGAAAGCCATCAATCAGAGATCAGATGTATGTGCAGTCCCAGCATCAGGTGTAGTGGCTGAAGCAATGCTGGCTTTAGTTTTGGCAAATGCATTGCTAGAAAAATTTGGTGGAGATAGTTTGGGTGAAACAAAACGAAATCTTGATTCCTACTTAAATACCCGCACAATTAAGTAATTTGCCATGCCACCTAAAATTGTTTTAATCGGCCCTCCTGGTTGTGGAAAAAGCACAGTTGGACGCGGACTAAGTCATGAACTGCAGCTGAGTTTTTCAGACACAGATTCAATGATTGAAGAACGAGAGAAATCTTCGATCTCAGATATTTTTACTGAACAAGGAGAAGGATATTTTCGGGCGATTGAAGAAGAAGTGGTTGCCCATGCTTTAACCACCGAGAATGGGGTTTTGTCTTTAGGAGGGGGAGCGATCTTGAGTGAAGTTACCCAAGAACTTCTCCGTAACTGCGGAAGTGAGATCGTTTTCTTGGATGTTTCGATAACAGGTGCAGCGCCAAGAATTGGTTTTAATCGAGACCGTCCCCTGTTAATCGACAACCCACGCGCAAGATGGGTTGCTCTCATGGCTCAACGTCGGCATATTTATGAATCTTTAGCTACCCATGTGATCAACACAGATGACAAAAGTTCTAACGAGACTGTGGATTCACTTCGGAGGGAGTTGTCGAAATGAAGAAGATTAATATTTCAGCCGAACATAAATATGATGTTTTGATTGGCGATCTTGATGTAGGCAATTTAAAACCTTTATTGAAAGATTGCTCAAAAGTTGCACTCTTGTATCCCGCTGAAATAAGTGAAGTTGTAGATAAAATTTCGGCCGAATGGGTTTTACAACAGGAATTAGTAATGATCGAACTTCCAGAGGGAGAATCTCAAAAGAGTGCAGAGGTATTAATTGAAATTTGGAATACTTTATCGGCGCACAATTTTACCCGCCGCGATTGGATCATTGGTATTGGAGGAGGGGCTACAACTGATTTAGCGGGATTTGCGGCTGCCTCATGGTTGCGTGGGGTCAACTGGGCAAGTGTGCCGACAACAGTTGCTGGAATGGTTGATGCAGCCATCGGAGGAAAAACTGGAATAAATATTCCGGCAGGTAAAAATTTAGTAGGTGCGTTTCACTCACCACAAATAGTATTTGTTGACCCGAATTTTCTAGAAACACTTCCGATCGACGAATTGCGCTCGGGCCTGGCAGAAATTATTAAATGTGGCTTTATTGCAGATGAAGAGATACTTAAGATTTTCGAAGCAGATTCGCAGAAATTGTTGCAATGGAATTCACCGCAGTTACTAGAGGTCATTCAACGTTCCATTAAGGTCAAGGCTGATGTGGTTTCTGCTGATCTAAAAGAAGCTTCATTGCGTGAGATTTTGAATTATGGCCACACCCTTGGTCATGCGATCGAAGCAGTTGAAGAGTTCACCTGGAGACATGGAGATGCGGTTTCTATTGGAATGGTTTTCGCCGCCGAACTAGCACTACAAGTTGGTTTTTGTGATCAAAAATTTGTAGATAGACACCGTGCAATTTTATCTTCGGTTGGTTTGCCAACTTCTTATAAAAAATCGGTTTTACCAGAATTAATAGAGCGAATGGGTCGCGATAAGAAAGTAAGAAATGGCCAACTGCGCTTTGTGTTGCTTGAAAATGTAGAAAAAATTAAACGGCTCGAAGGAGCGTCTGAGGCAGATCTGACGATCGCTTATGAGA
The DNA here is from genome assembly GCA_009694285.1 of Candidatus Nanopelagicaceae bacterium. Lineage (GTDB taxonomy): Bacteria > Actinomycetota > Actinomycetes > Nanopelagicales > Nanopelagicaceae > UBA3012. The sequence goes on along the minus strand of SHVK01000005.1, from coordinate 58,675 downwards.
AAATATCTATATGAATATTTGGGTAATCAATGGACCTAATCTTGGAAGATTAGACCTGCGCGATAGTGCCACTTACGGAGATATTGCTTACGCTGATTTGGTGGCTTTTTGTGAGAAAACCGGGAAAGAATTAGGGCATACAGTTTCAGTCTTCCAAAGCGATGACGAAACTGAAATAATTCATTTGTTACATAAAGCAGCGGATGAGAAAGTGCCAGTAATAATTAACCCCGCCGCCTTTACTCATTATTCTTATGCAATAAGAGATGCCGTTGCAATGTTGAAAGCTCCGGTAATTGAAGTGCACTTATCAAATCCATTATCCAGAGAAGAGTTTCGCCATACCTCTGTTGTTTCAGGAGTAGTAAATGGAACTATTGGTGGATTTGGATTGAACTCATATGAGTTGGCTTTGCGGGCAATTTCAACAATAAAAGCAAGGTAGAATCACCTCACTCTTTAAATATTTAGGATGGGAATCCAAATTGGCTACTACCAATGATTTGAAAAACGGCATCACGTTAAATATCGATAACCAACTTTGGAATGTTGTTGAGTTTCAACATGTCAAACCTGGAAAAGGTCCGGCTTTCGTACGGACCAAACTTAAGCATGTGCTTTCTGGCAAGGTAGTAGACAAAACCTTTAACGCCGGATTAAAGATCGAAGTTGCCACTGTTGATAAGCGAGATATGACTTATCTTTATAAAGATGGCGAAGATTTTGTATTCATGGATAAAGAAACTTTCGACCAGATGACGATCACTGCTGCAACAGTAGGGGATGCTGCAAATTACATGTTAGAAGAAGTTAAGGCCGTAGTTGCAGTTTACGAAGGCGAACCATTATTTATTGAATTGCCAGCATCTGTTGAGTTAACAATTACATATACCGAACCTGGATTACAAGGCGACCGTTCTAGTGCCGGCAGCAAGCCAGCAACTTTAGAAACTGGGGTTGAAATTCAAGTTCCGTTATTTATTAATCAAGACGAAAAGGTTCGTGTCGACACCAGAGATGGTTCGTACCTGGGTCGCGTTAACTAATGTCAGCTAGATCAAAGGGGCGAAAACGGGCTTTAGACATTTTGTATGAAGCAGAGTTGCGCGGCCGTGCTGCAACCGCATTTCTAGAAGAACGGTTAGATGAGAACACTCCGGCAATTGCTGAGTTTGCGCGTCTGCTGGTGAATGGGGTTATGGCATACAAATTCGAAATAGATAGCGCCATTACTGCTCATGCAAAGGAATGGGATCTCGACCGTTTGCCTGGGATTGATCGCAATATTTTGAGAATTGCAATTTATGAAATTAAATGGTGTTCAGATGTCCCAAATGCAGTGGCGATCGATGAGGCTGTAAGTATGGCTAAGAATCTTTCAACTGACGAGTCCGCCGGATTCATAAATGGCGTTCTAGGTGAGATAAATAGAGAGTTACTAGTTACGCCTGCTGTTGGGGATGTATAAGAACTCCCCATTTTTCAAATTGTTCAAAGAGCGCAACCTCACTTGTTTCAAACAAAATCGCCAAAGTTTCTAAATCACTTTTTCGCAGTGAGAGCATTTGCCCATTCCAATCTTCACGTTTTGTAGTAATGGCCGAGATATATCGTCGAGCAGGTGCTACTTCTTCTCCCATATTGCGGAATTTATATAAATCAAGAATTAGTTGTCGTATTTCTACCTTTCCAGTACTTGGCATTGAAAAACATGATGAGATGGGAACTTGATAAAAATGTAGTAGTTCAGCTAATTTTCCGACCGAAAGCGCGCGATCGGCACGTTCATAAGATCCAATTACAACGGCTTTCCAATGCCCATTGGATCGTTTTTCTACCTCCTGCAAGCTCATTTTTTGGGATTTACGGATTATCCGTAACCTTGCACCTAACTCCTGGGCTGCTTGTTTTTTAATCTCTTCCATGAAAAACCTACCTTCCGTTGATTTACAACGAAAGGTAGGTTCAATTATCACTCACGGCAATTAGCCGTCCACAGCCACTTATTACTACCTATGGTTCTGGATTATGGACGCCAGGCACCACCATCTGGAGTTCTTGCCGTGGTCCACATATCTTTAACCGCATCTTTATTATCGCAAGGGAACTGGGCTGCCAATTTCTCATCGATATCGATACCTAACCCAGGCTTGTCATTTGGATAGACATAACCACCTTTAAGAATTGGAGTTCCGGGGAATACTTCTTGAATTTTGTCAGACGGTCCCCACCACTCTTGAACACCAAAGTTTGCCGAACTAACGTCGATGTGCAAATTAGCGGCATGACCAATCGGAGAGACATCTCCCGGACCATGCCATGCAGTTCGAACGCTAAATGCTTCACAAAGGTGCGCCAATTTCTTCGCTGGTGTGATTCCACCAATTGTGCTGATATGACAACGAATGAAATCGATTAGCCGATTTTGGATCAGAGGCAACCACTCTTGCGGATGGGTAAATAATTCGCCCATCGCAACTGGTGTGGAACTTTGGTTTCGCATAATTGCAAACCAGTCAACTTGTTCTGGCGCAAGGGCATCCTCTAAGAAAAATAAACGGTACGGCTCTAAATTTTTAGATAAGCGAATTGCTTCAATTGGCGCCAATCGCTCATGGACATCATGTAAAAGTTCGATGTCATGTCCAACCGTGTTACGCATGTGTTCAAATAATTTAACGGTATTGCGCGCATAACCGTGCGGATCAAAGTAAGCACCAGGAAGTGCACCTTCTGGAGATTTGATCTGATCGATACGACCACCATAACCACCCATTTGGCAACGGATATAGAGCAGACCTTGTTCCATATAATTACGAACATTGTCTTCAACCTCAGTTAAGGATTTTCCATCAGCATGGCGATAGACAGCGGCGGCTTCGCGGGTTTTTCCGCCAAGCAAGTCATAAACCGGCATTCCAGCAACTTTGCCTTTGATATCCCAAAGGGCCATATCAATTCCGGAAACGGCGTTGTTGGTGATCGGCCCGTTGCGCCAATATGCGCTAGTCATGCAGGTCTGCCAGATATCTTCGATTTGAGAAACATCCCGACCGATTAAAAATGGTGTCAAATACTCATCAATGGCGGTAGCTACAGCGAGGTAGCGTTGTGTGAAAGTGGCGCACCCAAGTCCGTATAGACCAGGTTCTGAGGTTTCAATTTTGACGATCACAAGCGGAATCTTCTCCGGAGAGGTCAAAATTGTGCGGATTTTTGTGATTGTGATTGGTTTTGACATGCGACTGAGCCTATAGGTCATTTGTCATATTTAAAGAGTTTTCTGGAAATATTTCGACACGGATCAGAATTAGTAGATCTATATCGATGCTGTGTATATTCACACCTGTCCTTTAACGACCCGTCCAGTGAGGCGGGGAAGGAGTGAGTCGGTGAATGCTGTCAAGATAGTGCTAGAGCAGGGAGACATCTCCCGGGCGTTGACCCGTATTGCTCATGAAATTATTGAGAAAAATCGTGGTTCTGAAAATCTGCTTTTACTTGGAATTCCCACTCGTGGAGCCTATCTAGCGGCACGGTTGGCGAAAATTATCGGTTCAATAGATCAACGCGAAATTCCTAATGGTGTTTTAGATATCACTTTGCACCGAGATGATCTGCGTTCCAGACCTCCCCGTGCATTGACCCCCACAGTTATTCCAGCTGGTGGAGTGGAAAATAAGATTGTTGTTTTAGTTGATGATGTGCTTTTTTCGGGACGAACAATCAGAGCAGCACTCGATGCGCTTGGCGAGATTGGGAGACCAGCTCAAGTGCAACTTGCAGTACTGGTTGATCGCGGACACCGTCAACTTCCAATTCGGGCAGATTATGTGGGTAAAAATTTGCCAACATCGGCAGATGAGATTGTTCGAGTTTCGATCAGCGAAATAGATGAAATTGATCAAATTGTGATCGCAGGTGCGAATGACGCCTGAAAAATTAATCGAACTACCACGTCATTTATTATCAATTGGTGATTTGAACCATAATCAAGCACTTCTGATTTTAGATACCGCAGAAGAATTAGCGAGAATATCTGACGCGCCGATTAAAAAATTACCAACACTTCGTGGTCGAACTATCGTCAACTTGTTTTTCGAAGATTCAACTAGAACGCGGATATCTTTTGAGGCGGCAGCAAAACGTTTATCAGCCGATGTGATCAATTTTTCCGCTAAGGGTTCAAGTGTAAGTAAGGGTGAATCACTAAAAGATACCGCTTTAACTTTGCAAGCCATGGGTGCAGATGCGGTAGTGCTTCGTCATCCAGAATCTGGAGCGGCAAATCGACTTGCTGGTTGGACCAATGGTGTTGTGATTAACGCAGGCGATGGCACCCATGAACATCCAACACAAGCCTTACTAGATGCCTTTACGATTCGACGTCATTTAGGGAGTGTTGGAAGCGATTTGGAAGGCAAGCACATAGCAATTGTTGGCGATGTATTGCATTCAAGAGTCGCTCGTAGCAACGTTTTACTCCTTAATCTTCTTGGTGCGAAAATAACATTAGTTGCGCCTCCAACTTTAATTCCAGTTGGTGTTGAGAGTTGGCCAGTTAATATTTCTTACAATATAGATGAGGTCTTACCTGAAGTTGATGCAGTGATGATGTTGCGAGTTCAAAGTGAGCGTATGAAAAACTCCTTTTTCCCTTCAACTAGGGAGTATTCAAGGCTATTTGGATTAAATCTAGATCGCATGAATTTACTGCCGAAGGGAGCGCTGATTTTGCATCCAGGGCCTATGAACAGAGGTTTAGAAATTTCAGCGGAGTGCGCCGATAGTGTCCAATCGGTTATTTTGGAACAAGTTGCAAATGGTGTCAGCGTACGTATGGCAGTTCTTTATTTACTTCTTGGCGGGAACATTGGAGTGGGAGCATGAGTACTTATCTAATTAAAGATGTTGAGTTAGTAAATGGTGAAAAAGTAGATATCGGGATTGTTGATGGCTTTATCAGCGAACTTTCAAAAAAGACAGTCAATACCTACGCGAATCTGCTAGATGGTTCAGGTTGTGTAGCGTTACCGGGATTGGTTGATCTGCACACTCATCTTCGCGAACCTGGAAGAGAGGATGCCGAAACTGTTTTAACTGGCACTCGAGCAGCAGCGCGGGGCGGATATACCGCGGTCTTTGCAATGGCAAATACCGATCCAGTCGCAGATACAGCTGGGGTTGTGGAACAGGTAGTGCGCTTAGGAAAAGAAGCTGGATGGTGCGAAGTATTTGCAGTTGGCGCAGTCACTAAAGATTTAGCTGGTGAAACTCTGGCTGAATTAGGAGCCATGGCTCACTCGGCTGCGCAAGTTAGAGTTTTTAGCGACGATGGGAAATGCGTAAGTGATTCGCAGATGATGCGTCGAGCTCTGGAATATGTACGGCAATTTGATGGAGTAATTGCTCAACATGCACAAGATCCAAAATTAACAGTTAATGCGCAGATGAATGAGGGAGTTGTTTCGGCAAAGTTAGGGCTTAGCGGGTGGCCAGCGGTTGCAGAGGAAGCAGTTATCGCCCGAGATGTTTTACTTGCTTCGCATGTGAAATCCAGATTGCACATCTGTCATGTATCGACGGCAGGAAGCGTTGACATTATTAGATGGGCAAAATCCCGCGGTATTGATGTTACGGCTGAAGTAACACCACATCATCTTCTGTTATCTGATGAACTTGTAGAATCTTACGATCCAAAATTCAAAGTTAACCCGCCATTGCGAAGTAATGAAGATATCGCAGCGCTGCGAATTGGATTAGCAGATGGAACGATCGACATCGTCGCTACAGATCATGCCCCGCATCCTGCAGAGGACAAAGAATGCGAATGGGCCGGTGCAGCTAATGGAATGATCGGTTTAGAGACAGCATTGTCAGTGGTTCAGAAAACTATGGTTGACACGGGACTTCTCAATTGGTCTCAAGTTGCTGATCGAATGTCGATTACTCCGGCAAAAATTGGAAGAGCAACAGGACAAGGAATCGAATTGGCAATTGGAGCACCAGCAAATATAACTATTTATGATCCAAACAAATCAAGAGTGGTTGTGGCGGAAGAACAAATCTCGAAAAGTAAAAACACTCCTTTTACTGGAATAACTTTACCTGGAGAAGTTCGACATGTATTTTATAAAGGAAAGCCAACAATGATTTCAACTAAAATGGTTACCCGCTAATGGGGAATGCATTCTTCGTTTTAGATGATGGCAAGATTTTCGAAGGTCAATCTTGGGGCAGTGATGGCGAAAGTTATGGTGAGGCAGTTTTCTCAACTGGCATGACTGGCTATCAAGAGACTTTGACAGATCCTTCTTATCACCGACAGGTAGTTATTATGACTGCACCACATATCGGGAATACCGGAATGAACAAGGTTGATGAAGAATCTCGGAAGATTTGGGTTTCTGGATTTGTAGTTAGAGATCCATCACCAATTGTTTCAAATTGGCGAGCACAACGATCATTGGAAGATGATCTAGTAGCACAAGGGATAGTCGGTATTTGCAATGTAGATACGAGGGCGATCACTCGTCACCTTCGTGAATGTGGCGTTATGAGAGTTGGAATCTTTTCAAATATGGATTTATCTAGAGAAGAAATGGTAAAGCTGGTACGGAAATCACCCGAGATGAGTGGTTCGCAACTCTCCGCAGAAGTCTCTACGGAGAAAAAATACATTGTTCCAGCAATTGGAGAAAAATTATTTACAGTTGCTGCTATTGATTTAGGCATCAAGGCTGCAACTCCACGTTTGATGTCAGAACGGGGGATAGAGGTACATGTTTTTCCGCAAGATGCATCTATGGAGCAATTGTTAGAAATCTCACCAGATGGAGTATTTCTCTCAAATGGTCCCGGAGACCCATCAACCATGGTTGAAGTTGTTGCTTTAGTGCGCGAACTTTTATTAAAGCAGATCCCAATATTCGGCATCTGTTTTGGACATCAAATATTTGGAAGAGCGCTTGGTTTTGAAACTTATAAATTGCGTTACGGTCATCGTGGTATCAACCAACCAGTTTTGGATAAAACCACCAATAAAGTGGAAATCACGGCACACAATCATGGTTTTGCAGTGCAAGCTCCGATGGATGGAAGTTTTGATACCGTTTATGGAAAAGGTGAAGTTACTCATATCTGCTTAAACGACGGTGTAGTAGAAGGATTGGCTTTACTGGATCGGCCAGCGTTTAGTGTTCAGTACCACCCAGAGGCGGCCGCAGGACCACATGATGCTAGTTACCTATTTGATCGTTTTGTGGATTTGATGAAAGGCGGAGTTCATGCCACGCCTTAATGAAATTAAAAGTGTTCTGGTAATTGGTTCTGGCCCAATCGTCATCGGTCAAGCATGCGAGTTCGATTATTCCGGCACACAAGCGTGTCGGGTTTTACAAGCCGAAGGAATTCGAGTCATTTTAATAAACTCTAATCCAGCCACGATAATGACTGACCCTGAATTTGCGGATGCAACTTATATCGAACCTATTACACCTGAGTTTGTTGAAAAAGTGATCGCTAAAGAACGACCAGATGCAATTTTGGCAACATTGGGCGGGCAGACGGCTCTAAATGCAGCGATTTCATTACATGATGCCGGAATTTTAGATAAATATAAAACCCGCTTAATTGGTGCAAATGTTGATGCAATTAGACGAGGGGAAGATCGACAATTATTTAAAGAGATAGTTGCATCCATTGGTGGCGAATCTGCTGGTTCGATGATCTGTCACACGATTGAAGATTGTTATAAAGCCGCTGAAAGATTTAATTATCCAGTTGTAGTTAGGCCATCATTCACGATGGGTGGATTAGGTTCTGGTATTGCATATACGAAAAATGAGTTAACTGAGATAGCCGGTGCTGGATTGCGTTACAGCCCAACGACTGAAGTTTTGATTGAGGAATCCATACTCGGATGGAAAGAATTTGAGTTGGAGATGATGCGCGACTACAAAGATAATGTGGTTGTTGTTTGTTCGATTGAGAATTTTGATCCGATGGGGGTTCACACAGGGGACTCAATAACTGTTGCTCCTGCTATGACATTAACCGATGTTGAGTATCAAAAATTGCGGGATTTATCTATCGGAATTATTAGAGCGGTTGGTGTTGATACTGGTGGATGCAATATCCAATTTGCGGTCAATCCAGCAGACGGTCGAATTGTGGTCATTGAAATGAACCCACGAGTTTCCCGTTCCAGTGCGTTAGCATCTAAAGCAACTGGATTCCCAATTGCTAAAATAGCCGCCAAACTCGCAATTGGTTATTCATTAGATGAAATTAAAAATGACATCACTCAAGAAACTCCCGCATCATTTGAACCGACTCTAGATTATGTTGTCGTCAAGGTTCCCCGTTTCAATTTTGAAAAATTTCCGGCCGCCGATAATCGCCTAACAACAACTATGAAAAGTGTTGGAGAGGCAATGGCAATAGGGAGATCATTTCCTGAAGCTTTGCAAAAGGCGCTGAGATCACTGGAGAAGAAAGGGAGTTCTTTTTCTTGGGATCAGATCGTTAAAAGTAAAGCTGAGCTCTTAATCGAATCTGGAGTGGCAACAGAAAGTAGAATTCATTCAGTTCAACAAGCGATGTTCCTCGGGGCGACAGTCGAGCAAGCACACGAAGCTAGTTTTATAGATCTGTGGTTTTTGGCTCAGATTGAAATCATTAACAAAATGGCGCATCTACTACTTCAGCCTGGGGAAATCAGCGAAAAAGTACTCAGAGATGCTAAGCGGTTAGGTTTTTCAGATCTGCAAATAGCGCAACTAACTGGAAGCACCGAAGAGGATGTTAGAAAACGCAGATCTATTTTAGGGATGCATCCGGTTTACAAGACTGTTGATACTTGCGCCGCTGAATTCAAGGCAATGACTCCATATCACTACTCTTCTTATGATTATGAGACAGAAGTTGAACCTAGAACCAAACCGGCAGTGATTATTTTAGGCAGTGGTCCAAATAGAATTGGTCAGGGAGTTGAATTTGATTATTCCTGTGTCCACGCCGCTTTTGCTTTACGTGCGATGGATTTTGAGACAATCATGATTAATTGCAACCCTGAAACTGTTTCTACTGATTATGACACTTCAGATCGACTCTATTTTGAACCATTAACTTTTGAAGATGTCATGGAAGTTTATGAAGCAGAGCTTGCCGTTGGTCCAATTGTTGGTGTTGTAGTCCAACTTGGAGGTCAAACTCCTTTAGGGCTAGCAGCTAGATTGCAAGCCGCAGGGGTTCCGATTGTGGGAACTAGTCCTGCAGCGATTGATATCGCGGAAGATCGCGGTTTATTTGGGCAACTTCTCAAAGATCAAAATTTGCGAGCGCCGAAATTTGGTATGGCTGGATCATTTAAGCAAGCCCAAAAAATTGCAAATGAAATCGGATATCCGGTTCTTGCGCGACCTTCATATGTACTTGGTGGACGAGGTATGGAGATTGTTTACGATGAAGAAACGCTGGCTGCCTATATAAGTAAATCAACGGAAATTTCATTAACTCATCCAGTGATGATCGACAAATTTTTAGATGACGCAATTGAAGTTGATGTTGATGCACTATTTGATGGTGAAGAGTTGTTTTTGGGTGGAGTAATGGAGCACATTGAAGAAGCCGGTGTGCACTCAGGGGATTCAGCTTGTGTTCTTCCTCCGACTTCGATTGATGCCTCTTTAACAAAGGAGATTCGCGAAGCCACAAAAAAAATTGCACGAGGGGTAGGGGTTAAAGGCTTAATTAATATTCAATTCGCAATCGCTGAAAATCTTTTATATGTCTTAGAAGCAAATCCAAGAGCTTCGAGAACGGTTCCTTTTGTTAGTAAAGCCACCGGGATCTCTCTAGCGAAATGTGCAGCAGCAATATCCTTAGGTAAAACCATCGCAGATCTGCGCGAAGAGGGTGCTCTGCCTAAGGTTGGTGACGGTATTGCCCAAGGCATTAGCGTGAAGGAAGCGGTTTTACCGTGGAACCGATTTAGAAAGAAAGATGGCAGTGGGGTTGATTCATTACTTGGACCGGAAATGCGTTCAACCGGTGAAGTAATGGGCAGGGATGATGAGTTTGGTGCTGCATTCTCAAAGAGCCAGAGCGGCGCGTTAGGAGCTTTACCAATATCAGGGGCAGTTTTTGCATCTTTTGCTGATCGAGATAAAGGCAAATGTGTAGATTCAGTTAAAGCACTTGCTAAATTAGGTTTTGAAATTGTTGCGACAGCTGGAACTGCAAAGTTCTTGGCTGCCGAAGGTATAAAAAGTAAAGTAATTCGCAAATATTCAGATGGTTTGGGTCCTAAAGGTGAATTAACTGCTGTTGATTCAATTGAAAGTGGTGAAGTTGCGCTAGTGATAAATACTCCATTTGGTTCTGGTGCGCGTGAAGATGGTTGGCGGATCCGAACTGCTGCAGTTGCTAGAGGAATTCCGATCATCACAACCATTCCTGGTCTTAAGGCTGCGGTGCTAGGAATTGCCGCGCAACAAAAAGGTGGTTTCCAAGTTAAATCGTTACAGGATTGGTTGAAGTAGATGACAACCCCTGTGCAAACTCAATGTGAAGTTATCTCTAATAAACGAGTTGGTGCTTATTATCACATCACATTATCGGCGGATAAAATTTCCGAAAGAGCAAAACCTGGCAACTTTATTGCCATAAGTGTTGGCGATGAAAAAAGTTCAATGTTGTTACGCAGGTCATTTGCTATTTATCAAGCATCTGGCAGAGGTCCTTTTGGGGGAACTATTGAAATTATTGTTTCTGCAAATGGCCCTGGAACCCGATGGTTAGTTAACAGAACTGCTCACGAAAAAATTGATGTAGTTGGTCCGTTAGGAAACTCATTTGGGATACCTAAAGAGCCGGTTCGAGCTTTGTTAATTGGTGGAGGTTATGGATCGGCCGCACTATTTTCGCTAGGTGATGCACTTAGACAGAGAAATTGCAGAGTAGAGATGATTGTTGGCGCGGCTACGGCAGATAAAATTTTCGCACCGGTTGAAGGAAAGCGATCAGTTCACTCACTTTCAATATTTACCGAAGATGGATCTATGGGCACCCAAGGGAGAGTCACTGATCCAATTGAAAGTTTGTTAGACCACACAGATATTATTTATGCCTGTGGACCGATGGGGATGTTGCAAGCGATAAGTAAAATTGCGGCGAAGAGAGGGATCCCTTGTCAAAGTGCAGTAGAGGAATCGATGGCATGTGGAATTGGTATTTGCATGACCTGTGTTTTACCGGTTATTGGGGATGACGGCCAAACGCGAATGGTCAGATCATGTACTGAAGGACCAATCTTTGAAGGCTCGAAAGTGCGCTGGGATGCAATCGGCACAGTTCCCTCAGGAACATATGGTGGTCCGAAATGAGTATTAATCAAATAGACCAATCAGCTAAATTCGGTTCAGTTACTTTCCCTTTTCCGATTTTTACGGCAAGTGGATGTGCGGCTAATGGTAAAGAGTTGTCCCAATTTTTTAAGCTCTCTGATATCGGAGCTGTAGTAACTAAATCTGTAATGAATAATCCACGTTCGGGTCGAGCAACGCCACGAATGGCTGAAACCGCCAGTGGAATGTTAAATGCAATTGGTCTTCAAGGGCCTGGGATCGATTCTTTCTTGGAAAATGATCTTCCATGGTTATATGAGCAAGGCGCTCGAACGATTGTCTCAATCGCTGGTGAGAGTGTCGAGGAGTTTGCAGCTTTGGCCCGCAAAGTACGACAAGCGCCAGGGGTAAGCGCAATTGAGGTCAATATCTCGTGTCCAAATGTAGAAAATAGAGGTTTAGTTTTTGCTTGTGATCCGGTAAGCGCACGAAATGTTATTGAAGCGGTCAAAAGAAGTATTGGGAATACTTTGCCGATAATTGCAAAACTTTCTCCTGATGTGACCGACATTTCGATAATTGCGCGTGAAGTTCATGCAGCTGGTGCTGATGCCGTAGCCATGATTAATACATTATTAGGAATGGTAATCGACACTAAAAAAATGCGACCGTTACTTGCAAATAAAACCGGTGGATTATCAGGTCCTGCCATCAGACCGGTTGCAGTTCGAGCAATTTATCAAGTCCATGCCGCACTTCCACAACTACCAATATTGGGAATGGGTGGAGTTATGAGTGGTGAAGATGCATTTGAATTAATTTTAGCTGGAGCATCTGGTGTAAGTGTGGGTACTGCAAGTTTTAATGATCCAAGTGCCGCCCCCAGAATTCAGCAGGAGCTAGCGGCATTAATTGAGCAACGCGGATTTAATTCGGTGGCAGAGGCTGTGGGATATGCGCACAGAGATTAGAAAAAGAATAAGGCGGCGAGAACATGGGTTATAAAGCGCCAATAGTTTTAGCGTTAGACACAACAGATCAACAAACCGCCTGTGATTGGGCATATCAGGCACAGGATTCAATTCAAGTCGTAAAGGTTGGGCTGGAGTTTTTCTTGAGTAATGGAGCAGATGGTGTTGCCGCAATTCGCAAAGCGGCGCCATCCTTGAGATTTTTTCTAGATTTGAAACTTCACGATATTCCGAACACTGTAAAAGGTGCAGCATTGGCAGTTGAAAGGTTAAACCCAGATTTCTTAACGGTGCATGCGTCTGGAGGGTTTGAAATGATCACTGCTGCTGTGCAAGCGTTGCCAAATTGCCAAGTAACTGCAGTTACAGTTTTAACTTCGATCTCTCCAAAACAATTATTTAAACTAGGCCTTGGCGATGACCCATCTGTTACGTCGCTAGCCTGGGCAACACAAGCGGTTGAGGCTGGCGCGAAAGCGATTGTGACCTCACCTCAAGAGGTAGCAAATTTACGTAAAAATTTACCTGCGCAGATTAAATTGATTACCCCTGGAGTGCGCCCGGTTGGAAGCGATCAAGGTGACCAGGCTCGGGTAGCCACCCCAGTTGAGGCGTTGCAAAATGGTGCCGATTTGGTAGTAATTGGACGACCAATTACCGCGGCAATCATTGGGGTAAGGGCTAGTGCCGCGCAGATTGCGAAGCAAATTCAGGATGCTGGAATCAATCATTCTCGCTAGATTACACTCATGGCGCTTCCAGTACTTACTCCAGAACAACGTGCTCAGGCTTTAGCGAAGGCTGCAGTTGCGCGCAAAGAGCGGGCTGAAATTAAAGGGCGATTGAAAAAAGGTGAACTTTCCCTAGAGCAAGTCATTCAATCAGGACAACAAATCGAGAGCGTAGGAAAGATGAAAGTTATCGCGCTGATCGAATCTCTCCCTGGCGTAGGCAAAGTCAGAGCAAAATCGGTAATGGAAAAAATAGGGATTGCAGATAGCCGCAGAATCCGTGGTTTAGGTATTCATCAAATTCGAGAATTGACTGCGCATTTTAATTTGAGTTAACCGTTACCCTTGGCATATGAAGTTAATCGTCCTCTCAGGTCCTGGAGGAGTAGGTAAATCCACGGTAATTTCATATTTGCGTGGCAATGAGAGCAATCTCTGGGTGAGTGTTTCGGCTACCACCAGAGCACCTCGTGCGGGGGAGATTAATGGAATTGATTACTATTTTTTATCGGATGCCGAGTTTGATAAGTGGATAGTCGAAGATAAATTTTTAGAGTGGGCAGATTTTGCTGGTGCCCGATACGGAACTCCAAAACAATTTGTTGATCAACATTTGAAAGCTGGTAAGAGCGTACTTTTAGAGTTAGAGATATCTGGAGCCAGGCAAGTTCGGGCTAAAAACTCCGAAGCCTTATTGGTATTTCTAGCGCCACCATCTTGGGAGGAGTTAGCAGAGCGGCTCTTGAAACGTGGTACCGACTCCGCGGAAAGACGGGTATCCAGACTGGCTTTGGCTCGGGCTGAAATGGCCGCCCAAGGGGAGTTTGACCTCACTTTGATAAATACCAGCGTCGAAGAGGTAGCGCAGAGGCTGTTATCCTTGGCACTTGATTAGCAGGTAAATCTAGTTTAATTGCTCGAGTTGATCTATTTCATCTAATTGAGGAGTTTTCAGTGCAAGCAAGCGATGGAATCACAAATCCGCCTATTGATGAATTGTTGGACAAAGCCGGATCTAAATACAATTTAGTGATCTTCTCAGCTAAGCGCGCCAGACAGATCAACGCTTACTATTCACAACTTAGCGAAGGCTTACTTGAATACGTGGGACCGCTAGTTGAAACCCATGTTCACGAAAAACCTTTATCAATTGCTTTCCGTGAGATAAACGAAGGTTTAGTAACTCTTGAACCGTTAGATCCAGTCGAGCAGCAAGCTTAACCAGAGCACTAAGCCGGATTTAATAATGCTTCCCCTAATCTCAAAATCGGCCCGCAAGATCATATTGGGCGTTTCTGGTGGTATTGCCGCATATAAATCTGCCGAACTTTTGCGCCGATTACAAGATCGAGGCTTTGAAATCACTGTTATCCCGACGCCAGCATCTTTAAATTTTGTTGGTGTCGCAACATGGGAAGGCTTGTCAGGTAATCCAGTACAGAGTGATTTATGGCAAAATATTTCGCAAGTGCCACATGTAAATTTAGCAAAAAATAACGATGCGATTTTGATTGCCCCTACTACTGCAGATCTGATTGCAAAATTGGCTATAGGTCGAGCAGATGATCTTTTAACTACAACAGTTCTTTCATCTGATGTTCCAAAGATTCTTGTTCCAGCGATGCATCCAAATATGTGGCTAAATCCGGCAACCCAAGCCAATGTAAAGTTGTTGAAAGAACGCGGATTTTATATTTTAGAGCCATCTGTTGGACCGCTAACAAGTGGAGATACCGGCATCGGGCGATTTCCGGAAAGTTTTGAAATCATCGATTTCTTTTTAACTAGCATCGGTAGTAAATCTGATTTGTTAGGTAAGAAGGTATTAATTACGGCTGGTGGTACCCGTGAGGAGATAGACCCAGTTAGATTTATTGGAAATCGTTCATCAGGCAAACAGGGTTACGCCTTGGCCAATGCTGCCACTGCTCGTGGCGCGACCGTTGTTTTAATCTCGGCTAATGTTTCGCTTGAAGACCCAGTCGGAGTTGAGGTTATCAAAGTTAATGCCGCATTAGAGATGGGTGATAAGTTATTTGAATTAGCGCCCGATCAAGATTTAATCATGATGAGCGCCGCTGTTTCGGATTTTCGCGTAGCAGGTAGAAGTGAAAGTAAGATCAAAAGAGATGGATCACAGCTCAAACTTGAGTTAATAGAAAATCCAGATCTCATAGCATCTGTTGCATTAACAGATAGGCCGAACCGGCAAAATCAAATAATTATGGCCTTTGCGGCAGAAACTTCGATTTCAATTGATCAAGCAAAAGCGAAATTGCTCCGAAAAGGGGTAGATCTTCTCTTTCTTAATGATGTTTTAAATCAAGATGTCTTCGGCTCTGAAAGCAACGGGGGTTACTTACTGGATTCTGCAGGGGTAATCGCTCAACTTCCTTATCAATCCAAGGACACGCTAGCCGAACATTTGCTGGATTTAGTAGTAAAACGACTAGATTAGCGCAGTGCCAAATCGCCTCTTCACCTCTGAGTCTGTTACCGAAGGCCACCCTGACAAGATGGCTGACCAAATTTCAGATGCGATTCTGGACAGTTTTCTAGCTCAAGATCCTCAGTCACGCGTCGCTGTTGAAACACTTTTAACTACTGGACAGATCCACATTGCAGGTGAGGTGACAACTACCGCTGCGCCTGATTTAATGTCATTAATTCGTAGCGTGGTCTCCGACATTGGATATACCTCAAATGATGTTGGATTTGACGCACAATCTTGCGGAATCAATATTTTGTTAGGAAAACAATCGCCAGATATTGCCCAAGGCGTTGATGATGCCTTTGAAAGACGAAATGAGTCATCAGTAGACCCATTAGATTTACAAGGAGCAGGCGACCAAGGTTTAATGTTTGGATACGCGTGTAATGACACCCCAGAGTTAATGCCATTACCTATTGCAATGGCACATAGATTGGCCGAGCAACTTGCTAAAGTCCGTAAAAATGGAACGCTGGCGTATTTACGGCCAGATGGAAAAACACAAGTAACTATCGAGTATGACGGGCATCGTCCGGTTCGCTTAGATACCGTCGTTGTCTCGACCCAACATGCCGAAGGTGTAGATCTAGAGAAAGTTTTACATAAAGATTTAATGCGAGAAGTTATTGCACCTGTTCTTGAAATGTATGAACTGCCAAGTAAAATTATTAATGCATACATAAATCCAACTGGACGATTTGTGGTTGGCGGACCAATGGGTGATGCTGGCTTAACTGGCCGAAAGATTATTGTTGATTCATATGGCGGAATGGCCCGCCATGGTGGAGGCGCATTTAGCGGTAAAGATCCTTCAAAAGTGGATCGTTCAGCGGCGTATGCCATGAGATGGGTAGCTAAAAATGTGGTTGCGGCTGGACTAGCAGATCGATGTGAAGTTCAGGTTGCTTACGCGATTGGTAAAGCAAAACCAGTTGGTTTTTTTGTGGAAACTTTTGGAACAAGTGCGCTTTCTGAGGAAAAGATTCAAAGTGCAGTTATGGAAGTTTTTGACCTTAGACCTGCAGCAATTATTCGTGATTTGAACTTATTGCGCCCGATTTATCGGAAAACAAGTAGCTATGGTCATTTTGGTCGTGAACTGCCAGAATTTGCTTGGGAGCAAACAAATAGAGCAACGGAGTTACGCAGCGCATTAGGATTGTGAGTGTCAGGTGGCGCAAGTACCAAAAGCCTTAACATTAGTTAGGCAAAGAACGCCAAAAATTCCTGGAAAACCTGCCAATAACTCTCCCATTGCTCGAGTTTTAGTTGATACCGGAGTATTTCATCTAGATCAGGAGTTTGATTTCTTAGTTCCTGAAGAGTTATCAGAAATTGCAAAACCTGGCGTATCGGTTCTTGTACCATTTAATGGTCGGAAATGTGACGGATATATTGTTGGTAGAGCGAATAGTTCAGCACATATTGGGCGAATGCAGTATTTAGATAAAGTCAATAATGAAACTCCATTGTTAACAGCAAATATATTGAATTTATCGCGCACGGTAGCACATAAATATGCAGGCAATATTATGGATGTTCTACGTTTTGCACTCCCATCAGCAGTTAGTTCGGTAAAAAATGTCTCATTAAGTTACTCTGCACCACAACCGAGAAATAATGAAATTATCAAGCATTACCCACAATCATATTTTGAATCACTAAAAAATGGCGAGGCTTCACATGTTATCTGGACTCCACTTCCCGCAACTGAGCCTTTCGAATTAATGGCGGAATTTTGCAAGTTACGAAGTGGAAACATATTAATATTGGTTCCGGATTCAAAGAGTGTTGATAGATGTTTACAAGTATTCCTCGCAAGTGGTCTAGGTAAAAATATCTGCACTTGGAGTTCGGAATTAACCAAAAGCCAACGGTATTCAAATTATCTGGAAATCCTAAAAGGAAATGTTCAGTTAGTGATTGGAGTTCGAGGCGCTATATTTTTGCCAATCCAAAGATTGTCATTAATTATTGTTTGGGAGGAAGGTAATAAAAATTATAGTGAAATTAGGAGTCCAGGATGGCACGCTCGAGAGGTAGCTATAGAACGTACTAAGCAAGAGGGTTGCTCTCTGATCTTGGGAAGTCTTTCTCCTTCTTTAATTGCCACAAAATATCTGTTAGCTGGTTGGTTAAAACCACTGAATCCACTTCAAGAAATCTTTAAAGAGTACTCACCAAAATTCATTGGCATATCAGAGATCAGTTCTCCAGATCAGCGCGGCCGGATATCTACTAAAGCATGGAAAACTATTCAAAGAGGTTTACAAACAGGGCCAGTATTAGTTCAAGTTCCCTTGAGAGGATATATTCGTTCTTTAATTTGTCAAAAATGCGCAAATCATGCGCGCTGTCAATGCGGTGGAAAATTAATAATCGCATCTGTAAACAAAAATATTGTTTGTGGGTTGTGTGGGGTTTTCCAATCAGATTGGCAATGCACATATTGTGCAGGTAGTGCATTTCGACATGCTGCGATTGGTGACGAGAGAACTCTAGAAGAAATAGGCAAGGCCTTCCCTGGAACTCCTATTCGTAATTCAAATCAAGAGTCGATGATCTTGGATGAGATAGAAGATTCTTGCATAGTTCTCGCAACACCCGGAAGTGAACCTCAGGCGAAAAAAGGTTATGCAGCAATTGTCTTTTTAGATTCTAGAATCTTTCTGGAGCGGGCATCAGTCAATGCTGAGGAACAAGCGCGTCTGAATTGGTTTTCCGTCAGCGCTCTCGCCACAAAAAATGCACAAGTATTTTTGGATGTAGTCGTATCGAATCCAAATTTTCAAGCTTTATTACGATGGGATCCTTGGCATGCTGCAAGTCGAGATTTATTGGAACGAACCGCTTTGCATCTGCCGCCTCAATTTAAAGCGGTTAGTGTCATAGGTCCGCACACAGATGTGCATAATATGGCATTGGAATTCTCTGGAAAATATTTAGTATCATCGCTTCAATCTACAGATGATATTTATCTTTCCAAGATCATTTTGAGAGGCTTGGACCATCAAGCCCAAGATTTAGTTGATGATGTACTTCATTATTGCCGGATTAGAAGTGCTCATGGTTTAACGGCTTTAAAGGTACGAGTAGACCCAATTGAACTGTAAAATATCATCATGAGCACTCAAGCGATTAGGTTATTCGGGGACCCCGTCTTGGCCACCCCGTCGCTGGAAGTTGTAACTTTTGATAAAGAGTTGCGAAATTTAGTCAGAGATCTCACCGAAACGATGCTCGACGCTGGGGGAGCAGGTTTGGCGGCTCCGCAAATCGGGGTTTCACTTAGAGTTTTCACTTGGAATATAGAGGAAGAAGTAGGGTATCTAATAAATCCAAAGTTGCAATTAAGCGTAGATGAACAAGAAGGGGATGAAGGGTGCTTGTCTTTCCCCGGACTTGTTTATGATTGTAAAAGAGCATTTTCGGTAGTTGCGCAAGGTTTTAATATGCACGGTGAACCGGTTGAAGTAGTAGGTAGCGAATTAATGGCTAGATGCATTCAGCATGAAACCGATCACCTGGATGGAATTTTGTTTATTGACAGATTGACAAAAGATTTACGAAAAGAAGCTTTACGTGAAGTCCGTGAATCTGAATGGTTTGGAATAGTTAAGCCCGAAATCCGGATTTCACCACACCCTACTTTTGGTTTTGGTAGTTAGTGCGTATCTTATTTGCCGGTACTCCTAATGTAGCTTTACCAACTTTAGAATGGATATTTTCTTCCGAGCATGAACTAGTGGGCGTGTTAACTCGACCGGCAGCAGCGCAAGGTAGAAGTAGCGAATTGATTGATTCCCCTGTTGCAATTTTTGCGAAAACCTATTTGATTCCTATTTATACTTCCATCAACTTACCAGAGACGAAGGAAGCTATCGAATCGGCAGATTTAGTTGTGGTGATTGCTTACGGAAAATTGATACCAAAGGAATTTTTACAAATGCCTAAATATGGCTGGATAAATGTGCATTTTTCGATGTTACCTAAATTTCGTGGAGCAGCGCCGGTGCAAAGAGCGATTTGGAATGGGGAAGAATCAACCGGGATTTCAATTTTCCAATTAGATCCTGGAATGGATACTGGACCAATTTTTATTCAAAAAACAGTTTCAATATTACAAATGGAATCATCAGGAGAGTGTTTAAACAGAATGAGTAAAATGATTCCTGAGATGCTCGATCAAACTTTGCTAAAAATACGGAATTTAGAAACGCCATTACCGCAATCTGTAGAGAATTTTAGTTTTGCCCCAAAAATTGATAAGAGTGAATTGCGGATAGATTGGAATAGCCCGGCAATCTCAATTAAAAATATGATTCGTGCGTTGAATCCAACACCTCGTGCCAAAACATCATTCCGTGATAATGATATCTATATTTATGAAGTCGGCGTGAGCGAAACGAGCAGCAACAAGCCTTACGGAACTATTACTTGCGTTAATCAAAAACTATATGTAGCGACTCGTGATTTTGACCTTGAAATCTTGAAGGTTCAAAGTAGCGGTAAGAAAATAATGTCAGGTTCTGAATGGAGCCGAGGAATTCAAATGAGAGTTGATGCAATAGAAAATAAATATGTCTGACGCAAATGGTCTCGATTCACGTAGAGTTGCATTAAAAGCTTTAATCTCTATCGAAAAAGAACACAGTTATGCAAATTTAGCACTACCGAATTTCCTGAAAGAAAGCAATCTTTCGGTAGCTGACAAATCACTGGTAACCGAAATTGTTTATGGATCAATTCGAATGCGTGGAACTTACGATCGGATTATTGATAGCGTCAGCAATAGGCCAGTTCAGGATCTTGATTTAGAAGTGCGCGAAGTTTTGAGAATGGGTGCTCATCAGCTTCTCAACATGCGTGTGGCCTCACATGCCGCAGTTGATACAGCAGTAACTCTAACCAAGCAGGAGATAAATCAATCTAGTTCTGGCTTTGTAAATGCAATTTTACGAAAAATTTCAAAATTTGATTTTGATCAATGGATTACAAATCTCGGATTTACTGACAAGTTGGATCAACTTGCAATTCAATACTCTCACCCCAGATGGATTTTAGAGAGTTACTTAAAGCGCCTCGGCGACATTATTCGTGTTGAAGAAGAGTGCATTGCAAATAATAAAAATCCTAAAGTATGTGTAATTGGTTGGCCAGGCCAGGCCACGCAAAGTGAATTATTGGAAAGCAATGAAAGTTTTGCCCCCGCGCACTGGGTGGATAGTGGTGTTGAGATCACTGGGGACCCTGCAGAGATTGCCGCAATTAGGGGCTTACGAGCAAGTGTGCAAGACCAAGGATCTTTTTTAGTAAGTAAAGCATTTGCCGATATCCCAATCAAAGAAGATGGGTTTTGGCTTGATATGTGCGCGGGGCCAGGAGGTAAAAGCGCGCTTCTTGATCGATGGGCTGCTGAACGTAATATCAATTTTATTGCAAATGAGATCGCCCCACACCGGGCCAAGTTGGTGCAAAGGTCTACTAATAAAATTGTTATTAGTGATGGTTTGAATCCAGCATTTACAGAAAGTTCCTTCACTCGAATATTAATTGATGCCCCGTGTTCTGGTCTTGGTGCGTTGCGAAGAAGACCAGATGCTAGATGGCGCAAGAAAGAATTTGAAATTCAAGGTTTAGTCGAAATCCAAAAAGGTTTATTAGCGAGTGCTGCTAAATTGATTAGAGTAGGTGGAGTTTTGGGATATGTGACCTGCTCACCACATCCTGCTGAAACAATTGAAAATGTTAAATGGTTTCTCGAAGGCAACCCAGAATTTATCCAAATTCCAGTACTTGAGTTTTTTCCTGAAGTAATGAATTTACCAGATTCACCGAATATCCAACTTTGGCCCGGGCTACACGGAACTGATGGAATGTTCTTGGCAGTATTTCAGCGAGTGGCAAAGTAGGATTATTAGCATGGATATCCGGATAACTCCAAGTATTCTAAATGCCGATTTCGACGATCTTGCTAATGAGATTGCTAAAGTAGCCAAAGATTCGGATTTGATCCATCTTGATGTTATGGACAATATTTTTGTTCCGAATTTTACTTTTGATTTTAATGCTGCTTCAAAGATTATTGCTAACTGTCCAATCGATATAGATGTTCACTTAATGGTTGCAGATGTCGATCGTATTGGTGTTGAATATGCCGAAATTGGCTCTACAAGTGTCACTTTTCATATCGAAGCAAGCGATAATCCCAAGAAGTTGATAAGTGAAATACAAAAACACGGAGCAAGGGCCGGGGTCGCTATAAAACCAAATACGCCATTTAAAGTTATCTCAGATTTAATTGATCTAGTGGATATGGTCTTGGTTATGACGGTAGAGCCAGGTTTTGGTGGGCAAAGTTTTATGGAAAATCAAATGGCAAAAGTTTCACAAGTTCGCGCAGCATTGAACTCATCATCAAGAGATATTTGGTTGCAGGTTGACGGAGGTATCTCGACTGAAACAATCGAGATTGCTACTCGAGCTGGAGCCGATACCTTTGTGGCGGGATCAGCGGTGTATAAATCATCGGACCCAGCGCTAATGGTCCGAAAGTTGCGTGCGCTAGCACTAAATCAACTCAATAATTCAAGTAAATAGTACGCAACATATCTTAGTGCTGCACTATCCTAAGAGATGTGAAAACCTTTGAAGAACTATGGCGTGAGCTGGGGGAGATAGCTCGAACTCGACCAGCAGGATCTAACACCTCAGAGTTACTAGCTGGGGGAGTTCATGCGATAGGGAAGAAGATCATTGAAGAGGCGGCTGAAGTTTGGATGGCGGCTGAGTATGAAAGTGATGAAGATTTAGCGCTTGAAATAAGTCAACTACTTTATTATTTGCAGGTAATGATGCTGGCCCGTGAAATTGAAATGGATGCGGTTTACCAAGAACTTTAGAATACTTAGAAAAGTGGGTCTTAATGTTACGTGTAGCTCTTCCAAATAAAGGTTCTCTTGCCGAGGATTCAATTAAAATACTAATAGAGGCAGGGTACAAACAAAGATCAGATTCGCGCGACTTAGTGACTTTAGATGATGTTAATCAGATCGAATTTTATTATTTAAGACCTCGAGATATTGCAATTTATGTTGCATCTGGTGAGTTGAATATTGGAATAACTGGCCGAGATTTATTATTGGATTCGGCTGTGGATGCACATGAGTTGCTATCACTAGGTTTTGGTAGATCAACATTTCGTTTTGGGGTATCGACATCGGTGAGTGGTGAGGATATCTCCATGCTTAATGGAAAAAGAGTTGCGACCTCATATCCCGGCTTGGTTAAGAATTATTTGGTGAGTAAATCAATTAGAGCTGAAGTAGTCCAACTTGATGGAGCTGTTGAAAGCGCAGTAAGACTGGGTGTGGCAGATGCAATTGCTGATGTCGTGTCAACAGGTAACACTTTGCGTCAAGCGGGCTTAAAAGTCATAGGGGATTCAATACTTGAAAGTGAAGCTGTCTTAATTTCCAGTTCTATAACTACTGAAGAAATGCAGGTCCTAATTCATAGATTAAATAGTGTGATTATTGCTAGACAGTATGTATTGATGGATTATGACGTTAAAAGTGAATTGGTTGATGCAGCTTGTGCATTAACGCCAGGGATTGAATCGCCCACAATTTCTCCTTTAAGAGTAGAAGGGTGGGTGGCAATTAGAGCAATGGTTAAACGCCATGAGGCTCATCGGATAATGGATGATTTATGGTCTTTGGGTGCTCGGGGGATTTTAGTTACCGATATTCATGCTTGCCGACTTTAAATAAGTGCAATTTCTGCCTCAGAAAGTCCCATTAAGTAAAGTGCTGAATCTAAGTGAGGGCTATTTAAGGAGACATCTGCGACCGATTGTAAAATCGGTTTAGCATTGAAAGCGATTCCAATACCGGCGATTTTCAGCATATCTATATCGTTAGCTCCATCACCAATCGCGACAGTTTCAGCGATTTCCACATCTGAAATTTTTGCAAAATCACAAAGAGCTTGAGCTTTACCTGCTCTATCTATAGTGCTTCCTTCTAAGTGGCCAGTTAATTTTCCATCGATAATTTCTAATTTGTTTGCTCTTATGAAATCAATGAGCAATTCCTTTGCCAATGGTTGAATTACATCTATAAAACCACCAGAAACTATTCCAACTTGGTGCCCTAATTTCTGCAAAGCCGAGATCAATTCACGAGCACCTGCTGTCAATGTAATCTCTTTCCGAACTTCCTCCAACACTTTTTCTGGCAATCCACTTAAAAGTCTTACTCTGGCATCTAATGCCGCCGCAAATTCAATTTGACCTGACATGGCAGCAGCAGTTATTCGCGCCACTTCCGCACCGGCTCCAGCCTTGTTTGCTAATAATTCAATTACTTCTTCTTGGATTAGAGTTGAATCCACATCAAGTAGGAGTAAACGTTTTTTTCCAATTGAGCGATTCTTAACAGAGCGGGATACGACGGTCTTTATCGCAACACAATCAACCGTTAATGCTGAAAAATTTGCAAAATTTTGCAAATTCAAGAAATTAGAGGAGGTTAAGATTTTGGCAGCGGGGCTGGTTGTCTTCACAGATAAAAATATTTCTCCGGCAATGATTTTTTCGTTTACTTCGATAATTTCTAAATCGCTCACAAAAGCCAGGATTTTCTGGGTGATTCGGGGTTGGGCGATGCCAGAAAGGGTTATCAACGCGCTCACAGTGGGCAAGGTTAGCGTCAATCCCTTCAGCTCCGTTGGAGACTTTTGCGCTGATTATGGCTTCACATCAGGTAGGTTTTACTCTTGTGTCAGTAATTGATTTTCATGAACTTTGTTTGACCCGTGGTGGGCGCCAAATCTTGGGTCCGATTACTTGGCGAGTTGAAGAGGGTCAACGTTGGGTGATTTTAGGGCCCAATGGTGCTGGGAAAACTTCCTTGATCGCTATTGCTGCGACTTTAATACACCCTACAAAAGGGCAGGCAAGGGTTCTGGATGAGTTGTTGGGTCGAGTAGATGTATTTGAGTTACGTCACCGAATCGGGCTTAGTAGCGCAGCTCTAACTGATCGAATTCCGCCCGACGAGTGCGCACTAGATGTGGTTATGACCGCTGCTTGGGCGGTCACCGGTAGATGGCAAGAGGTTTACGACTTATGGGATGAATCACGAGCGATGGGAATGCTTTCCTTATTTGGAGTTTCGCAAAATCGAGATCAAAATTTTGGAAGCATGAGTGAGGGTGAACGAAAACGGGTACAAATAGCTAGAGCACTAATGCCTGATCCTGAATTATTGATTTTAGATGAACCAGCTGCAGGCCTTGATCTAGGCGCTCGAGAAGACCTCCTGACTCGCTTAAGCGCATTGGCTTTAGATCCTTCCGCTCCTACAAGTTTGCTGGTCACACACCATGTTGAAGAGATTCCAACTGGAACTACTCATGCATTATTACTTCGAGATGGGGCGATCGTGGCCGCGGGTCTAATAGATCAAGTTTTAACTTCGCAAAATATTTCGCAAACTTTTGGTTTGTCGATTAATTTAACTGTCGAAGGTGGGCGTTGGTTTGCCAGAGCCAATTAGTAATTAACATAAAAATACCACCGATCCAAAATAGTTAATATTATGGACCAGTGGTATTTTACTTTTTAACTATTAATTAACCCATCCAATTATTAATTGGTGAAGTCAGGAAGTAAATCATAAATAATCCTGAGATTAACCATAATAGCCAATGTACTTCTTTTGATTTACCTTGCAACGCACGAATGAGTACGTGAGATACAAAGCCAGCGCCAATACCAACGGTGATGTTGTAGGTGAATGGCATTAAAATAATGGTCAAGAATGCCGGGATTGCAATACCCAAATCATTCCATTCGATTCCCTTAATTTGCGTCATCATTAAGAAGCCAACAATTATCAATGCTGGTGTTGCTGCTTCGTAAGGAATGATTGCAACAAGTGGAGCTAGGAACGTGGTAAGCAAGAAACAGATACCGGTAACCACAGAAGATAATCCGGTACGTGCGCCTTCCCCAACACCTGCTGCTGATTCAATATATGAGGTATTTGATGAGATCGAAGATGCTCCACCAGCAATAGCAGCTACTGAGTCAACTAACAAAATCTTGTTAGCATTTGGAACATTTCCATCTTTATCATTTAGTCCTGCTTCTGCACCGATCGCAGTCATTGTTCCCATGGTGTCGAAGAAGTCAGCCAAGAGAAGTGTGAAGACAAACAACAAAGCGGCAACAACACTCACTCTAGAGAACGCTCCGAAGAGGTCAAAACTTCCAATTAGCGTGAAATCTGGAGTCGCAACAACCTCCTTAGGAACTGCTGGCACATTTAAGTTCCATCCCTTTGGATTTACCTTGCCAGTCGCACCATCAAATAAAGGTCCGATCTTGAAAGATGATTCCAGAATTACTGCCAAAGTGGTTGCGGCAACGATTCCGATTAAAATGGCAGCTTTAACTTTCTTTACCATCAAACCGATCATCAAGAACAAACCGAACGCAAATACAACTATCGGCCATCCCACAAGAGTTCCGCCATCACCAAGAGTTACCGGGACGGGACCAGAACCAGTTCTGCGTACGAATCCGGCATCTACTAAACCTATTAATGCAATAAATAGCCCAATACCAACTGAGATGGCTATTTTTAATTGAGTTGGAATTGCCCGGAAAACTGCAACCCGGAATCCGGTAAGTACCAGAATCAAAATAATTAAGCCTTCAAGTACAACTAGACCCATTGCTTCTTGCCAGGTCATTTTCGAAGCGATTCCTACTGCGACGAAAGTGTTTAAACCTAGACCAGTTGCTAGTGCTAAAGGAAAGTTCGCCACAACGCCCATCAGGATTGTCAAAATTCCGGCAACGAGTGCGGTTACTGCGGCAATTTTCGCCAAGTTTGGAGCGTCTCCACCAATAAATTTACCGGTGCTATCTTTTGAAAGACCGATGATTAGTGGATTAAGAGCCACGATGTATGCCATCGTGAAGAACGTAACCAAACCTCCGCGAACTTCGCGCCCTACGGTTGATCCACGTTCACTGATTTTGAAGTACGTATCCAGCATTACCCCTCTTAACTGTTTTGGTAACGGGGGTGTTTGCGACCCCGTGCGAAGTAACGGCTCGCGACGCCGAGGGAAGATGCCACAAACCTACCTCTGGATTTCATTAATGGGCGGTGAAACGCCCGACTATTCCGAGCCAAAAAGCAATTGAGAAGCCAATGAACAGCGCAAATAGGAAGGTTCCCACCCCAACTCGACCACCTAAGGCCCACCCCAGGCTCAAAACTATTAACTCAATAAAGAGCCGTACCCGACCGACTGGGAGTCCACTTCGGTTATGCAAAGCGGTCATTAATCCATCTCGTGGTCCTGGGCCTAGACCACACGTTAAGTAGAGCGAACTGCCTGCCCCCACGATTAAGACGCCAATAATTGAAAGGAGCAATTGTTCCCAAAGCAAGGTTGGGGTGGGGAGAAGATCTACGGTTGATTGAATAAAAAAGGCGACGACAACGATATTGGCAATAGTTCCAAAGCCCGGTTTCTCCCGAAGTGGTATCCAAATCAAAAGTACGATTGTACTAATAATGAAAGTCCACCAACCTAAAGATATGCCCGTCCGCAAACTTAACCCCTGTGCCAAAACGGTCCATGGTGCATTGCCAAGATGAGCGACAACCAACAAACCATCACCAATGCCGAAAAGCGCTAATCCAATAACTAGAATTGAAAACCGCACTGGTGTTAAAGACCAAGTATTTGATGCTCGCCAAGGTGTATCCGGAATTGTTCGCGAGAGTCTAAATCTCATTGCCGCATCTTAGACGAAATCCATATATTCTTATACCCTTATGCAAATGGCTACACAACTTGAACTTTCTTATTGGCAAGCGATATTAACGGGTTTTTTGCAAGGGATAACTGAGTTATTTCCAATTTCAAGTCTGGGTCATTCGATTTTAGTACCAGCATGGATTGGTGGAAGTTGGAATTCATTTCTCACTAATACAACTGCTGGAGAGTCTCCTTATTTATTGATGATAATCGCATTGCACGCTGCTAGTGCGATAACTTTATTACTAATTTTTTGGAAGCGGTGGCTGCAATTAATCCGAGCCTTTTTTAGAAGTTTAAAATCACGCTCGTTGGAAACGCCAGAATCAAGAATTATTTGGTTGATTTTACTTGCAACAATACCGGTCGGTGTTTTGGGGATCACATTTGAGCGGGATTTCCAAGTTTTGTTTTCGGAACCACTGGCGGCAAGTATTTTTCTAACTCTAAATGGTCTTATTTTAATAATTGCCGAGAAATCAAGTAAAAGGAAAACACTTACCGACTCAGATGAAACTCTGATTCATCAAATTTCTTTCAAAAATGCCCTCACAATCGGGGTTGCTCAGTCAGCTGCTTTGTTCCCCGGGATCAGCAGGTTTGGGGTAACTATGGGTGCTGGTCTAAATAGAGGCTTGTCACATTCGGCGGCTTCTGATTTTGCTTTTCTTTTAGCAACTCCAGTAATTCTGGGAGCTGGCTTGTTGAAAATTCCTGATTTATTTAATCCGGAAATTAAGCACATAATCGGACCAGTTATTGTTGGTTCGGTTATTGCAGTGCTTGGTACTTACGTCTCAGTGAAAATACTTGTGAAATGGTTTAGGCACCACACGTTATATCCATTTGCAATTTATTGTTTGGTCGTAGGTAGTATCTCGGCGGTGAAATTTTTATGATCGGCACATTAATAAATGTTGTTGCAATTTTGATCGGTACAACCTTAGGCACTCTTATAGGTAGTCGTATCCCTAATAGGACACGCACACTTGTAACTGACGCACTCGGATTAGTTTCCTTTTTGGCTGCCGCAGGTGCTGCTTCAGCAATGTGGAATGCAGATTTTGTTGAAGCAGTAGGTGAAGGATGGCCAATTTTAGTTGTGCTTGGATCGTTGTTAATTGGCGGCTTGATCGGATCTGCTTTACGGATTGAAGATCGCTTAAATGGTTTAGGCAAGATTCTGGAGAGAAAATTTTCTAAATCAGATGATGGGAATTTTGTCGCAGGCTTTATTAGTGCATCCTTGATTTTTTGCGTTGGTCCGATGGCGATTTTAGGAAGTATTAGTGATGGCCTTGGTGAGGGAAACTCACTTTTGATTCTTAAAAGTGTGATGGATGGATTTGCCGCAATAGCTTTTGCTGCAGCACTTGGATGGGGAGTTGCTGCTTCCGCTCTTTCAGTTCTTGTATATCAAGGTGCATGGAGCGCTGTTGGCTTCGCACTAGGTTCGGTTTTGGCGGAGTATCAAATAGCAGCGATGACTAGTGTTGGTGGAATGCTTCTCGTAGGGATAGGAATGCGATTATTGAACATCAAAATAATCGCCATTGGAGACTTGTTGCCCGCTCTTGCCATTGCACCACTCTTAGCAGTTTTAGTGGCTAACCTTCACTAAACTTTAGATATATCAATTACAAATCGATATTTAACATCTGATTTAACGGTTCGATCCCATGCGGTATTGATGTAATCAGGTGCGATAACTTCAACATCACTCGTGATGTTATGTTCTCCTGAAAAATCCAACATCTCCTGCAATTCGCGAACTCCACCAATCATCGAACCGGCTAAACGTCGACGTTGGCCAAGTAGAACACCTGCTGGCACACTGTAAGGAGCTCCAGGCAAACCGATTAGCACCAAAGTGCCATCTAATTTAAGCATCCCCAAATAATCTTCCAGGTTAAGGTCAACAGAAACTGTATTTAGGATCAAGTCAAAGTTTTTGGCAAGTCTTTTAAAATCTTCTTTGCTGGCTTTTGCCACAAAATGAGTTGCGCCCATCGCTAAAGCATCTTCATGTTTTTCGGGAGAGTGTGAGAAAACAGTGACTTCAGCACCCATGGCTTTTGCATATTTGACACCCATATGACCTAAGCCACCTAATCCTAGAATCGCAACTTTTTTACCAGGTCCGGCTTCCCAATGTCTCAATGGTGAATAAAGAGTGATGCCAGCGCATAAAAGTGGAGCAACGTTGGCCAATTCGAGATTTGCTGGAATCGTCACCACATAATCTTCGGCAACAACTATGACTTTAGAGTATCCACCTTGAGCAACTGTTACTCCGTCGCGTTCTAAACCGTTGTATGTACCGGTCATGCCCTCTAAGCAGTATTGCTCTACACCGGCTAAACAATTTTCACATTTACGGCAAGAGTCAACAAAAACGCCAACTCCTACAATTTGTCCAACTGAGAACTTTTTTGCCTTCTCACCGATAGAAATTACTTTTCCCACAATTTCATGACCTGGAACCATCGGGAATAAAGATGATCCCCACTCCTCACGAACCTGATGGATATCTGAATGACAGATACCTGCATAGGTGATCTCAATCACCACATCCTCAGATCTAGGCTCACGTCTTTCAAAATCAAAGGGTGCTATTTGGGCGCCTGCAGTTAAAGCAGCGTAGCCACGTGTTTTTAACATTGATTCCCTCTTTATTAGTTGAAAAGATAGAAGATAAATTCTGCAGTTATTGAATAATTTTTTTAATTATAACCAGAAACTGGGAAATTCTCGCATCTGTATCATGAGATGATCTCTCATGTGATTGCTACTTCAAGTTTAGAGCTTCGTGCGGGTGCGCGACTTTTGGTCTCAGGAGTGAGTATCCGAATTAATAGCGGTGATCGTATTGGTTTTGTTGGCAGGAATGGTGCCGGCAAAAGCACTCTTGCGAAAGTACTAGCAGGTCAAACATTGCCCGCGGGTGGCCAAGTAAATCGAAGCGGCACTATTGGGTATCTTCCACAAGACCCTCGTACGGGTGATGAAGCAGGTAGTGTTTTAGATCGGATTTTGTCAGTACGTGGACTAGATCTAATTGTAGAGCGAATGCGCCAAGCAGAAGAGGCGATGGCTAATACCGAAGGTGAAGAGTTAGCGGCAGTCCTTGCTAAGTATTCAAGAGCCGATAGTGAATTTAATGCTGCAGGTGGATACTCAGCAACTGCTGAAGCTGAAGCCATTGCTACAAATTTAGGAATCCCCGAGAGACTATTTGAACAAAATATTGGAGCATTAAGTGGTGGTCAACGCAGAAGAGTTGAATTAGCCAGGATTTTATTCAGCGGCGCAGAAACCTTACTATTAGATGAACCCACTAACCATTTGGATGCTGATTCTATCTATTGGTTACGCGAGTTTTTGGCAAAGTATGCGGGCGGCTTAGTAGTCATAAGCCACGATGTTTCCTTAATCGAAACAGTAGTTAATAAAGTATTTTATTTAGATGCGAATCGAAATGTAATTGATGTATACAACATGGGATGGAAGAAATATTTGCAACAGCGAGAGGCCGATGAACATCGCCGAAAAAGTGAGCGAGCGAACGCCGAAAAGCGAGCGGCAATTCTTGAGAAGCAAGCCGAGAAAATGCGTGCCAAGGCAACCAAAGCCAAAGCCGCTCAAGGTATGTTTCGTCGAGCAGAGAAATTACTTTCTAATCTTGAAGATGAACGTAAAAGTGATCGTGTGGCAAGGCTACGGTTTCCAACGCCATCTCCTTGTGGAAAGACTCCACTTTCGGCTACCGGTTTGAGTAAATCTTATGGCTCACTGGAAATATTTACTGATGTGGATTTGGCAATCGACAAAGGATCCCGGGTTGTGATTCTGGGATTAAATGGTGCCGGCAAAACCACTCTATTGCGGATATTAGCGGGGGATTTAGAATCGGATACAGGTGAAGTTATCGCTGGCCATGGATTGAAAATTGGGTATTACGCACAAGAACATGAATCTCTAGATTACGAAAGAACTGTTCTTGAAAATATGTTGAGTTCGGCTGAAGATATTCGCGAACCAGAAGCCCGTAATGTTTTGGGTTCCTTTTTGTTTTCAGGCGATGATGTCAAAAAACCGGTAAAAGTTTTAAGCGGCGGGGAAAAAACTAGACTTGCCCTTGCGATGTTAGTAGTAAGTGCTGCAAATGTTCTCTTATTAGATGAACCAACTAACAACTTAGATCCAGCATCACGCGATGAAATTCTAGGCGCATTAAGCGAATATCAAGGTTCAGTTATTTTAGTTTCACATGATGAGGGTGCAGTCGTTTCCTTAAAACCAGAACGAGTTCTTTTACTACCTGATGGGGAGGAGGATTTGTGGAATGAAGAATACCTAGATTTAATTATGTTGGAATAAAATTAGAATTCGAAAATTGCAGCGATCCTATGGCCAGGATGATCTATCGCAATCTTCTTTCTTCCGTTTAAGAACGGGATTTCCCCTAAAACGACTGAACCCAGGATTTCGGCTCCTGTTAAACCAACCAAAGTAATTCCAGCACTTAGAGTTCCGCCGGTAGCCAATACATCATCAACGATGATTACTTTATCCATCTTTCCTAACTGATCTTTGTGCAACTCAAGTGAATCAAATCCATACTCGAGGGCGTATTGAACTTTATGGACTTCCCTTGGAAGTTTTCCAGGTTTACGCAACAAAACAAATCCTAAGTTGTGTCTTGCCGCTATAGCTGCTGCAAATACAAATCCGCGAGCTTCAAGACCAGCAACGTGTGTGGCTCCCGCTAAAGATTTTGCCATGGCATCGACACACAGGGTGAATGCTTGCGCATTGGCAACTAACGGAGTTATATCTTTGAAAATTACACCAGGTTTTGGATAATTAGCCACATCTTTGATTAGCGCTTGGGCTTTTGTAAGTGAATCAATCATGTCGACATTTCTATATTTTTCAATTTATTTAATCTTCACGTAATGGTTTAGGAGGTGCTGATTTCACCCAACGCCAAACGGCAAGTAGTGAGCAGGTCAAGCCGATTAAACCCATCACAGTGCCACCGGTGCTTATATTTGATAAAATTAATGGACCGCTGATTGATGATGCCATCACCGAGATTGGCAATATAAAAAAGACATGCCATTTTTGACGTTTCATGAAAGTTAAACCCAAGGCAAGGGGCGCCAAGATCGCTGGAAAAAATAGAATCATGGCAACCAATAATGCTAAGTCGGCCATTTAATTTCCCGCCTTTCTTAAACCTGGATCAGATTTATGCTGTCGTGAAGGCTAACTTACCGCCAGCCATGCCACTTTCAAGTAAGCGATGAGCTTTAGCGGCCTCCTCGAAGGTAAAGATTTGAAGTGCAGGCAGTTCTAAAGCGCCAGATAGTTGGGCGCTAACAAGGTCATTAATACGTTCTTTTTTCTCAGTGAAGGTGGAAATGAAATCTGAAAGAGTTGGGCGGGATAAGTAGATGGAATTTCTAGTCAAAATTAATGGATTGACTGGTTCTACCGGCCCACTAGCTGCACCGTAAAGCACCATGTCACCCCTTCTGGCCACAAGTTCTATGGTTTGGTTAAAAGTAGCTTTTCCGACGCTGTCATAAACAACATTGACTCCCATTCCTTTTGTCAAGAGATTTACCTTGTCTTTCATTTCTGAATAAGTACATGCATCTTCAAAACCCAAACTCTGCAACTTTTCTAATTTGGTCTTGGTGGAAGTAACTGGAATAACTCGAGCACCCGTGCGTTTCAATAATTGAATTAAGACAGATCCAACACCGCCAGATGCAGCAGTCACTAAAGCGGTTGTCTTTGCTGAGACCACATGTGAAGAGGTCGCCAGAAAGTGAGCGGTCAATCCTTGCAAAAGTAGTGGTAACAATTTTTCGGAAGAAGTGTTTGCTGGTAACGGAATTAATTGATCCTCACTAAGAGTCAAAAATTGGGCATAAGATTTTGTGCCACCAGTCCAGCCAACCCGATCACCGATTTTGAAATTTTGAAGAGGTATCGAACTTTCCAAAATAATGCCGATGCCTTCTACCCCTAAAATTCCTGGAAAAACCATTGGTCTTTCGCCCCGTCGTTGATAAATATCAAAGAAATTAATTCCAGCCATTTCAACTACAATTAAGATCTCTTCACCAGGAGTAATTGATGAGACCGGGCGTTGAAATTCTTGGACTTTGAGTTGATCCGCTGGACCAACGGTCGATATGGAAATTGCTCGCACAAAGACTCCATCCTGCGTCAGTTTTGCAATTAATTGTGACCGAACGGGGACTTGAACCCCGAATCCCTTGCGAGAACTAGCACCTCAAGCTAGCGCGTCTGCCAATTCCGCCACCCGGTCAGATGATGTTGAGCCATGTCAAGAGGTACCCTACCAAAATCACGGTTTAGAGTTCAAAGTGGGGGAGAATACGCAAATGCGAAGCACCGATTACGGGCGACTTGAGAATGAAGCTGTATCTTTATGCCAAAAATTGATCCAAATCCCTAGTGTTAATTTTGGTGATGGAAATGGAAATGAAAAAGAGATCGCAATTTTCGTAAGTGAATTTTTAACGAGTTGCGGAATTCCGAATCAAATTATAGATAGTGCGCCAAATCGTTCAAATGTGATTGCCCGTATTAAGGGTGTAGACAGTTCTCGTCCAGGTTTAGTTTTACACGGACATCTCGATACTGTTCCAGCGACCGTGGCAGATTGGAAACACGATCCATGGTGTGGTGAAATCATTAATGGTGAGATCTGGGGACGTGGCGCAGTCGATATGAAAGATATGGATGCGATGATTTTAACTGTCGTTGCTGATTGGCAACGCACCGGATTTATCCCACCACGAGATATTGTCTTAGCTTTCTTTGCAGATGAAGAAGCCGGTTCACTGTTTGGCTCAAGATGGTTAGTACAGAACCACCCTGAACTCTTTAAAAATTGTTCTGAAGCAATTTCCGAAGTTGGTGGTTTTTCGGCAACTTTGCCTAATGGAAAAAGATTCTACTTAATTGAAAATGCTGAAAAAGGTTTCCACTGGATGCGTTTAATATCTGAGGGGACGGCAGGGCATGGTTCGATGATCAATTTAGAAAATGCGATAACTGCCCTAAGTCAGAGTGTGGCAAAGATTGGAACTTATAACTGGCCAGTCCGTCAAACTAAGACAGTTAATTTCTTTCTAGGTAAAGTTGCCGAAGCATGCGACATGAAGTACGACCCAGAACACCCAGAAAATATTGTCACCCAACTTGGTTCGATGGCCAAGATGATTGGGGCAACAACGCGTAACACCGCTAACCCAACTATGTTGACATCTGGTTACAAAGCAAATGTGATCCCGCAAACTGCCACTGCGACAATTGATGGTCGTTTTTTACCGGGACATGAGAAAGAGTTTATGTCTACTATTCATTCATTACTAAATGAAGGTGTGCGTATTGAAACAATTGCAACCGATGCAGCGCTTGAATTTCCATTTGAAGGCAAATTAGTTGACGCTATGTGCGCAGCAATTATTGCGGAGGATCCAGAAGGAATACCAGTTCCTTATTGCATGAGTGGGGGTACCGACAATAAAGCTTTAGCAGTATTAGGTATAACCGGTTTCGGTTTTGCCCCTTTGAAACTACCGCCTGATTTAGATTTTATGGCGCTATTTCATGGGATAAATGAGAGAGTTCCAGTTAGTTCCATAAAATTTGGCGTTCGGGTATTAGATAAATTTTTACAAAACTGTTAGTTGTTAATTAGCCAACGAAAGTTGCGGCTTAATAATCCGGCGGCGTAATGTCACCAAATGCCGGCCATCTGGATAAATGCGGACTCTATCTAAGATCCAACTACCCATTTCGGCTCTTTCTACCAACATTGAACGAACAATATTGATTCTCATCCCTTTCGGGATTCGAATTGTTTGATATTCATAAGAGTTAGTAGTTTGAATTTCAATCGCCTGCCTCAGAAATATCATTCAAAGCTGAGCGTACAAGATCAGGCAAAACTAAATCATTTGATCTTAAAGCGCCGCGCAATTGCGCAGAAGTTCGAGCACCAATAATGGCGCTTGAAATTCCTGGTGCGTCCCTTACCCAACTTAATGCGATCTCAAGAGGCGCAGCTCCTAATCCATCAGCAGCGGTGCTTACTGCTGTAACAATTTGCTTAGATCGAGCATCAAGATAGTTTGCTACAAATGGTCCTAGGTGTGGACTTGCTCCACGTGAATCAGCCGGAATTCCATTTTGATATTTTCCAGTCAATACTCCACGACCCAATGGTGACCAAGCTAAAACACCTACTCCTAGATTTTGGGCACAGGGTAAAACTTCTTTCTCAATCTTCCGGTTGAGGAGTGAGTACTCATTGTGAGTTGCACAAATTTCGGCACGCCCAGCCCCTGAACTTTGCAATGTTATAGCGCGCGCACTTTGCCATCCTGAAAAATTCGAAATCCCCACATATCTAACGCGACCAGAGTTAACTGCAATATCCATAGCAGAAAGAGTTTCTTCAACTCTTACAGTCGGATCCCATGCATGTATCTGCCATAAATCAACATAAGTCGTATGCAATCTTTTTAATGATTCATCTAAATCTCGCAGGAGCGCTCCTCGCGAATTATCAATTTCACGTCCAACTATTCCGGCTTTTGTGGCGATTACGGCATCTTCGCGCGGAATCATCGTTCCGATTAGCCCGCCGATAACCCTTTCGCTATCTCCATCACAGTAACTTGCAGCTGTATCGATAAAGGTGCCGCCAGATTCGGTGAAGATGCGCAACTGTTCAGCGGCTTCATGCTCATCCGTATCGCGGCCCCAGGTCATGGTGCCGAGCCCAATCGCAGAGACGCGCAATCCACTATTGCCTAGTTGTCGTTGCTCCAACTGCTTCCACCCCACTCTTGCCCTATTTGCTTTCGTCCCATGGAAGGTTTTCGGCTAACCTCTCCCGAGGGTATCTAAGGGAGGCTCGTTGGCAAGCATTATTTTGGTGCGACACTCAAGAAGTACTGCAAATACTGCAGGAGTTCTTGCCGGCCAAGCCCCCGGAATCGCTTTGGATGATGTTGGCTTTGCTCAAGCACAAGGGTTGGTTTCCCGAATTGGTGAAATCGAAATTAAACGAGTTATTTCCAGCCCGCTACAAAGGTGCCTTGAGACCATAACTCCTTGGCATAGAGCCCACGGCAAATCAACTATTGAGATAGACCATAATTTTATAGAATCGGATTACGGTAGTTGGACCGGGCAGAAATTAAGCAAATTATCAAAAGAACCATTATGGAAAGAAATCCAAAAGGAACCATCGAACGTGACATTTCCAGAAGGTGAAAGTTTTAAAGCGATGTTTGATCGAGTATCAAAAGGATTGGATCAAATTATTGGCAGTTTAAATGATGATGAAAATGTAATTATTGTTAGTCATGGCGATATTATTAAATTGGCCATTGCAAAGATTTTAGATTTACCTATTGATAATTTCCAAAAATTAGTGATTGACCCAGCATCTATTTCGATCGTAAAAGTAGAAAAACAAGAGGAATTACGAAGAACTGCCCTGATTTCAATGAATGAATCTGGGACTCCTTTAAGTAAGTTGCTAGAGAATAAAGAATTGGCTGGTCTTGGTGGCGGCAAAGGCGATGGTGGGGGAGCATGAGTAGAAATATTTTTGATTTCCAAAATCCAGAACGATTTGTTGCTGGAACTGTTGGTATGCCAGGCGAAAGAACTTTCTATCTACAAGCCAAAGAAGGAATTAAAATTTCCTCCATAAGTTTGGAAAAAGGCCAAGTTGCATTACTTGCTGAAAGAATTCTTAATCTGCTTAAAGAGATGAATTTGCCTCCAAAATCAGCTGTACTCAAAGTTGATGATGCTCCGCTAGAACTACCTTTGATGGATGATTTCCGAGTCGGGGTAATATCTATAGCGTGGGATCCGCAAACGCAACATTTAATAATTGAAGCCCAAGCAGGGGAATCGGAAGAAGTTGTTGATCACCAGATTACTGAAGGGCCTGATCTTTTTAGAGTAACATTAACTTCCAGCATGGCGAAAAGTTTTGCTTTGCGTTCAAATGCATTGGTAAAATCGGGTCGACCTCCTTGTCAATTTTGTGGAAATCCCTTAGACCCTTCAGCGCACTTGTGTCCGAGAGCTAATGGTTACCGACGTTAAAGCCGCGATAACTAACAAACCGATAGAGATATTGGGGAGGTTAGTTGATGCTTCCAATGCAACTCTTTTTGGGGTGCTAGAGGAGACAGAGATCAATGTTATTTACAAACCAATCTCAGGCGAGCGCCCACTTTGGGATTTCGAAGAGGGATCTTTAGCTGGACGCGAAGTAGCCGCGTATTTGACTAGTGAGTTCATGAATTTCAACATAGTTCCTTTTACAACTTTGCGTGAAGGTCCATTTGGATTAGGCATGGTGCAACATTGGATCGAAGTTGATGAATCTTTTGAAATTATTGAATTTTCACAAAGTGATGATGAAAGATTGCGAAAGATGGCACTGTTTGATGCCATTATCAATAATACTGATCGCAAAATTGGACACCTTTTGCCAACACAAGAAGGTGAAATACTTGGTTGCGATCACGGAGTGACATTTCATGTCGAAGATAAGTTACGCACAGTTCTATGGCAGTGGCGGGGAAGACCACTAAATCAAATAGAGATTGCACAACTGGAAAGTTTTATCTCGAATTTCGGAAAATGGAGCGATTTAATTGCAAATTTGCTGACCAAAGATGAGAAAGAGATCACGAGGCAACGAACCCTAGAACTTTTAGATTCAGGCAGATTTCCTTTCCCCTCCGAGGATTGGCCTGCGATTCCCTGGCCTCCGGTTTAGGTACTCTGGTCCCATG
The DNA here is from genome assembly GCA_009694285.1 of Candidatus Nanopelagicaceae bacterium. Classification (GTDB taxonomy): domain Bacteria; phylum Actinomycetota; class Actinomycetes; order Nanopelagicales; family Nanopelagicaceae; genus UBA3012. The sequence continues at coordinate 20,413 of SHVK01000005.1, read as the reverse complement.
CAAAGCTGGACATCACTTTTGGTACCTAACTACAAAGTTGAAGTTGCTTCCAAGGTCAAAATCTGGAACACCCAAGCACAATCAATAGCTGAGGTAAATGAGAAAGATATTAAGTTATACGTTTGCGGAATAACTCCTTACGATGCAACACACATTGGGCACGCTGCTACCTATCTAACTTTTGATCTCTTACAACGGCTACTGAAGATCCAAGGTAGAAATGTTTCTTACGTTCAGAATATTACCGATGTTGATGATCCTTTATTGGAACGTGCAATAAGAGATAACTTGGATTGGCGAGATCTTGCTACTAAGGAAATAGAACTCTTTAAAGATGATATGAGCGCACTACGAGTTTTGCCCCCTCAGAATTACATAGGAGCGGTTGAAGCGATTCCGCTTGTTATTAAAGCTATTGAAAAACTAATCTCGAAAGATGCGGTTTATAAGATTGGTAATGATTTGTATTTTGATATCTCCTCGGATTTAAATTTTGGGAATCGCTCACATCTATCAATTGCTGAGATGATTGAAATTTTTGGTGAACGTGGTGGGGATCCTACCTTGGTCGGTAAACGGAATAAATTGGATTGCTTGTTATGGAGAGCTCATCGAGAAGGAGAGCCAAGTTGGGATTCACCTTTTGGAGCGGGTCGACCTGGGTGGCATATTGAATGCACCGCTATCGCTCTTGAGTATTTAGGGAGTTCAATCACAATTCAAGGCGGAGGCTCAGATTTAATTTTTCCACATCATGAAATGTGCGCAGCCCAAGGCGAGGTGATGAACAACGCAACTTTTGCTCAATATTTTATGCACACTGGAATGATCGGCTATCAAGGCGAAAAGATGAGTAAGTCAAAAGGTAATTTGGTTTTTGTATCAAAACTTCGAGAAGCGGGCATTGATTCAATGGCGATCCGGTTAGCCCTGCTTGCTAATCATTACCGAAGCGATCGCGAATGGGATAATGCACTATTACAAAATGCTACCGAACGGTTAGCTAAGTGGCGAAAAGGTTTTGCTAAACCAGAGGGGCCTGAAATAGACGCAACAATCTCAGGTGTAGTAGATGCGCTGAATAATGATCTAGACACAACGAGAGCTTTGGCACATATTGATTCTTGGGTGGAAAAAGCCATTGCAGATTCAAACTCAGAAAAAAATTCGAAACTATCAAATACTGGGACTTTGGCAAGATTTATTGATGCGATATTAGGGATTGCGCTCTAACTGAGATTCAAGTTTGCGGATTTTCTTCTCCACGTCTACGCAAATATCTCTCAAATTCACGAGCGATTGCTTCGCCAGTTGCTTCTGGTAGATCTGCTTCATCTTTGCTTTCCTCTAAAGATTTAACGTAATCAGCAATTTCTGAATCTTCTTGCGAAAGTTGATCCACACCAATTTCCCAGGCTTTTGCATCTTCGGGTAATTCTCCTAAGTCGATAGGCAACTCCAATAAATCTTCTAGATGGTTAAGAAGTGACAAAGTTGCTTTGGGGCAAGGGGGAGAAGAAACGTAATGTGGAATCGCAGCCCAAATAGATAGTGCATCTATCTCTCTTTGGTTGCAGGCATCTTGTATTGCACCCAAAATTCCAGTTGGGCCTTCGTAGCGACTCATTTCAAGTCCGAGACGTTCACCAAATTCAGGTCTTGCGGCTGTTGCAGTTACTGGTATTGGGCGAGTGTGCGGAACATCGGCCAATAATGATCCCAAGCAAACAACCATTGAGATGTCGAGATCTTCCCCGAGATCAAGTAATTGAGCCACGAATGAGCGCCACTTCAAGGAAGGTTCAACACCGGAGACTAAAATTAGATCGCGATCGTAATTAGGTAATGAAACCCCCCGCACCGTTGTTATAGGCCAGGTAAGTGAGCGGTTAAAAGATTCATCAACTGAGACCATTGGTCGATTATTCTGGTAATCGTAAAACTCTTCAGTATCAAATTCACCGATGGCTTGAACTGGCCAAATACTCGCTAAATGTTCTATAGCAGCAGAAGCGGCCTCACCAGCATCATTCCAGCCCGAAAAAGCCAAAATCATTATTGGCGATCTGAGTTGCGGTATGCCCAAAATCTCCATGACCTAACACTAGAGCAGAAGGGTTAACCGGTACTCTTGGCTCAATGATGAGCCTGCGCCAAAGCCTTGTGAACCGGGTATTAGTGGCTGATGGAGCAATGGGCACCATGTTGCAAGCCCAAAACCCGACCATGGAGGATTTCCAAGGTTTGGAAGGGTGCAATGAGATCTTGAATGTCACTCGCCCCGACATGGTTGCAGCGGTGCACAATGCATATCTTGAAGTAGGTGTCGATGCGATCGAAACTAATACCTTTGGTGCGAACTGGGCAAATTTAGCTGAATACGAAGCGCAAGATCGAATATATGAATTAGCGCTAGCAGGGGCAAAAATTGCGCGTGAATGCGCAGATAATTTTTCCACTAACGAACATCCGCGTTATGTGCTTGGTTCAATAGGTCCAGGTACTAAGTTGCCAACTTTGGGTCATACAACTTATGAATATTTAAGAACTGCTTATAAAGTTGCCGCTGAAGGATTAATTGATGGCGGTTGTGATGGATTGTTAATTGAAACAGCACAAGATCTTTTACAAGCAAAGGCAGCAGTTAATGGGTCTAGGGCTGCGATAAAAAATGCAGATAGAGATGTTTACTTGATGGTGCAGGTTACAGTTGAAGCAACTGGAACCATGTTGCTCGGAAGTGAGATAGGCGCTGCACTAACCGCGCTAGAACCACTTGGCATTGACTCAATCGGCCTTAACTGTGCTACTGGTCCCACGGAGATGAGTGAACATCTAAGGCAGTTATCTCAACAAGCAAAGATCTCACTCAGTTGCATGCCCAATGCGGGGTTGCCGGTGTTAGGTGCTAACGGCGCTCATTATCCGCTTTCTCCGATTGATTTGGCTCACGCACTTAAAGTCTTTATTAAGGATTACGGATTAAATTTTATTGGCGGGTGTTGTGGCACAACACCAGAACATCTCAAAGAGGTTGTCGCGATTGCGAATCTAGAGAAACCAATGATACGAGTAATCCCAGTGGAAGCATCAGTTGCTTCCTTGTACCAACAGGTGCAATTACGCCAAGACAAAACTTATTTAGCAATAGGTGAAAAAACTAACGCAAACGGTTCTCGTGCGTTTAAAGAAGCGATGTTGTCGGAGAATTGGGAGCAATGCCTAGAAATTGCCCGTGACCAAATAAGAGATGGCGCGCACATGTTGGATCTTTGTGTTGATTACGTCGGGCGTGATGGTGCCATCGACATGAGTCTTTTAGCAGAAAAACTGGCAACTTCCTCGACCTTACCTATCGTGCTTGATTCCACTGAACCTAGAGTAATAAAAGCCGGTTTAGAAAGATTAGGTGGTAGGGCGGTCATCAACTCAGTTAATTATGAAGATGGTGACGGACCCGACTCTCGTTTTACCAAAATGATGGAGTTAGTGAAAGAGCATGGGTGTGCCGTTATCGCCTTAACGATAGATGAAGAGGGTCAAGCCAGAACAGCAGATTTAAAAGTTGCGATCGCGACACGTCTGATCGAAGATTTAATAAATAAATGGGGGATGAGAGTAGAAGACATCATTATTGATTCACTAACTTTTCCGGTAGCAACAGGCCAGGAAGAAACTCGTCGTGATGGCTTAGAAACTATTAATGCGATACGTGAGATTCGCCGAATTTATCCGGGAGTACAAACAACTTTAGGAGTAAGTAACATTTCTTTTGGTCTCAACCCAGCAGCGCGCATTGTTCTCAATTCAGTTTTTCTACATGAAGCTGTAAACGCAGGTTTAACTTCAGCGATAGTCCATCCTTCAAAAATTACCCCATTCGCCCGTATTTCCAGTGAAGTAAAAGAAGTTGCCCTTGATTTAATTTACGATCGAAGGAAATATGAAAATGAAATTGTTACGTATGATCCACTGACAAGATTTCTAGATCTTTTTGAAGGAGTAGAAGCGGCTTCGGGGCGCGCAAGTCGAGCTGAAGAGTTATTACTCCTGCCATTACAAGAGAGATTACAAAGACGAATTATTGATGGTGAACGGGCGGGCCTAGAAGCCGATTTAGATTTAGCAATGGCAGACGGAATTAAACCCTTAGCGATAATTAACGACCATCTGCTTGAAGGAATGAAAACTGTAGGCGAGTTATTCGGTAAAGGTGAGATGCAACTGCCCTTTGTGCTCTCTTCCGCGGAAGTTATGAAATTGGCAGTGGCGTTTTTAGAGCCAAAAATGGAAAAAACCGATGATGAAGGTCGTGGAAGAATTTTACTTGCCACCGTAAAAGGTGATGTACACGATATTGGGAAAAATCTGGTAGATATCATCTTGTCTAATAATGGATATGAAGTAGTAAATATTGGCATTAAACAACCAATCAACGCAATTCTTGAAGCGGCCGAAAATGAAAATGTCGACGTAATTGGATTAAGTGGTTTATTAGTGAAATCCACGGTGATAATGAAAGAGAATCTGGAGGAGATCACGGCGAGAAACCTGGATCAAAAATGGCCAATCATTTTGGGCGGTGCAGCATTAACGAGGTCCTATGTTGAACAAGATCTTGCTGATCAATTCCCCGGAACTGTTAGATATGCAAGAGATGCTTTTGAAGGTTTACGTCTAATGGACACTTTAATGGGAATCAAGCGTGGAGTAGCAGGTGCGCAATTGCCAGAGTTGAAAAAGCGTCGCACCAAGGTTACTTCTCTAGTGGAAACCGCTGTAGATACCTTAAGAAGTGACGTTTCGATAAGTAATGAAATACCTAAGCCACCTTTTTGGGGGTCACGTGTTGTTAAAGGAATTCCACTTGCAGATTATGCGGGCATGCTTGACGAGCGAGCACTATTTGTTGGCCAGTGGGGTTTAAAAAGCGCAAGAGGTGAGTACGAGGCAATGGTCGAATCCGAAGGACGTCCTCGGCTTAGGAATTTACTTAATGAGGTACAAACCAATGCTTGGCTAGAGGCGGCTGTAGTTTATGGATATTTTCCTTGCTACAGCGAAGGTAATGATTTAGTCATTTTGGAAGAAGACCAAAAAACTGAGCGGGTTCGTTTCTCTTTTCCACGTCAGAGAAGAGATCGACGTTTATGTTTGGCAGATTTTTTTGCATCCAAAGAAAGTGGCAAAATTGATGTTGTCTCTTTCCATGTTGTGACAATGGGTGAAGCGATTAGCAGAGCAACCGCAAAATTATTTGCCGCCGGATCATTCAGAGAGTACTTAGAGTTGCATGGTTTATCGGTGCAACTTACCGAAAGTCTGGCTGAATATTGGCACGCACGAATCAGATCTGAAATAGGTTTTGCTAAAGAAGATAGTGCTGATCTGGCGGATCTTTTAGATCAAGGTTACCGAGGTTCGCGTTACTCTTTTGGATACCCAGCTTGTCCAGATATAGAACAACAAGTTGCACTCTGTAAATTACTAGAGCCAGAAAGAATTGGAGTTGAACTGTCTGAGGAGTTCCAGTTACATCCTGAGCAATCAACTTCAGCAATAATTGTTCATCACCCTGAAGCGAAATATTTCAACGCGACGTGATTTTTCCGCAAGCATTTTTCTTTGATATGGATGGGCTTTCAGTTGATACCGAGCCTTTATGGTTAAAGTCAGAGGTTGAATTAGCAAATGAGTATGGCGCTGATTGGTCGTTGGCAGATCAGGCTCATTGTTTAGGTGGCCCCATGTCCAAATTTGGGATCCATCTAGCCGAAAAAAGTGGCCGTCCTGATCTGGCGGAATGGTTTTCTGATGAAATGGTCCGCAGAATGGCCCAACGTTGTTCTTCGGGTGTGAGCTTTATGCCAGGGGTTGAAGAGTTATTAACTGAGATATCGTCACTAGAGATACCAATTGCATTAGTTTCAGCCAGTCCGCGTCCGATAGTTGATGCGGTATTGAACGGGCTTAGCAAGAATTATTATCAGTTTTCGATATCTGCTTCAGAGGTAACCAGAAGTAAACCTTTTCCTGATCCATACCTTTTGGCTGCTGAAAAGTTTGCGGTGGATATAAGTGAATCTATCGTGCTTGAAGATTCAGCCACGGGGGTCGCTTCTGCAACGGCAGCCGGAGCATATGTTGTGGCGGTTCCACATTTAGTTCCGATAGAACCAGCCCCACGCAGAATAATTCTAAAAAGTTTAGAGAATTTAACAGTCACAGAATTGATAAAACAGTTTAATCGCTAACTTGCTCAGGCAGAGGTGGGGGAGTTCCACCAAATTCTGGACAGATTGATTGGTGTGCGCACCAATCGCATAATTTACTTTTTTTAGGTTTCCAAAGACCAGTTTCATATGAAAGTTGGATATCTGACCAGATTGACAATATCTTTCCTTCAATTTTCACCAACTCCGCTTCAGTCGGCTCACTGATCAATCTATTTTTATCGCCCAAATAAAGAAGTTGCAATCTCTTTGGAATTTTTCCAAGCGTGCGCCAAAGTATCAGAGCGTAGAAACGCATTTGAAAAAGTGATTTCTCTTCATATGTAGCTTTGGGTGATTTTCCGGTTTTGTAATCGACGATTCTAATTTCTCCAGTTGGTGCAATATCAAGTCGATCTATGTAGCCATGAATCATCGGACCATCTTCCATTTGATACTCAACAAATTTTTCTAAATCTGTTGGATCAAAGGATTTTGGATCTTCAAGTTCAAAATATCGATCTAACAATGAATGGGCACTGATCAGCCATTGCTCTAAATCCACATTTTGAAACATTTCTGTTACTCCAGAAGTTTTTTCTTTTAAATTTTCCCACGTTGGTTGTAGCAAATCATGTGCTCGATCAGGAGTTCTTTCTAACCTAACTAATCCAAATAAATGTTCCAGAACAGAGTGCACCAAAGTTCCTTTTAATGCGTCGGCACTTGGAGGCTCAGGCAATTTATCGATAACCCTAAAGCGATAAAGTAAAGGGCAGTTCATGTAGTCATTTGCGCGGCTTGGCGAGAGCGTATTGCGTCTAGAAGGTGTACTAATCGCTATCTCCCCGATAAGTCTAGAATGGGCAAATGAGTGAAAATGAATTTGTTGAAAGCAGCAGAAGTGGCCCATTGCGAGCGGGCGAGCGGATTCAATTGACCGATGCCAAAGGAAAATTGCATACGATCACTTTAACTCCCGGAGCCACCTGGCAAGGACACAAAGGTCATATTTCACATGACCAAATTATTGGTTCTAGCGAAGGTTCGATTTTGCTCTCTACTTTGGGAGCGCCATATTTTTATCAGAGGCCGCTATTGGAAGATTTCGTACTCTCGATGCCACGAGGCGCAACGATTGTTTACCCTAAAGATGCCGCCGAGATAATTGCTTATGGTGACATCCACTCTGGCGACCGGGTACTCGAAGCCGGAGTTGGTAGCGGAGCTTTAACAATTTCATTACTAAGGGCGGTTGGCTCAACCGGTCGAGTTTTAAGCATTGAACGGCGTGCAGATTTTGGAGAGATTGCCACTAAAAACATCTCACTATTTTTCGGCTCCACACATCCTGGTTGGGAGTTGCAGATCAACTCTTTTCAGGATGCAATAATCGAAGAAAAGTTTGATCGTGTTGTACTAGATATGTTGGCTCCATGGGATTGCGTAGAAATTACTTCCCAAATTTTGCGACCAGGCGGAGTATTTATTGGATATGTCACTACAACAACGCAATTGTCGCGATTGGTAGAGGCGCTGCGAGCAAACCTGCTATTCACCGAACCTGAATCTTGGGAAAGTCTGCATCGGCCTTGGCATGTTGAATCTTTATCGGTTCGTCCAGAACACCGCATGATCAGTCATACCGGCTTTCTAGTAAGAAGCAGAAGAGTGGCTGATGGAGTAGCCGCAATGCGAAAGAGAAGAAGACCTTCCAAACCAGGTGAGGAAGATTTACTAGATCAAGAGTAATTAGTAAAAGTTTGTCTTAAATAACTATTTAACGGTTGCGCTGATAATTTCGACAGTTGATTTAGGTGCTCCGTCGCCACTTCCATCAGCAGTACCGTATGCAGCTATTGATTTAACAATATCTAAACCTTGCGTGATCTTTCCCCAGAGGGTGTAATTAGGTCCCAAAGTTGTATTATCGTAAACCAAAAAGAATTGACTTCCATTTGTATTTGGACCGGAGTTAGCCATTGCAACTGATCCGGCTGGATAATTGTTATCTGCTTGGGCAGGCAAATTCTCATCCTTGAAAGTGAAGTTGGGTCCTCCACCACCAGTGCCAGTTGGATCACCGCATTGCAACACAAATAAACCCTGAGTTGTTAACCGATGGCAGATTGTTCCATCGTAATATTTACCTTTGGCTAAAAATGCCAAAGTGGAAACCGTGATCGGCGCCTTAACTCCATCTGCTTCGATAACAATTTCTCCACAATTTGTTTGCAATGTAAAGGTATAAGTTTTTGCCGGCAGAACATCATTTGGAGCACCTACATCTTTAGCGGTAGAGCCTGTTGCCGTACTTGGCTTGCAAGGACCGTCAGCAACTGGTGTGGCTGATTCACTTGGCGCAGGAGTACTAGCAGAAGCAGATTCTGAAGGTGCGGCTTGATCATCAGTTGTTCCGGTTGTCGAGCAACCAGCAAAAAGGATGCCACTGATCAGAAATGTTGCTATTACCACTGGAGATTTAGCGTAAATGCTCATAGTCATATCCGTATTCTACATATTTTTGAGTGGTTCGCTAACATACTTGATATGAGCCTGGTCAGAAAAGATAAAGCTGAACGTCTAGTGAATTTGACCATGGCTTTACTTGAGACCCGGCGCCCTCTAAGTAAGGATGAAATTTTCACAAATGTAGCGGGGTACTCCGGAACTCCAGCAGCTATGGAGCGGATGTTTGAGCGAGATAAAGATGATTTACGAGAATTAAATATTGAGATTTTAGTAGAGGCTAAAGATAAGTATTTTGATGATGAAGTTGGTTATCGGATAGCTAAAAAGTCTTTTGAAATGCCAGATACAGATTTTGATTCTTCGGAAATCTATTGGCTATCAGTGGCTGCAAATATTTGGAGAGGGGCGGCTTTAGAGAACTTAGCCCAAGATGCAATTTTCAAGATTCAAAGCACAAATGCTGATTATGTGCCTCTAGAACCTTTAGCTTCTATGCCAATTATTCAAACCTCAGAGCCGATATTTTATTCGCTATGGAGTTCTATTAATCATAAAGAGATGATCACATTTCAATACAAGGGCACTGATGGGGTAGTTATTGAACGTAATGTTGCACCTCACTCTTTGGTTTCTAGAAGAGGTCATTGGTATTTAGTCGCCAAAGAAAACTCCTCAGGGGATTTTAAAATATTCAGATTGAGTAGATTTCAATCCTTGCCAAAGATCTCATCGCCCGAAAAGGCATTTGTAATTTCATCCGAATATAAAGTTTCTAATTATATAAAAGATATAACTGAACATCTTATCGAGAAAGCAGAGATCTTGATTAAACCAGGATCAGGCGCGGCGATCCGAAAGTTAGGCGATGTCAAAAATTTGGATTCTGACGATGTTGAGTGGGATCTGATTCAGTTAAATAATATAGATTTTGATCTGCTTGTTTATAATATTTTATGGTGTGGTCCAGATGTCAAAGTCATCAATCCAGAGATTCTTGTGGAGGCTGTTGTTAACGGTCTTACAAAAGTCCTAAGTGAGCACCGTTCATGACGTCAAAAAATGAAACTCGATTTGCGCGCATTCTAAGAATGGTCCCATTTCTATCATCTCATCAAGGAATTGAGATAAGCGAAGCTTGTGAGATTTTCGGGGTGAGTGAAAGAGAACTAATCGCTGACTTAAATCTGCTTTGGGTTTGTGGTTTGCCAGGCTACAGTCACCTAGAACTTATTGATGTGCAATTTGATAGAGGCTATATTTCAATTGCCAATGCAGGAGCGATTGCAAAACCTCGAAGATTAACTTATGAAGAAAGTTCGGCCTTGATTGTTGCCTTAAATTCACTTTTGCTAAGTGTTGATACTGATGCTAAGGAAAACATTTTGAATCTTATTAATAAATTAGTAAAGATTTCAGAACGTGCTGATCCTAAAGTGAGTATCGATATTTCAAAATTATCGATTCAACCTGATTTACTTGTAATTGATAAAGCAATCACAGCTAATCTTCAGATATCAATTGATTACTACTCTCCAACATCTGATCAATTGACCACACGAGATGTCGCTCCGCTTGAATATCTGGCAGATTCTTCAGGCGGAAGATATCTATACGCCTGGTGTTACTCAGCAAATGACTATCGCCAATTTAAGATTGAACGTATCCGTGGAATCAGGGCCACCCATACTAAGGTTACGAAATTTGCACAACTTTCAAAGTTATCGAGGAATCCTGACAATTTTATTGAATTGGAATTAAACGAAAAAGCTTTGTGGTTCGCCGAAGAATGGGGTATCCGAAATATGATCCGCAATCAATCTGATGAAGGATTTATTGGCACCGTAAATTTGCATAATCACGAGTGGGCAATTAGGGCTGTTTTGGCTTTATCGGGAGAGATGAGAATCCCTTCTGACACGGTTTTGAGGAAAGAGGTGGCCGCTAGGGCAGCGGCTTCACTCGCAAATTATGCCTCTTGAACCTATACTCAAGACTTGAAGCCATAACCTTTGTAACGATCCAGGAGGATCTATGTTTCTCAGAGAACCTAGCCACATACTAATCCTCGTAATAGTTCTTGTTTTGCTATTTGGCGCAAAACGTTTACCAGACTCCGCTCGTGCACTCGGTAAATCAATGAAAATTTTTAAAAATGAAGTTAAAGAATTAAATGCTGATAAGCCCAAAGAAGATGATAGTGATGGAGACAAGAAAAATAGCGGGGCTTAAATAACTCTGCACTTTCTAAATACCACTCGCACCTAATTGAAAGCGAGATAGTTTTGGCTACCGATCGCATGTCGATAATTTCTCATTTGCAGGAGTTTCGCAAACGTGTGGTTTTGGCTGCGGCTGGAATATTCTTAGGATCAATTGGCGGGTGGTTTGCCTATGGAACATTGATCAAGACTTTATCAAAACCCGTGTGTGGCGTAGAGAATAAAATTGCTGATTGCAACACGTTGTACATTTCTGGCGTCTTAGGCCCCTTGAATCTGCAAATAAAGATTGCCCTACTCGTTGGAGTGATACTTTCTGCACCATTTTGGTTGTACCAACTATGGGCTTTCGTGGCGCCAGGTTTACATAAAAAAGAAAAGAAATGGTCTATTTTATTTATCATCGCTGCGACACCATTTTTTGCGACAGGAGTCACTCTTGGATATTACATTTTACCGGTTGCTATCAAAGTACTACTTGGGTTCACTCCTGCCTCTTTAGACAACTTAATCAAATTTGATGATTATCTTGATTTTGTCGTACGAATTATGTTGATTTTCGGATTAGCATTTGAATTACCGGTTTTTTTAGTTGCTTTAAATATAGCTGGGGCTCTAACCGGAAAAGCAATCCTTAAGCCGTGGAGAGCAAGTGTTTTTGGAATTTTTCTTTTTACAGCCGCTTTCACGCCAACGGGAGATCCCATCACAATGCTTGCTTTGGCAATGCCTTTGTGTGGGTTATATTTTATGGCTGGTGGAATTTCCTTATTAAATGATCGCCGTCGTAATCGCAAAAAAAGTCAATCTGAGGAAGAGTAAATGTTGATTCTTTTTGCCAATCCCAGTTCAGGTCGTGGAAAAGGCGCAAAAGTGCTCTCCATTATCGAAACTTACTTGAATAATAACCATGTTGAGTATTATTTGATCTCTACCAATACTCTTAAGCAATCTCTAATATCGCTAACTCAAACCCTAATTGAAAATCCTGAAGCAAAGATAATAATAATTGGTGGCGATGGCATGGTCCATGCCGCAATAAACAATATTAAAGATAACGCCATCGGATTAATCCCGGCTGGCACCGGAAATGATTTTGCTCGCGCTCTTGGCTTACCACTCGATGATCCGATTGGAAATATTGAAAATATTAGTTCTGCTAGCGTCGAATATATAGATTTAGGGAAAGTCGGCCAAGAGTATTTTGCTGCCATCTGCTCTACTGGATTTGATTCGATCGTAAACGAACGTGCGAATAAATTAAAATGGCCACGTGGCAAAATGAAGTACAACATTGCGATGCTCCTTGAGTTGCCAAGATTCAAACCAAGAAGTTACGAAATAGTTATCGATGGGAAACGCTTGCAAACTAAAGCGATGTTAATCGCCATTGCTAACGGTCTGTCATATGGTGGGGGAATGAAAGTTTGTCCAGCAGCAGATCTTCAAGACGGGTTGCTTGACATCATGATTTTAGCGCCAGTTCCTAAATTGGAATTTATCCGAATATTTCCATCAGTCTTTAAAGGCTTGCATGTAACCCATCCCGCAGTTTCTATTTTGCAAGGTCGTTCAATTCAGATAAAAGCAAACGCTGTTGCTTATGCAGATGGAGAACGGATTGGTGAGTTACCACTTGATGTGTCTATTTCGCACAGCCAGTTGAAGGTTTTACGCTAATGGAGAGTTCGCCTTCAGCCCGTTTTGCGGCAAGTAAAAATCGGGTTTCTCACCCAGAGTTTCAAAGATTTGTTTCCAATCTTTCATTCACCCCTGATGATTTTCAGGTTGAGGCTTGTCATGCACTTGAAGATGGTTTCGGGGTATTGGTAGCTGCCCCCACGGGAGCTGGAAAAACTGTGGTTGGTGAATTTGCGACATTTTTAGCTTATGAAAGAGGCAAGAAAGTTTTTTACACTACGCCAATTAAGGCTTTATCTAATCAAAAATATTCAGAGTTTGTTGAACGCTATGGATCGGATCATGTTGGGCTCTTAACGGGAGATGTTTCTGTCAACGGAGAAGCTCCAATCGTTGTTATGACAACAGAAGTGCTCAGAAATATGATTTATGCAGGATCAGATACGTTAGAAAATTTAGGCTTTGTCGTTCTTGATGAGGTCCACTTTTTGGGGGATAAATTCAGGGGAGCGGTTTGGGAAGAAATTCTGATTCATCTACCGCAAGAAATTCCGGTCATCTCACTATCAGCAACGGTATCCAACGTCGAAGAGTTTGGTGAATGGCTAACCACCGTTAGAGGGGAAATTAGAATAATTTTAAGTGAGACTCGGCCGGTTCCATTACATCAGTACGTTTTACAAGGAAATGATTTTTTTCCACTTTTAGCTGAGGGTATTTCGCCTAATAAAGATCTCGTGCGGATTTCACAAAATTACCAGAAAGTTTATCGAAATCGAGATATGCGAAATGAGTATCGGCAACTTCCGAGAAGTGAGATAGTCCATAAATTAGCCGAACGCAATATGCTTCCGGCCATATTTTTCATTTTTAGTCGTGCTGCTTGTGATGCAGCGGTTAAATCCTGTGCAAAACTAGATTTAACTTCTAGCGAGGAAAAGTCAATAATCCGTTCAAGAATAGAAGTGTTGGCTAATGTGATCGCTCCTGAAGATTTAAGTGCGTTAAATTTTGGCGAGTGGTCCAAAGCGCTCGAGCGAGGGATTGCTTCACACCATGCCGGATTAATTCCACCATTTAAGGAGTTAACTGAAGAACTCTTCCAAGCTGGCTATATCCGCGTTGTTTTTGCTACCGAGACTTTGGCTTTAGGTATAAATATGCCAGCAAAAACCGTAGTACTTGAAAAATTAACTAAATGGAATGGCGAAGCTCATGTTGAAATTTCTCCTGGGGAGTTCACTCAGCTAACCGGTCGAGCCGGAAGACGCGGCATCGATATCGAAGGTAATGCGGTGATTGTTTGGAGCCCAGAGGTTGACATCCCGAGTTTGGCTGGATTAGCTACTACAAGAACTTACCCATTGCGATCTTCTTTTTATCCAACCTACAACATGGCCGTAAATCTGCTTTCTACTTCCGGTAAAAATACTGCGCGAGAACTATTGGCTTCCTCCTTTGCTCAATTCCAAGCAGATAGATCGGTTGTAGGAATTGCTCGGCAGATTTCTAAAAATGAAAGTGCTATTCGCGAGATTAATAAGGAGATTGATTGTCACTTAGGCGATTTCGCTTCCTATGCGGCGATCAGACGACAGATCAAGGAGTACGAAAAGAGAGATCGGAACACCAAGGCCTCCCTACCTCAAGTAATCGAAACATTAGGTGGAGTTAATAGGGGTGCTATTTTGGCAATCGGAGGAGGACGCCGCAACGGTATTGCATTAGTTATAGAACGTGGTCATGAATATGCCAGACCACTAGTTATAACTCTCGATAAACGAGTGCATCGTTTAAGTCCAAATGATTGTCAATACGGCGTCAACGTTGTTGGTCAATTAAAGATTCCCGGGGGGTTAAGTCACAAAAACGCAAAGGATAAATCCCAATGGTTGGATCTTTTTCGTCAAAGTGGTGTCAAACGTAATGCCGCTGTTGAGGAAGAAGATTCGGTTTTAATTGAATTGAGAACATCGATGAGATCCCATCCGTGTCATGCGTGTAATGATCGTGAAGAGCATGCTCGAATCTCAGAACGTTCTGATCGGTTAGAGCGCGAGATCATCGATTTACAAAAAAGAGTGGAAAATCGAACGCATGTAATCCCTAGAACTTTCGATCAAATTTGTTCAGTTCTTGGTGAATTGGATTATATTAATGGTGAAGTTATCGCACCAGAAGGGAAGATACTTGCAAATATTTATTCAGAGTTTGATTTATTGGTCTCTGAATCACTTCGTCAAAAAATTTGGAATGAATTAACCCCTGCAGAATTGGCATCAGTACTTTCGGCGATTATTTTTCAAGCCCGTAATGATGATGAAGCAAAGATGAAAACCCCTAAAGGGGCAATTTTAGAAGCAACCAAGGCGATGGATCGGATCTGGTTTGCGATACATGCTCTAGAATCGAAAAATAGATTAGACACTATGCGACAACTTGATACTGGATTAACTTGGGCGACTTATCGCTGGGCTAGCGGTGCAACGTTGAGTGAAGTATTAGAAAATACTGATTTAACAGCCGGTGATTTTGTAAGACAGATGAAACAACTTCTCGATTTATTGACGCAAATCTCAGCGTTATCAAATCCATTGTCTTTTGCTGCTAGCGAAGCGACAAAATTGCTAAAACGCGGAGTAATCGCATACTCCAACCAAGTCGCATGACACTCTTACTTCTAGATAGTGCGTCGCTGTGGTACCGAGCTTTCTACGGTTTACCCCAATCAATGGTTTCCCCATCAGGTCAACCAGTTAATGCCATCAGGGGTTATTTAGATTCGGTTGCCAGGATGGCTATTACTTATCAACCTGATCGAATTGTTGCCTGCCTAGATGGTGATTGGCGTCCATCATGGAGAACTGAGTTAATTCCAGAGTACAAAGCTAACCGGGCTGAAGAAGAATCTGAAGATGGATCAATGAGTGAGGCGGCTGAGGAGTTAGAAATTCTTGAAGCGCAAGTGCCGGTGATTATGGAAGTTTTAGATTTGATCGGAATTCCGTTAATTGGGATTGACGATTATGAAGCTGATGATGTAATTGCAACTTTATCTGTGCGCGAACCCGGACCAACATTTATTGTTACAGGGGATCGCGACCTTTTCCAGCTTGTTGACGATAAGCGAAAAATAAAAGTGGCTTATATTGCTAAAGGTATTTCACAACATGAGTTGGTAGATTTGAAATGGATTAAAAACAAATATGAGATACCGGGGGATCGTTACGCCTTATTTGCAACTTTCCGTGGCGACCCTTCTGATGGCCTTCCGGGCGCCCGTGGAATTGGTCCCAAGGGAGCAGCGATAATCGCAAATAATTTTGCATCTATTGAGGAGGTAATTACCGCTGCTCAGGATTCCAACCCGATTTTGAGCGGCGCTTTGCAAAAGAAGATCGTTGAAAGTACTAATTACCTACGAAGGGCAGAAGTAGTCGTCAATTGCGTTGCTAATCTTAGATTACCTAAAGGTCCTTTCGTGTTGCCAAAAAAGGCACCTAATTCAAAAGCATTGGAAATACTCGCTAAGAATCACGGAATTGAATCCTCAGTGAAACGCCTCCTAAGCGCTCTAGAGCTCTAATCATGTTTGCATTTTTTTACGGCATTTTGGCACAGATGGCTTTTGCGCCAATAAGTATTTGGATTTTTTTACCCATAGCTCTAGCGTTGATAATCCGACGAACACATAAAAAATCCTTCAGAAGTCGGGCAATCGATGGCTTTGTATTTTCACTAGGCTTTACATTGCCCCTGCTGCATTGGTCCAGCACTTATGTTGGAATCTGGCCTTGGCTTATTTTGGCTATAGGTGAAGCATTACTGATCGCACCTTTCACTTGGTTTACAAATCAGAAAGGATTGGTATTGCTCATAACAATGCCCTCCTTGTGGGTGATTTTGGAATGGTTCCGCAGTAATTACCCTTTTGGTGGTTTTGGATGGGGGAGAGCCGGATTTATCGTGGTGGATACCCCTTTTTCTCAAACACTTTCACTCGGTGGCGTCCCATTAGCCTCGTTCGTTGTCGTGTTTATAGGCGTTTTAATCTATTTAGCATTTATAGAGTTTAACTATCGCTATGTTCCACTTTTTCTAATAGTAGTTGCGAACATTTTCATCCCAAATAACTCTTCGAGCACCGATAGTTCTTTGAAAATAGCAGCTATTCAGGGATCAGTTCCAGATTTAGGTTTAGATTTCAATTCGCAACGAATAGCAGTTTTGAAAAATCATCTTGAATTAACGAAAAATTGGAAGACTCAAGCAAACCGACCTGCAAATTTTGAGCCTGATTTGTTTATCTGGCCAGAAAATGCCTCTGATGTAAATCCATTGACAGAAGCAAAAGATCAAATAAATGGTTTGGTTAACGTTCTTTCTAAGCCATTAATTGTCGGTGGAGTTGGAAGTGAAAATTCTCGCCCAACAAATCTCTCCATACTTTGGGAGCCGAAAAATAGCGGTGGCGGCGCATCTGCAATCTATCAAAAACGAGGATTGGCTCCATTCGGGGAATTTATGCCGTTGCGATCTTTGGCCGAATTTATTTCGCCCTTAGCTAAAAACGTTACAGATTTTGCAGCCGGAGAAAAGTCTCAGATTTTTAAGGTAAGAGATGCAAAAATTCTGCCGGTAATTTGTTTCGAAATTCTAAGTGATAAGTTGCTAAAAGAAAGCAGCAATTCAAATTTAATAATTGCACAAACTAATAATGCGACTTTTGGTGAATCTTCGGAAAGCGATCAACAGTTACAGATTACCCGTGCTCGGGCAATTGAATTTGGTCGCGACATTGTTGTAGTTTCAACAGTTGGCAATACTGCATTAATTGATCAAGGTGGGAAGGTTGTAAGAGTTTTACCAAAGTATGATGCTGGAATTCTCTATGGTGAAGTGCATTTGTCTAGTGCTAATACATCTGCCCAATGGCTAAGTGCTTGGGTAGAACAAGGCTGTTTCGCCGTACTTGTTATTTTTTTGTTATCTATTTTGAAACGTAGGTATTTCCGCGTTCCTTGACAAACCACCCATCTGTACCACAATTACGGATGGAATTAGAGTCAAACTAATCAACTAATTAACTAATCAACTAATTAAGTTGGCTAAGACAGAAGTTAACGTGGAGGTGATTTAGGTGATTGTTACAGAGATTTCGTTCACTCCTTATACATATCAAATGAATCGAATGATCGGGGACGTCAATCTCCCCGATGGAGCCAGCGAGGGAATGGAACTAGCTGTCTTTGTACGGACAGACGAGGGAGTCACTGGTTGCTGTGTTGGAGTAGGTAGCGCGGCGGACACACTTTCTGGTCTCGCAGATCTTGTCATCGGAACAGATCCGCGCTCTGTCCGGAGCTCCTGGAATCGGATGACCGCGCGGGCATTCAAAAACGGTCTGCATGGCCCTATGGCAGCAGGTATCTCTGCGATCGACCGTGCACTGTGGGACTTGCGTGCAAAACTCCACGAAGTTCCGCTCTGGAAAGAGTTGGGCGGAAACGGCAAGCCAGTACGCGCTTACGCAAGTGGATTGGATTTTCCACTTAGTGATGAAGATCTGTACAAGTTCTACGCGGGACTTGCAGCGAAAGGTGTAACTGCCGGAAAGCTCAAAGTTGGACGTAACGCCGATGATGATGAGCGGCGCCTTCGCGTGATGATTGAAGCTCTCAGTTCCAATGGTGGTCGTGCTCAGTTGATCATTGACGCCAACGAGTGGTGGTCGCCGAAGCAGGCGATCCAAAGGGTCTCGCTCTTAGAAAAACACTTCGACTTTCTCTGGGTTGAAGAACCAGTTCCTCGGCGCGATTTTGAAGGACTTCGCCGCGTTTCTGAAGGCGTCCGTGCTCCGGTCGCAACTGGTGAGAACTTCACTGACCCTCAGGAGTTCGTGCCGCTATTTCAACATGGGGCCGGGGATGTCATCCAAATCCAATCGGGCGTCTCGGGTTTTACTGGTGCGGGAATCGTGGCGGACATGGCAGCAGCTTTTGACCGCCCTGTTGTTACCGGTCCCGATGTCGGAAACAGCATCGCGCATCTATCGTCCACTTGGAAGCACCATGTAATGATGGAGGTTTTCGAAATGGGAAGGGAGGCTGCATTAATCAATCCAATGGAGATTGAGAATGGATGCATTGTTCTTAACAAAACTCCCGGTGCCGGAATCGTATTTGATGAAAAGTATCTCGAAAGTCATGCGCCATCTACTAAACCCATGAAGATGCTGGCAAATGTCTACGGGCGTGCTGAAGATGCTGGTCTTGTCGGTTGATCGGAGAAAGATAAATCCAATTGAACGAGTTCTCGTTTTCTTGACAAATCACCCATATGCACCAGAATTGCGGTCTTAGCAAATTCTAAATCATTGCGTCGGCGGTTGTTACTAGTTTCTTGCTATTAGTTGGGGGAGTGGATGTTAAAGGATCGCCGGAAAGTTGGTTACTCCGAACGGAGAGCGAATCCTTTAGCTAGATTTTTGAATGTTCTGGAAGGCAAAGCATTTGCATGGATTTTGCTTGTCCCAAGTCTTTTACTAGTCGCATTATTTATTGTTTATCCGCTTTATAGAGGTATTAGATTAAGTTTTTCAGAGTTAGAATTGCTTAAAGGTCCAGATGCAAAATTTATTGGACTTGAAAATTTTCGCACCGTACTCTCCGATCCGGATGTTGCAAATGCCGCAAAAAACACTCTTAAATACACTTTCTATGGTTTGATATCGCAAATCGCTTTGGGCATGGCGGCTGCATTGCTTTTAAGTCGTGAATCTAAATTTATCTGGGCCGCACGGATCGCGGTGATGCTTCCCTGGTTTATGCCACCAGTAGTAACCGCTTACATGTGGCGCTTTATGTTAGATGCGCAATATGGAATTGTAACTATATTGGTAGGTCACATCGGGATTGATATCGGCGGTCAAGGTATCTGGGCCGATCCGGATAAGGCGCTCTATGGAGTTCTCTTTGTAGAACTTTGGCGCTCCTATCCATTTTTTACATTGTTCATTCTTGCCGGTATCCAAGGAATTCCAGCCGAGTTGCGTGAATCAACCGCAATTGATGGCGCTTCCTCTTTTCAACATTTTAGATATGTAATGTTGCCACTTTTAAAGCCAGTTCTTTTTGTCTCAACAATTTTAGAAGCAATCAAGTTAATCAATTCACCAACTTTAGTTTTGTTAATGACTGAAGGAGGTCCAGGGGATTCAACTATGGTTGTTCCGTTGCTGGCTTTCAAAAAGGCGTATCAAGCCTTTGATTTTGGTTATGCCTCAGCAATTTCAGTTGCTGTTCTAATTGCAATTAGTGGTTTTGCAATGGTTTATATCCGTTCCGTTGGTTTCGGAAAGGAGAAATAATGGCAGTTACTGGTAAATCTAAATACGCTCCCAGCACTGTCGCAATTAATGTTGGAGTTGGATCACTTATTTTATTTTCTATCCTTCCATTGATTTGGACGGCATACACTTCGGTTAGACCCGAAATCGAAATTGTAAAACATCCCACCGGACTCATGTTTGGAAATTTAGGTTTTGAGGCGTACCGCGAAGTGTGGAAGTACACGGATTTTCCGCATCTGCTAGGAAATAGCGTTATTGTAAGTATGATGACAATGGTCATGAGTTTGACCCTAGGAACTTTTGCTGGATATGCATTGTCCCGCGCTAACTTTGGTGGCAAACAAGGAATTTTGCTTTTTTACATGTTGGTTCGGGTAATTCCTGGCGTGCTCTTGTTGATTCCGATCTACATCATGATGATGAAATTAAATCTGCTTGACACTAAATTTGGATTGGCTTTGGCGTACACAACATTTACTTTGCCCGCGGCGATCTGGTTGATGAAAGGGTTTTTCGAT